>CADBXM010000004.1:120834-121314 GCA_902798745.1 uncultured Eubacteriales bacterium
TCTGAAGTAGAACTGTGGTCTGTATCCGTTGAAGAATGGTGTGTGGCGTCCGCCCTCTTCCTTCTTCAGTACGTATACCTGGCCCTTGAACTTTGTATGAGGCTGGATCGTACCTGGCTTAGCGAGTACCTGTCCTCTTTCGATCTCTGTTCTCTGTACGCCACGGAGAAGTGCGCCGATGTTGTCGCCTGTCTCTGCCTCGTCCAGTGTCTTTCTGAACATCTCTACGCCTGTTACGACTACTTTTCTCTTCTCTTCTGTCAGTCCGACGATCTCTACCTCGTCGCCTGTGTGGAGCATTCCTCTCTCAACTCTTCCTGTTGCTACTGTTCCACGGCCTGTGATCGAGAATACGTCCTCGACTGGCATCAGGAACGGCTGGTCGTTTGCTCTCTCTGGCTCTGGGATGTATGTGTCTACTGCTTCCATCAGCTCGAGTACTGCGTCTGCCCACTCGCCTGTTGGATCCTCGAGTGCCTT
>CADBXM010000005.1 GCA_902798745.1 uncultured Eubacteriales bacterium
TTCGAGGCCGTTCTGGTGGTCTTCCCCGTCCGTAGTAAAGGTGGATGTCAGTACCATAACCTGCTCAGGCGCCAGCCCACGGATTTCCGCTTCTGCCTTTACAGCGTCATCTCCGGCATATCCGATTTCTGTCATAGTGCAGCCTTCCCAATCGCTGAAATAAGTAAAGACCTCCTGTACAGCGTTATCATAATCATCCTCGTTAAAGTAGCGAGATGAGAACGAGCCCACCTTTACAGACGACCCCCCACAAGCTGCAAGACATAACACTGCAATGGTAAGCATCACACCGATAATTGATTTCTTCATTAATGTGCCCCCTTTCTCAAAACAATTATCATTATCTATCATATTTTTCCCACTCAAGCAGAGTGCTTTTGCTTACTTCTTTTTCTTTGGTGCCGACAATTCATTATACATTGTCTCGATAAGTTCACGCAGAAATTCTTTGTCTTCTACATCATCCACGAGCAACATTTCCTTAGCACCTTCATATGGAAGCTCCAAATTGGCATCAGGCATCATTTCTACAGCAGACTTCGTCGACTTCACAAGAAAACGGTCATCGTAAATACCTCCGACAACCTTACCATCATAATAGATGATGTATTCCCCCATCATTACTCTGTAAGTAATCCTATTAAGCTCTGAAAGCTGCTCTAATATGTAGTTCAGGTATTCTTTGCTGGACGCCACTATAGATCCTCACATATCCCGATTTATATGCTTTTTATTAGTATAATCATTTAAGAGGATAAATACCATTACTTGATTTTTTAGACCCTTAAATCGGTAATTTGAGAAGCCCCTAAAATGTAGTGCTGTAATTTCAACGCTTTGTGGCGTCGTGCGTACGAGAATTTATCAAACCACTTCCAATCAAATCCAAGCACCCAAAAATGAGAAAACCGTTGGAATTCCAACGGTTTTCGTGGTAAAGCGTACGAGGCTCGAATTTGCACGCTAATCCTGAACACGTTGAAATGAAAGGAGGACAGCACGCCATCACTTTCTATCCAACCACTCATCCAACCACTTGAAAACCCTGTAGTTTCAGACTCGCTCCGCATACCGGAGCGAGTCTTTTCATATCACTTTACGGTGACCTTCACCTTGGCGAAGACCCCGTTCTGGGTATAGGCGTAAACGTGGCAGGTGCCCTTGCCAACTGCCTTGATCACACCCTTATTAGATATCTTTGCCACCTTAGGGTTTGAGGACTCATAGGCCATGCCTCTGTGCCGCCTGACCTTGAGCTTTTTTGAATCAGGCACGGCCTTTGCTTTGAGCCTGAACCTCTGGCCTCTTTTGAGAGCGACCTTGTTCTTCTTTGCCGCGGTCTTTACGCTCTTGTCATTTCCTACCTTTCCGCCCTTTGTAGCGACGTGGACGGTTTTTGATGTGGATATGATATTCCCTTTAGCGTCAACGGCATAGACAATGAATTTGAAATAGGTTCCCTTGGTGACCTTCTTGCCGGCGACCTTTTTGTAGCTGAAGGCGGTCTTTGCGGTCGTCGTCAGCTTTTTATACTTATACTTGGTTCCGCATTTGTTGCCGTATATGACGTATTTCTTCGCGCCCGGAACCTTTTTCCATTTTATCTGTATCGAGTTCTTTGCCACCTTGCCGGAGCGTGCCTGCAGGAGATTGAACTCCGTGTTTTCAGGCTCTTCCCTTGACGGCGGCACAATCTGAGGTGCAGGCTTTTTCTGCGCAGTACTCACTGCGGCGTCGCTCTCATCCCCGTAAAAGGTCCCATCCTCGGTTACGCGGAGAGGTGTCACCGTGTAATTGTACACAGTGTAAATATCAGCAGAAGCATCGGTATAAGCCGTCGTGTCCGCATCCACGGTCGCGAGCAGCTCCGGAGTCCCGCCTGCTCCCGTCCCGCGCCAGATCTCATATCCGGTGGCGCCGTCTGTCGCGCTCCAGGAGAGCTCACTCTGACCGCTGCTGGCGATCTCGAGAGTCGTGCTCCCGATAAACTTAGGCGCCGCCTCCACCACATTGCTCGCAGCGCTGATCACACCCTTGTCAGGGATCGCGGCCTTTACAGAGTATGAATACTTTCGCCCCGTGACAAGGTCGGTATCCGTAAAGCTCGTGTCCGTCACATCAAACATACTGGTCTCGCCTTGCTTTGTATCGGTCCTGTATACCTTATAGGCCGTGGCATCCGTGACCGCATCCCAGCTGAGCCCGATCGAATCATAGGTGACGTCCGTCAGGCTGATCTGCGGCACGCCAAGCTCCTTTGTCGTATAATTGAACGATGTCTCTTTTGTCAGACATGTCACCCCGATGCTCTGTGTTCCGGTGCTGAGAGGCTGCGTCAGCGCAGGGTCAAAGTCAAACATGCTCTCATGATTGTTATATGACAGGGCTGCCGCGGAACCGTCATCAAACCGTACATTCAGGACGAGTCCGTATGGAATCAGGGCTTCTCCGCTGTACAATTCGCGCCTCGGCAGGCTCTGTACGGAAATCGAGGATGCCTTTTGCAGTACGGCGGTCTTTGACAATTCGCCATTTTCGTTATTTATGCCACGGTACTGTCCGTCGCTGATCGTCCCGTCGGACGGTTCGGAGATCCATATGTCATCTGCCAGATCCAAGCTTTCATAGATCCGCCATGCACTGTAGCCCCCGTTCAGGGTCAGCTTGCCTCCGGTCATTCTAAGCGTGTTTGCTTCAAGCGCCTTACCCTGATCTGTGTTCACGGCGGCAGTGCCGCCGCGGATCATGACATTTTCTGCAATGAACGCGTCACTGCCGGAGCTCGCGGTAAAATTACCGCTTAAAAGATCGAACGTGCCCCCCACATAGAGCCCGGAGCCGGAATTGTCTCCGGTCACCGTCATAACAGAGTTGTTGATAGACAGACCGGCAGCGCACCCCACAGCAGAATAGTTCGCGGCTCCTTTCGCCACAAAGCTACCTTCCCGTTGCAAATATACATCTCCGGTCAGCCAGGCAGCATAGCTGCCATTATCAGATTTCGTTAATTCCGCAGTGACCTTTCCGCCGCTTATTGTTGTTTTACTGGAAACCTCGAGAGCTTTATAATGCTGCCTCTCAGATTTTGCAATGAGCTCGCCCCCGTTCACGGCATTGAGGCTGCCGCCAACAAACAAAGCCGCGTTGGCGCGTGTTATACTCTGGTCGACATCCCGGGCCAATGTTGTCGTTATCTTCCCGTTAGAGACTATTTCCACATTACCGCTTACATTGATCCCGCTTTTGTTCGAGGTCAGACTTCCGCTGGAGATATATATGTCACCGCCATTGGATTCACTGCTTACAGATACTATGCCGTCGCGCGCGGACACGGCAGCTCCGGTAAGCCGCATATTTCCGTCCCGGACATTGATTGCTCCGACCGATTGCAGCAGTCCGCCGCTGCCCGTATAATCTCCTTTACTAAGCACAACATCGCCGCTGGTCGTAAGCAGAGCGCCCCCTGTTTGAGTGAGTCCTTTATGAAAGTATGCATTGCCGGAATAAATATAAACATTCCCTCCTTTGAGCTCGACCGGTCCCTGGAATCCGAAGCCGTTGTCAGCAAATACTATTCCCCCGCTGATCACGGATGTCCTGCTGCTGTCATTTACCGAAAAATTCCGATATGCTCCGAGCGTGCCTGACTTTACCTGACAGGTAAACGCATTCAGATTTTTTGCCAGCACCGATCCACTGTTCAGGGTGAGATCTCCACTGCACCATAACGATCCGAGATAGCTCACCGTTGCGTCAGGATAACTTACCGTAAGCTCTGCAGAGGTGATTGTGCAGTCTTTAACGTCGACGGTGTTCGTGACCAGGAGGGAGGCACCGTCACCGCTGCCTGTCAGGTCAAGCGATTTGTCTCCTGCATCCAGGGAAATGCTGGTGAGGCTGTTGGCGCCGGTAACCACTATCGTCAAGGAGCAATTGGTGCTTAGGCTGCCGTATTCCTGATCTGAATGCTTGAATCCGTCGAGATACAGAGTTCCCATATCCCGCGACAGCTTGTAGCGGCCGGCCGTCCATCCGCTGATCTCCGGTTTCCCTTCGTTCCAGCTGTGCCACGTGTCATCCGCATACAGAGCAAAGCCTCCGATCTGTACATATGTATCTGCAGCCTCCGTCCTTGCTGTAAATGCAGCCGCAATCAGAATAAGGAACGCCAAAACAGCAAATGCGCTTTTAAACTGTCCTCTTAGCTTCTTCGTCATTGTTCCTCCCGCTTTTTATACCATTGCTCTGTTCGTTTTCAGGTAATCCGGTTTCTGTCTGCCATCTGTTGTTTTCTTTTCTGTTTCCTGACCGGCGCGTTGTGGATCGACCACTTTTAGAGAGCCTCGATCAGTGGTTATACAGTACGGCATTTTCTGCCCATAGTTTAACTGATATTGAACCATACTTGTTATGCTCCATGTTGTCTCTTATGACAGCTATGCTTGGCATGGCAAAGCCACCCATATCAAGTGATCGCACAAGATCATCCGGCCATATGTTGTGTACAGCGATAAGATCCTTGACTTGCTCGACCGGCTCTGATATCGAAAACTTACGCTTTGCATACTCTTCAGGAGAATATCTCCTTACAGGTTCTCCAAAACTTCCTTCTCGCTCATTGTATTCATCATCTGAATAATATGTTCCGCTTCTGCCTCTCTCTGCTCTTCTGGAATAGTCTCCATATGCAGGCATATTGTCTCGTAAGACTTCTGACTGATATGCCATGATACGTCCTTTCTCATACATAATTAGTATATCATACAGAGGTGTCTTTACTTGTCGGTTTAAAGCAATTATTGGCAGTTTCGGAAGATAGGATGACAAATGGTAAATATGAGAGGCTGAGGTACACGAGACTTGTACCACGCTTGTACCACACCTGAAGTGCCGAAAAGTGCCATATTTTGATTTTATGTGGTGAGTGTCCGTTAAAAAAACAAGCAAGAGAAAAGCCTGTAATCGTTGCAATTACAGGCTCTTTACTTCTCTCTTTTTTGGTGGAGCGTACGAGGCTCGAACTCGTGACCTCCTGACTGCCAGTCAGACGCGCTCCCAGCTGCGCTAACGCCCCAAATATATGGCATGCTTTTACAGCACGCCATACAGTATACACTATTGAATTAAAGATGTCGAGAAATAAATTATTATTCTTCTTCTTCGGCCATGATCGCGTCAAATTCAGCGGCCGCAGCGTCGAATTCTTCTTCGCTCTCGATCTCGAGGATCTCGAACTCGTCATCGCTTACCTGCTTGTAGCCGTAGATATATACGTCATCTGTGCCGTCCTCTGGAGCAAGTGCGATATACTCCTTGCCACCGAGCTCAAATGTGCCCATTACATAGCAATCAACAGCGCTGTCATCATCAAACTCAAGAGTTATGATATCTTCTTCCTCTTCTTCGATGTTGATGTTTTTTGTATCCTCTGCCATAGTGAGTTCTCCTTTCCTTAAGACAATCTCAATATAACATTATTCAGCAAAGTATTCAAGGATGCTCTCCGCCGCGACAGCGTTCATTCCATCGGTTTCCATGAGTTCTTCATAGCTCGCTTCCTTTATCGCTTTGATGCTTCCGAACCTGCTGAGAAGAGCCGCACGCCTTTTAGGACCTATGCCCGGTATGTCTTCCAAAGCTGACTTTATCATCTTTTTGCCCTTTACACCCGACATGTATGTGATGGCAAATCGGTGCACTTCCTCCTGTATGTTGCCGCAGTAACTGAAGAGCAGCCTATTATCTCTGAGATCGATCTCATGGCCGTCGTCAAAGACGATGGCACGAGTCCTGTGGGCATCGTCTTTTGCGAGCCCGACCACCGGGATCGCGATGCGGAACGCATCGACGACGGCCTTCACCGCGTGTACCTGCCCGAGTCCTCCGTCTATGAACATGATATCAGGGTACGTGCTGAACCCTGGGTCTCCCTTTCTCGCCCTCTTCAGTCTCCTGTAAATGACCTCTCTCAGACTTCCATAGTCGTCTCCTTCGGCGGTCCTCACTTTGAATTTCCTGTAGTCGTTCCTGACCGGCTTTCTTCCTTCATATACGACCATTCCACCGACTGTATCGAGACCGTTGAAATTGGCTATATCGTATGCATCGATGCGGTATTCCCTGTCATCATCGTCCGCTATCAGAAGCGGCGCGTTCCCGCTGATAGATGAAGCATATTCTATCAGAGCCGCGATCTCCTTTTTTAGAGCGTCACGGCGTTCCTCTTCGCGTTCAGCCTTTTCATCAAGTGTACCTGCAAGCTTAATCGCATCATCCTGTGACATCTTGAGCAGAGCCCTTTTTTCGCCCCTCTCAGGAACTACTATCCGCGTCTTATGCATCACATCAGACTTCGCTTCGGCATTTCCGGCATTCACACTGTCAAGGAATTCTTCCAGCAGCTCTTCATCCTCTATATGGCGCGGCAGGATCAGCTCTCTCGGAAGCACCGATAGCTCAGGATAATACTGAGTTATGAATGATGAGAGCATTTCGGACGCCTCCTGCGCCCCTGCATAACCGCTCCTGATATATGTGATCTCGCGCCCGGTCATCTTTCCGTCACGCACCTTATACTGCGCGATGACACCCGTCCTGTCTGTGATGACAGGGATCAGCACGTCTGCGTCTCTGTCTCTCACCATGGTCGCTCTTTGTATCTCTCCGAGTGACCGTATAGACTTTATATAGTCTCTGAACCTCGCGGCATCCTCGTATCTCATCTCTTCGGATGCCTGTTCCATCTCAGATGTGAGCCTCGCGATTATATGTGAATCCTTTCCGCTGAGAAGATCTATTATCTCCCCTATATCTCTTTGATACTTTTCTTCGTCCGCTTCTCCTACACAAACGCCCGGGCATTTGCCTATGAAATAATTGAGACAAGGTCTCACACCTTTTCGGAACTCCTGCTGACGGCATTTCTTCAGCTGATATGTCTCATCTATCATGCCCAGTATGCGTCTTACCGATCCCGCGTCGGAGTACGGTCCGAAATAGCGGTTGCCGTCGCGTTCAAGCCTTCTGGTGCTTACTACCCTCGGAAACCTCTCAGATGTGGTCACTTCGATGTAAGGATAGGATTTATCATCCTTCAGCAGGATATTGTACCGAGGCATGTACTTTTTTATGAGATTGCATTCCAAAAGGAGAGCTTCCATCTCCGTAGCACAGCTGATGTATTCGAATTCAGCTATGTTGGGGACCATCGCTCTCACTTTAGGGTCTGCCTGTGAAGTCTTTCTGAAATAGCTTCTTACGCGGTTTCGGAGGTTTATCGCCTTGCCCACGTATATGACTTCGCCGAGGCTGTCCTTATGCATATATACTCCCGGTGTCGTCGGGAGTTTTTTCAGTTCGTCCTCGATAATGAACATACTGATCGGGTTCCTATTCCTGCTGCTTTTGTTGCTGTTCCCTCATTTCCTTCTCAAGCTGCTCTCGGCGTAGATCCGTTGTGCGCGGCGGCATGTTGCCATACCCCGTTGCTGTCCAGTTTCGCCGCCTTCTGTCCTCGTCGATCTCGAGCTGCTTTCTGGCCATGGCTCTTATTTTTTGTCTTCTGATGGCCTCACGCCTTTTCTCACGACGTTTTCTAACGCTGGTCACCCTTACAAAGAACAATATCGTAAGGCCGAGAACAGTACAGATCATTACAGTAGCCAGATTTGAAATATATATCTTCGATGGGGCCCATCCTATAGGTACATCCTTTTTTATAATCAGGTCGACAGTGCCTTTCAGCTCGTCCGCCACAAATATCCTGAATTCGCCTACCTTGTCGCCCTCTTTCATTGGAGCCTGAAGGCCGTCAAACATCACTACCTGCGTCTGTATAAGCGCCTCGCTCCCTTCAGGGGGAACATAAGCATAGCCTCTGTGTTCTGTATATGCAGCGACTCTTGTGGACGCGCCGCCTTTTATCCTGGCGTGGCCTACCTTCTTGTCACCCTTGACTATCACATTTTTAGTCACTTTGGTATCAGCATATTCAAGAAGGCCCTTCGCTTCAGCAGCCATGTTGCTTTGCTTTGAGTCCATCAGTATGCAGATCAGCTCCATGTCGTCTTTTATCGCGACTGCCGCGAACTGCGATGTATTCTGGGGCTCAGCCATGGTGCCTGCGATGCCACCTTTTATATTTTCATATCCTTTTTTCGGGTCATCGGATAAGAGAAGGTCACTACTGACTATCTCTATCTCCCTTTCCTTGTCCTTTTTCTTTGCGATAACCGAAGCGCTCTTAAGAGCAAGCGCGTCTTTTATCTTCTGGTATCTCATCGCCGCCTGAGTGATCACAGCAAGATCCCTCGCGGTCGCGTACTGTTTCTGGCTGAAACTGCCCCCTGCGTTGCTGAACTGAGTGTCCATTATTCCGAGCTGGAGGCATTTGGAATTCATCTCGTTGATGAATATCTCTCTGGAAGAAGCGCTGTAGCGTGCAAGAGCCTCAGCTGCCTGAGCATCAGCGCCCACGAGCATCGTGGTCATAAGATCTTTTACGCTGACCTCTTCTCCCTTCTTGAACGTATTACCGTACTCTGTAAGCTCATCGTTTATCGTAACGGTGTTTTTAAGTTCGGTATCATCGTACATATTATCGATGACAACCATAGCGGTCATGAGTATGGTGATACATCCTGGCTGCATCTTGCGGTTATCGTGCTTGTCCAGGACCACCTCGCTTGTTGATCCGGACATCACAATATAGGAAGAACTGCTGACATCAGGCATCTTTACCTCCGCCTGCTTGCTCTTCTTTTCTTTCTCTTCCTCTTCCGCATACGTATAAAAAGGAAGAACAAAACTGATGGCAGTCACCAGTATCAGTACTGCCGATATGATGCCTGCCATCCGTCTTATGCGTATTGAGATGTTTGAATTCCTGTTACCGGTCATTCAACCTACTTATTCTCAGCTTCAAACTCCTTCATGTATTCGATGAGTGCATCTACGCCTTCTTCAGGGAATGCGTTGTAGATCGAAGCTCTCATTCCGCCTGCATTTCTGTGGCCCTTAAGGTTGATCATGCCTCTCTCCTTGGCGCCTGCGATGAACTTCTTATCGAGCTCAGCATCGCCTGTAACGAATGTTACGTTCATGAGAGATCTGTCTTCCTTAGCAACTGTCGGTGTGAAGAGCTCTGAATTATCGAGATAATCATAGAGCTTTCCGGCCTTGCGAACGTCCTTCTCGTGCATAGCCTTGACGCCGCCGTTAGCGAGGAGATACTTGAATACTTCGCCTGCTACATAGATCGCATAGCAAGGAGGTGTATTGTACATCGATCCCTTCTCGGCATGTGTCTTATAGTCGAGATAGATTGGAGTGTTCTCAGGAGCCTTGCCTACGAGATCCTTTCTTACGATAACGATGGTCACGCCTGCAGGAGCAACGTTCTTCTGAGCGCCTGCATAGATGAGTCCGAACTTCGAAACGTCTACTTCCTCGGAAAGGATGCATGATGACATGTCAGCTACGAGCAGATGATCGCCGAAATCAGGGAGCTCATTGTAGTGAGTTCCGAATACGGTGTTGTTGTAGCAGATGTATACATAGTCAACATCGTCTCTAATGTCTTCCTTTGTTACCTTAGGAATGTATGTGTAAACGGACTCCTCGGAAGAAGCAACGCAGCGAGCATCGCCGAACTTGCATGCTTCCTGATAAGCCTTCTTGCCCCACTGACCTGCAACGATGTAGTCAGCTTTCTTGCTACCTGTCATCAGGTTGATAGGAACCATCGAGAACTGCAGTGTGCCGCCGCCCTGAAGGAAGAGCACATAGTAGTCATCAGGAATGTTCATGAGCTTTCTGAGGTTAGCCTCAGCGTCGTCGATGATCTTCTGGTACTCAGCGGATCTGTGGCTCATCTCCATTACGGATTCGCCTGTTCCATCGTAGTTGAGCATCTCAGCTGCGCATTTCTTCAGAACTTCTTCTGGAAGGACCGAAGGACCTGCGGAGAAATTATATACGCGATAATCGTCAGCCATTTGATATATACCTCCGTGTAGATATTAGTTTTGGTTACTGCTGAACATACTTGTCCGGTGAGCCTCTCTCACCACATGTATTATACTTCACAGAAAAGGTGTTGGCAATTGTTGAAAGCCCCATTTTTACATTGTATAATTGTATTCGTAAAGTTCCGCGTTCACTTCGTGGAGCCTATAATTACTGATAATCAATAATTATTCTTTTATTTTCAAACGGAGGACATAATGGCTAAATATTTCATCGGTACTCTTAACAACATTTCCGACAAAGGTCTTTCGAGACTCACTGACAATTTCGAGCTCGTTGAAGACGTCGATAAGGCAAACGGAATCATCGTAAGATCTTTCAAGATGCACGACATGGACTTCTCAGATGACCTTCTGGCAATCGGAAGAGCAGGCGCAGGCGTAAATAACATTCCGCTCGATAAGTGCGCTGAGAAAGGTATCGTAGTATTCAACACTCCTGGCGCTAACTCGAACGCCGTTAAGGAACTCGCTGTCGCAGGTATGATCATGGGCGCCCGTAACATCTACGAGGGTATTTCCTGGGGACAGACTCTTGAAGGCGATGTAGCAGCCAACGTAGAAAAAGGCAAAAAGCAGTTCGCCGGCACAGAGATCGCGGGCAAGACTCTCGGAATTATCGGCCTCGGAGCTATCGGAGCTAAGATCGCTAACGCCGGTGAGGCTCTCGGTATGAAGGTCGTAGGATACGAAGCGTTCGTTCCACATCCATGCCTGACTGCTGACGTCAAGCTTTATGACAGTGCTGAGGAAATGGTTCCTGAGTGCGACTTCATCTCTATCCACGTTCCTTCCCTCCCTACAACAAAGGGAATGGTCAACAAGGACCTCATCGCAAAGATGAAAGACGGAGTTATCTTCATGAACTATGCTAGACCTGACCTCATCGTAGTTGATGACGTCGTTGAGGCTCTTGAGTCCGGTAAGATGAGAAAGTACATGACAGACCTTCTCGAGCCTGAATACATCGGCAAGAAGGGCATCGTCGCTACACCTCATCTTGGAGCTTCCACAGCAGAAGCTGAAGAGAACTGCGCTATCATGGCTACAGATCAGCTGATGGATTACCTCGAAAACGGTAACCTCGTCAATTCTGTGAACTTCCTCGGCAGAGTCACAATGGAAAGAGCCGCAGGTTCAGACAGACACTGCTTCCTCATCAAGTGCGATAAGGCTGCTGATGAGGTCGAGGCTAAGATCAAAGACTTCTACGGAGACAAACTCCTCGGATTCGCCGGATCCAAGAGAAACGAATTCGGTTACTTCATCGCTGACGTTGCTGCAGGCGCTGAGCCATTCAGCTGCGACTGTGTGATCAAGAGCCGCGTACTGTAGTTCGGATCTGCATGCCACATGGCAAAGGCCTTAAGTGGCATATCCAAGCGCAGTAAACAAGCAATTTAAAATGCCGATCCGTGATCATCACCGGACCGGCATTTTTCTTTTGTTTATTATTGGATCTTCTATTGGATCTTCGCTCTTTACATCTTTTTGATAACCAGAATGCTTCCGCCGAAGCCGCCGCCTATCAGACGTACAGCCGCGGTATCAGGCTTTGCCTTGTACTCCTTAAGAGCTCTGGAAAGGCCGTTCTCCTTCATCGTCGGAGGAACAACATTCTTGAGCAGGTTTTCTGAACTAAGGCCCGACTCATTGATGCAGCTTATGAACTTTTCGATGTTCCCCACTTCCAGCGCAGTCGCCGCCGCAAGTACTCTCTCGTTTTCGTCGAAGTAATGCTGCGCCCTGTCGACCTGGAGTTGTTTCAGCTCGCCTTTCTCGACCAGCTCCGCGAGTTTTTTCTTGCCTCTCTTGAACTGTTCTTCATTGAGGTCGCTGAGTCTCTGGACTCCGAGAGCTTTCGCGACCGCAAACATATCATCAGGGATAGACGCGTAATCATCATCAAGATCCGCGTGGTCGGACTCGGTCGGGACCACCTCGAGAGTATAGCCGTACTTTTCCAGATCGAGGTCGACGAACTCGATCTCAGGCTCTTCATTCCTGAAATCTATCATCGCAGGCCTTCCGAGACTTATGGCGAGCTGGTCGAGCAGACCGCATGGCTTGCCATAATAGTCGCGCTCAGCGAACATGCCGATCTTCGCGATCTCAACGGCATTTGCTTTGCCGCCGAAGAATCTGTCATTTATGATTCGAGCAACGAGTATCTCAAATGCGGCAGATGAACTGAGCCCGCTTCCGACCGGCACTTCGGATTTCATATGCAGATCAAAGCCCTTCCCTGACGCGTCAAAAGCTCCGAACAGATCTGCGAATCCGTCAAGTATGCCTGTCACCAACGCCGCTGTAGTGCCTTTCTTGTAGTGACTTCTGTCAACAAGGCTGACCTCAAAAGGCTCATACCCCTCGGACTCTACGCGGATATAATCCGAATCGTTATCCGCCACGAAGGCTTTTATCTTGTGTGGAGCAGGAGCTGCGATCACTCTGCCGCCCTGGTGGTCAGTGTGGTTGCCGATAATCTCGATCCGGCCGGTCCCGATATAAGTCATGAATTTTTGTACCTCCCTGTCATAGGTGAGCAGCCCGTTAGTCTCTTCCTCGACGTCGGACAGCTGAGTGTAAATAGCAGCGGAAAGCCCTTTTTCCCTCAGTGGCTCGATCTCATTGTTGTAAAGTGATTTCAGGCCGGCAAGGAGCTCCGCTTTGTTACCGAATTTCTTGTATCCGTATGTATTCTCATTGAAGCAGTGGCCATCTACCCTGCAGGTGTAGCCTCCGAATTCAGAGAGTACCATAGGTCTGCTGCCCATAGCAAGGTCAACTTTTTTAAAATATACATGATAGCTGTCTACATCACTTTTAGACTGATGGAACCATCCCGATGTGCTGTCAATGAACCTCGATGGATCCAGAAATCTCAGCTTATCGTACATCTCATCTGCGCAGAACTGTCCCCATCCCTCGTTGAAAATGGTCCAGTAACAGATCGACGGATGGTTGTATAGATGTTTCACTATCCCTTCCATGGTCTCAACGAACAAATCTCTGCTCGCGGAGTCTCTATGCATTCTTCTGTCGTTCCAATTTCTGATCCCTATCGTCGGGAGAGCCGAATCTTTGAAGAATGAATAGTCAAAGTTGTTGACCATATCCTGAAAGACGACCATGCCGAGCCTGTCACAGTCAAAATAGAACAACTCAGGCTCCACCTTGATATGTTTTCTTAGCGTGTTGAACCCCAGGCTCTTCATAGCCAGTATGTCTTCCTCGAATGCTTCATCAGTCGGAGGAGTGTATATTCCGATCTGCCAATAGCCCTGATCGAGCACTCCGTTGAAGAAGTAAGGCTCTTCGTTGAGGCAGAGCCTCGGTATTCCATCGACCTTTTCGACAGAAAGCGTGCGAAGTGCGAAATACGACTTAAGTCTGTCCTCGCCGCTCTCTATTACGAAGTCGTAAAGATACGGATCTTCAGGCGTCCAGAGATGTGGGTAATGGATATCTATTCGGATAGATGCTCGCTTTTCCCCTGCTGACTCTTCTTTTATGAGATCGTATTTTTCGCCCAGTATCTCGATAGTACCCGACTCTACTCCGTAGGCTCTTATTTCAGCCCAGTCAAGGCCTGTATCTATCTTGAGTTGCGTCACATGATCAGCTGGCACAGGCTCTGCCCATACACTCTGCCATATGCCGGATACAGGGGTATACCACATGCCGCCGTTATCCGCTTTCTGTTTGCCCCATGGATACTTGTGATCAAGGCTGTCTCGGGCCTCCACCCTGATGATGTCAGAATCTTCCCCTGACAGCATGTCTGTGATGTCCACACTAAACGGCAAATAGCCTCCCTCATGGGAGATCGCCTCTTTATCGTTCACAAACACCTTGCAGGTCTGATCGACAGCTCCAAAATGAAGGATCACATTACTGCCCTTCCAATCTTCGGGCATGTGAAGTTCACGCTCATAGACCATGGTGTCACTTGCGGATATCCTGCGTCCTACCCCGCTGAGTTCACTTTCAGGGCAGTATGGCACATTTATCGTTTCCCACTTGCCCGGGTCATCGGGCTCACCTGTCTTTTGCGTTTTGAATTTCCATTCACCATCGAGGCTCAGCCATTTTTCTCTCTTTAACTGAGGCCTCGGATATCTGTTCCATCTGTTTTTCAATTGGGTTTTATCCTCTTATCGACTTGAAATTTGCCTAAAAATTGCCGGCGCGGCTTTGCCTTGCGCCGGCGTTTGTTATCATTTTGATCCTGTCGCTGCGCGTATTAAGCGGTTGCAGCTGCGGCAAGAACGATCGAGTAGAATTTCTCATCGGCGCCGGAGCCTCTCGATGTGAGCACTACAGGCACCTTTGCTCCTACGATTATGCCTGTCATACGGCCATCACTGCTTACTGTCCATGATTTTCCTACACAATTGCCTGTTACCATACTAGGCATTATGATGCAGTCTGTTTCGCCAGCAACAGGACTCTCGAATTTTTTGAAATCCGCTATTTCCTTGCTGAAAGCGATATCATAGCTGATAGGCCCTTCTATAGTGCATCCCGGGATCTCGCCGTTCTGCCACATTTCCTTGATCGCGGCAGCGTCCACAGACTCCTGAGCTTTCTTGTTCAGGACTTCAGATCCGCAAAGGACGGCTACTTTAGGATCCTCATAGCCGAGCTTGTGGAGGACCTCAACAGCGTTGTTGATGATCTTTACCTTTGTTTCGAGATCAGGCTGTACATTCATTCCTCCGTCTGTCAGCACCACCAGTTTATGATAGTTAGGGACCTGGAAGAGTCCGAAGTGTGACATTATCTTACCTACCTGAAGGCCGGTCTCTTTATTAACGACCTGCCTCAGCAGATCTGATGTCTGCATTTTTCCTTTCATGAGGAAGTCGCCTTTACCCTCACGGATAAGCTCTACAGCCTTCTTTGCAGCTTCAATGTCATCATCTACGTTGTATATGGTGACGTCTCCGAAATCAAAGCCTTCTTCAGCGCAGATCTTCTTGATCTCATCTTCCTTACCGACAAGTACCGGCTCAATTATGCCCTCTTTATATGCTTCATAGACTGCGTCAAGTGAATGCTCGTCATGAGCGCAGCACAGTACTATCCTCTTTTTCACAGGATGGGCTTTTACCAGTTCAGCCAATTCTTCAAAATTCCTGAGCATATTATTTCTCCTTCCCCCAGTCATAATAACGCTTTTTCTTAATGTAGTGTATTTTATCACAAGAGTCGGCGCTAAAAAACACTGTTTGACTGTGTATGTTGAAAACAATTTTATCCCATGTTAAAATTTTTAAAGTAGGATTTTTCTGAACAGAAAAAGGCAATGTAAGAAGGTAATATCATGCAATATTATGAAGAAATAGTTAAGAAAAGACATTCCTGCAGAAGCTTCGCGAAGAAAAAAGTCGGCGAGGATCTTTTGTATAAACTCCTTATGTATTATGATGACAGGACTCGCAATCTGACCGAACATATCAAGACCTTTATCAAGTTTTATGACGGATCAGTCTGGGAGAAACTGAACGAGCATGTAGGCTATAACGGTCACTGTATCAAGGCACCTGCGTACATGGTAGTTTATTCCGAAGAAAAAGGCCGCTATCTCGAGAATGCCGGTTTCCTCGCTGAGGGACTGACTCTCAAGATGACTGAACTCGGGCTCGCAGCCTGCTGGCAGACGGTGAATAACGCTGAAGCCGTAAAGGAAGCGCTCGGCAAAGAGACCGATATGGTGGTCGCCTGTGTCGTAGCTTTCGGATACAAAGATCCAAAGAGCAAGGAAAAGCCTGTCAAGAAGATATCCCTCGATGAGCTTACATATGGCACAAAATACGGGCAGGACATCGATCCTCATCTTTTCTACCGCGAACTTGAGGACGCTCTTAGAGCAGTAGCGCATTCGCAGTCATTCCTCAATCTCCAGCCATACAGAGTGATCGTCGATACCGATCAGATTGTGCTGGTAGGAATTCATGACGAGACTACCAAAGAGGTCGACAGGCATCTCAATTACGGCATAGCTATGTTCAACTTCATTTGTGTTGCGCAGGCAACAAGAGATGTCACTCCGAAGTGGAGCTTTGCTCCGGTCACAGACCGCGATCTCGGACTTCCGGCGGATGTTAAGTACGTAGCCAAGTGCAAACTGTAATGCACTGATATCTAAAGCAATTTAAAGAGCATCAGGACCGATCCTGATGCTCTTTTCTTATGTTCTGTTTGTTGCAATTCAGCAGCCTGCTGTATGTTGGCCCAATATGGGAATCAGCCGAACATCTCCTCATAGCTTGCCTTCTCGGCGATCTTCTGAGTGAGAACCCCCATCTTTGAGATGTCACCGACAAGGATGACTCCTGCCAGTTTATCTTCTAAGAAGTAGTACTTCTCATAATTATCGCCTTCACTCTTGTCCACCGCGCGGAATTCTTTATCAGGGTCTTTACCATTGCTGCCGAGAGCGAATATGCCCGTGTCAAACGCGTCGATCACCATCGAACTTCCGATCGCCTCGTACTCAACCTCCTCGCCTGCCGCGTTAGCACCCGCGACACGGCCTGTCTCCACAGCTTGCACCCAAAATGCCTGAGGCTGGCCGTTGATGACGCAACAGTCGCCGCACGCGTATACGTCTTTAACGTTCGTCTGCATCCTGCTGTCGGCTACTACCCACTTGTCTACCTCAATGCCGCTGTCTTCGGCCACCTTGGTATATGGTCTCATACCTGTCGACATGATCACAAGCTGGGCCTCATACTTTGTTCCGTCCTCGAGCACAACAGCATCCTCTGTGATCTCACTTATCTTAGCGCCTGTCACTATGTGCACTCCCTTGGAGTTGCAAATATCCTCGAGCTTTGCGGAAGCCGGGTCATCAAGCTGCTTCGGCAGCAGCCCCGGAGCTGTCTCGAGTACAGTCACATCAAGTCCACCTGCTTTGAGTCCCCAGGCTCCTTCAAGGCCCATTACACCGCCTCCGATGCAAACTGCTTTCTTTGCGTTTCTTTCTTCTATGATCCTTCTTACATGCTCGGTGTCCTTGATGCTTCTGACCGAAACAACATGATCCTGATCAGCTCCCTTGATAGGAGGCACGAAGCAGAACGCGCCGAGGGCATAGATGAGTTTGTCATAAACCACTCCGCCAAAACTACCGTCACGTAGCTTTACTCTCACCATCTTAGCGTCTGTATCCACCGTTATGGCTTCTGTATCTGCCATGAAAAAGATATTGTTCTTGGTGTACCACTCATCGCCCTCAATGGCGAGGCCGTTGTAGCCAAAGTCCTCGATGATAGCTTTCGTGAGCATCGGTCTGTTATACGGAAGATAAGACTCCTGCGTCACAATAGTGATCATCGCTGTAAGATTCCTCTCGCGGATCGCTTCGGCCGCACTCTTCGCAGCAGGGCCTCCGCCGATGATGACGAATTTCTCGTCGGTATCCTTGTTGAAAGATGTCCCGACCGGTTCATAAGGCTGAAAGTTTTCTTCGCCTACTCCGCATACAGGGCATGACTGAGCGCCTTCCTCAAATACGGCGCCGCATACCAGACATTTTACTTTTGCCATAACTGTTTCCTCCCGCTGCTCTACGCAGCATACACTTGAAAACCTTTAGATGATCTGGATAATAAATGCCAGTTCTTGATCCTCTTTGACGCTGTGCTTGAATTCATCAGCTGTCTCCGGTCCGCATATACCCGTGCCGATACCCTGCTGAAAAGCGGATATAGTAACGTAAGTACCCGTCCTCTTTTCATCCTCACGATGCTTCATGTGCAGGAGTTCCCTGTCGCTGTATGGCTTGATCCCAAGCTCAAAGGCTTTGTCCACCGCAATGAATTTCACCTCATCATTGCCGTCGGATACGGATGCCCACCTTGTATCAAAGCGGTTTCCGCTTTCCTGAGGCCTGATATTCGGCTCTGTCATATCTGCCACCTTGCAGCTCACTTCCTCGATCGGGAACTGGTCCTTCATATCAGCATATGATTCACCGCTTCTTCCGTAATACTTAACATCATCGAAGCTCTGATCGAAGCGGAAAGCCTTTCCGAATCTCGGAAGATCGCCTTTGCCCTTCAAGCAATGGAGTTTGCTCCTTACAAGCACCGACTTTCCTTCCTCATCCAACGCCGTATACGTATCAGTGCATTCGAACTCATGGCCTTTGCACTTGATCTTCGATACCACTGTTGCGGTGTTACCGGACTTTTCGATCGAAACTATCTCTTCATTCTGACCGACGAAGTCCTTCATGATGTCTTTGCTTGCTATAAACAGAAGATCATTGTCTACAGAAGCTCTGAAGATAATGGTGTATGGCGTCGAAGTGCTTATGTTCTTGCCTCCGACTCTTACAGAGATCTTCCCTCCGTCAGAATTAATAAGACCGGATGACGGATATGTCGTTTTAGGTGTCTTAGCTATCCTTTCAGCCAGTACGATCTGGTCGCGCGCGGCCACTCTGCCCGTCTTCCTCTCGATGGTGGTAATAGTGAGAGTGCAATCAGTGCCTGCTTCCTCAGCTGCTTTCAGATGAGGCTCAGTCTCTATCTTTACTTTTATCTTCGACAGTGGCTCACAGTACGGTGTCACCGACACTTCTCCGCCGTCGTTCCAGACACACTTGAGTTCGTATGCAAATCCCGGTGTGAAACTTCTCGTATCAAAGAGTTCGAACTCATCTCCTCCCAGCCACTTGACTCTGATAGGTCTGTATACGTACTTAACTATCTTCGCGCCGGTCGAAGGCTCGCGATCAGGATAGAACATCCCGTCCACGCAGAAATTGCCATCATGCTCCCACTCACCGTGGTCGCCGCCGTACGTATAACTGCCGTCCTCATGGAGCACTGCATGGTCTACCATCTCCCAGACGCATCCGCCGATCAGATTGTCATGCGAATATATCTCTTTCCAGTACTCCTCCATGCCTCCCGGTCCTACGCCCATGGCATGGGCGTACTCGCACATGAAGTAAGGCCTGTCGCAAAGTTGTTTGACTTTGTAGGTCTTCTCACCTATCTTATGCACCTGCTCCTGAGACGGATACATCTCACTCGCAACATCATACGCCTTCTTTCTTGTGTGGATGGCGCTTTCATAATGTACCGGCAAACTGGAGTGCTGTTTCAGATAATTGTACTCGGCATCTGTATTGTGGACGCCGCCTGCCTCATTGCCCAGGCTCCACATCACTATCGAAGGATGCATCTTGTCTCTCTGGAACATCCTGACAGCGCGGTCCACATAGTGTTTCTCCCATTTAGGATCATCGCTTATGTAGTTGTAGCTCGGCGGCACCTTCATCACATATGTGCCGTGGGTCTCGATATCGGCCTCGTCCACCACGAAAATGCCCAGCTCATCACAAAGCTCGAGCAGATATGGATCCGGCGGATAGTGTGAAGTCCTCACTGTATCGATGTTGTATTCCTTGCAGAGCTTGATATCGCGTTCTATCTCCTCAGGAGTCATATAGTATCCGTTCACAGGAGAAGTGTCGTGATGGTTCACTCCGTGGAATTTGACTTTGCTGTCGTTTACAAGTAACTGATCGCCCCTTATTACCACTGACTTGAAACCGACTCTCTGCTTAACGCAGCTGCCTTCGATCTCATAGTACATGTTATATAGCGTCGGGTCCTCATCAGTCCATTGCTGCACATACAGATCCCTGAATGACACTTCGGCCACCTTGGACATGGTCTTTACGGTCTTTTGTTCTCTGATGCCCGGCCCTTCAAGCGTGAAAGTCACATCGGCATCCTCATGAAGCACAGCCCTCGCGGTAGCGAAATATGTCTTTCCCGTCTTTGTCGTGCGGAAGTCCACATCGACAAAGTCATTCTTATTCTCAACACGAAGCAATACATCACGGAATATGCCGTTATTTCTGAACATATCCTGATCTTCAAGATAACTGCCGTTGCACCATCTGTGAACGACAATGACCAGTTCATTGAAAATATCGTGAAGATACGGGGTCAGGTCGAACTCAGCTGTATTGTGAGAGCCCTCGGTATATCCCACAAAATGTTCGTTAAGATAGACATCCGCGCAGCTCGAAACGCCGAGTAGCGACAGGATGAACTTTTTGTCCTCATGATCTTCGCCTGTATTGAAAATGGTCCTGTAGACGCCAACAAAGTTGTACTCGTCTTTAGGAGTCCTCCATTTAGGCCCGAGCCCATAGTCCGCGCCCTGCAGACTGAAGACTCTTCCTACCGGATCCTCTTCAGGGATCTTCGGCGGATCATATGGGAATTGATATCTGATGTTTACGTAGAATGGCTTATCGTAACCTCGGAACTGCCAGCATGCCGGCACATCGATCTTATCGAATTCCATGCTATCAGTGTCCATTATCTCCGGTACCATAGCCGGCCTTGGGTAGAACTTGAAATCCCACTCGCCATTGAGACATCTTACCTTTGGCGAATTATATCTTTTCTCCGCTAAGCTGACAGCGTCAGCTGACTCCCTGTCAGGATAAGGTATAAAATAACTTCTCGGAGCCAGTTTGTTTATCTCAAAGGTCTCAAAGTCACAATAGTTTTTCTTGTTGATCCTGTATCTCATTAAGATCCTCTCCTAGAAATCCAAATCTTCCAGTTCATTGATCCTGCGAAGATGCTTGTCTCCCATGAATTCAGTGCTTAACCATTTATCTACCATATCAAGGGCGAGATCCTTGTCCACGACTCTTCCGCCCATGCAAAGCACATTTGCATCATTATGGGCCTTTGTCATCTCTGCCTGCCATACCGATGACACGACCGCGGCTCTTACACCCGGTACTTTATTCGCAGCGATGCTGATGCCGATCCCCGTGCCACAGACGGCAATGCCTCGCTCAGCTTCTCCGCTCGCTACAGCCTTACCTACTGCGTGGCCGTACTTCGGATAATCGACCGATTCTGTGGAATAGCATCCCACATCGTTTATCTCATGTCCTTCGCTCTGAAGCTTTTCCTTAATTGCTTCCTTGAGTTCATATCCTGCATGATCACTTCCAATAACGATTTTCACTCTATTTACCTCCCTTTTTTGATGGTTATTCTTTTGCTTGTTTTCATCTGCTTGTTTTCATCCTTGCGGCAACGCCGTTATGATTGATGAAACATTTTATCGTAGGAGCCCTGCCGACGGAGATCAATGTTTTCATCCTTACGGCAACGCCGTTATGATTGATGAAACATTTTATCGTAGGAGCTCTGCCGACGGAGATCAATGTTTTCATCCTTACGGCAACGCCGTTATGATTGATGAAAACATTATAACAGATATGCTATACTAACTTTAATCAAAAAAGTAACAAATAATTGAGGTGATTATATGAAGAATAAAATAGATATCGATACTTTCCTTGAGCAGCTCGGTTCTGAGGCTCCTACTCCGGGCGGAGGCGCTGCCGCGGCTCTCACATCATCGCTTGGCGCGGCCCTTATAATGATGGTCACAAATAACACTATCCATAAAGGGAAATGCGGCGACTATGAAGAGCTGAACGTGACATCGCTCGAAAAGGCTTCCGAGATCAGATCCAGACTGACGGACTGTATAGAGAAGGACGCAGAGGCTTACGCGGAAGTTGCCGCTGTCTACAGGCTCGCTCGCAACATCAGCAAGATCAAGAACCTCGATCGTATCAAAGAAGTGATCAATACTACTACTTCAGTAGATATAGACAAGGAAGTCCATCTGAAGAGGATCGAATATCTCGAGAGCGTCTGCGGAGATCCGTTCGATGTCTCCAAACTGTCTTCTGCAATGTTTGACCTGCTCAACACCGGCTATAGAGACACAAGGCGTGTGCTGCTCGCAGCTGTTTCGACCAACGCCTGCGCGGTTCCTCTCTCCGTGATGGAAGACTCTCTTATCGGACTCCATCTTGTAAAGGATCTGATGGGTAAATCCTACAAGCCTCTGGAGAGCGATCTTCGCACATCGACCCGCTGCCTCCACTCAGGCATCCTTTCATCGAGATCTCTTCTCTCGGCAAACCTTCCTGCAGTGGCAGCTGAAAGCGCTGAACTCGCCAGCAAGCTGAGAAAGCGCGGCGATGAGATCGTTGATGAGTCGGCAGAACTCGTTAAAGCGATCTTCCAGCAGCCTGAAGAATAAAAAAACAGACCGCTCACATACGTGAGCGGTTCATTTTTTTTGCCATATTTTGCTTCCTAAGAGCTTTCTATAGCTCGTTACGCATCATGTCTTCAAAGCTCTGGCGCTTTACGGCGAGCCTTGTTTTGCCGCCCGAAACCATAACTATCGCAGGCTTAGGTATCCTGTTGTAGTTGGAAGACATGGAGTAATTATAGGCTCCGGTCGAGAGCACTGCTATGATGTCGCCTCTCTCAGGCTTCGCGATCTTCACCCATTCGGCTATCCTGTCGCCGCTCTCGCAACACCTTCCCGCTACTGTGCATTCATAATCAGCAGGTTCCGATGCTCTGCTCGCGTTCACCACTGTGTACTCCGCGCCGTAAAGAGCGAATCTCGGATTGTCTGTCATGCCACCGTCTACCGTCACGTAGTTCCGGTATCCTCTGACTTCCTTGACCCCACCCGTCTCATAGAGCGTGGTTCCGGCTTCGGCTACTATGCTCCTGCCGGGCTCCATGAAAACTCTGTTTATGGAAACACCATTTTTCTCACAGGCTGCTTTCAGATGTGTCGCTATCTCTTCTATCCTGGCTCCGATTTCCGGGGCAGGATCCTTCTCGGTATAGCGGACGCCGAAGCCTCCTCCTATATTCAGAGTGTTTATCTCAAGTCCAAACTCGTCCCTTGCCTTCGCGGCATAGGATACAAGTATCTCGGCCTGAAGATTGAAGGAATCACTTTCGAATATCTGGGATCCCGCGTGGCTGTGGAATCCTTCTATCCGGATATTGGCGCATTCCATTGCGGCTTTTACGAATTCGTCCGCTTGCCCGGTATCGATAGGAACTCCGAACTGCGAATCCACCCTGCCCGTGTTTATCGCTTCAAGCGTGTGTGGATCGAGTCCGCATGTGAGTCTCAACAGAGCTTTCTGGATGACCCCCTGCTCGCCTGCGATCCTGTTAAGGGATTCAAGTTCATTGAAGTTGTCGATAATAAAATACCCGACACCATTTTTGACGCCATACTCAATGTCGCTGTCAGTCTTGTTTGTGCCGTGGAAGAATATCTTTTCAGCAGGAAAACCCGCTGCAAGAGCAGTATATATCTCTCCCGGAGACACAGCATCGACGCAAAGTCCTTCCGATTCGATGATCGGATAGATCCCTTTGAAACAAAGGGCTTTGCTGGCAAACAGCGGCTTGGAGTCCTCGCCGAAATGCTTCTTGATCTCCGCTACGTAAGTCCTGCACCTCTCCCTAATAACATCCTCATCAAGGACATAAAGAGGTGTTCCGTACTCCCTCGCGAGTTCCACGCTATCTACTCCGCCAATAGCCAGATGGCTGTCACTGTTTATATTAAGATTGTCATGTAACATTATCACGCCTCGAAAAACTACTGTTTCAGCAGTTACAGCATATGAGCCAACAGGTCGTCATGGCTTCCTGCGTAAAGATACGCAGGCGGAACATCGAACATGGTGAACGCTCCTGTTCTGCCTTCTCCGCTGAGCCTGTAAACCGCTCTGGCTGCCGCTGCAAGTATGCTGCCTGTGAAGAACGGGTTGGAGTCCAAATCAAGGCCGAATTCCACGGTGTTGTTGAACTCATCATCGAGCCCTGTGTGGCCGCTTCTTATAACTTTTCCCCCGTGAGGAAGACCCATGTGCTTCTCCGCCATCTCCTCCTTGCTTATGAAATGCACAGTCGTATCGTATGGCTCGAAGTAGTCAGGCATGGTCTTGATCGCCTCTTCGATCTTTCCCTTGTCAGCGCCTTTTTCCGCTACGACGAATACTTCTCTGAGATGCATCTCGCGCTTTGTGAATTCAGGATGTTCACCCGCTCTGACTCTATCGAGAGCCTCTTCAACAGGCACTGTGTACTGCCTTGCGTCAGCAACACCCTCGATACGTCTTACTGCGTCGGAATGCCCCTGGCTGACGCCGCGTCCCCAGAAGGTATAGCTCGCTCCTTCAGGAAGAGCTGACTCAGCGTACAAACGTGAGATCGAGAAATAGCCCGGGTCCCAGCCACAGGAAATGATCCCCGCAGTACCCGCTGCCTTTGCGGCCTCGTCGACATTCTTGAAATGTTCAGGGATCCTGGCATGATTGTCAAAACTGTCGATTATATTGAACTTGCTTGCGATCTCAGGGCTCATCCAAGGAAGATCCGTAGCGCTTCCTGCGCAGATGATCATGACATCCACTTCATCCTTCATGGAATCCATGTCGTCATAAGTCAGTACTTTAGCTCCTGTAACAGTGGATACCGACGACGGTTCCCTCCTTGTGAATACCGCGGTAAGCTCCATATCGGGAGCCTTGCTTACCGCGGCCTCAACTCCGCGACCTATATTTCCATAACCTGCTATTCCAATTCTAATCATTTTGCTGCCTCTTTCTCTTATCTGATCGAGGGTCCGTTCTTTTCGGACCTGTTATCAATCTGCAAGTATGTCGTCCATGTTATAAAGACCTGCAGGCTTGCCGACGAGGAATCTCGCTGCTGCGATAGCTCCGTCCGCAAAGAGTGCTCTGTCATGTGCCTGATGTGTCACGGTGATGGTCTGATTTGCAGTGCCAAACATCACTTCGTGTGTTCCGACCACGTTGCCCATCCTGATAGCGCTGATACCTATCTCATCAGGTTCTCTCTTAGCCATGCCACTCCTGCCTGAATTGACATGGAGTTCAGGCCTTGCTTCCATAACAGCGTCTGCCAGCATCAAAGCTGTGCCGCTCGGCGCGTCTACCTTTCTGTTGTGATGTGTCTCAACGATCTCCACTTCACATCCCGGGAATTTAGCGGCGATCTCCTTGACGATCTTTGCCGTAAGCGCGACTCCGAGCGACATATTTGCCGACTTGAATATCGCGACCTTCTCAGACGCCTTTTTGATGTATTCCATCTCCTCTTCGGTCTGGCCTGTTGTACAGATGACTGCAGGCAGCCCCTTTTCAACGCAATAATCTACAAGCGCTTTTGTCCCGTCATGATGCGAAAAATCTATGAGCACGTCGGCTTCTTCTTTGCACTCCGCCGGAGTCAAATAAGATCCGTTCCAGCCGGTGGGAGTTATGCCTGCCACGACTTCCATATCTTCTGTGGCTTCAACGCATTTGACCACTGTGGATCCCATTGCGCCGTCTATGCCGTTTACTATCACTCTAATCATTTCTATCCTCTTTCCTATATGATCCCGAGCTCAGTCATCGCGTTTCTGAGCCTTGCCAGGTTAGCTTCTTCCATTCGATAGAGTGGCGATCTGATGATCGGATCGCACCAACCCATCATAGCGAGAGCTTCTTTTACAGGGATAGGATTGACTTCGCAGAAGAGCGAGTTTACAAGTTCAAGATACTTGCACTGGAGTTCGGCCGAGCCATTGACATCCCCTTCCCAGAATCTGGTGCAGATCTCCTTCGTCTCCTTAGGGATCACGTTGGACAGTACCGAAATTACTCCCTTGCTGCCCATCGAGAGGAATGGAACGATCTGGTCGTCGTTACCCGAATAGATGTCCAGCTTGTCGCCTACCAGAGCAAATGTTTCAACGATCTTGGAGATATTGCCGTTTGCCTCTTTGATGGCTGCTACCTTGTCGATTTCGGCGAGCTTCACATATGTGGAAGGCTCTATATTGAGTCCTGTTCTTGAAGGAACGTTATACGCGATGATAGGAACATCACTTACACTTGCGTATTCGTTGAACAGCTTGACGAGACCGTTCTGTGTAGCTTTGTTGTAGTACGAAGTGACTATCAAGCATGCGTCTGCGCCCGCGTCGCTCGCGAACTTAGTAAGCTGCTTACCATAATCAGTATGGTTCGATCCGGTTCCCGCAATGATAGGAACTCTGTGATTCGATCTCTCAACCGCGAATTTGATGCATTCCTTATGCTCTTCGTCCGAGAGCGTAGAACCTTCACCTGTAGTTCCCGCGATAACGAGAGCGTCGATGCCCTCTTCGATCTGCCAGTCGATAAGCTTTCCGTACTGGTCCCAGTTCACACCATTCTCTGTCATCGGTGTGATAAGCGCTGTTGCGACTCCTTCAAAAATAGTGTTTGTTCTTGCCATTTTCTTCTCCTCCTCATTCTTATTGATGATTGGCTTCAACAATGAGACGAGGCTATCGTTTGCTCTCCTGTTTAATAAAAAACACAGCCGATGCGTACCGGCTGTCTAAAGAACAAAACAGGATCATGTTCCCGGATAGCACTCCGCATATCTGCGACAGTCGTACGGATCTTATTCCGTCCGCCCAGATCAGTCGGGATGCAGCCCTTCCTCACTTCGGCGCCAGCCCCTTTCGTGGTCCCTGCCCTGCACGGCACTTGGTTCCATTACTGATGACTCAGCGCATCCTCTATCTCAATGGAAAAATTTTAAATCATTCGCATGGCTATGTCAACATATAGTCACCTGAAATGCTTGACACATCAACATTTATTAATGCGGTGTATTTGTTGGGTTTTGTAATCATGATTGATATTCTTTATTTGGTTTATTTGTAATATAATAGTAGCGTTGGATATATTTTTATCCTTTGATTCACAGAATCGATCTGTAGAGAGGGAGATAATATGGTAAAGGAAGTAAATCAAAACATTTTCGTCAATGACTGGGATTACCCTGATAAGGGAGACCATCATTGCAACGACCCTGAAAAGAAAAAGCTTGTTGAGAAACTGGCCAAAATGATCACTGACAGCCTGGATCGCAAGATCCCTGGAGGTCTGAAAGAGAATCATTTCGACTTCTGGATCCTCGACAGACTGCTTACTAAAGAGGAAGTCAAGTTCATGCTCAGCTTCAAGAAGCGCCGCGTTGGTTATACGACGCGCCAGCTCGCTAAGATGAACAAAATGACTAAGGAAGAGGCGCAGAAGATCATCGATCATCTGATCTGGATCGGTATACTCGAACAGAACAGAGACAACGAGGATCAGCACATACAGTACTGGATCCCTAAGTGGGTAATCGGTTCAGGAGAATATATGGTAGAGCATGCGACTCTCTGTGATGACCATCCTGAAGTCGCAACGATGTTCAACCTCGCTCCGCAGGAACCTCTTGAACTTACAGCAAAGATGATACCTCCGGGGGGCGCAGGCATCGGAATGCATACAATACCGGTCGAAACCGCCATCGAAGCTACGCCTCAGACCGTAAGCGTCGAGTACCTTTCGCACTGGCTCCAGAAGTACGATAAGTTCTGCACTATGGTATGCGCCTGCCGTAAAGCTCAGCGCTTCAGAGGAGAAGGTGTCGGCGATATCGAAGGCTATATGTGTATTGGTATCGACGATATAGCGGAATTCCTTGTAGAGACTGGAAAGGATGCCCACTATATAACAAGAGAAGAAGCTCTCGAAATCATCATGAGAGCTGAAAAGAAGGGCTATGTACACCAGATTGTAAACGTTGACGGGCCGAACAGGATCGTAGGTATCTGCAACTGCTCACCTGGAAGCTGCTACGGACTAAGAACTTCACAGCTCTTTAATACTCCTAACATGTCCGCTTCCGCGTGGCGCGCACATGTCGATCATGAAAAGTGCGTAGCGTGTGGTAAATGCGTTGAGGTCTGCCCTGCCGGTGCGGCAAGACTCGGTCAGAAGATCTGCCGCAAAGACGGAAGCAAGACTTTATATCCAATGCATATTCTGCCTGACGATACTCCTTGGGGCGAGGACAAATGGAGCAAGACTTACAGAGAAGACAACAAGATCAACTGCTATGAGTCAGGAACATCGCCTTGTAAGGCAGCCTGCCCTGCTCATATAGCTGTACAGGGCTATATCCAGATGGCAAGCGAAGGAAAATACGCTGAGGCTGTACGCCTGATCCGTCAGGATAACCCATTCCCTGCTGTCTGCGGAGCTGTATGTAACCGCCGCTGCGAAGACAGATGTACGAGAGGAACGATCGACAAGCCTCTTGCTATTGATGAGATCAAGAAATTCGTCTGCCAGTATGAGAAAGCTCATCCGGAAGAATTCGTTCCTGATGACTGCTATAACATGGACGGTAAGCAGTGGACCGAGTTCCCGATCGCAGTTATCGGGTCGGGTCCGGCAGGTCTCACTTGCGCTTACTACCTCCGCAAAGAAGGATATCCTGTCACGGTATTTGAAAAGGAAACTAAACCGGGCGGAATGATGATGAACGGTATCCCGAATTTCCGTGTTGAAAAAGATATCGTACAGAACGAGATCGACATCATCACAAAGATGGGCGCCGAGATCAAATGCGGCGTGGAAGTTGGTAAAGACGTAACTATTGAAGATCTGCGTAAGCAGGGATACAAAGCCTTCTATGTTGCTCCTGGACTTCAGTCACCTGGTTCACTCGGAATCCCGGGCGAAGACGCTGAAGGCGTTATCGCCGGTATAGACTATGTCAAGGACATCAACCTCCACGGACCGAACAAGCTTGACGGCAGAGTAGTTGTCATCGGCGGAGGAAATATCGCTTCGGATATCGCCCGTACTATCGTAAGACAGGGCGCTAAGTCCGTTGATCTCTACTGCCTTGAATCATTCGAAGAAATGCCTATGGGCGGCGAGGATCAGGAACTGTGCGAAAGCGATGGCATCAAACTCCATGGAGGCTGGGGCCAGACTGAGATCCTCAAGGATAAAAAAGGCAAAGTCTGCGGCATCAACTTCAGAAAATGCCTGAGCGTCAAAGACAGCGAGGGAAGATTCGATCCTAAGTTCGATGATTCCACTACTGAGTCTGTTGAGTGCGAATATGTCGTATTCTGTATCGGCCAGAAGGCCGACCACGAAGCCCTCCTCAAGGGAACAAAGGTTGAATTCAATAGGAACAAGACCATCAAAGCCGACCCTGTCACATATCAGACAGCTGAGCCTGACATCTTCGTTGGCGGAGACGTTTACACCGGGCAGAAATTCATCATCGACGCGGTCGCGGCCGGTCGTCAGGGCGCGGTTTCCATCAACCGCTTCGTACACCCTGGTCAGTCGCTCACGATAGCCAGAGATCTGAGAGAATTCATCGAGCTCGACAGAGATGATATCAGCAAACCAGCGTGGTACGATGACACAAGCAGACAGGTACCGGGCAGCAAGAAAGGCGATCCTGCTAAGACAATGGACGACCTTAGACTGCCTCTCACTGAGGAACAGGTCAAAGCGGAAGCTTCCCGCTGCCTCAAGTGCGGCGCGACTACAGTCGATACCAACCAGTGCATCGGCTGCGGACTCTGCACGACGAGATGCGAATTCGACGCGATACATCTCACCAGAGATATGCCTCACGGCGCGGATATGTACACTGCCGAGCAGACGATCGGACTTGCTCTGAAGTATCAGGGCAAGAGGATCAAGAAGATCATGAAGTACAAGAAGACCGGAGTGCATGAATACCCTATCCAGCAGACAGGTGAAGAAAACTGGGAACCATACCACGGCATAGAAAAATAGAGCCGTGAAACCGGTTTGAAAACAATTGTCCCAAAAGAACAAACGAGGGCTGCAGTGCTGTTACAGCGTTGCAGCCCGTTTTCTTTGGTAATCCCCTGTAATGCTTGAATCATAACTGTTTTTTACTTATACTTACTCGGAAGTAATAATTAAGCGAAATTCAAACGATACGAAAGGACAACGCATGGGAGTCAAGGCAATCAAATTCGGCGGCTCATCGGTCGCAGACGGAATACAGCTCGGAAAGATCAAAGACATAATCGAAGCGGATCCTGAACGCCGTTTCGTCGTGGTATCTGCGCCGGGAAAGAGATTCAGCGCTGACAGCAAAATCACAGATCTTCTTCTCATGTGCAAGGCACAGGCGGACAGCAACATACCTTATGAACAGCTTTTCCAGGTGATCGAAGACCGCTATAACGCTATATCACTTCAGCTCGGTATAGATGTGGATCTGAGCGGTGAATACGAAGAGATCCTCAAAAATCTTAACGAAGGATGCAGCAAAGACTATATCGCGAGCCGTGGTGAATACCTTTCGGCAATACTGATAGCGGAATATCTTGGCTATGACTTCGTTGACACCTGTGGCCTGATCCTTTTCGATGGCAAAGGAAGACTCCTATCCGAAGAAACCAATGATGCCCTTTCTGAAGAACTTTCAAAGCATGAGCGCGCGGTTCTCCCTGGCTTCTACGGAAGCAGAGCGGATAACGGTGAAATAAGAGTATTTTCACGCGGAGGTTCCGACGTCACAGGCGCTCTCGTAGCACGTGCAGTGAATGCCGACATATATGAGAACTGGACAGATGTGTCCGGCCTTCTGATGGCTGATCCTCGCATTGTTAAGGACCCACTGCCTATCGAGTACATATCCTATCTTGAGCTCAGAGAGCTTTCATACATGGGAGCCAGCGTTCTTCATGAAGACGCGGTCTTCCCTGTAAGGCTCGCAGGGATCCCTATCAACATCCGAAATACAAACGCTCCTGATGATCCGGGGACAATAATTACGACCGAGGGCTCATATCGAGATGATAAGCTTCTTTCCGGTATCGCGGGCAAGCAGCCGTTCACGGTAATAAGCATTTACAAGAACATGATGAACAAGGAAGTCGGTTTCGTGAGAAGAACTCTCGCTGTGCTCGAAGACCTCGGCATCAGTTTTGACCACATACCTACCGGTATCGACTCTCTCTCCGTGGTAATCGAGAGCGCTGAACTTGAAGACCACCTAGATGAAGTGCTCGCTGAATTTGAGCAACGCCTCCATCCGGATGAGATAAGTGTCGTTTCAGACATCGCGATGATAGCCGTAGTAGGCGCCGGACTCAACAGAAAAATCGGTGCGGCAACAAAGATCACAGGCGCCCTTTCAGACGCGGGCATCAACATTCGTATGCTCAATCAGGGAATCAGCGAGATAAACGTTATCATCGGTGTCGACTCCCCTGACTTTGAGCCGGCGATTCGTGCGATTTACGAAGCATTCACCTTATGAAGCTCTGGAACTACTTCAGCACATTTGAGAAATTATTATGGCTGGTCTCATTTGTCGCGGTAGTGATCTCGTTTCTGATCTTTGACCGCGAAAACATGCTGACACTTGTTGCTTCTGTCATAGGAGTAACATTTTTGATTTTCCTAGCTAAGGGAAATCCGATAGGCCAGTTTTTGACTATCGTCTTCAGTGTCATGTACGCCATTATTTCGTATTCTTATGCGTACTACGGCGAAATGATAACCTACCTTGGCATGACAGCTCCAATGGCCCTTCTTGCCCTGATAGCGTGGCTCAGACATCCTTATAAGGGGAATAAAGCCGAAGTAGAAGTAAACACGATCTCCAAAAAAGAGGTCGTGTTCATGTTCGGACTTACCGCGGTCGTAACGGTCGTATTCTATTTTATTCTGTCAGCTCTCGGCAACGCGAACATAATCCCGAGCACCATCTCGGTCACAACGTCTTTTCTCGCGTCTTATCTGACTTTCCGCAGAAACCATTACTATGCTCTCGCGTATGCGTCCAATGATCTGGTGCTGGTCGTGCTTTGGACTCTGGCTACAATGACCGATGTGCACTACGTTCCGGTACTGATCACTTTCATCTGCTTCGCGATAAACGATTTTTACGGATTCATCAACTGGACGAAGATGAAGAAAAAACAGGCGCAAGGCCTGTGATTTCCTACTCGACTGTAACGGATTTCGCAAGATTTCTCGGCTTATCCACATCGAGCCCCCTGGCTATACTTGTGTAATAACCAAGTAGCTGCAGCGGTATGACCGCAAGACTTCCGGCAAAGTGCTCATCCGTTTTCGGAACATAGATGGTAAAGTTCACATAGTCCTCAACGTTGTAGTTGCCGTTGCTTGTGACACCCATCAGATACGCTCCGCGCGCTCTGCACTCTTCCATATTGCTGATGGTCTTCTCCAGTAAGCCCTCCTGAGTCAACAGTCCTATAACAAGAAGCCCTTTTTCAACAAGGCTGATCGTTCCGTGTTTGAGTTCTCCCGCCGCATACGCCTCACTATGTATGTAGCTTATCTCTTTCATCTTGAGACTTCCCTCAAGACTTATCGCGTAATCCAGCCCTCTTCCTATGTAGAACATATCACGCGAATTGGAATGCTTTGAGGCAAACCACTGAATACGCTCTTTGTTTTCCAGAGCGCGACTTATCTTCTCAGGAAGAGCCAGCAGCTCCTCTATGTAATAATCGTAATCGTTCTTTTCCAGCTTACCTTTTGCGTCAGCCAATGCCAGTGCCAGCGTGTACATTGCCACAAGCTGGGCGCTGTAAGCCTTGGTAGTAGCAACGGATATCTCTGGTCCGGCAAGCGTATATAAGACATTGTCAGCTTCTCTGGCTATGGTCGATCCTACCACATTGACTACCGCCAGTGTACGTATCCCACGCTCTTTCGCCGCTCTCAGCGCCGCCAAAGTGTCAGCAGTCTCACCCGATTGTGATATGACGATAAACAACGCGTCTTTATCAAGTAGTATCTTTTTATATCTGAATTCCGATGCCAGTTCAGCTGTTACCTGTAATTCCGCGAGATCCTCGATCACATACTTTCCTACCATACCTGCATGCCATGCAGACCCGCAGGCGGCGATATGGACTTCGGAGATGTCCTTGAGCACATCCGGAGTCAGTCCCGAAACAGACAAATCGACCCGATTATCCTTGATCACGCTCGCGAGAGTGTCCCTTACAGCATCCGGCTGCTCATGGATCTCTTTGATCATGAAGTGCTCATATCCGCCCTTCTCGGCGGCGGCTGCATCCCATGTGATGTGTGTGCTTTCCATTTCGACCTCATCACCGTTGAGATCAAAGAAATGAGCCTCTCCCGGAAGGATCCTCACTGATTGAAGGTTGTCTATGTAGTATATGTCTCTTGTGTACTTAAGTATCGCAGGCACGTCGGATGCGAGAAAAGTCTCCCCGTCAGCCACGCCTATGACCATAGGGCTGTCTTTTCTTGCCGCGTATATCTCTCCCGGATAGTCCTTGAACATCAGCGCCAGAGCGTAAGAGCCGCGCACACGCACCATCATCCTGTTGATGGCATCGATAGGTCCGATCTTATACTTTTTGTAGTAATAATCGACCAGTTTGATGACTACTTCAGTATCAGTGCTGCTGTAGAAGGTATATCCGTTTCCGGTCAGCTTGGCTCTGAGCTCTTCATAGTTTTCGATTATACCATTATGGACTCCAACAACATCGGATTCCACAGGTCCCGATGCGGATCCCGTAGCATTACCGCTGACATGAGGATGAGCATTGCTTTGGCTCGGTTCGCCGTGCGTCGCCCATCTCGTGTGGCCGATACCGCAAGTGCCCGGAAGAGCAGCGCCATTATCGATCTTTTCCGCAAGATTGCGAAGCTTTCCCGTAGCCTTCACGACTTCAGCAAGTGAATCGCCATCTCTTACAGCCAGTCCGGATGAGTCATATCCTCTGTATTCGAGTTTTGAAAGGCCTGCCAGCAATACAGGCGCTGCCTGCTGTCTTCCCGTAAACCCAACTATTCCACACATACCTATTCTCCTCTGCGCGTGTTAGATATCCAGTTCTTCATCAGATTTTGATGCTTTTTCCAGTATCGGTTTCAACTGTTCCACGTATCTTTCCACCTGCTCTGCGCATCTGCCGGTGTACTGATGAGGGTCCATTAGCTTTTCAAGCTCTTCTAAAGACAATCCCAGAGAAGGCTGTTCTGAGAGTTTCTTCAGGAGTTCTCCGTCACGGCCTTCTTTTAATGCGGCTGTCGCTTCCATGGAGCATTTCCTTATGATCTCATGGATCTCTTGCCTGTCCCCTCCTTTTTTGACTGCTTCCATCATAATGTTTTCGGTAGCGATAAACGGCAGATAATCCCTTAGTGTCTTATCGATCACCTTTTCATTTACGACCAGACCATTGCTTACATTCTTTGCGATCCTGAGAATGGAGTCACAGCACAGGAAACCTTCCGGAAGCGATATGCGCCTGTTGGCCGAGTCATCCAAAGTCCTCTCGAGCCACTGTGACTGGGCAGTCATAACGGAATTCATCGTGTCTGCCATAAGGTATCTGGCGAGTGAACATATCCTTTCACATCTCATCGGATTTCTCTTATATGCCATGGCCGATGAGCCTATCTGATTCTTTTCGAACGGCTCTTCTATCTGTCTGTCATGCTGAAGGAGCCTTATATCCTGAGCCATCCTGTAGCAGGATTGAGCTATGGACGAGAGGCAGTTCATGATCCTTACGTCCGTCTTTCTCGGATATGTCTGTCCTGATACCGGGAATACCTCGGTGAATCCGAACTTTTCGGCTATGATGCTGTTCATGCCGTCTATCTTATCTGTGTCGCCTTCGAACAGATCCATAAAGCTTGCTTCTGTTCCGGTAGTTCCGCGGCATCCGAGGAACCTGATATTACCAATGGCAAATTCCAGCTCATGATAATCGGACTCAAGATCCTGCAGCCAAAGCGATACTCGCTTTCCCACTGTAACAGGCTGCGCCGGCTGGTAGTGAGTATAACCGAGCGTCGGCACGTCTTTATACTCAAGAGCGCATTCCGCAAGATTGGCCATCAGCGCCCTTAATTCTTCTTTGATATATTTGAGCGCGTCCCTGTAAATGATCAGATCCGCGTTATCTGTCACGTAACAGCTGGTCGCTCCGAGATGTATGATACCTGCAGCTGAAGGCGCCGCTTTGCCGTATGCATATACGTGCGCCATAACATCGTGCCTTACTTCTTTTTCTCTCTTTGCCACCAGATCGTAATCTATATCGTCTAAATGAGCCTTGAGTTCCTCCACCTGCGCTTCGGTGATCCCAAGTCCCTGCTTCATCTCTGCCTCGGCCAAAGCCGCCCATAGCCTGCGCCATGTGCCGTATCTCGTATCATTCGAGAACAGCTTAAGCATATAGTCTGATGCATATCTGGATGAAAAAGGCGATTCATATCTGTCTCTCATTACTGGTTCTCACTTTCTTATAATGATGCTCTCTCTTTCAGGACCGACTGAAACGTAGCTTATCGGACATCCGATCGCTTTTTCTATCATGATCACATAGTCCTGCGCCTCTTCAGGCAGCTCGCTGAATTCTCTGACACCGGATATGTCTTTTTTCCAACCTTTTACATACTCGATCACAGGCTTTGCGTCTTCCAGAGCCAGAGGGAACGGGAATCTGTCAGTCTCTTTCCCATCTACGATATATTTGGTGCACACCGGTATCTCATCCATACAGCTGAGCACGTCGAGCTTGGTGAGGGCCACCTCTGTAGCAACCTGCACCTCAACACCGTATCTTGAAGCTACCAGATCGATCGGTCCGACCCTTCTAGGTCTTCCTGTCTTTGCACCGTATTCGTTCCCGGCTTCTCTCAGCTTCTCGGCTTCTTCACCGGACATCTCGCACACGAAAGGTCCTTCTCCGACGCATGTCGAATAGGCCTTGCAAACTCCGATCACATCATCGATCTTAGCAGCAGGAAATCCCGATCCAATAGGAGCATATGCAGCCATTGTATTTGAGGAAGTCGTATAAGGATAAATGCCGTAGTCAAGATCTCTTAATGAACCGAGCTGTGCTTCGAATAGTATCTGCTTGCCGCTTTCGCTCGCGTTTTTGAGATACGCTCCCGTATCCGCTACAAATGGTTTGATCTTTTCGCAGGACTCATTTACCCACTTTTCAATTTGCTCCAGAGTGTATGGCTTGTATCCGTATACCAGTTCCAGAGTCAGATTCTTCCATTCCATGATATCGATCAGGTGGGCCATGAGTTTCTCAGGATAGAATAATTCGCCCGCCAGCACGGTCTTTTTCTGGTGCTTATCGGAATAGAACGGTGCTATACCCTGTTTGGTCGAACCGTATTTCTTATCCTTGAGTCTCATCTCCTCAAGTTCATCCATATCCCTGTGCCACGGGCCCAGCAGAGACGCGCGGTCACTTATCATGAGATTATCTGGAGTAATTGATACACCCTTGCTTCTGACTTCTTCTATTTCTGTCATAAGGTTCTCGGGATCGAGAGCCACTCCGTTGCCGAGGATATTCATGACTCCACTGCGGAATATACCTGATGGCAGAAGATGCAGGGCAAATTTCCCAAGGTCATTTTCAACGGTATGGCCGGCGTTTCCGCCTCCCTGGAACCTAACTACGACATCATATCTCTCTGTAAGAAGGTCTACCATACGGCCTTTGCCTTCATCTCCCCAGTTGATTCCTACGATCGCGCAATTTGACATGATATTAAACCTCTAATTCTTTTCCCGTCAGTTTCTTATATGCTTCGAGATACTTTTCACGTGTCTTCTCGATCACTTCATCGGTAAGTTTATTTCCGTTACCCGGATTCGACTTCAGCCAGTCCCTTACGTACTGCTTGTCGTATGATGGTTCTGCCCTGCCCGGAACGTATCCGTCGAGCTGCCAGAATCTGGAGCTGTCAGGCGTGAGCACCTCATCGCCCAATACTATGTTCCCCTCTTCATCCAGGCCAAACTCGAATTTGGTGTCAGCAATGATGATCCCCTTGCTGAGAGCATACTCAGCGCATCTTGAGTAGATCTCGATACTGATGTCCTTTATCTTTTCCGCGTAGGTCGTTCCCTTTCCCGGATACAGCCGCTCTAGAGTCTCCTTGCACTTATCAAAGCTTATCTGCTCATCATGAAGGCCCTGCTCGGCTTTTGTCGTAGGTGTGAAGATCGGTTCAGGAAGCTTGTCCGACTCCTTGAGCCCCGCAGGGAGCTCTATTCCCGACACCTTGCCTGTTTCTTTATAGCTCGCATATCCCGATCCGGAGAGATAGCCTCTTACGATACACTCGAACGGAAGCATGGACAGTTTCCTGCACTTCATGGATCGGCCTTTGTAATACTCTGTCCTGAAGAATTCCGGCATGTCACCTGTATCTGTCGATATCAAATGATTAGGCACGATATCCTTTGTGAAACCGAACCAGAATTCCGACAGCTTATTCAATACACGACCTTTATCGGGCACAGTGCTGTCAAGGATGACATCAAAAGCGGATATCCTGTCAGTAGCCACTATTATCATGTATTCCCCAAGGTCGTAAACGCTTCTGACCTTTCCTTCCATTGCAGGCTTATAAGATTCCATTCCTACCTCCATCTGCCTCTGTATTTATAGACCTTAAGAACCCCTTATCAAGTTGATTAGTTTGATAAGGGGTCCATTTTTTATATCGATTATATATCGATCTCACCCGTCTCAACAGTTTCGGCGTAACCCGTAATGAAGCAGTGTCCGGTCACTTCATCGATATCGATGGTAAGATCTCCTCCCGCAAGATGCACAAGTACAGGAAGACTCAGAATTTCATTTGCTTTACCTGCTACAACAGAAGCTGCAGCACCTGTAGCGCACGCAGGAGTTTCTCCATCACCGGTCTCCCATGCGAGCATACTGATCTCATGCGGGCTTATGATCTTGATGGTCTCAGTAGCTACTCCGCCCGGGAAAATACCGCTGTTTTCAACCGCCTCAGCTGCCTGCTCGATCGGAAGATCCTGGCCTTCCTCAAGGAACACAACAGCATGTGCGCTGCCTATATCGACCTTTTCATAAGATATCATTTCGCCTGTTGCTTTGTTGCTTGCTACGCCACGGCCTTTAGTGACCGCGCTGCCCATATCTACCGTTACACTGCCGACAATTCCATCCTTTACCTCAAAAGTTGCATCTCTGAGCCCGGCATCTGTATCGATACGCGCGCGTCTTCTGTGCGCAGGTATGATTTGGTGCTCATATATATATTTGACAACACATATGACCCCGTTACCATACATCTTGCCTTTAGCCCCACTTCTATTGAACATAGTCATAAGTACATCAGCTCTGCGGGATGGTTCTATAAGTATCAACCCATCGCTTCCGATGCCTTCGTTCAGGTCAGCCAGCTTAATAGCAAGCTTTCTTGGATCTCGTACTTGTTCTTCATAACAATTGATATAACTGTAATCATTTCCGCATGCCTGCATTTTTGTGAATTTCATTTCGTTCCTCCTAGTCCTACTTGACTGATGATCCCGCCGCTCTGACAAATTCTCTGAAAATCGGATGAGCTCTGTTTGGTCTGCTCTTGAATTCAGGATGATACTGAACACCTACAAAGAAGACATTTTCAGGAAAGACCACGGATTCGACCAAAAGACCGTCTGGTGATGTGCCCGCGATCTCGAGCCCGGCTTTCGTTATTTCCTCCCTGAATTCATTGTTGAACTCATACCTGTGTCTGTGTCTTTCACTTATTTTATCAGTTTCATATATTTTCTCCAATAGAGACCCATGACTTATGCTGCACGGATATGCTCCGAGTCGCATAGTACCTCCTTTAGGGATATCCCCATACTGATCCGGCATTAGATCTATCACCTTGTGGGTGCTGTTTTCGTCGAACTCTCCCGAATTGGCGTCCGCGTATCCAAGCACATTCCTCGCAAACTCTATTACCGCTATCTGCATGCCCAGGCATATCCCAAAGTAAGGGATGTTATTCTTTCTCGCATATCCGGCCGCTCTTATCATGCCTTCGATACCGCGGTCGCCGAAGCCTCCCGGAACAAGAATACCATCTGCATCTGATAGTATATCACTTTCTGTCTCTTCAGTGATATCCTCTGCTTCGATCCACTTGATCTTCACGGTATTGCCGGTCTCAAATCCTCCGTGACGAAGAGCTTCCGCTACTGAGAGGTAAGCGTCGTGAAGCTTCATATATTTGCCTACTACCGCTATCGTGACCTCTTTGCCCCCGGCTTTGACCCTTTCGACCATAGCTTTCCATTCTTCCATGTCGCAAGGGCCTGCGTCGATACCGAGCTCGCGGCAAACGATCCACGAGAAACGCGCCTTTTCAAGCATGAGAGGAGCCTCATACAATACAGGCAAGGTAATATTCTCTATGACACAGTCCCTTTTGACATTGCAGAAGAGTGATATCTTGTCATATATGTCTTCGTCTATGTGACGGTCAGACCTAAGTATTATTATATCAGGCGAAATGCCCATATTCTGCAGTTCTCTGACGGAATGCTGTGTAGGCTTTGATTTGTGCTCTCCCGATCCGGTGATATACGGCACGAGTGTAACATGTATGAACAAGCAGTTTTCTTTCCCCTGCTCGATACAAACCTGTCTTGCCGCTTCAAGAAACGGCTGGCTCTCGATATCTCCGACAGTACCACCGATCTCCGTGATGATCACATCGCTTCCGCGCTCTTTTCCGACATTGTAGATAAACTCTTTTATCTCATCGGTAATGTGCGGAATTACCTGTACGGTCGAGCCAAGATACTCACCCCGACGCTCTTTATTCAGGACATTCCAATAGACTTTGCCTGTGGTCAGATTGGAGTATCTGTTAAGATCCTCATCGATGAAGCGCTCGTAATGCCCGAGGTCAAGATCGGTCTCCGCTCCATCATCAGTCACGTATACCTCGCCATGCTGAAAAGGGCTCATCGTTCCCGGATCCACATTGATGTACGGATCCAGTTTTTGAGCTGCGACCTTGAGTCCCCTCGCCTTGAGAAGTCTTCCGAGAGAAGCCGCCGTGATACCTTTACCCAAACCCGATACGACTCCGCCGGTCACAAATATATACTTCGCCATATGCGCCTCCTTTGGATCAAACTACAACCACTCCACAGTTGCAGGCGGCTTTGAAGTTATGTCATAAACGACACGTGTTATATCCTCTATCTCGTTTGTTATCCGTAAGCTTACCTTCTCGAGAAGTTCAAAAGGCAGCCTTGTCCATTCAGCTGTCATGAAATCATCTGTTGTGACAGACCTCAGTACAACCGTAGAGCCATATGTCCTGGCATCTCCCTTGACACCGACAGACCTAAGATCCGTAAGCACGGCGAAGAACTGGCTCGCCAACTCTTCACAGCCTGCCTTAGCGATCTCTTCCCTGAAAATGGCATCGGCCTCACGCAGTATATCCAACTTTTCTTTGCTTATTTCGCCTATAACTCTTACAGCCAGTCCCGGCCCCGGGAAAGGTTGCCTGAAAACTAGTTCCTCAGGGAGTCCCAGCTTGAGCCCTACTTCTCTGACTTCGTCCTTGAACAAGTCCCTTAATGGTTCTATGATCTCATCAAACTTCATAACCGACGGTAATCCGCCAACATTGTGATGGCTCTTTATAACAGAGGAGTCACCTTTTCCGCTTTCGATCACGTCAGGATAAATGGTCCCCTGCGCTAGTACTGTGATATCACCGATCATTTCAGACGCGTCTTCAAATGTTCTGATAAACTCCTCGCCTATGATCTTTCGCCGTGTTTCAGGGTCTGTAACACCGCTAAGCTTTGTGAGGAATCTTTCCTCTGCGTCTACCCTTATAAGGTTCATGTCAAAGCGCCCTCTGAATGCGCTCTCGACCAGATCACCCTCACCTTTTCTCAGAAGACCGTGATCAACGAACACCGCTGTAAGGTCTTTTCCGATCGCGCGCGAAAGAAGCGCTGCACAGACCGATGAGTCCACACCGCCTGATAATCCAAGCAAGACCTTTTTTCCATTAAGCATCTCCTGAATCCTCTTGACAGATATATCTATGAAGTCATCCATTTTCCAATCCGCCTTGACATTCGAGATCTTAAACAGAAAATCAGCTATGACCTCCTTGCCATACACAGTATGCGTGACCTCAGGATGGAATTGCGTTCCGTATATTTTTCTTACGGGATCTCCCATTGCCGCGACCGGGCAAACATCCGTATGCGCCAGTCTGATAAAGCCCTCAGGGAGCTCTGAAATATAGTCGGTATGGCTCATCCAGCAAATGCTCGTCTCGGGAACATCTTCCATTAGAAGCCCTACCTTGCTTGAAACTCGGTCCGCTGTGACCTCAGTCTTTCCGTATTCGCCTGAACTGCCCGCAGCTGAAACCTTTCCCCCGGCCATCCATGCGATGAGCTGGGCGCCATAGCATATTCCAAGAACAGGTATGCCGAGTTCCAGCAGTTTCGCGTCATAATGTGGCGAGCTTTCGAGATATACGCTGTTTGGACCTCCTGTCAGGATGACGGCTTTATACCCTGCTTCCAGTATTTCATCAGGCGATATTTTATTGTATGGCTTGATCTCGGCATATACCGACATCTCCCTTACACGTCTTGCAATAAGCTGATCATACTGTCCGCCGAAATCAAGAACCAACACCTTGTCCACAGCTTTTCAACCTCTCTTTTCACCACAAAACAACAATAGTACATAGTTAAGATAATCCATTTCTTATTATATCTGAAATATATATATCATTTGCCTTATCATACTTTTTGCATATGAAAAAAATCGCCCGCACAAATATGCAGGCGATCTGTACAGAATCACGGTCTTTCCGTTATTCATTTTACTTATTCTGCTCCTTTTCAGTGCTTACCAATGTCTTTACAAAATCAATGAAATTTTCCTCGACAACAGGCAGAGTATGTCCCTTGCGCCAGACGAACAGATACTCCATCATTTTTCCCCGTCCGGCGATCTCCCTGAAGACCAACGAGTCGTTTGGGATATATGCAGTTCTCGGATATATGCTGATCCCCACCTGTCTTCCCGCAAGCGCCGCTGCGTCGAGATAGCTGTCCATCTCACATACTATCCTCGGTTCGGCATTCACCTCACGGAACCACTTATAAATGGTCTCTATAACTGCCCTTCTGCTCGGCACTATGAGATTCTCTCCAACCAAATCGGCGACTCTCACCTTTCGACCGGCCACATTCGCCAATGGGTGATCTTTGCTCATAAGAGCTGCCATTTTTTCTTCACCGACATGAAAGCTGTGAAGAAGTGAATGATCACATGGCGATGTGATTACAGCCAGGCTGATGATCCCGCTGCGCAGCTTTTCGAGCAAGTCGTCTGTGCTGCCGTCGAGTATCCTGAAACGCACATTAGGATGTTGCTGCCTGAAGCCCGCAAACCATTCTGCTGCTATGTCAGGAGCCATACCCTCGACAAGGCCGATCGATATGGTCCCATGCATACCTTCTCTCATGGCAAGAACTTCAGCTTTGGTCCTTTCAGCTAAGCTGAGTATGTCCTTGGCGCGCCTATAAAGGAGCTGCCCCGATTCAGTCAGCTTTAGGTGCCTTTTGCCCCTGATGAACAGCAATGTATCGAGTTCTGTTTCCAGATTCTTTATCTGCGAGCTGAGCGGAGGCTGGCTCATATGCAGCTTTTCTGCTGCCTTTGTAATATTAAGTTCTTCTGCAACAGTTACAAAATATCGTAGGGTCCTGAGTTCCATAGTCACCCCCATGTGAAACAAAGAGTCTGCTAAAGCCTTACTATCCAGTTGCCCATCTCATCAGGAAGCTTGCCTGTCTGCATTCCATACAGACTGTCGTAAAGACGCTGGCTGATATCGCCGACTACCTCATTGTTGATCACATAATCTTCGCCCTTATAGTTAAGAACTCCGATAGGCGAGATCACGCATGCGGTACCTGTTGCCCAGGCTTCTTTGAGAGAGCCATCCTTTATAGCATCAAATACCTCTTTTAGTTCTATCCTGCGTTCTTCGACCTCGTAACCCCATTTGCGCAGAAGCTGTATTGCGCTGTCACGGGTCACTCCCGGAAGAATGGATCCTGTGAGTTCAGGCGTGATCACCTTATCGCCGATCACAAAGAATGCATTGGATGTACCTACTTCCTCGACATATTTATGTTCATTGGAATCGAGCCAGAGCACTTCTTCGCAGCCCTGTTCATGGGCCTTGATGGAGGCGATCATGCCGCACGCGTAATTACCTGCTGTTTTTGCGTATCCCGTGCCGCCGATAGCCGCACGGATGAATTTCTCTTCTACCAGTATGCGGCTGCCGTGGAGCTTGCTCTCGTTACCCTCGTAGTACGCTCCTACTGCGCACAGGATTATAATGAACCAATATTTCTTTGCAGGAAGCACCGAAAAGCTTACTTCCGGCGACAAGATGAATGGCCTTATATAGAGTGAAGTCCCGGGATCTGTCGGAGTCCAGTCTGCGTCCAGCTTGACGATAGCCTTGACTGCAGCGAGGAACAGTTCCTCGTCCATAGGCGGGATACACATTCTCTCGTTGGTATTGTTAAGGCGCTTCGCGTTCATATCAGGGCGGAACAGATTGAGTCCTCCTTCCGGATTGCGATAGGCCTTAAGGCCTTCAAACATCATCTGCCCGTAATGAAGTGTGGTCGCGCCGGGGTCAAAGCTGATAGGCCCGTAAGGCACTATCCTTCCGTCGTGCCAACCCTGCCCCTCATCATAATCCATGATGAACATGTGGTCTGTGAAGTACTTGCCGAATCCCAGTGATTTGCAGTTTGTCGGCTTTTCTTTTGGTGTAGTTGTTTTAGTTACAGGAAAAACGTAATCCATCTTTGTCCTCCGTGATATCGTGTAAAATCAATTCTATTAAGCCTAGCCTATAATTAACGATTAATTTTACACTCTCCCGATCACTATTTAAAATACCTATAACTTTACAACCATCATAGCTTTTACATATGATTGTATTCTTTCATTACATACCTGAGCACCGGATCGTTCACATCATATGAGATGCCTCCAATGGACGCGATCGGAAGCACCTTTGGCGATGTACCGCTTAGGAACGCCGCGTCAAAGCTTCGCAGTTCGTCCTTTCCGACCAAATGATAATGCAGCGGTATACCGGCTTTCTCTATGATCCTTATTATCATTGTCCTGGTCACTCCCAACAGTACTGTATCCGAAGGAGATGTATACACTTCCCCGTCTTTGATAAAGAACACATTGGAGCGGCTGCCTTCAGTTATTTTCCCATCATTATTGACCAAAAGGACTTCATATAAGTCACCCGTTCTGATCGCTCTGTCAGTAGCATCCCTCAGCTCATGATCCATCATTTTGATGTTAGGATTCTTTCTCTCGCCCTTGAACAAATCTGTTCTGACTCCAGTCTCATAAAGCTTAGCGGATGGATAATGAGCCGGGTTGAGATGCACAATCGAGTGCCCATCGACATCCACTTCCACCCTGACATTATGATCATCTGAGCCTATCTCAGCTGCAAGATCAGTCAGGCTTTTGGCCAAATCATCACATGTAAAAGGTACCGGCAGCCCCATGCTCGCAAGCGACTTTTCAAGTCTCTCGTAGTGTTCGCTCAGGAACTGCGGTTTCCCTCCGATCAGCCTTATTACCTCATATACCGAAGGAAGGCTGCCGCTTCCCTTCGTCACAGCTGATTCAAAGCCTTCTATCATTGTTTTTACAGCGGCCCTGATCCTGCCCAGCGGGATCTGGTTATAGTAGAACACCAGATACATCTGCCCCTCACTATCGAGCTGATCGATGCTGTTCACTTTTATGCCCGCTTCTGCGGCCGTCTTTATCAGACGATCCGCCATCTCGCAGCGTAACTCTGCTGTCCTGGCCTCGCCCCTTTTCCCTTGAGCAAGGACTCTTGTATGTGTATTTAGCTTTAATATTATGTTGATACCTGACTGAGTATTCTCCGCCGTAAGGAAGCCTCCCTCGCTCCCGTAATCCCTGATAGCTTCAAGGGTCTCACGAAGTTTGCCCGAGTACAGTTTGCGCACACGTCTGAGATTTGTGTGGAAGTAGCCCCTCCTCATAAACTCCGCGAGAGTAAGCTGCTCAGTTTTGGAACAGGTCTGATCGTAGTTGTTACGCATGCTTTCGTACAGCTTCACCATCTCCTCAGGGAGCACCATGTAACTTATCCTGATCGCCGGAAACAATGTGGACGAAAAGGAGCCGAGATATACGACCCTTCCGGAATGATCTATTCCCTGAAGCGCAGGGATAGGCATGCCGGTATATCGCAGTTCGCTGTTGTAATCATCTTCGATTATTATGCTATCATTGGCTTCCGCCCATTCAAGGATCTCGTGTCTGCGGCTTATAGGCATCACTGCGCCTGTAGGAAACTGGTTTTGCGGGCTGACATATACAGCGGTCCTGATGTTTACTGGAAGGCTCTCTATGACGATGCCGTCGCCTCTAACGGGTATACTGTTCATACTGAATCCCCAGTCACGGAATATGCTCCTCACAGGCATATAGCCGGGGTCCTCAACCGAAACGTGCTCAATATCCATCATTTTGAGTATTCTGGCCAAATGATTTATCAGCTGCTGTGTACCTGCGCTTATGACTACCTGTTCCTGAGAGCATATGACCCCTCTTGCCTTGTAAAGATATCCCGCTATCTCCGCTCTCAAAGCAGGCTCTCCCTGACGGTCTCCTTCTGACAGCAAAAGTTCCGGCGTCTCATTGAGGACTGCGGACATGCATTTCTTCCACTTTACGAAATCAAAGGACTCCGGGTCCCAGCTGAACCGGATCGTATCGCCTTTTTGCACTTTAGTGCTGCTTTCTTGACGCCCCTCTTTACCGCCATGATCTTTCAGGCTCCTGCGCGCGTCTTTTACTACAGCGCCCTGCGCTGCGTAGTATCCCGACTGAGGTCTGCTTATCAGATATCCTTCTGTCATCAGCTGCTCATACGCCATCTTGACTGTGGTGACACTCATGCCAACAGAAGATGCCATGCATCTTAATGAAGGCAGCCTCTCTCCTGTCTCGATCCTTCCCTCGGATATCTCTTCTTTAAGATATTCATATAGCTGTACATAAAGGCTTTTGCCTGAATTGTGATCGATTTCCAAAGAAACCATCTGTTTTCCCCCTATTTATCCGCAGATTGTTATCATTATTCTTCTATAATTGAGTATTTCTATAATCACAGTTTGCGATTATTATAATTCATATAAAACAAGTGGTCAAGGCACAGCGGACTAAGGAGGATACCATGGACGCCCATTCTTCCGGGTTCAATACAAGTAAACTCGTATTCGCCTCACTAATGGCTTGCCTTGTTATGCTTGGCACCATCCTCTTCAGGATACCTATCCCCATGACACAGGGCTATGTGCATCTCGGAGATGCCATGATCTACCTCGGCGTACTGATCCTTGGAAAAAAACAGGGTGCCATAGCGGCCGCCCTGGGTTCTGCTCTCGGTGATATCCTCGGAGGCTTTGCCTTTTGGGCGCCGTGGAGCTTCGTTATTAAGTTTGCAATGGCATATATTGCCGGAACTCAGATCGATAAAACACATAAGGTGGTTTCTATGACCGCCGGCGGTCTCGTCATGTGCGCAGGCTATCTGATCGCTGAACGTGTCATGTACGGGAGCTGGGCGCTTGCACTGACAGGACTTCCGTGGAACATTGGACAGTTTGCTGTAGGCATCGCAGTCGCTTTAGCTTCGCAGCCACTCGTAAAACTGATCCCCGGAGTTGCCAGGAGCTGATCATGACTTCTCTGTATTAGAGAAAAACGCTCTATCCTCTGCGAGGAATATCAAATACGATGCCAGGATAAGACTGCACATATACAATACTACTTCCGGCAGCATCCCGATCTTCCCCGCTATATCTGACAATATCGGTTGGCTGGTCGGATAGAATGGACTTATATAGAACATCTCGGGCTCACGAGATGGATCGTTGATGATAAGTTTTCCCAGAACATTTATCGATTCGGCGATTGCCGCCGTGATAAAAAACAACCAGAGGGACGGCAGAAATGAAGGCCGTTCCCTTTTTTTCAGGATCTCTAACGCTATTATGGATTCACTTATGATCAGAGCATGATATATGAACGAGTGTATCATGAACACCGATCCTTCGAGCAGCATGCCACCCGGAAAAGCCAGCGCCATGATAGCCCCGAGCAAAGAAAAGCTGCATAGATATACGAGCGCAGCATCCTGCGACTTTCCTTTCAGATATTTCACCGCGAACGACAGATACATGGCGATCGAGCACAGCTGCCATGGAAAGTATATGAGACTTATTTGTTCGCCATAGATGTATTTATAGCAAAACCACTGCTTGAATACCTCGGCAATTAGCATTATCAAGCCAAGCACCCAAAGCAAATTCAGCAGATGGTCCTCTCCTTTATCCCTCACATAGTAAAAGACCGCTATGTTGATCGCGACCGCGAGCGCCACGAAAATCAGGTGCAAAGTTCCCATATCCAGCCTTTACTTCTGTCCGTAATACGCATTCGCCCCGTGTTTGCGGAGATAATGTTTGTCGAGCAGTTCCTGCTGCATGTTTCCCAGATTCCGGTTGAGCATCTCCGCATGATAATTCATTTCGCATACAGTTTCCAAAACAACTGAATTATGGACGGCATTCACGGGATCTATGCCCCATACGAATGGGCCATGCGAGTGAACGAGGACCGCCTGCACAGCATCAGGATCGATGTCCTTGAAGGTCTCCACGATCACATTGCCTGTTTCAAGTTCATACCTGCCGCCTATTTCCTCAGGAGTCATCAGCCTTGTGCAAGGGACTTCGCCGTAAAAATGATCCGCGTGTGTCGTACCCAGCGGTCTGACAGCTTTTCCGGCCTGAGCGTAGGATACAGCCCACTTGCTGTGAGTGTGAACGATCCCACCTATATTTTTGAACTGTCTGTAAAGTACAAGGTGTGTATCCGTATCACTTGACGGTCTAAGAACCCCCTCGACTACCTGCCCGGACGCCAGATCGACAACGACCATATCTTCAGGCTTCATATCGTCGTATTCGACACCGCTCGGCTTTATCACCATGAGCCCTCTTTCTCTGTCGATACCGGAAACATTGCCCCATGTAAAAACTACAAGTCCGTATTCCGGCAGCATCATATTGGCTTCGTATACTTGTTTCTTTAGTTCTTCCAGCATCTTGCCTCCTTCTACAGGCACTGTATGGCTGCTTTTTCAACAGGAAGTGCTTTTATATAATTATCCAAGAACACTGTAAATCCCGAAATATCTTCTTCATTTGCCATCAAAGTGTGAGTGACCGCGTCTCCAAATACCTTGTTGTCAAGATAATCTTCAAGAGACTCTCCATCCTCATGCCAGATCATGTACGCAGCAAGAAGCGCCATTCCGAAAGGGCCTCCTTCTCCTGCTGTTTCCATGACGGAAACAGGCGTTCCCACTGCTGCCGACAGCATCCTCTGACCGACTTCCGGAGTCTTGAAGAACCCTCCATGACCATATAGTTTATCGATCTTGACACTCTCCTTTTCTGTAAGGATGTCCATGCCTATCTTGAGTGTTGCCAAAGCTGACAGAAGATGCGTTCTCATAAAATTCGCGAGGCTGAAATCGCTGTTGTTCGCTCTTGCAAAAACAGGCCTTCCTTCATCGAGGTCAGTGATCCCCTCACCTGAAATATAGTTGAAGCTCATCAGACCACCGCAGTCCGGATCTCCCTCAAGAGCTTTGCGGAACAAAGTCACAAAGACTTCCTTTTTGCTCACTTTCAGTCCCATGGCATCAACAAAATCGCAGAAAAGATCGACCCATGCATTGATATCCGAAGTGCAGTTGTTGCAGTGTACCATTGCTACGGGTGAACCCGATGGAGTTGTGACCATGTCTATCTCACGGTGGACCCCAAGCTTATGATCGGTTACGACCATGGCAAAATCACTTGTGCCTGCCGATACGTTTCCGGTACGCACTCTCACTGAATTTGTCGCTGTCATGCCTGTTCCTGCGTCTCCCTCGCACGGAGCAACCGGGATGCCGTCTTTGAGAGTACATGTTGGATCAAGAAAAGCTGCGCCTTCTGATGTCAGCACGCCCCCTGATTCACCGGCGGTCTTGATCTCAGGAAGGATATCTCTCAGCTTCCACCCATAGCCCTTTCCTGCTATCAGAGCATCAAATTTATCGACCATCTGCTGATCGTAATCATTCTTCTCACTGTCGATCGGGAACATTCCCGATGCTTCTCCGACGCCCATCACTTTTTCGCCCGTGAATTTCCAGTGCACATATCCTGCAAGCGTAGTCAGATAATCTATTTCCGCTACGTGATCGTATCCTGCTTTCACAGCCTGATAAAGGTGGGCTATACTCCATCTTTGAGGTATATTGAACCCGAACAGTTCTGTGAGTTCTGACGCCTCTTCGCTGGTGATCGTATTGCGCCATGTGCGGAATCTCGCAAGTTGTCTGCCGTCTTTATCAAACGGAAGATATCCGTGCATCATGGCGGAAACGCCTATGGCTCCCACTTCTGTCAACGGAGAATCAAATTTATGCTCGGCTTCATCCTTAAGCTTGGCATAACATGAGCGGATACCCTCTGCAACTTCATCAAGAGAATACGTCCAGATCCCGTCTTCCAAGCGGTTTTCCCACTCATAACTGCCACCGGCGACCGGTATATGATCCTCGTCTATAAGAACAGCCTTGATCCTTGTAGAACCAAGCTCTATCCCGAGAACAGCTTTTTTATAGTCCATCTTTCTTCACTGCCTTTGTCTTTGACTGCTTCAACTGTAATCCAACAGCCTTCACAGTCTGGTATGTGTGAATGTTTACATATTACTTTACCATAGATCATTCACAGAATGAAAATCGTTAGCTCACTGACGGCCCTTTCTTTGTTCTGCTATACTGTATTCTGATATACTGAAAACGAAAGGAGAACAACTGCCATGACAGATCCAGCAAAAGTACCTTCATTCACTTTATATAACGGAGACAAGATCCCTTGCATAGGCATGGGGACATTCGGTTCAGACCGTGTCTCGTCCGAAGAAGTTGCCAAAGCAGTTTCAGGAGGTATCAAGTCCGGATACCGTCTCTTTGATTGCGCAGCCTGTTACGGCAACGAAGACAAGATCGGCGAGTCGTTCCAGGAAGCATTTGACGCGGGAACAGTCAAGCGAAACGAGCTGTTCATTATGACCAAAGTATGGAATGATATGCATCGCAAAGTCTCTGAATCGTGCAAGAAAAGCATCTCCGATCTCAAATGCGGATATATCGACATGTTGTTTATCCACTGGCCTTTCCCGAATTATCACGCTCCTTTCTGTGATGTGGATTCACGCAACCCGGATTCCAAGCCGTTTTCGGTTGATGAGTTTACAGACACATACCACCAGATAGAAGAACTCGTAGACGAAGGCCTGGTGAGACATATAGGCATTTCCAACATGACTATCCACAAACTGGAAGCAGTTCTGGGAAAGCTGCGCATCCCGCCTTCTGCATGTGAATCCGAGATTCATCCGACATTCCAACAGAGGGAATTATGTGATTATCTGAAAGCTCACGATATCCTTCCGATCGGTTATATGCCGCTCGGTTCTCCGCGCAGGCCTGAACGTGATATACTTCCGGATGATGTCAACGATATGCAGACAGCTCAGCTGAGACAGATAGCTGAGGATCATGGTTGCCATCCCGCGATAATATGCATCAAGTGGGCTCTTCAGAAGGGTCATCTTCCTATACCTTTCTCTATCCATAATTACGAGGCTAATCTTGAAGCCGCCCTTACAGAAAAACTCACCGATGAGGAAATGTCCATCATCGATGAGCTTGAGTGCGGAAACCGTCTGGTCAAAGGGCAGGTGTTCCTGTGGCCCGAAGCTTCAGATTGGCATGATCTTTGGGATGAGGCATGAAAAAACCGCAAACGCTTGATACGTCTGCGGTCTAATGGCGGAGAGAGGGGGATTTGAACAAGTACGTTATACCTAAAACGCCGTATTTTCAAGGAAATGAGGGACGTCCCTCATACGGTGTATCCAGAAGTGTATCCATACTGTGACACGATAAATGCAGGCCAGCGTAAATGCTATAGCCTGCATTACTATTTTCAGGAATGTCGGTGGGAAGTCGAGATGTGAAAAGGGCGATCTTTCGACCGCCCCTCTGTTTTTACTATTTTACAAGTACTTTCTTTCCGCAGTTCTTCTTTGTGAAGATCTTCTTATACTTCTTCACATACTTCTTGTTGGTTTTCTTCTTGCCAACCTTGACCTTGACCGTCTTGATCTTTGATCCCTTGAGAGAGCCCTTGACCGAAGCCTTAGTAAGCTTCTTTGTCTTAACAGTCAGAGTTTTACACTTTGTACCTTTGAAAGCGCCTGCCTGTATGCCGGTAACATTGAATTTCTTTCCGCTGATAACTACTGTGGCAGGAACTGTAAACGATTTCCTGTTTGGAGCCTTTATGAGCGAAACAGTATTGGTAGTTGTCACAACATACTTGGCTATGCTACTTGGTACACCATGAACTGTACTCGGTGTCGCAGGATCAATTGAAGGTTTTACCGGAGACTTAGTCTTGACTGCGTCGATCGCCGACTTGGCATTCGCCAGAGCTTCTGATACGCCTTCTTTATCTCTGGCCTTATCGATCGCTGTGTCGCCGGCAGTCTTGGCATCATTCATTGCCGCTACGCCATCAGCATCGTAATCGCTGTCAGCCTTTGCATTCCTATAAGTTGCAAGGTCTGTCTTTGCTGTGCTCTTAGCTGCATCGAGATCAGCCTGTCTTATGGTTTCTTCCGCAGTCTCCAGCTTCTTCAGCAGTGTATATTTGATCTCATCTTTCTCAGCATCCGACAGAACATCGTATGCTTCGCGCGCGGCTTTGACTGAAGCCCTGTCATCCTCTGTAGTCGGATCAGCAGGAAGCGCTGCGATCATATACTTCACAGCATCTACCGGAAGAGGAGGGAATACGACCTTTTTATAACCAAGAGTCTGCTCTTGTTTAACCTCAATTTTCGTTCCTTCACCTGTACCTTTGGCATTATCCCAGCCTGTCCCGACGATGGCGTTTTTGACGGTGCCGGTGATGGCGTTTTCGTAACCGTTAGCACTCAGTTTTGCGCTTTCGTTTATGGTAATACTGTAGTCTCTAGCGTATATGCCATACTCACTGCCATTGGCGATCAATTCCGCGCCTTCTTTGACAGTGATGCCATCACCGCCGCTAATTCTTATAGCCGTACCATCATCTTGCCTTGTACTAGTACTAGTAGCATCCAGCTTTCCTTCGACAACAATGCCCCCATCAAAATTAATGATGCCATCTATTCCTTTTACATTCAGCTTGCCGTTTTTATTAACAACAATGCCCCACGCTGTTACACCAAAGTTGACGTTGGTATTGTCCTCGTTAACGTTCAGCGTGCCGTCGACAGCGAGTTCTTTTTCAGATTGTACGCCGTAGCTAAAACCGCCGGAAGTGCCCCCTCCGTTGACAGTCAGACTGCCTTTGACAGTAAGGTTTCCTTTTGAATAAATGGCATAGCAATCATAACTACTATTAGGCCCTGTCACAGTGCTGGCCGATGTTGCATTGATGATAAGATCATTATCTGCATCATCATAGTATATTGCAGCAGATTTGTGTTTTTCATTATTGATATGTTCTCCACTGATATCCGCGCCGTCCAGCGTCAGGGTTGCAGGAGTATCACCATTTGCAGGTGTGAAACTCACTGTACCGTCACCAAGCACGTTACCCATGTTCTTGCTGGTTACCTGTTTGTTTCCAACCCAGAGATCGTAGTTGGTGACATCATCCGCATACGCCTCCTGACTCAGTCCCAGTACCGGCATCATCGTCAGCATCAGTGCGAAGCTGAGCAGGATGCCTAAGAATCTTTGCTTCATAAAACTACTCCTTTACTCGTATTTGCGGCTATCACGGCCGCCGCATGACCATACTAAATACCGCTAATCAGTATATCCCATTTCTCATCATATTTTAAGAGGGGTTCCAGAATGGAGCCCCTTAATTCTTGACAAATGCACTATGATTTGTTCTAAGCAAAACAAAAATGGGCGAGATTTAGCCCCGCCCGTCATACTTTCAAGCTTTTTCACCTCTTTGATTCTCAAAATCCCGCATCTCCTCAAGCCCACTGTTTTCAAAGGGTACAAAGAAAAATGACCGTCATCACGACGATCATTAAATGGCGGAGAGAGGGGGATTTGAACCCCCGCACGGGAGTTACCCGCCTGCTGGTATTCGAAGCCAGTCCCTTCAGCCTCTTGGGTACCTCTCCACAGCAAGTGCTATTGTAGCATATTGCCAGATAATATTTCAATGTTTTTTGCGCGTAAGCAGTTCAAACGCTATGAGCAGCGCAAGTATGACTGCTACAACGATCGTGGCAGAGTTGGATACATAGAATCGTGACAGGAACCAGCCCCTTTTCACGTCTTCCCCGGCATAGAGATATCCCTGACCCACCTGCTCATCATTCGCGAATATCTGATACTTACCTATTCGATCGCCTTTTTCCAATGGAGCCTCGACCTTGTTGAATTCGGTCCTCACCTTTACTCCGCTCGCCTTTTTGTTTTTCGGATAGGCATATCTCAAGCCTTTCACGTATACAGGCACCTTAGGTACCGCTCCGTACTTGACCCAAGCTTCACTAACATTATTGTCACTGTCGGTCACTATGAACCCCGGGGTCACTTCGTGCGAGAACTTTACCATTTTTACAGGGTCTTTGATCCTGCCCTTTGCTGTATCATCCATTAACACAACTACAGAGCTGAGTCCGTTATCTCTGAACGCGAACGCCACAGTACACTGTGACTCAGACCATGTACCTGTCTTACCTCCGATAACGCCCTTTATCTTATGCGTTGCCTTAAGAAGCGCGTTATCGAGTTCCAGCTCATCGTTTTTATTTGTAGCCGGTACTACGTACCTTTTTGTTACAGCTATTTTTCTCAGAGTTTCGTTCTCAAGACAATGCTTCGTTATTATTGCCAGATCATGGGCAGTAGTGTAATGATTCTTGTTCTCCCAGCCGTTGGTGTTTACGAAATTGGTATTTTCACAACCCCACTCTTTCGCGGTATCGTTCATCAGCTTTACGAAAGCCTTCTCACTGCCGGATACTCCTTCGCCGAGCACGATAGCCGCGTCATTGGCTGACATCATCATCGTTGCATAAGCGAGGTCTATCACCTTGAGTTTCTCACCCTCTACAAGTTCCATCTCCATGCCGTCTTTGAGCTCTCGAACGGAGTTTTTTGATGCTGTGAGCACCTGGTCGGATTCGAGGTTTTCCAGAGCTAAATACGTCGTAAGTATCTTTGTGATGCTGTATGGAGGCAGCTTCTTGTCCGCTTTCTTTTCGTACACAAACTCATCGAGGTCGAGTGAGTACATCGCTGCGGAACCCGCCGTCAGCTTAGGCGCCTCAGCGTCCAAGCTCCCGTGCTCCCTTATGAGACTGCTGTCATAGCCTTCTCCCGTTCCCGCTGAAGCAGACAAAAGATTGACCAAAAAAGCCACAACAAGAATAAGCAGCGTCAATGTGCAAGCTGCTCTTCTGTAATTGATCCGGATTCTTTTCCTGCGTTTTTCTGTTCCTGCTTCAGACAATTCGATCACTCCTCAGCTTCGCTGTCGTAAATCAATTTTGGCGCTGAGCCCAGATAGTCAAGCGATACAAGCATATACTCTACACCCCTGTGCACTCCCTTTATGCCCGTATTGAATGCAGGCATGCCGTGAAGGTGCCCATACACACACTTCCACACTCCATATTCCTCGAGCAATTTCGTAAACTCGGTTTCACGTGCTTTCGGGTCGCTCGGAGGATAATGAAGACATGCTATTATCCTGTCTTCCGGAGCCAACGCCTTGGCCGCGTCGAGTCCCATCTTCATCCTAAGTATCTCTCGGGCGTAGATTTTTTCATCATGCTCGCTGTACTCTTCAGAGCCGGGATATGGCCATCCCCTCGAAGCGGTTATAACTATGTCTTCACCCTGAACTTTATAGCATTCGTTCTGGAGAAAAACTATATCATCGTAGAGCGTATTGATGTGCTTGATACGTCCCCACCAGAGGTCGTGGTTACCCTTTGAAATAAGCTTTGTGCCGGGAAGACTGTGGATCCACTCAAAATCATCCATAGCCTCTTCAAGGCGAAGCGCCCAGGAAACATCTCCCGGTATCAGGACTATATCCTCATCCGAGACTATCCTCTCCCAGTTTTCTTTGATACTCCACGGATGATTCTCCCAGCCGGGACCGAACTTGTCCATCGGCTTGTCTATATTTTCATTGAATGACAGATGTAAATCCGCTATAGCAAATATCTTCAATCTGCACTCCTTTTTCAGTCTTACTAATCTTTGATCCCCGCGATACGGCAGATCACATATCCCGCCAGCGTGAGACCCATAGACCCGGGAACATAGCTGAGAGTTCCAAGGTCTCCTGTTCTCGGAGCCGGCTTTTCTTTTGAGTATGCCACCGGCAGATGTTCTATACCTATCTCGCGAAGTCTTTTTCTCATCACCTTCGCAAGAGGACATGTCTGGGTCTTCGAAATATCTTCCACTATGAAATCCGTTTCAAACTTTCCCGCGGCTCCCATTGCGGATATGATGTTCACTCCGGACTCCGTCGCTCTTCTTATGAGTTCTGTCTTGGCATCCACGTCGTCAATGGCATCGATGATCCAGTCAAACTGTGCAAGATCTATCTCCTCACCTGTTTTGTAAAAAAGCGGGACGGCAGTCACTTCCGCGTCAGGATTGATATCCTTTATCCGCTCTGCCATAACCTCAGCTTTGTTTATTCCCAGCGTCGAATTCAGAGCTACGAGCTGCCTGTTTATATTGCTTGGCTGTACGCTGTCACCGTCCATCAGCGTTATCCTGCCGATCCCGGCTCTGCCTACTGCCTCTGCAGCGTAAGATCCTACTCCTCCGGTTCCCATCACAAGAACGGACGCGGCTTTGAGTTTCTCAACGCCTTCATCTCCTGCCAGTATTCTTGTTCGGGTGTAAATATCTTCCATGTTGCTATTCTATGGTCTCTCTTCTTAGTGTGTCCAGTACTCTGAATATGTCCCCTCTCGCAAAACCCTTCGATTCAAGCTTTCTTGCTATTTTTGCCGATAGCTTGTCGTCGAGTTCTTTTACGGTTTCTGCTTCTCCGTATATATCACTTGGAACAAACACTTCCTTTCTCGCTATCGCGAGAGCGTCCTCGTATTCGTCCACTTTTTGCTCGAAAAGGAAATCCTCTTTCGCGTTGCGAATGATCTCCCTATCTACGCCTTTCTCCGCAAGTTCCTTTTCGGCTCTCAATGTCCCCCGCTTTTTCTCACGGTTGTATTCGTAGTAGCGGAGCGCATACTGATAGTCATCGAGATAATTGAGCCCGATGAGCTCTTCAACTGCTTCGTCGATCTCTTCCGGGGAGTACTCCTTATCTCTAAGATGCTTTCTAAGTTCATAGACTGTACGCATCCGGTTCGCAAGATATGCCGCTGCAGTCTCCATCGCGGTTTTCGTATTTTTCTTTTCTGATACAGATCGCGGCATGTATCTCCTCTCCACCGGCAAAAGCTATATCCTTTATGACGTATTCGATCCCACGTACGCAGACGTTGTCTTCACCGACAGAAGGCAAAGACGTATCGGCTACCGAGCTTCCAAGCGCTTTTATCAGGGCTTCACGGCGTGTCCAGCGCCTGAAGAACTCCCTCAGCCCTTCGCTTTCGCTTGTCTCCGCTGCAGTCTCGACTGCCTTCTCATCTATTGGATTATACCATCTGCGGGCGATCGATAATATATCTGCTTTCTTCTCGTACTGGATATCAAGACCGCATTCAGTCTCATTAAAAAGAACAGCCCAGGCTTTTCCCGAGTGAGAAATCGAGAAATGGTCGAAACCTTCAATATATGGTTTGCCATTTTCTCCGATCTTCAGCTCGCTTACTAAAGCCATGGCCTTTTCTCTGTCGCCTATGTATTCACTTATCGCGTCACGCAGCAAACCATGACTGTCTTCCCGTCTGCCGCCTCCGGACAAAGTGTAATAAATGATCACTTTTCCAGCACCTCCATAGCCTTTTCGATCACTTCATCTCCCTCTGCTTCTATGTCAGGAGTGATTCCTACCCCATTCACCTTATCCCCGTTTGGTCTGAAGTATTCGGTAGTTGTGATCTTTATGGCAGAGCGGTCTTTGAAACGGCGAGTCAACTGTGTCACGCCCTTGCCATAAGTCTTAGCGCCTATGAGAGTCCCTCCGTTATTGTCCTGTACTGCCGCGCTGAGTATCTCTGAAGCACTAGCCGTATTTTCATTAACAAGCAAAACATAGTCTATGCCCGCGGAACTCGCTTTTGAGTTATGCACCTTTTCGGTTCCGTCCTTGGACACTTCTGTCATTATCCTGCATTCAGGAAGCAGGTAATCCGCTATTTCTATGCTTGAGTCTGTTATTCCCCCGCCGTTGTTTCTGAGATCGATTATGAACTTGTCGCAGCCTTCTCCTTCAAGGTCTCTGACAGCAAGCTCAAAATCTTTGCCTGTTTCTTCTCTGAATGCTGTGATGGCGATATATCCTATATTTGTATCGCTGTTTCCATCTTCCTCATATTCAGTGTAGTATATAGAGTCTTCCTCGATTCGAGCGCGATTCACCGTAACATCAAAGCTTTTGCCGTCTCTTTCGATGGTAAGAACGACCGGAGTCCCGACTTCACCCGAGATCTTTTTTATAGCATCATCAACATCAGCAGGCGCCTTTCCGTCTACTGCCTTTATGATATCGTTTTCCTTGAGTCCGGCCTCTTCCGCGGGCTCATCTCTCAAGACAGTCAAGATGACTATATCGCCGTCCTTTTCGCTGACCCCGATGCCAATACCCACATAATCGCCGAGAATCTTTTTCAGAAATTCATCATACTCCTCGGCAGTATAATACGCTGCATAAGGATCACCTATGCTCGAAACGATCTCCTTGAGCTTCGCGTCACTCATTTCATCGCCGTCATAGTCAGCGATCGGATCATTCGCTATCAACTGCATTATCTCCTCGTATTTATCATACTTGTTGATAAGTGTCTTATAGTGGTCGAACTGCTCTTTTGACAGGAACATTCCCAGGCCAAATACATAACAAAGGACGAACAGGACAGCAAGACAAGCTATAAAACCCGCCGTAAACGCAAAAACAACCTTGCCCCCTGAGGATCCGGAGCCCTTATTCCCAGGTTCTTTCTCATCAAAATTACCTTCTTCGTTTCCCACGAAAACATCGTAGTCTTGGGTATCCGACAGATCGAGCCCTGTTCTTATCGTTTCGTTTTCTTCGATGCGTTCTTTATCCATCAAATGGTTCCCGCCGGCAGCACTTCTCTCACTACCGCCTGCGCCTTTCTTTCGTCTCTCCAGGTATTTATCTCTATATTACACAGTATGTCAACACTGCCCTCGTTTATCGCCTTATAAGCCTCTGCAGCGTTTCTGAACATCACAGCATCGATCTTTCGCGAATCGTTCGTAAGAAGCGAAAACCTCGCCATCTTATCGTCATCCTTCAGGAACCTCCAGCCTGTTACCGAAGCGTTTCTTATAAGGAAGACTGGGACTTCATTATCTTTTCCGCACGGCTCCAGCAGAGTGAGAGCATCAGCCAGTTCCATATCAACATCATCGCTATGGATCTCAACGTCGCAGTCATGTCTCATAGCCAGCAGTTCTTCATCCTCAGACGCCGCATTCCTGAGATCATTATTGAGAGCTTCCCTCAGCCCTTCCATGTCTTTGGCTTTGATGGTAAAACCGCAGGCAGCGCTGTGCCCGCCAAAGCTAATGAACCTGTCTCTGTATTTATCAAGCATGGAAAAGAGATCCACTCCCGGGATCGATCTTCCGGTGCCTTTATATGTGTCTTCATTTCGTGAGATGACCACCACGGGCCTGTTGATCTTTTCTCTCAGCTTGCCCGCAACTATACCAAGCACGCCTTCGTGAGAATCGTTTATCTCGACTATGATGAAGTCGCCCTTCTTGAGTTCTTCATCAAGCGCTTCCGTGCCTCTTTCGTAAGCGTCATCCTGAAGTCTCCTGCGCTCTCTGTTGGCTTCTATCAGAGCGTCACAACATTCCCTTATCTCTTCATCGTCATTGGAGATGAACAGCTTTACTCCTATAGACGCATCTCCCATTCTGCCGGAAGCGTTTACTTTAGGCGCGATACCGAACGAGATGTCTCCGGCCTTGAGAGTCCTGTAATCAAGCGATGATTTATCTATAAGCTCTCTGAGGCCTTTGTTCCTGCATCCAAGATGGATGCTTCTGAGTCCGCATTTAACGAGCGTCCTGTTTTCATCTCTCATCGGCATGATGTCTGCGATGGTCCCGATCGTAGCAAGCTCAAGCATCTCTGCCATCAGGCTGCCCGGTATGTTTCTCTCTCTTGCTACCGCGAGCGCGAGCTTGTACGCTACTCCTACACCTGCAAGTCCTTTGAACGGGTATTCATCCTCCGGGAGCCTCGGATTGATGATGATACCCTCAGCTCTTTCCAGGCTCATATTGTGGTGATCGGTCACCAGTGTCTCTATTCCCTTTTCATGGGCATAGGCAGTCTCATCGGCAGAAGTGGAGCCACAATCGACTGTGACTATGAATTCTCCTCCGTCCTCGATTATCCTGTCTATAGATTCCCTGTGAAGACCGTAGCCCTCATCAAGTCTCGATGGGATATAGTAAGTGATGTTGTCGGTGAGGCAGCCGATCACTTTCATCAAAAGAGCCGTCGATGTTATCCCATCGACGTCATAATCTCCGTAAATGACTATCCTCTTGTGTTCGTCAACAGCTTTAAGCAACAGATCCACCCCCTCACGCATATTAGCGAGCAGGAATGGATCATAAGCAAGCTGCGGTTTCGAAGAGAAGAATTCTTCAAGATCCTCCTCTCCGATCCCTCTCGATTTTATTATTCTGAGGACTACATCCGGCACATTATTGACTTTTGCCTTCTTTTCTTTGTTTTCCTGCATCTGCCGGGATGCTCCCTAAATTATCATGTCAGTACAGATTGAATGGATTTATCGTGCTTCCGCCCTTGAATACTGTAAAGTGGAGATGCGGCCCTGTCGAAGCACCGGTAGATCCGATATATCCGACAACTGTGCCTTTCTTCACGAACTGGTCTGTACTCACCGCGATCTTGCTAAGGTGTCCGTTCAGTATAGTAAGTCCGTTACCTGTTGCGTACTGTACACAGTTACCATAACCTCCGTAGTATCTGGCCATTGTGACTACGCCATCAGCAACAGCGTATACAGGAGAACCATTTGTTCCGCTGGTAAGCACTATATCCAGACCGTTATGGAACTCTCTTCCGTGGAAAGGACATATCCTCCATCCGTATTTATCTGAAAGTTGCCAGTTGCTCTGTGTCGGCCATGCATACTCGCCCGGAGATATGTCGATCTGGCCTCCTGATTCCACTATCATAGCCTCAGCCTTTTCCTGAAGGGCAGCTGCTTCAGCAGCCATTTCCGCTGCTTCGGCTTCCTTCTGAGCCTGCATCGCATGCATCTTATCCGCTTCAGCCTGATATCTCTTCTTCAGCTCTTCCGTCTCGATCTCAGCCGCTTCGAGGGCTATCTGTTGATTCTCGAGTGATTCCTTGAGTTTTTTGAGTTGTTTATGATCCTTCTGCAGTTTTTTCAGAAGGCCCTGGTCGCTCTCAAGGATCTTGTGTACCATGCCGACATTTGACAGTAGATCTTCAACGCTCTCGGAGCTCAGGATAACGTCCACGAATCCGGCGGTACCCGTCTTATACATGGCCGTCAGCCTCTTATCAAGAGCATCGTTTTGATCCTTGATCTCAGCCTCTTTCTTGGTGATCTTCTCGCCGGTCTCGGCTATCTCTGCCTTGGTGTATTCCACCTGGCTTGCGAGTTCCTCGAGTTTTGCTTCTGCTTCTTCAAAATTCTTTGTCGCGGCAGCTGCTTTTTTGGCAGCGTCCTTGGCTTCTTCTCTTTTAGCCTCGGTCTGCTTTTTGGCCTCTTTGGCCGCGGCATCGGCCGCGTCCTTCTCTTCTTGCGTTACCGCAAATGATGTACTGAAAGCAGCGCATGCCAGCGCCAATATCAGGGTAAATACTATTAAAATATTTCTTTTCTTATGCTTCTTCATTCAGACTTTTTCTCGCTCCTCTATTTGTCGAGGAATCTTCTTATGGATATGATACTTCCGCATACACCTATGCTGATGCCGAGGCAGAGGAAGATGATCAACAGGTTCTTGGTCAGATAAGGAGCAGGAACCATAGTTACCGACAGGATTCGGGCGATATCCGCACCAACGAGCTCGATGACCTTTGTATAGATCAGGTATGTGAGCCCTGTGGCAATAGCCGCCGAGAGTATTCCCACGATGATTCCGCCCCAGATGAACGGTGCTCTTACGAACCAGTCCGTCGCTCCGAGGTATTTCATGATACCGATCTCCTTCTCGCGGTTGAACACGGTCAGTTTGATGGTATTGGCTACGATGATGATCGAAACTATCACCAGGAACGCCATCGCGATCAGAGATCCTACTTCGATGAAATGGGATATCTGAGCCAGCTTTTCTATCGTATCGCGGTAATAGACTACATCGTCCACACCCTCGATCGTCGGCGCTGCCTCAGCCAGGCTGTTTGCAGCATCTTTATTCTCAACATATACTGTGTAGGAATCAGGCAGTGGGTTCTTAGGGAGATTATCGAGAAGATATCCGTTCTCGCCCCATCTCTCCTTCAGAGTGATAAGCGCTTCATCCTTGGAGACATATGTCACCGAATCGACTCCTTCAGTGCTTTCGATCGTTGCTTTTACCGCATCATTGACTTTCTGACTATTGCCGTCCTTCAGATAGATCTGGATCACGTTGTAGTCCTTTTCTATCGATGCGGCAAATAAATTGACGTTTACGAATGCCACGAAGAACAGTCCGAGTATGAGCATCATCGCTGTGATGGCGAGCACGGAAGTGAAGTACATGCCTTTGTTCCGGCCCATCTGTGAGAATGCCTGCTTGAGGTTGTATCCGATCCTACTCATAGCTATCGTCACCTCCGTCCAGGTATTCGTCAAGAATGCTGTAAAGCTCATCTCCTGTAGGCGGATCCATGCTTATCGTCTTACCCCTGATGCTCTCGGTGAGTTCAGGGTCGAGCTGCATTGTCCTCGCCTTGATTGGATCATCCGTAAACGAAGTAAAGCCCGGGACATAGAGGTCGTCCTCTGTTCCCTGCTGCTTATATCCGTAGCTGCCTTCCTCGTCACGGACGATATGCCCCTGATCGATGGCAACTACTCTCTTATTCATTTTATCCACGATATCCTTGGCGTGAGTTACCATGAGGACTGTCGTGCCTCTAATATTGATCTGCTCGAGCAGCGCCATGATATCCATCGCAGTTATTGGATCGAGGTTACCGGTAGGCTCGTCGCATATGAGCACTCTAGGTTTATTAACAAGAGCTCTTGCGATGCCGACTCTCTGCTGCTCTCCCGCCGACAGCTCTGCAGGATATCTGTTCGCTTTGTCCTTTATATCCACCAGGTCGAGCACATAAGGTACCCTTTCCCTGATTTCCCTTTTGCTCTTATGGAGCACTTCCATAGCAAAAGCGACATTTTCATATACGGTCTTCTTTTCAAGAAGCCTGAAGTCCTGGAACACCATTCCGATCTTCTGCCTTATTGCAGGTATTTCGCGTCTTCCGATCTTTGTGATGTCCTTTCCGGCGAGTATGATCCGTCCGCTGTCGGGATCTATCTCCTTAAGGATCAGTCTTATGAAAGTGGTCTTACCCGCGCCTGATGGTCCTACGAGGAAAACGAAGTCTCCGCTTTTGATATGGACCGAGGCATCGATAAGCCCTACATTGTCTCCGTATTTTTTGGTTACGTTGTTGAATATTATCATGAAAAAAGAGCTTCCTCCCGTATAATAGACGAAAGTATTATACAGTCAGAAGCCCTTGCTGTTCTTGAAACTTAATGAACTTTCAGAGTGTCAAACGAGCACCTTCGAGAGGAAATCCTTAGTACGCGGTTCCTGTGGGTTATTGAGCACTTCTTCAGGTGTACCCTGCTCTACGATGTATCCACCATCCATGAATATGACCTTGTTGGCTACTTCCTTGGCGAATCCCATTTCGTGAGTCACGACCACCATGGTCATACCTTCTGTGGCGAGATCCTTCATAACATCAAGTACTTCTCCTACCATCTCAGGGTCGAGCGCCGAGGTAGGCTCGTCAAACAGGATCACTTCCGGATCCATTGCTAGCGCGCGGGCGATAGCCACTCTCTGCTGTTGTCCGCCGGAAAGGTTTCTCGGATACTCGTTCGCCTTTTCCGCCAGGCCTACACGATCCAGCAGCTTCATGGCTTTCTCTTCTATCTCCTTTTTGTCGGCCTTCTTTACATTCAAAGGTCCGATCGTAAGATTTTCAAGCACCGACTTGTGCGGGAACAGATTGAAGGACTGGAACACCATGCCCATCTTTGTCCTCATGCGGTCTATATTGCCCTCCGTAACTTGTTCACCGTCAATGTATATCTCACCGGCCGTCGGCTCCTCGAGCCTGTTGATGCAGCGGAGCATAGTGGATTTACCTGAACCGGATGGTCCAACGATGCAAAGCACTTCGCCCTCTTCCACATTCTGGTCGATACCTTTGAGCACCTCAAGATCGCCGAAGCTCTTTTTGAGTCCTTTTATTTCTATCATACTCATGCCGCTGACTCCCTTCTGGCCATCTTTCTCTCATAGCCGTTGATTATCTTGGACAGAGGTATAGTCAGGATCATGTAAGCCAGCGCTACCCCGATATATGCCGGGAAGGTCTCGAATGATGATGAGTTCCATAGCTGTCCTCGCCTCAATATCTCAACCACGCCTACATAACCGAGCACTGATGTCTCCTTGATGAGAGTTACGAATTCATTCGCGAATGCCGGAAGGATAACACGGACTGCCTGAGGTATGATGATGAGTCTCATAGCCATACCATGTGTCATGCCGAGAGATCTTGCGGCTTCCATCTGGCCTTTATCAATAGCCTGGATACCCGATCTGATTACCTCGGACATGTACGCAGCCGAGTTGCAGCCGCATACGATGATGGCCGGAACTGCCATGCCGCCGAAATCGTCCCATTTAAAGCCAATGCCCCAGGACTGCAGTAACCATGGAATACCATAGGCCATGATGAGGGCCTGCACCAGCATAGGTGTTCCTCTCACCACATCGACATATACTTTTGCTATCACCTGAAGGACTTTGCTTTTTGTCTGTGAACACAGAGCAAGGAGCAGACCTAAGGCTGCTCCTATAACTATTGCCACAAGACTGACCGCCACTGTAGCCGGTATGCCCTTGCAGGCGATGAGAAAACCTTTAAGATATACTCCCATTTCTATTTCCTTCGCCTGTTTATCTAATCAAATATAACTGATCTTTACTCTGATTCCATATTGTACTTTGCAAGAAGCTCATCGTATGTGCCGTTTGCCTTGATGTTGGCAAGACCTGTATTGAGCTTATCGAGCAGTTCGGTGTTGCCCTTCTTTACCGCGAACGCGAATTCTTCCATTTCTCCGAAGCCCTCGCCTACGTATTTAGCGATGTCAGAGTGCTCCATGAGATATTCATATCCGACCGGCTTGTCAACGATGACGCCCTGGACCTCGCCGTTCTGCAGCTGCAGATAGCAGTCTGTCCACTGATTGAGCACGATGCCCTCAGCGATCTTTCCTTCTTCCTGCATCTGTTTTACCATGTCTCCGCCTGTTGTTCCGATCTGGCTGGCGAGCTTCATGTCAGGTGTAACAGCATCGAGTCCGGTAAGGTCGCTGTCTGCTGCTACGAGAAGCATCAGTCTGCTCTTGAAATATGTATCACCGAAATCAGCTTTATCAGCACGGTCACCTGCAAGTTTATTCATACCCGCGCAGATGATATCGCCCTGATCTGACTCGAGAGCCGGAATAAGGGAATCGAATTCCATGTTGACCCACTCAAGCTTGAGTCCCTGATCCTCAGCGATAGCTGCCATCATATCAGGGTCAAAGCCCACGATCTCTCCGCTCTCTTCGTCTGTCCATTCAAACGGAGCGAAAGTTGCTTCTGTCACTACCTTGAGCACTTGCTCATCGGAGCTGCTGTCTCCGCCGCCGCATGCGCTGAGCATAAATGCGAATACCATTGCCATTGCGAGCAATACTACTAATGCTTTCTTCTTCATTATTTTTCTCCTTCTGATAAGTATTTTTTGATTTACCATGCAAGACTATAACACTGCGTGAATATTTATACAAGTAAAACCAACAAAAAGAACCGCTGATTTTGTATATTATTTCATACTATTCAGCGATTCTTTGAAAAACGATCAGAATAACTATTAGCCTATGTTCAGTATAAGCCCCGCCATTATGAAATATGTGCCTAGCGATACCATATCCGTGACTGATGCCATCATCGGGCCGGCCATCAGAGCCGGGTCTATACCAATCAGCTTCGCCAGCATCGGGAGAAGCGAGCCTATCAGCTTCGCGATGATAACGATGACGATCATGGACAGGCAGACGGTCAACGCCACACCCGGTGGATTGTGATCGAGTAATACTATCCTGAGATAGTTTACCGCGCTCAGGCAAACGCCTACCACCAGAGCTATACGTATCTCTTTCCAGATCACCTTAAAAACATCTTCAAGTTCAATATCACCTGTAGCCATTCCTCGAATGACAAGTGTTGACGACTGCGTGCCTGAGTTACCGCCCGTGCCCATCAGAAGCGGCATGTAGATGACCAGACTGATCACCTGGCTCAGCGCGTCCTCGAAACTCTGGATTATTCCGCCGGTGATGAAGTAAGAGCACATCAGCAGGAAAAGCCACGGCAGTCTCGCCTTGACATGCTGCCATACCGACATGTCGAGATATTCTCTGTCTGTCGAATCGATTACGCCGCCCATACGCTCGATATCTTCTGTAGTCTCCTCTTCGATTACTTCTAAGATATCGTCTACGGTTACGATACCGACGAGCCTGAATTCGTTGTCCACTACCGGTATTGCCAGATAGCCGTATCTGGTGAACAGATCGGATACCTCCTCCTGGTCATCATCCACATGGGCTACAACAGGATCCTCATGCATGAGATCCCCGACTATGGCTTCATCCGGAGCAATAACGAGAGTCTTCAGCGATATTACGCCCTGTAGCTTGCGCCCTCTGTCGAGCACGTAGCATGTATAGATCGTCTCGGAATCGAGTCCGACGTCTTTTATGTGCTCGAGAGCTTCTTTTACGGTATTTGTCTTTTTCAGATTGATATACTCAGGCGTCATCAGGGCGCCGGCGCTGTCCTCGTTGTATTTGAGGAAGGTATTGATCAGGCGGCGCTCGCTCTTTGGCGTCGTAGTGAGTATCTTGTCAACGATATTCGACGGGAGTTCTTCAAGTACGTCGATCATATCGTCGAAGTCGAGCTCATCGAGAATGTATTTGATCTCGGGATCAGTGATGATATTAATGATATCGATCTGATCATCAACGGAAAGCTCCGCGAAAACATCTACGCTGATGTCTTTCGGAAGCGCTCTAAAGAGGACGACCATTCTCTGGAGGTCGAATTTTCGCCTGATATCCACCAGCATCTCAGCGATCTCGACTTCATTGTGTTTGAGAAGCTCGTCTCTGCAGCGGAAGTACTTTTTTTCTTCCATGAGTTCAAATATCTTCTCGATGCTCTCGTCATAAGCCTGCTCCATGTCAGGGACGAGATTTACATTCTCCATTGGACTGTCCTCCTTTCCGCGTTACTCTTACTTTAACATATCTATTATTTCATTTTCAGTTATGATTTCCACTCCGAGCTCACGGGCCGTGCGGTTCTTTGAAGAACCAGAATTCGGGTCGTTGGTGATCAGGAAATCCGTTTTCGCAGATACAGACCCCGCCACCTTGCCGCCTTCGGCTTCTATCTCAGCTTTGAGTTCTTTTCTGTTTGAATAATGCTCGAGGCTTCCCGTGATGACAAAAGTCTTTCCATCGAGCTTGTTTCCGGCTGCTTCAAACGACTCGTCAAGTGTGAGCACTTCGAGCAGGTCCTTGATCTGTTCGGAATTCGACTCATCTTTGAAATATGCTGCGTAATCTCTAGCGAGCACATCGCCCACTCCATCGATATCGGTAAGAGCCTCTTCATCGAGCCCCTGCATCTCCGGCCATTTATTCCTGCACGCCCTTGCGATCAAATTTGAGTTCTGCACGCCTATGCCCGGGACTCCGAGTCCGTAAAGCAGGCGAGCAGGTGTGGTATGAGATGCCCTCTCAGCAGAAGCTGTAAGATTATCGAATGACTTCTTTCCGAAACCTTCCATATCTACTATATCATCTTCGAACCGTGATAGCTTGAATAAATCCGCGAATTCTCTGACCGCGCCTATACCGATCAGCTTTAAAAGCCCTGACTCAGAAAGCCCTTCTATATTCAGAGCATCTCTCTCAACGAAATGAGAGAACTTCTTTACGTGCTTGGCCAGGCATTCAGGATTTGTGCAGTGGAGCGTCTTTGTCCCGTCTTCATCCTTTATTTCCGTTGCTCCTCCGCATACCGGGCATGTCGATGGGATCTCGATATTCCTGCTGCGGGTAAGGTTGCCGGCAAGCTGAGGGATGATCATATTGGCCTTGTATACCTGAACGATGTCTCCAATGCCGAGCTCGAGATCTTCCATTATATTGATGTTATGGACCGATGCTCTCGACACTGTGGTGCCTTCCAGCTCAACCGGGTCGAATATAGCGACCGGATTCAGAAGTCCTGTACGCGACGGGCTCCACTCTATCTCGCGAAGTGTTGTCTCCGCCTGCTGATCTCTCCACTTGAAAGCGATCGAATCCTTAGGGAATTTGGCTGTCTCGCCCAATGTCGCGGCATATGCTCCGTCATCGAGCGTCAGCACCAGCCCATCCGAAGGTATGTCAAAATTTGGGATCGCAGCCTCATACTTATCTATTTCGCCGAGAAGGTTGTTCTTGTCGACCATTACGTAGTCGACTATTTCAAAGCCTTGAGTCTTCAGCCATTCCATCCGCTCCTGTCTTGAATTGATCTCCATGCCTTCCAGTACCGTCAGATTGAAAGCGTAGAAATTGACGTTCCTCTCAGCCGTTACCTTAGGATCGAGCTGGCGAATGGAACCGCTGCAGAGGTTTCTCGGGTTTTTGTATTTCGCGTCGGCGTCGTCTATGGCCTCGTTTATCTTCTCAAAGTCGGAATACCTTATGACGGCCTCGCCTCTTAGCATGATCCGCCCTTTGTAAGGGATTGTCTTAGGAACATTTTTGCACTCGAGCACGTTAGCGGTTATAAGCTCGCCCTCTACGCCGTTCCCGCGGGTCACGCCCTGCACGAGCCTGCCGTTTTCATAAGTAAGTCCCACAGTGAGCCCGTCCAGTTTCCATGAGAGCAATCCCTTCTGATCGCCAAGCCAGGCTCTTAGTTCATCCCTGTCCTTGGTTTTGTTAAGGGAGAGCATCTTTATCTCATGAACGATTTTCGGAAGGCCCGCCGCCGTTTCAAAGCCGACGTTGACAGAAGGACTGTCGCTTCGGATATATCCGGTCTCCGCTTCGAGCGCCAGAAGCTCGTCGTACATGTCATCGTACTCGTAGTTCGTGATGATCTCCGCGCCGTCGGTATAGTAGGCGCGCGAGGCTTCATTGAGCTTCTCCGTCAAGACATCTATTCTGTTTTTCTTCTCATCATTGTTCATTGAACGAGCTCCATCTTTACGAAACCCTTGCCGAGTTTCTTCTCGCCTACCGAATCAAACATCACGGTCATCGTCTTGGCATCCTGCTCTATCACCATGCCTTCACCGAATTTAGGGTGTCTCACGATATCTCCGTTATTGAATTCCTGTACTGTGCCGGCTTTGCTGCTTGTTTCTTTTTTGGCTGCTCCCAAGCTGTCGAACGGTTTAGCAGAAGGCTTGCCGTAAAAACCATCTGCACTGCCGTGGGTCCTTCCTCCGAAGAAATAGTCGCCTGTATAGGAGCCTTCTCCTCTTAGCCCTGTTCCCAGTTCTACCTTCTCTTCCACAGTCTGATCGCCGTCCATGCAATCCCTGTCCATCTCGCCAAGGAAGCATGACTCCGTCTGAAAATCAGTTCGGCCATAGAGAGTGCGAAGCTGGGCGCCTGTGAGATAAAGTTTCTTCATCGCTCGCGTGATGCCGACATAGCAAAGCCTTCGCTCCTCTTCCATGCCGCCCTCTCTGTCGAAGGCAGCGTTGCCCGGGAACATGCCGTTTTCCATGCCCGGCATGAATACAATAGGGAATTCGAGCCCCTTCGCCGAGTGAAGGGTCATCAGCACGACTGCGTCTTCGTCAGCATCGTGATTGTCTATATCTGACATCAATGCTATCTGCTCGAGGAACGCTGAAAGCTCGGTCTGTGATTCTGCATCAAAGCCTTCGCCTATAAGTTCGAGCCTCTCCCTGTTCATCTCTTCTCTAAGGGCCTGTGCGCTCCCGTCAGCGAGTCCTTTTTCGAACTCAGCTATAACGGATTTGAATTCCATTATGTTCTCGATGCGGCTCTCTGCCTCTATGCTGTTCTGATCCTCGAGGGCTTTGAGATACCCCGAGCGGGTCAGTATGTTGTCGTAGATATCGGTGATGGTGAGGTTGGCCTGTTCATTTCTTATATCCTCTATCATGGAGATGAATTCCTCAACGGCTGTCCTCACTTTGTTTCCGAAGCCTGCTCTTAACTCGTCTTCGCAAAGAGCCTCATATATGGTAAGGTCATATGCTTTCGCGTACTCCTCTATGCCTGAAAGGGTTTTGCCGCCGATGCCGCGTTTTGGCTCGTTGATGACCCTCAGCATCGACACATTGTCGCCGGGGTTTTCTATGAGTCTCAGGTAGGCCATGACATCCTTTATTTCTTTGCGGTCATAGTATCTGAGACCGGCCAGCACTCTGTACGGGATACCGCGGAAACTGAATTTTTCTTCAAAGCTTCTGGACTGGGCGTTCTTTCTGTAGAGTATGGCCATGTCCTTGAAAGCATATCCCTCATCGTAATGCAGTCTCTCTATCTCAGCACTTATCCAGCGAGCTTCCTGCTTCTCGTCTTCAAGCCTTTTATATGTTATCTTCTCTCCGTCTTTTCTCTCCGTCCAAAGAGCTTTGACCTTGCGCTCCTTGTTGTTCTTTATGACAGAATTGGCGAGTTTGAGTATATTGCCGTCCGATCTGTAGTTCTGCTCGAGCCTTATCGTGAGCACGTCTTTAAAATCGTGCTCGAAATCGAGGATGTTTCGAATGTCTGCTCCTCTCCACTGGTATATACACTGATCGTCATCGCCGACCACACAGAGATTGCCGTGCTTTGAAGCCAGCATTTTCACCATCTTGTACTGCAGATAGTTGGTATCCTGATACTCATCGACCATTATGTATCTGAATCTGTCGGAATAGTATTCGCGTATATCTTCGTTCTGCTCAAGCAGCTTCACTCCATTCCAAAGGAGATCATCAAAGTCCATCGCGTTCGCTTCCATAAGTTCAGCCTGATAGCGCTTATAGACTTCATATATCATCTTGTCCTGAGGCAGCCCCCGGCTTCCGGCAAGGAATTCATCCGGGCCCTCTTCCCTTTCCTTGCACTTACTGATGACCGATATGATAAGCGATGTCGAAGTCAGTTTGTCATCGATCCCGAGGTCCTTGCTTATGCGCTTTATAAGCGTCTTCTTGTCGGTCTCGTCATATACTGTAAAGCCGGCCTTATAGCCGAGCCTCTCCGGCGAATACCGCAACATACGAAGGCACATGGCATGGAAGGTCATTATCCACATGCCGTAAGCCTCGCCTATAAGATCCTCAACACGCCCTCTCATCTCCGCAGCCGCTTTGTTGGTAAATGTCACGGCAAGGATGCTGCGTGGATCTATGCCGTTTTTCACCATATAGGCTATGCGGTGTGTCATGGTCGCAGTCTTGCCCGAACCCGCTCCAGCGAGTATCAGGACCGGACCATCGATCTGTCTTACCGCCCTATTCTGTTCACTGTTCAATGTCATTCGCATAGATTAATATTTTATCATATTTCGGGCGACAATTGGGCAAATAAAGAGACCGCATTCCTAAGAATGCGGTCTCTGTGGTTTGCGCGTTTCCGCTAAAGAGTCGTCTTACTGATTATACAAGACCCTGAGCCATCATAGCCTCAGCAACTCTCTCGAATCCAGCGATGTTAGCACCCTGAACAAGAGCGTTCTTGTTGCCATAGTACTTCTCACCAGCATTAGCACATGCATTGTAGATGTTCTGCATGATCTGGTGGAGCTGAGCATAAACGTCCTCGTGCTGGAATACAGTGTGACCTGCGCACTGACCCATCTCGATGCAGGAGCAAGCAACGCCGCCGGCGTTAGCTGCCTTAGCAGGACCAACTGCTACCATCTCGTCCATGAGGTATGCAAGAGCGTCATTTGTTGTAGGCATGTTAGCGCCTTCGCAATAGAACTTGCAGCCGCCTTCAACGATAGCCTTAGCATGCTCCATGTGAACGTCATTCTGCATTGCGCATGGGATGAACATGTCAACCTTGATGCCGGCATCCTGCTGTACTGTCCAAGGCTTCTTGCCTGCGAAGAACTTAGCTTCTGGGAACTTCTCTGCGTAAGGTGCGCAGATGTTCTTGCCGGAGCTTCTGAGCTCGAGGAGGTAAGCAACCTTCTCATCTGTGCTGATGCCTTCTGGATCATAGATATATCCGTCTGGTCCGGAAATTGTGATGCACTTAGCGCCGAGTCTCTGGAGCTGCCAAGCTGTACCCCAAGCAACGTTACCGAAACCGGAGATAGCTACGACTTTGTCCTTGATCTCTTCGCCGTTGGCCTTGAGCATTTCCTCAGCGTACCATACGATACCGAAACCTGTAGCCTCTGTTCTTCCGAGGAGTCCGCCGTAAGGGATGTGCTTACCTGTGAGAACGCCACCGTCGAATCTGTCAGTGATTCTCTTGTACTGTCCGAAGAGGTAACCGATCTCTCTTGCGCCAACACCGAGGTCGCCTGCAGGAACGTCTGTGTCAGGACCGATGTGTCTGTAGAGCTCTGTCATGAATGCCTGGCAGAATCTCATAACCTCTGCATCGCTCTTGCCGTTAGGATCGAAGTCCGAACCGCCCTTGCCGCCGCCGATTGGGAGACCTGTGAGGGAATTCTTGAAGATCTGCTCGAATCCGAGGAACTTAATGATTCCAGGATATACGCCAGGAGCGAATCTCAGACCACCCTTGTAAGGTCCGATAGCGCTGTTGAACTGATATCTGTAGCCCTTGTTGACCTGAACTTTACCTTCATCATCAACCCATACTACTCTGAATGTAACTCCTCTTTCAGGCTCTACGAGTCTCTCAAGAAGTGCGCACTCCTCATACTGAGGGTTAGCGTCCATAACTGGAGCGAGTGAAGTAAGAACTTCTTCTACTGTCTGATGGAATTCAACTTCGCCAGGGTTATTAGCCTTGCACTGTTCGATGACTCTTTCTACATAATTTGCCATTGCGTATCACTCTCCTTGTAATAAAGCTTTATCAATTGAGTGGGCATTATTTGCCCGTAGTTAAATTTTAACATTCACGCATAAAAAGTCAACCGAAACACAAGCATAATCGGGACATAAAAAGAGGGAGTTCGGCAGACTTTTACCGCGCTCCCTTAATTTTGTAAATTACAACATATTAACCGCTTCAGATACTGTGAAAAGATACAAATACGCTTCTCCGACATCCTTGCCGCTTCCCTTTCGGAGAGCCTCGGAATAAAGCTCTATCTGTACTTTGTACTCGTCCCGGATACGCCCGATCTCCACCTCGAGCGGACGGCCCGGATGTATGAAGCTCGACTTATAATCCAAGAGTATCATCTTGCCGTTTTCCTCAAAGCAGCAGTCGATGACACCCTGTACCATTATATCCCTGCCGCCTCTGTTTGTCCTGAGTGTGAACGGCTTTTCACGTTTCAGTGTGCCCGCCGCATCGGCCGCGATAGCTCTCTGTCCAAGATCACTCGCGAAAAATGCAGCGATCTTTGTGAGGTCAAGAGAATCATAGACCGCCTCATCTATGGCATCATGAGCACGAAGGAATCCCGCACGCTCCGCGATGTATGCCTCGTCTATATTGCCATCGGAATCCGTCACTTTCGAGAAGTCGATGAATTCCATTATTCGATGATAAGCAGTACCTATATCCGCCGCGCCCGCTTTTTTCTTCGCTACGGTATTTCTCCAGAGGTTGACCACCTCTGTATCTGCCTGACGAGCTGATATATCCGAGTCGTCATCGGCACTGTTCTTTGCCGCTTCGAGTTCTTCCCTGCGTATGGCGCTGACAGAATACTTTGCCTTGGCATCCAGCATATACTCATGAGGATATTTGTAGCTGAATCTCCTGTCGATCTCGTCGTATAGCTTCTGCTCCTCAGCAGAAAGCGGCTTATCTGTATATTCTCTGATCGATCCCGTGTGACTGTTGGCTTTACTTGATACCTTTAATTCAAGAGGACTGATGCGGTATCTGTTGAAGCCCGACTTCAGCGTGTCCCCCATCGCCTTGAGGAAGTTCTGAGGATTTGCCACGTAGCTTGTGAGATCTTCCTCCGACTTGATCGTTCCGACCAAGAAGAGCTTGTTTCTGGCCCTTGTCATGGCTACGTAGAGCAGCCTCAATTCCTCCCTGTAACTGTCGCGTTTTGATTTGGAATTGATCGCCCTCTGTACAGACGTTGATCTCCAGTATTTTCTGTCCGGGTCGATATACGGCAGGCCCACTCCGACTCCTGAGTCAAAGCTGAATCCTTTCTCGTTATTATCGAACTGGAATCTGTGTCCAAGTCCCCCGACAATAACGAAAGGATATTCAAGACCTTTGCTCTTGTGTATAGTGCTTATGCGCACCACATTATCGTCTTTTCCTGATGTCGGTGTCTGACCGTTGCTTAGTTTCTTGCTCTTGAGCACATCCAGGAAGCCTATGAAAGAACTTAGTGTCGCAACACTGTCCTTGCTGAACTGCGCGGCTCTGTCAGCGAGCGATCTTAAGTTTGCCTGTCGCATGGCTCCGCCCGGCATCGCTCCGACCATCCTGTAGTAACCCGAGTCCACAAGTACCTTCCATACAAGGTCCGGGAGCGGCATCATTCGGGAGAGCGCTCTCCATTCCATAAGATCACTTACCGCACCCTGGACTTTCTTTTTGAGTTCGCCTTCAGGCCCGTCGGAAGCATACCACTCAAAAGCCTCAAAGAACGCATCCCGCCTGTTACCATAGGCGATCCTTATATTCGCAAGATCCTCCGGGTCGAACGAGAATATCTCTGAGTGGAGCACGGCTATAAGCGGCACATCACGTCTCATATTGTCTATGACCGAAAGGAGAGCCAGGGCTATCTCTATCTCCACAGTGTCGAAATAATCTTCGTTCCCTTCAATATGAGGCTCTATCCCGTGATCTCTCAGGGCTCTGCTCATAAGCTCGCCCCTGTATCTTACGGCGCGGAACAGGATAGCGATATCCCCCGGCTTTACTTTTCTCACTTCACGCGTATTTGTATCGTAGAAATCGGTGCCTATGACGGACGCGCATAGCTTTGCGATGTATTCAGCCTCAGCTTCCTCTTTGGAGAGTTCTTCTTCCGCTGTGTCATCGTCTCCGATTTCTTCTATCCCGGTATCCGGATCCGCTTCTATATCGCTTCCTTCCTCTGTCAGGATATGGACTTCAGGTATGAAATCATATTCTTCGGGGCAATCAAGACCGGTGTACAGCATCGCTCTCTCGTCATAGCCCTCCATGATCCTTTTGAAGACATGGTTGATATACCTGATGGTCCTGTCGTTGGTCCTGAAGTTCTTTCCAAGATCGATGGCGAGCTCGTTCTCATCACCGCACTCGCTGAATTTTTTATACAATGCCTCAAAGATCTCAGGCTCAGCCTGGCGGAACTTATATATGCTCTGCTTGATATCACCTACCCTGAACACATTGTCGGGCCTTGCGACACTGCTGATGAGATGCTCCTGGATGTTGTTCGTATCCTGGTATTCATCCACGAATATGTATTTGAACCTCTTGCGCAGTATCTCTGCGTTGTCCTTGTTCTTGAGGATCTCAACGGCATAGTGCTCCTGATCGGAAAAGTCCATCAGCCTATGCTCTTTTTTCTTTTCTCTGTATCTTCTCTCAAACTCTTCGAGCAGCTTCAGGTAGTAGATGGTATATCCGTAGCTGGCATTCATCTCGCTGAGTCTGGTAGCGAAGTCGGGCACGAGATATCTGTTTTTGAAGCCGTCGAGTTCAGCCTTTATGATCTTCTCACGTATACGCTTTACTTCAGGTTTGATCGGCTCGTAAAGCTCTTTCTTATCTGCCGCTCTTACGCTTATCATAGCTTTTGGGAAAGCCTCGATTGCATTCAGCACACCGTCATCAAAGCCGGATGATGCAAGACGCGATATTATCTCTACAGCAGCCTCTGCCTGAGGTTTAAGCTTGCCTTCGTAGATTTCAGCCAAACCGGCATTTTCAAAAATGGTCTGAAGTTTGTTCAGAGCGCCCAGCACTTTTTTGAATGCGTCAAGGCAGTCCTCACTCATGAGTTTTTGCAGGTCTGAACCTGCGAAAGATTCCGGAGTGACTTTCAGCATTTCGGCTTTTTCGTATGCCCATTCGAAGTAATCCGGCATACTTCGGAGCTTGCTGTAAGCCTTGAGCATGCCTTCCATGAATGTATCTTCAGTCCGCTCTTCGCTGTAGAGCCTCAGGAACGATCTGAAGCTGCCGCCTTCAATAATAGCGTCATCGGCAAAGGCATCTTCAAACAGCTCGCTTATCGCCTCTCTCTGGAGAAGTTCAGACTGCGCTTCATCGGCCGTCGCAAAGCCCGGATCCATATCCAGTTCGTGGAAAAACTCTCTGATTACACGGAGCGAGAAGCTGTTGATGGTGGTGATATATGCTTTGTAGAGCTTCGCGAGCTGCGCGCTTAAGCGCGGCGCATCCTCGGGATGCGCGGCTATCCGCCCCCGGATAGCCCTCGCGAGCCTGAGCCTCATCTCGGATGCTGCAGCATTTGTAAAGGTCACCACAAGCATTTCATCGACATCAGCCTTGCCGTCAAGGATGATGCCGATGATCCTCTCTACCAGAACAGCCGTCTTTCCCGAACCCGCTGCGGCGGATACCAAGACAGATTTGTCGGTGGTCTCTATCGCTGTTAATTGTTCATCAGTAAATTTTGTTGCCATATCAATAGCTTCAGCCAAGCGGTATCTCGACCACTTCAGCCATCTTTATCAACGCATGTTCGATCTGCCCGGATATCTCATCCACCATGCGCTTTGTGATCTCATCGCTCTTATCTTTCTCGAGGCTTTCGTAGAACGACTCCTTGATATCCCTGCTTACGCTATCCATGCGCATCCTGAATGTGTTCTTAGGCACCAGCCTGCGCATAGTCTTAGGTATATCCGCTGTCAGCATCTTTTCCTGCATCTTGTCCTTACCCAAAATAAGTATCACGGCGGAAGCGATCACTCCGATCAGCACCCCTTCAGGACCCGCCATGAACGGTATCAGATCGATCGCGGATATGAGCAAAGCCACGAGAGCAGTCACGGTAGAATCGATCAGGAATGTCATCTCCTCTACTGCGAATATGTTCTTTGCGTCGACCTTTATGTCGATATCCGAAGCTGACAGATATGATCTCAGGCTCAGGGCCGTGTACGGCACCCTATGCTTTATGCAAATAGGAACAGTATATTCTTCAAGCTCTTCGACTACCGGCTTCAGCCAGTTGGTGATAGGACCGGCCAGCAGTTCTCTTGTTTCATCTTTTTTCAGGAATTCGGCGACGTCGATCTGCAGTATCCCATCGGTATCCGACAGTTTCTGTATCTCGCCGTTTCTCCACCTGTCGAATATTGGCATAGCCACCTGCTCTATCATCGGGTCGACCAGACAGTCCACCGCGTCCTTATAAAGCTTCGGGATGTGCTTCTCCACTATCTCCTCTATCGTCGTATCACGGATCAGCTTATCCAGATCCTCTCTGAACTCCCTGATGTCTTCATCGATACGACCACAGTAAGCCAGACCTCTGGCTACAGAAAATTCCGGGTCAGTTGCAGCTATAATAACTGCGTCGGGGAATATCTCACTGCACCAGTCTCTGATGGACTCCAGCTTGCTCACACCACCTGTCAGGAATATGAGCTCAGGCTGCTCTCCAGAAATATTCTCTTTCACGTCTTTGAGAGATGAGATGAATACTTCCTTCCATGAGCGCCCGCCGAGGCTTTGCGTCTTTTTGTTGACGAGCTTCTTCGCGACATCGGCATTCATCCTAAGTGTGAGCTTGACCGGGCGGTCATAGCGCAGCACTATGGTTTCCCTGCAATCATGAGAGGCCCAGTACTCTTCATCGGAGAAATACTTTTCCTTCAGCCTGCGCGCAGCAAACTCAGCATAATTCTTCCAAGCATCGCTCGCATCGAATACGGCTTTTATCTTTTTGCGGCTTATGCCTGATGCTTCGACAGAACTTTCGAGCAATATCTCATCCATTATGCCGCCGCCCAGCATGACTTCGCCCGCAGTCTGCATCTCGACTTCCTTACCTCCCATGATATACGCGAAGTCAGTCGTCGATGAGCCTATATCCACTACCAGCACCGGCTTTGACAGTATGTCCACGCCCAGCTGCAGATGCTTGGACTGACAGGCGCTCACCATGGCAGCCCTTGATTCAGAGATGATCTTGGCCGGTGGATATCCAGCGCCTTCGAATATCTCACGATAATGCTCTCTCGTGTTTTTGTTCCATCCTGCTGGGCATCCGATGTAGAATGAGCACTCCTCATTCTTGATCAAATCACCGTTCCCATACAGCTCGCCCAGAACTCCCGCAGCAAAACTCTTCACATCGGCTGCACTGGAGCGGTCTGTAAGGAACCTGCTTTTGAAGCGGATACGGCGTTTTGTAACATTGTCAGCATAGCAGGCTTTTTCACCTATGATAAGATCACCCGAAGTCGGCACGGCATATGCCGTGATAAAACTCTCCTCACCCGCCACGGTGAGAACTTCAGGCGTCGCCTGTTCTCCTTTGTTAAGCCTGGTGATCGCGCTTTCAGCGTCACCCAGGTCAAATCCATAAAAACGATCCATCAAAGAGCCTTTCTTTTGCTATCTTCCTTTAGAGGCAAGTCCTTTCTTAAGCAGCTCGCCCTGAGCGACCAGAGCCGGCCTTATGGTAGCCGCAGAATTGCCCGGCATAAGGTCAAAGTATTGGGCAGTGTCTTTACTGTAATCGACTACGTCTATCTGATTCCTGTGGAGGAAGTACTTTATCTGATCTACCTTTTCGAGAGCGAATTCGGGATCCCCGCTATATGCTGCTGCCAGAAGATCAGAGAACAGTTCGAGCTCAGACCGGGTAACTGCCTTACCGTCAATGGTACCGGCTTTCTCCTGTTCCTCCATATGCTCAGCTGCGCGTATCTCTTCAAGGCTCTGATCAACTGAAAGTATTGCATTTCTGAAGTTGCGATAGATTTTGTCCGCATCGATGCGGATCTCCACCTGTTGATCCTTCTTTACGGCCTTTTTCTTTTTCGGGCGGGCGTACATGTATCCTGAGAAGTATAGACATACCATGCCTACCACCACTGCGCCAACATGCAGCAGCACCTCTTCGCGTGCCTTTACTTCCGCTGCCAGGTAAGCGTCCATCAAGTATGGCCCTACCCCAAACACGCAAAGCAGAAGCCCCAGAACGAACAATAGCAGGAAAGATATCTTGAACGATCCCACCTCGTCCTCGGGTTCATGTCCGCTCTCCCAGACTTTCACCTTGCCGTTTGAATCCATAAGCGGGAGTGAAAGTCTCACCGCTTGCAGCATATATGCGGCAGCGCCTCTCTCACGTTCGCTTCCGGCCTGCTCGTTGTGCCTGAGCAGAAGTTTGTCCAGTTCTTTGTCCAGGACACGTACAGCCTTTTCAGCAGTAGCTGCAGCGGATAATTCCGTAAGCAGCTTGTCCTTATCTTTTTCAAGTAAATCCGTAATTTTCATAGCAATCGTATTTTACCACATTCTCCGGTCGATTATGTTATCAGACGATCATACCACCCTTATTATAGCAAAAATAACGATATCGGCGAATTGTAATAGAACTCAAAAAAGAGACCGGCTTTTAAGCCGGTCTCACACCTTTATTTACATGTTATACAAGCACATCGCCTTCCATACCGCCCGGTACTTCGAGTCCCATCATAGTAAGGAGCGTAGGCGCTATATCTGCCAGCTTGCCTGTAGTCTTTTTGAACGGCATAGGTTCATTGCATATATGGCAGAGCGGAACAACAGAAGTGGAATGCTTCGTGACCACCTTGCCAGCATCATCTATCATGTAGTCGGCATTACCATGGTCTGCGGTAAGCAGTATCTGTCCGTCATGAGCAAGTATAGCCTCAGCGATATTTCCAACCAGCCCGTCGAGTGTCTCGATAGCCTTTACTGCCGCGTCGAACACTCCGGTGTGTCCTACCATGTCAGGGTTTGCGAAGTTGAGGATGATCAAGTCATACAGATCCTCGTTGATCTTCTCTATAACAGTCTCTGCCACCTTAGGAGCGCTCATCTCCGGCTGGAGATCGTATGTCTCGACTTTAGGGGACGGGATGAGGATCCTGTCTTCATTCTTGTTAGGCTCCTCCACTCCACCGTTGAAGAAGAAAGTGACATGAGCGTATTTTTCGGTCTCGGCTATCCTGAGCTGTCTGAGTCCGAGGTCGGCGATCGTTCCACCGAGAGTTGGCTCGACTGCTTCAGGCGGGAACGCGACTGTTACGTTAGGCATGGTGGCATCGTATTCCGCCATGCAAACGTATGTGAGATCCTTCGGAGCCGACTTTCTCTCAAAGCCATCGAATTCAGGATCGACAAGAGCTCTTGTGATCTCCCTTGCTCTGTCAGGTCTGAAATTGATGAAAACAACGGAATCTCCGGACTTGATAGGGACAGCGTTCACAACAGTAGGCTGCAGGAACTCATCGGTCTCGTCCTTTGCATATGAATTATCGATCGCCTCCTGCGAATCCTTCGCTTTGAGTCCTTCCGACAAAGTCAGTGCATCGTAAGCGCGAACGAGTCTCTCCCATCTCTTGTCTCTGTCCATGGCGTAGAAGCGACCCGAGATGACTCCGATCTGTCCTACTCCCAGTTCCTTCATATAGTCTTCCAGAGGGAGCAGCCAGTCGAGTGCGCTCTTAGGCGGCACGTCACGGCCGTCGAGGAAGCAATGGACCACAACATCCTTGACTCCGTTTCTCTTCGCCATTTCAATTGTAGCCTTGAGATGTTCGAAGTGACTGTGGACTCCGCCATCGGAAACTAGCCCCATTATGTGGAGCGTATGTCCCTCAGCCGCGTTCTTCATCGCTCCGAGAAGCGCCTTGTTTTCGAAGAAACTTCCAGAGTCTATGGCTCTTGAGATCTTAAGGAGATTCTGATAGATGACGCTGCCTGCGCCGATGTTGAGATGTCCAACCTCTGAGTTGCCCATCTGACCCGCCGGAAGACCGACAGGCTCGCCGCTCGCCTCTATCGTGATGAATGGATATTTCTCAAAGAATCCGTCCAGCACCGGCTTGTTTGCCGCCGCTATGGCATTACCGTGTTTTTCCTCTCTGATACCGAATCCATCGAGTATCATGAGCATCGTAGGTCTGTGTTTCATTATTTTTCCTCCGCAGACTCTTCCTCCGCAGGTGCTTCAGCAGCTTCCTCAGCCGGGGCTTCTTCTGCTGCGACAGCCTCTTCAGCTGCAGCTTTTTCTTCCTCAGCAGTCTCTTCAGCCGCTTCTTCTGCCTCTGCTTCTTCGGCAGGAGCTTCCTCAACAGGCTCCTCATGCACAGGTCTTCTGTATGAGATCATGTCGTCTGCTACTTCCTTAGCCGCCTGGCTTACAGGTCTTTCGCACTCTTCTTCAGTGAGGGCCGGCTTGCCGTCAACGATATCTCTGGCTCTCTTGGCAGCGAGAATGCAGAGTGAGTATCTGCTGTCGGTCTTTTCGTTAAGTGTGTTTATCGATGGATAGAGTAACATCATTTCCCCTTTCTATGTTGAAATGCTTTCGCTTATTTATCTTGCTGGTTTTCGTACTGTTTGATTATCGGCTTCACTACCTCTGGCACTCTCGAAGCTTCCGCAGCCATTATGCTCTTTATGGCGCTGACCGATTCATCCAGCACATCGTTCACGATGAAGTAATCGTATTCGCCTATAAGCTTTATCTCATTGACAGCTTGCCCGAGTCGCTTTTCGATGTCTTCTCTGCTCTCGGTGCCTCTGCCTTCAAGTCTGGATCTCAGAACTTCCAGACTAGGCGGAAGTATGAAAATGAGAACTGCTTCAGGCATCGCTTTTTTCACCTGGAGCCCGCCCTGGACATCGATGTCGAGTATCACGTTGCGGCCTCTTTCAAGGCGGCTCATCACCATGTCCTTTGGCGTTCCGTAATAGTTGTCAAAGACTGTCGCGTATTCTAGGAACCCTTCATCGGCTATATTTGTCTCGAATTCCTCTTTCGTCACGAAGAAATAGTCTTTTCCGTGAACTTCGCCCGGTCTCGGTGATCTGGTCGTCATCGATACCGAAAACTCGTTTCCGATCTCCTTGAGTATCTCGGCGCAGATAGTGCCCTTGCCTGTTCCTGAAGGACCGGATATTACATAAAGCTTACCTTTTTTACGGCTCATACTTACCTCCCGCGAACAAATATTGTATCACTATTGGCTCCGGCATTGCAATTCTCAGGACACTAAATTACTCAATGTTCTGAACCTGCTCGCGGATCTTTTCTATTTCTGCCTTGAGATCGAGCATCATCGATGTGATATCCTTGTCGTTTGACTTTGATCCGATGGTATTTGCCTCTCTGTTCATCTCCTGGATCAGAAAGTCTATCTTCTTTCCGATCGCTTCGCTGCCATCGCTTCCGAGGAATCCTCTAAGCTGGCTCACGTGGCTCTCGAGCCTTACAAGCTCTTCGGTGATGTTTGCTTTGTCTGCGAAGATGGCTGCCTCAAGCGCGATCCTCTCTTCCGGGACTTCGTATACTCCATCAAGGAGTTCCTCGACTCTGGCCTTGAACTTCGCAGCGTATTCCTTTTCGATCTCAGGAGCCCTCTCCTCGATATTCTTTCTGATGCTCTCAACTGTATCGGCTCTTGCTGAAAGGTCTGCCGCCAGTTTCTTTCCCTCGGCTTCTCGCATGCTGCAAAAGTCGTCGAGTGCCTTTTCCGTTGCGGCAAGCAGTCTTCCCGTTACAGCCTCTTCATCCTCTTCGGCAGCAACGGTCTTGATCACATCAGGCATCTTTGCGAGCAGGCCGAGCGACGGCCCCATTAGCTCACCTATCTCAAAGGTCTCGCTCAGATCAGTCAGAGCATTGTAGTACTTCGCGGCAAGATCCTTGTCGAGCATCACGTCGCTGTCACTGCGGCCGATGTTATCAACGCTTACACCCACTTCAACCTTGCCCCTATGCACCTTTTCCTTTATCGCGCTCTTGATGGTGTCTTCTGCGAACGCGTACTTTCTCGGCATCTTGACGAAAATATCCAGGTATCTGTGATTGACCGCTCTTATCTCAACGGTCACTCTGCTCACCTCGTCAGTATATTCGCCCCTGCCAAAACCCGTCATGCTTTTTATCATTTCCGAAAGCCTCCTTTCCGGTCTTATTGCCTTGATCTTTCGGGCACATCAAATAATACCACAACTTGGAGGATATTGCTTGAACAGGAGAAGCGTAAAAACTATTATTGAAGTAGAAAATAACTCTAAGTATCAAAGAATGATCGAAGGTGGTGCTATGGGTAAACATGAAAAACAAGAAAAGAAAAAAGGCGGTTTTTTCAGGGGTCTGCTCAAGCTGGTAGTGTGGCTGCTCGTCATCGTGATCGTATTGGTCGGAGGAATGATAGGGTTCCTGTCCGCGACTGAATTCAAACCGGGCGATGTCGAGACTGCCGAGATCGCAGGCCAGGCAAACGGAAAACTGAAATCAGGTGCTGAAATGACTGTTATGTCCTGGAACATAGGTTACGGAGCTCTGGGTGATAACGCCGACTTCTTCATGGACGGAGGCACCTCGGTTTACACCGCCGACGAGGAGCGCGTAGAGAGCAATATGGATGGAATAATTGACAATATCGGTACTTCCAAGCCGGACATAGCGTTCATCCAGGAGATAGATCAGGACTCATCACGCTCGCATCACACTAATGAGTACGAAATGCTACAGACAGAATTCCCTGATTACTGCACCTCTTTTGCCAACAATTTCAAGGTCGCCTATCTTCCTTATCCTATCCCGCCGATGGGAAAGGTCGACTCGGGAATAGCGACATTCTCGAAATATCAGGCCGACTCAGCTGAGAGGATACAACTGCCGATACCTTTCACCTGGCCTATGCGCATGGCCAATCTGAAGCGCTGCCTGCTCGTGGAAAGGATCCCGGTCGCCGGTTCTGACAAAGAACTTGTGCTGGTGAACCTCCACCTTGAAGCATATGACAGCGGCGAAGGCAAAGTCGCGCAGACAAAGCAGCTTGCCGAGTTACTGAATCAGGAATATGAAAAAGGCAATTACGTCATTGCCGGCGGTGACTTCAATCAGATCTTCTCGAGCGAAGACTACAATGCCTTTGCCGTCAAAGAAGGAATGTGGAGCCCGGGGATCATCGACGTGTCGACCATACCGGGCAAGTGGAACTTCCTTATGGACGAAAAAGTGCCGAGCTGCCGAAGCCTCGACCAGCCATATGCGGGATCTGATAAGGATAATTTCCAGTATTACCTGATAGATGGCTTCATAACAAGCGGGAACATCGATGTAAAGAGCTGTGTTACACAGGATCTGGGCTTTAAGAATTCCGACCACAACCCTGTACTGATGAAGATAAAGCTTAAATAGAATGAGGCGGTCCCCGCCCAAGATCAGCAAGAAAACAGCGCATACCGGTCACAAGCCGATATGCGCTGTATTTTATGTTGAATTCAGGATCAATGATCAGACTATTTCTTCTCTTTGAGCATATCACGGATCTCTGTCAGTAGCTGTATGTCCTCTGGAACAGGTTCAGGCTCTGCAGGTGCTTCTTCCTCGCTCTTAAGCTCTTTTGCCTTGTTCATCGCCTTGATGATGAGGAACAATGTGAATGCAACAAGCAGGAACTTGATGATAGCGTCGATGAGAGCGCCGAACATGATATTGGCCTCGCCAACCTGTACGCCCCATTTCGCGAAATCGATACCTCCGCAGATCACTCCGATAAGCGGTGTAATGATACTATCAACAAGCGCAGTCACGATCGCTGTGAATGCTCCGCCGATGATGATACCGACGGCCATGTCCATTACATTGCCTCTGCTGATAAACTCTTTGAATTCCTTCATAAATGATTTCATTTGATCAACCCTCCTTCTTAGTAATGCCCGGCTGCATATTTTGCGGCATCAGAGCAAGTATATCACAATCCAGTTTATATTCATCAGTATCAATGAAAAACCACTGAGCTATATTTACCTTCAGTCCTTTTTTGGAAGCCGCCTCCATGAACTGCTCAATGCTGTCAATGTGCGGAAAGTCAAAATTGAGAGTCTGAGAACGATAGTGCATAGGAAGCACCATCTTAGGCTTTGTCTTCTCGATGAGCTCCAGAGCCTCATTCCTGTCGTAAGTATAAACCCCTCCGACCGGGATCAAAGCTATGTCAGCGTCCTTGAGAAGAGCCATATTCTCTTCGGTCAAAAGATCTTCCAGCTTTTCACCGATATCACCGTAGTGGATCAGCTTCTCGCCTGTCTTTTTTCTTGTAATGATATGTATCCTGTTAGGCCCTCTCAAAGCGCCCTTCTCAGGATCGTGCCATGTGTCGATCCACGTCACATCAAACGGGCTTTCATCCATAGGCTCGACAGTGATGTGCTCGACTCCATGATGGTCGGCGTGCTCGTGCGAGCAAAGGACTTCGCTCGCGCTGTCGACGATCTTGCCGTAGCCGTCGACAGACCCGTGTCTATACGGGTCGAGCACGATCGAATACCCGGTCTCGTTGTCTCTTATCTTGAAACACGCATGTCCTACATACTTGATCAGCATTTTATTCCCCTTTCCCGGGATCTCCGGGATCCCTATCTAATTATCTCGACCGCGGACCTGATAGTCTTTATCTCACATATAGCCGCGCCCTTTTCATACTCTCCGTCCAGGGTCCAGTGTACATCCTCTCCTATCTCGATCGTCACTTCTCCGGCAGAAAGTGTTTCTATCTGATTTGATTTGAAGCTTCCGCTGAGCATGCTCGCCGCTATATCACTTAGGGCGATTATGTCTTTAGGCATCTTCACCATCATTATTTCCATGAGACCATCGTTCATGTCGACAGCGAGCCTATCAAGATGGAGTATGCCCCCTATCGATTTGGAATTACAGACGGCGCCGATGAGATAGTCACCTTCGAGCACTTTCTCATCGGGAGTTCCTTTATCCGCCGTGACTCTCGCATGTATCGATTTGAGATTAGCAAGCTCTGTTACCCCACTCATAACATATGCGGCATGGCCGAAGATGTTTTTGAGATTCTGCGGCACCGAGTACGTCACCGAAGTGAATGCTCCGAAACTGGCTACGTAGCTGAAGTACCTGCCGTTGAAACTGCCTATGTCGACCGGCTTCGCGCTGCCGTTGATTATGGTGTGGACACACTCGTTTATTCCTTTAGGAAGGCCTATCGAGTTCGCAAAGTCATTGGTGGAACCTGCAGGGATGTATCCGAGACGTGTTTTGTGTCCGCTCGAAATAAGCCCTTCTAATACCTCATTGAGCGTGCCGTCCCCTCCGGATACCACCACGGTGTCGACGCTGCTTCCGTATTCCGCTGCGAAATCCCTTGCATCTCCTCTTCCTGTGGTCATCAGCACCTCAGTCATATACCCCGCATTCGAGAATCCGCCTACGATCTCAGCAAGATGCTTTGGAGCCAGCATCGTTCCCGATTTAGGATTCATTATCAGCAGAAGTTTCTTCCTCTCTGACATCTGTCATGTCCTCCGTTTCAGCCTTGACCTCAGCCTCGGCGATCATTTTTTCTTCGACTTTCTGTCTCAGACTTCTTTCAGCAACCAGCTCGTCGATCTCGCGCTCACGCTTCTCTTGATATCCCGGATCGAACTTTCTGGACATCCTTACAGCGATACTGTCAAGACTTCTGTCTGCCAGATCATATTCTCCGTAAATGAGCTTGTTCCACATCTCTTCGCCCCTGTCGCCATACTGTTTCAGCACATATGACTTTATCTTCTCAGGGCTAAGCCTATCTCTTCTAAGCTGTATATCCCAGGATTTGTTGAACATCATACCTATGCAGAGCACCCAGCTTATAAGGTAGAACCACAGCATCATGGCTACGATATTTGAAAAAGCTCCATAAAGGATGTTGTAATTTGTCGCTCTTTCGATATAGAGGGAATAGATCCATGTCACCAGCACAAGTCCTATGGTGGCCAGCACGGAGCCCGGAAGCACGGCTTTGATCGGTACTCGGATCCTCGGGAGCACATAGTATATAAGCAGTATGATCAGGAAGAACATCACTGTCAGAAGCGGTGTCCTGAGTCTCATGATCACAGCGTATATCTCAGGTCTCTGCAGGACCTTCTGAGCTATCAGTTCGCCGTAAACATATACTATGAGTACCATAGCAACGGAAAAGATAAGGATCAGCGCCATCGGTATGGCCTTGAGACGTTCAGCAAAATAGCTGTATCTGTACTTGCCGTTGGTAAGGGTATAAGTGGTGAGCCTCGAAAGCGAAAATGAAAGGGATGAACTCGCCCAGAGCACGAGTATTATCATGATGAAATTGCTTATGCCCGTGGAAGACGCCGATAGCAGACTCTCCAAAAAACTGCTCATGTGATTCGAAAGATGCGTGTTCAACCAGTCCCGCACGAAATCCATCGAGATATCGAATATGCCTAGCACCTGAGTAAGCACTATCAGCATAGGCACTGCTGACATCAAAAAGAAATAAGCCAGCATCCCGGCAAATCCGGCATAATACTGGTCATCAAACTGCCTCCATACATGGAAGCCCATCTTGACCAGTCTCTCCCAGGTAATCGGGATCTTCTTTTCTTCTTCTATTTTATCCTGCGTTTTGTTACTATTGTCGCTCATAGTCTGCGATCCGGCTCTGCCTATCCAAGCAGCTTCTCCAGTTCATCAAGAGCTCTTGCTCTGTGACTGATGCGGTTCTTTGCCTCAGGCGCCATTTCGGCGAATGTTTCATCATAACCGTCAGGTATAAACAGAGGATCGTATCCAAAGCCTCTGCTGCCACGCTGTTCGCCTATTATGCGTCCTTCACACTCACCTCTTGCTATCAGTCTGCTGCCATCCGGCCATATCATGGTAATGACCGTGACAAACCTTGCTCCTCTTTTGCTTTCCGGCACTCCTTCAAGAGCGTCTAACAGCTTAACGTTATTGTCTTCATATGTACAGCCCTCGCCGGCATAGCGAGCGCTGTAAACACCCGGAGCTCCGTCAAGAGCGTCCACCATGAGCCCTGAATCATCGGCGATGACCGGGCTGTCTTTGTATTTATCAAGAGTTGGGTCCGCAGCGATCATATCGATAATGGCACTCGCCTTGATAAATGAGTTTTCCTCAAATGTGGTCCCGGTCTCTTCTATATCATCAGTTGGGATCCCTGCTTCGTCTCTTGAGATCACCGAAAAATCGTACTTCTCGAGTATAGCCTGGATCTCTCTGATCTTGTTCTTGTTCTGTGATGCTAATATCGCTGTCTTCATGTTGCTATTTTACCATTCTTCGCGCGCGACTGCCATCATAAGGGCGCATTCGATGCGTTTCCTGTGCAACTTGCATCCAAACTCGTACACCTTGTTGATATCCCCATTCGAATGATAGTTATTGGCCGCGCAGCCTCCCGCGCAGTATAGCCTGGCCCAACAGTCCTTACATTTATCTCTTGTATATATGTTGTTCGCTCCCGCAAAGATATCAACTGTTTCAGGCTTAGTGATACCTTCGTATATGTTGCCGACTATCATATCATCATCCCCTACGAATTGATGACATGGATAAAGGTCTCCGGTTGGAGTCACCGCCAGATATTCTGTCGCCACACCGCAGCCCGCGACTCTCTTATATATGCAAGGACCACCTGTAAGGTCGACCGTATAGTGGTAGAAGTTGAATCCCTCTCCGGCCTTCTCTCTTTTTAGCATTTCAAGAGCAAGCTTTTCATATTCCTCGTAAAGCTTAGGTAGATCGTCCTCGCTCAGAGCATATGGAGCCGAAGGATCTGCAACGACAGGCTCTATGGACGTTTCCCTGAACCCGAGATCAGCCATCGCGAGCACATCGGCGCAGAAATCCTTGTTATATGCCGTATATGTTCCTCTCATATAGTACTCTGAGGAGCGTCTCTCTGCTCCCTCTTCTGTTCGCGATTCTACAAGAGCTTTGAAATTATCCATTATGGCATCATAGGTGCCCTCGCCCGACTTGGAGTGGCGCATGCGGTCATGCGTCTCACGCCTTCCGTCCATGCTGAGGACCACATTGCCCATCTCGCGATCGGTAAACTCGATGACGTCTTCATCTATAAGGACACCATTGGTAGTCAGAGTAAAATTGAATATCTTATCGGTCTTTTTCTCCAGTTCCCTGCCGTAAGCGACTATCTCTTTGCATACATCCCAGTTTATAAGTGGTTCGCCACCGAAGAAGTCCACTTCAAGATGGCGTCTTGAGCCGCTGTTCTCAACCAGATAGTCCAGCGCGCGCTTGCCGACTTCTGCGCTCATGATGCCGCTCTTTCCGGAGTAATCGCCCTTTCCTGCGAAACAATACTCGCAATCCATGTTGCAGCCGTGAGCTACGTGGAGACATATCGCCTTCAGTACGGACTGTTTCAGCTTTATCTCATCGGCAGCAGCTTCAAACGGATCTTCGCTCCAAAGCTGGCCGGCTTCGCAAAGCTCAGCCAGATCTTCCAGAGTCTCAACGGCATCGTCATGCGAGATCCCATTCGCAAGGACTGCATCAGACGCGATCTTTTCGAGGGCTTTTGTATCCCCGAACAAATCCTTTGCGCCAGCGCTCTTTTCGCTGATGGCGGCATCGCACTTTTCGATGATATCAAAGGCGACATCATCTACCGAATGCACTGCCCCGCTAGCAGCGTCCACCACTATATTGAAACCGTTTAATTTGTATAAATGTATCATTCTTACCTTTTTCATTAAGTGTGTGAATATACGGCGCCGATTTTGCATGGAGGAGCCGCTCCGGGATCGCGCGACGAGGCTGCAGGCGATTGGCAAGGAGCCGGCCGTCGCAAGCGAAGCGTCAGACTAGGCTCCCCAAGAGACAAAGCCGAGCGAGCAGCGATCCCCGGCGAGGGAATACCAAAATCGAAGGCGTATACGCATACACTTTCTTTATATACGAAAAAAACGGCGCTGCATCAGCAGCGCCGCCATAAGCCACTTACTTGTCCTTGCGCTGCTCGCAGTGCTGATTGGCAACGCTGCAGGATGTCTTGCTTGCGGACTGGCAGGAAGTCTGGCACTCGCCGCATCCGCCTGTCAGCTTTGACTTATTCATATCTCTTGTTGTAATAGTCTTGATCCTCTTCATTGTATTTCCCCTCCGTGTTTTTACTACCTGTGTAGAATATCATTCTGTCCCGGTACTGTCAACGCTTTCTCACTTTCCTCCAAAGAGCTTTCCCAGTACGGAGAGCTTCTTATCAGCTTCTTCTTCGACGACCGGGGCTCCTGCATCCGCAGGTTTATCTTCATAAGCGAATGATGTCATTGCAGGCTCTTCGAATACCGCCTCAGGCTCAGGTTCCCTGTCCGGTTTAGGTATCTCGATAGTGTCTCTGCTTGCAAGCTCAACTTTGTTGGCTTCCTTAACTTCTTCCTCTTCAGGCTTGTTCAGCTTTTCTTTATCGCTTGCCTCAGCAGCTCTGATATTGAAGGTAAATACAGCTTCCTTCTTCATGTCTCTGTTGACGATACGGATCCTGTCTGCCTTGCCTTCTGTGCTGTCGGCCTTGACAAGGATATCCCTTGACTCGCCTGCCGCTATATCAAGTGTCACATCCTGGCCCGGCTTAGGAGGAAGATCCCAGTTTCTGGTGTCAGGATTGTATGCGGTGTGGAAGAATCTCACCTTTCCCACCGTTACTTCTATATGATAGATGCAGTCTTGCTTGACGCTTGGAAGCAGACATTCGCTCTGTTTGTCTCCCAACTGCCCTCTCAAATTGACAAGTCCGTTCGCTGTCCTGTATACGAGGCCTCTATACTCGTTCTTGGAATTGGCAGCCTCACTTACGATCACCACGTCACAAGGAGCGTTATTGATAACATACTCTGTAGTCGAACCGATAGCGCTCAGCATGTCAGCCTTGGATGACTTTGTCATGATTATCAGGTTAGCTCCGATCTCGCGAGCAGTTCTTGTGATACGCAGGCCGGCCTTTCCTACAGCGGATATGGTGCTCGTCTTATAATCTTCGAGCGTCTGAGCGATGAGTTCAAGTTTCTCATCCAGTTCTTTTAGGGCCTGAGTCTCTGCTTCGGATTTGACCGAATAGCCGAGTCTTTCGTCTACCATCATAAGCACCAGCTCAGCATCGCTAGGTGGGTAGTGCTTTCTTGTGTAATGAAGAGCTTTCAGGCTTCTTTCTGTATCTTCAAGTGGCAGGAGTATTTTTTTCATTTCCTTTTCCTCATACCTCATTATTGTACGATATTTGTTGACATATTATTTTAGCACAGAACAGGCTCTATTTCAAAAACCTGCTGTTGATGGTCAGGATAAACACCTCAAGAATGGCGTAGAGCACCAGATAATCGTCATCGTATGAAAGGACGATGTCGTTACGGCGTTTGCCCAGCCCTTCGAAAATGAGCTTTGGCGACCCTCCGATCAACGCCATTAGCTTGCCGTCCTTTTCTATCCTGTAATTGCATGAAATATTGCCTCTTCTGCACGCAGGGAAAAGACTGATCCTGAATGAGCCGTCCTCGGTCTCGGCTATAAATCCATCTCCGGCCCTGTCCCTGAACCTTCTGATCTCCCCGAAGTGCTCTCCGTTGGCAGTCAGTTCAAAGCCGGCTCTGTCGGCAGGCTCGTCCCTCTTGTTGAAAGCATGAGGTATAACAGCAGCCATTTCATCGTCATCGGCATCATAGACAGCAGAACTGAACGGATGAAGTGAGGCTTCCACTCTAAGGACATCGTTTCCTTCCGAGTCCTTGAACCAGCCTTCTTCCGAATTGTGATAATAAAACTTGTATTCTTCAAGATTTGCCGGGACAGTGACGTTTTCCCCCGCTGCGATCCTTTTGATGAGATCGCAGAGATGGTCGAGCATCACAGTCGAAGCAAGCTTGAAGCTCGCGTAGATAGCGTATCTTTCCGGCGTAGCATCGTATTCTGCCGGATTGATCAGCCCGTCAAATCTGTACTCATTCTTCTCGTCGCGAACGATCTTGTCCATCTGCATCGTGTGCTTGAGAACGATGCTCGATCCTTTTTTTGCGATCACGATGCAATCCCAAAATACATTCGGTCCGATAATGATGCAGTCGCCTTTGAAGTCACTATGTCCGCCAAGCCATGGCTTTCCTATCGGTGTATCCATGCCCTTGATCTTTTCGTATAGATCTTCAATGCTTATATTGGCTTTTATTTGCTTCTCATATAGGCTCCTGTCATTGAAGTTGCCACGTCCTCTTAAATAAAATATGCCGAATCCGATCAGCGCTACGATACCGCCAAAGACCACGTGGCCAGACAACATGGAAATAAACCCTATGACCAGCCAGATGATCGCTGCTACTGTTAGCATTCTGTCTTGTTTCATATGTCCCTCCGGGTATCGCCCGCTATGCCTCCAGCAGAGCGTCCATGGCTTCGCGAATAGCCTTTTTCCTGGCGTCAGCCGCATCGGCTGTTTCTCCGCGCACCATTACATAAGTCTTGATCTTAGGCTCTGTGCCCGATGGCCTTACCGCCACAGCGCAGCCGTCCTCGAGATAATAGAAGAGGACATTGCTCTTTGTGAAGCCCGGGATATCTGTCATGTAATCTCTCAGGCCTTCCACTTTGAGACCGATCTCTGCAGGAGGATTGCTCCTGATGCGGCTCATCACCGCTTCCCTTCTCTCAGCGGAATCGTAGCCCTCAAACATCTTAGATTGCGTATCCTCAATGAAATATCCGTATTTCTCATACAGAGCCTGAAGGCCTTCATAGACCGACATGCCCTTTGCTCTGTAGTAGCACCCTACCTCAGCGAGCATCATCGCTGCGAATACGGCATCCTTGTCTCTGGCGTATGAACCGCCGAGGAAACCTATGCTTTCTTCGAATCCGAAAATAAAGTTGTAGTCTCCGTTCTCATCGAGTTCCTTTATCTTCTCACCTATGAACTTGAATCCCGTCAGCACTTCGACGATCTCGACATCGTTTTCCTCGCAGATCCTGTTTGCCATGATAGTCGAAACTATTGACTTGCAAGCGAAAGGCTTTGGCGGCATGATGCCGAGTTCCTTACGCTCAGTGATGATGTAGTCGAGCATCAGGCAGGCGATCTGGTTGCCGCTGAGCACCTTGTATTCGTCGCCGTTTTTCACGACAGCTCCGCAGCGATCCGAATCCGGATCAACTCCGATCACCAGTTCCGCGCCGTTTTTCTTCGCATACTCAATCGCAAGAGCAAAGCCCTCTGTATTTTCAGGATTAGGAGACTTCACCGTAGGGAAGTTTCCATCGGGTATCATCTGCTCCTCAACAGGAATGACTGCTCCGTAGCCCTGACGTCTCAGGATCTCAGGAACCAGCTTGTAGCCTGCTCCATGGAAAGGAGTGAAGACTATCTTCATGTCCTTCGCTACCTGATCGATAAACTTGTGGGTGATCGATGTCTCCATGACTCTTGAGATGTAGGTCTCATCCATTTCACTTCCCAGCATCTCGATAAGACCTTTTGCCAGAGCCTCGTCAAAGTCCATGGTCTTCACATCTTCAAAGATATCTATCTTAGCTATCTCTGCCGAAACAACATCTGCATGTTCAGGACCGAGCTGGGCTCCGTCAGCCCAATAAGCCTTGTAGCCATTGTACTCTTTTGGGTTGTGGCTTGCCGTGATATTAATACCCGCAATGGATCCCGTCTCTCTTACAGCAAACGAAAGCTCGGGTGTCGGACGCATGTCATCAAATATATATACCTTGATACCATTGGCCGCGAGCACCGACGCTGCCTCTTTCGCGAATAGCCTTGAATTGAGTCTGGAATCATGAGCGACCGCAACGCCGTTTCCCTCATCAGAGTCTCCGCCGATCTGCCCGCCCTTTTCGATGATGAGGTTGGCAAATCCTTGTGTGGCATATCTGACTGTGTATACATTCATGTTGCCGATGCCGGCTCCCATGATGCCTCTCAGACCTGCGGTACCAAAGCTGAGCATGGCCTTGAAGCGGCCCTCTATCTCGCTTTCGTTTCCTTCAAGTGCCCTTAGTTCTTCCTTTGTTTTTTCATCGACTGCGTCAGACGCCAGCCAGTATTCATATTCTTCTCTGCAATTTCTCATTTCCGCACCTTCTTGATCCGTGACATGCTCCCACCACTTATAGAAGTGGGGGCTTCTCGCTCAACAAGCCTAACGACTTGAGTATCAACGAGCTATCCCCGTGTGCCCCACGGTTCC
>CADBXM010000006.1 GCA_902798745.1 uncultured Eubacteriales bacterium
CTTTTGGCCTAGCCATAAAATCACCTCCTTAAGCAAATCCTAGCATAAGAAAAGTAGACATGCTTTTTTAACATGTCTACTTTCATCTTACTAGTTCACTATAAAGCCGGACTTTTAAATCGTTGATTGTTTTCCGTAATGCTTATACAGAACGGTTCACGATGATGCTCTGGATCTGACCGATGATGATCAGGAGCATGAAGAGAGGGCCGACCCATTTGATGCAGAAGTTGAAGAACTTCTTGCTCTTGAATCCGGAACTTGACTCTACTTCGTCATCGATATAGTGAGGAACTACCCAACCGATAAGGATAGCCATGATGAGACCACTGAGTGGCATCAGGATACCTTCCGCAAGTACATCCCAGAAGTCAAGTACATCAGGAATACCGAATGGACGGAACCAGCTGAATGTTTCTCTTGCACCAAGACCATCGAGTGTAGTCATCAGGTTTCCTACAACTGCCCAAGCAGCCATTATCATAGTAACCTGGAATCTGTTCGCGCTCTTGCCTGCTTTGATACGGCTGTCGAGAATAGCGGAGATACCGCCTTCCATCATACCGATCGAAGAAGTGAGGCAGGCAAAGAAGAAGAGCAGCCAGAACAGGAAGGCGAAGAATGCTCCACCTGACATGTCATTAAAGATAGTAGGCATGACTACGAATGCAAGACCTGCTGATTTAGCATAAGGAATACCGTAAGCAGCGCATGCAGGCATCATTACCATTGCAGCTAAGAGTGCAGCACATGTATCACCGCATGTGATGATAACAGAATCTTTCTCGAGGTTCTCTTTCTTATCAAGATATGAACCATAAGCGATCAGGCAGCCCGACGCAAGTGACAGTGAGAAGAACATCTGTGTTCCGGCAAGCTTCAGTACCTCGAAGAAACCGACCTCGCTTTCATGAGGAGTGAAGAGGAACTTGAGTCCTTCACCGGCACCAGGAAGTGTGCAGGATCTGACAACCATGATCACGAGAATAACGAACAGTGCAGGCATAGCAAATTTGCAGAATCTTTCGATACCTTCGGCAACACCACCAAGCACGATAGCAACGGTAAGTACAAGGAAAAGGAGTACCCAAAGCACAGATGAAGTGCTTGTAAGCGTTTCACCGAAAGCCGATTCAGGCTCAAAATAATTGCCTGCGAACATTCCGAGAGACTTGATCAGGTATTTGATTACGAATCCTCCAAATGTGCAATAGAATGCAATGAGGAAGAACGGAACTATAGTCTGAAGTACACCGTTGAATTTGAATCCAGGGTGGATCTCTTTGTAAGCTTCAATAGCAGCTTTCTGGGATTTACGTCCGATAGCTACTTCTGAGAGGACCAGCGGATATCCGACTACGATGAGAAGGATAAGGTAGATAACGAGGAATGTGAAGCCTCCGCCCATTCCCAGCTTATAAGGGAACTGCCAAAGGTTACCAAGACCGACCGCTGAACCGAGAGAGGCCATCAGGAATCCGAAATTGGAATTGAAACTGCCTTTGTTTTGATTATCCATATAATACCTCCTAAAATAAACGCAGGCGTTTAAAATTTTACCCGACTATTATACGTCTCGGTGTTATGTGAAGTCAACATGAAATTGGCTTCACATAATCGACATATTTTTAACGTACACATTGGATTTATTGGGTTTGAAAAAATATTACACAGAATACGAAGCTATTTATACAAAGTAAGGGGACAGCACATTGTGTGCTGTCCCGATTTGATCAAGTGTCTTGAAAGATTGTTTATTCTAATGTGAATGTAAGCTATCCATTTGTATTTTCCGGATTTTCTGGAGTTTCCGGATTTTCCGGTTGTGGCGGTGGGTCAGGTGTAGGAGGATCCTGCTGCTGTTGTTGCTGTTGTTGCTGTTGTTGCTGTTGTTGTTGCTGTTGTTGCTGCTGCTGCTGTTGCTGTTTCTTAGCTTCTTCAGCCTTCCTCTTTGCTTCCTCTTGAGCGGCTTTTTTCTTAGCTTCTTCAGCAGCTTTTTTCTTAGCTTCTTTGGCAGCTTTCTTTGCAGCTTCTTCTGCAGCCTTTTCAGCTTCTTCCTCAGCTTTCTTTTTAGCTTCTTCCTCTTCTTTCTTCTTCTTTTCAGCAGCTTCCTTTTCTCTGTCCGCCTTAGTCTTGTAAGAGGAGAGACCGGTCTCCGTACCGCTGGTGAAATATTGACCGTTTTTCACTATTACATTAGATGGCTGCTCCGGATACTCGCCACCCTTGGCCTTTGGTATCTGGTTCATTATGTAGCCCCACATAGCAGCGGCAGGTCCGGACATAGAGCTCATAGATATGTTCTCATCAGTTCCTATCCAGAGAGAAGCCGCATATGTAGCAGTAAATCCATCAAACCAGATATCATACTGGTCGTTTGTAGTACCGGTCTTTCCGCCTGCGTCCGCGCCACTTACTGCAGCAGCGCCTGCGATACCGCGGGTAATTACGCTTTGGAGCACGTTTCTCATAATGAAGGCAACTCCTTCATTAAGTGCTTCGGATTGTTCTGACTTACCTTCGAGTATTACTTTTCCATCCCGGTCTTCTACCTTGTAGTAGCAGATAGGCGTATTTACTTTGCCTTCACCAGGGAAGGATGCATATGCAAGTGCCATCTCAAGAGGGGTCACGCCCTGAGTCATGGCTCCGAGAGCAAGAGCTGCAGGGTTCTCGTCGTTTACAGGATTGCTGGTATCATCCTGAAGTGTAGTGATGCCGAATTTCTTTACCTGCTGGAGAGAGTAGTCAGCACCGATTTGCAGCAAGATCTTTACGGCACATGTATTGATCGACTGTTGGATAGCGGTCATAAATGTATTACTGCCGCTGTATCCGCCGGTAGCGTTCTTCGGCCAGTATTTGCCGTTTATCTTGGTGCGTTCATCTGCGACAGATGAATGAACAGTTATATAGTCTCCCCAGCCTTTGGTACCTTGTTCGTCTATACCATAGTCGGTATATGTCATCTTCTTTCCTGCTTTCGCAAGCTCATAGCTCTTCTGAAGAGCTGCTCCGTATACCGAAAGAGGCTTGATAGAAGAACCAGGCTGTCTCGGATTGAGTGTGCGGTTCAAGAGTTTCTGACCTCCGAACTGACGACCGCCGACCATCGCTTTGACTTCGCCGGTACCGACACCGACTATTGTCATAGCAGCCTGAGGCTGACGGGTCTTTGGAGAGAGCGTATATGCATTTTTAGTAATGATCACATCATCACCGTCGATCTTCAGATAACCTTCGTAATTAGGGTCGCTGAAGAAATCCGGAGATATGATCACGTGACCGGAAACATCACATGATTTATAAGCCATTGGGATGTTTACATATCCTCCGGCAATAGAGTAGAGGATGCCATCTTCAACAACAAAGTATTTTTTGAATTCCAGGCTGTAGTCCGTACCATCTGAAGTCTCGGTTTCATAGATATTAAGCCTGTTACCGCTGTTGATGGTGATGCTTCCGTCATTGTTTACACTGACATCTCCGTCTTCGGCCTTGAGCCTGAAATCTCCGTTACTATCAAAGTAGTTATCATAGTCATAGAGAGCTATCTGTCCGTTGTCGTTGAGGATATTGTTATCTGCATCCCTGTTGTACATACCAGATATCGATGGAATATAGTTTCCTTCCTTAAATTCTTTAACAACGACTTTCTGGGCAGTGCTATCGACAGTTGAATAGATCTTGAGCCCTTTGGTATATACCATTCGTTCAGCGTCTTCATAATTCATGTTATATTGTTCCATTAAGTCGTTGATCACCGTATCAACGAGGTATTCATGGAAGTAGGAATAAGCGCTGTTCGTAGACGCAAGTGAAGGTTTTATAAAATCATTGACTGATTTATCGTAAACTTCGTCATGCTCACTTTGAGAGATCTTTCCTTGCTGGAGCATTAGATCCAGACAGAGCTGACGTCTTTCTTTGGCAATATCATTAGTTACGACAGTATCAGGCTCAGTCGCCACGACCTTCGAATCGACAGCATCCTGAGCTTCATCTCCAAGCTTGAGCAGAGCATATGTATCCGGCGACTGAGGAAGGGCAGCAAGAGCAGCGCATTCTACCAGATCCAGTTTTTTTACGCTCTTTGAGAAATATGTCTTGGATGCCGAATTGATACCATAACAACCATGACCAAGATAGATGGTGTTAAGGTATGCTTCGATGATCTCTTCTTTTGAAAGAGCATGCTCAAGCCTGCTGGCATAGTACATTTCGAGCAATTTACGCTTTATGCTTCGTACAGACTTGGTATCTGCGAGATAGACATTACGCGCCAATTGCTGAGTTATGGTCGAAGTGCCGCTGATACGTCCGTTTCCTGTCAAAGAGGAAAGAATGGCGCCGAACATACGGGTCCAGTTGAATCCATGGTGCTTCCAGAAAGTTTTATCTTCGATAGCAATGAAAGAATTGATAAGATCTTCCGGCATGTCTTCGTACTTTACGATCTTACGGTTTTCATTGTAATAGACATTATCTATTTGTTGGCCTTCATCATCATATATGGTAGAAGATGTATCGACCGCACTGTATACATCCTTGAAGTCGTAGTGTGGTCCTAAAGCAATGATGCCAGCAAAGTAGAGGAGCACCGCAAGGACCATAGCTACGCCAAGCGCAACTAAATCACGCAGGATCATCAGAAAACTGAATTTATACTCGCCCTTTTTGTTTGTTCTGTAGAAGAGCTTTTGAGCTAAAGTTCTGCCGTCACTGCTTTTTGCTTTTTTGATTGCGGCAACTTTACCGGATAGCTTTTCAGCAGATTTGCCGGCAGGTTTTTTCTTTTTAACTTTTTTCTTCTTTTTCTTTTTTACGACCTTTTTAGGAGCGGTCTTTTCATCAGTCTTGTTGTGTTTCACGGCATCGTGTTTACTTTCGTTCTTATCGGACTTTTTGTCGTCTGCTGCAGTGGCATCGTCTTTGTTTGGAGACATTTCGTCATTTGTGTGATCATCAGAATAATTATTGCTTCGCTTATTAGTTCTGCTTGAAGCTTTGTTATCTGCTGAATCGACTTTTTCCCAACTGAAAGTCTTGCCGGAGTCAACTGCGTCAGCCGGATCATCCAGATATGTATCTATATGATCTTTCAATTCATCTTCAGGGCTTTCAAACCTGGAGAGAAAATCATCGATCTCTTTTTCCGTGTCAGTTCTTGAGTCTCTGTCAGATCTCATTTGATTCCTCCTGGATCATAAGTGTTATAACTAATTAATTTTAACATACATCAATTGAATATTGAAGTGTTGCCCTTGGCTTTAATGTAGCATAGGACAGTGTTTGCAATGTTAGAGGCATTAGCCGGATTGATTCTCAAATGTATGATATCCGCGTTTTCATTTTTTGCAGCGAGATATGAACATGGTGTGAAATAGTTATCACTGAGCACCTTCAAAGTGGATTTCGGAGTGATCTTGCTGTTGACTTTTTTGTAAGTCTCTTCAAAAGTACGGGATAGAGAATCTCTTTCGTTCAAAAATTCATCGTATACAGTATTAACTTTATAGTCACAGCCGTAAAGCTCAGCAGCTGCAGTGTTATCATAGATGATCCTGCTTGTGAACATCTCATTATATCCCTGTGTGACAAAACTGACCTTGATAGAGTCTTTGCCGGCAGTTATATCTGTGGCACAGTTGATGCCATATAGGTCATTTGCTTCTTTACCTTCAGGAATAGGATCGCCTTCACCATATCTGTATGTGCCGGTCTTAGCGGTATATAAAACGGATGTCAAAGCGTCTGTAGTTTCAGCTGAATATACTTTATTTGGCAAGGCATCAGGATCATCTATAACCTCGTATGTAAATTCAAGGTTTTCATGATCATCGCCATATGATTTATTCCATGCCTTTATTCTCTTCTCTATATAAGAGGTAAATGAACCGACGGCGTATGAATTCATTGTGAAAGTGGCTTCTATACCGGTAGGGTACATGTTGCCGTTGCTTTCTACATTAATATCTGCAAGTCTGCATATAGCGGATTTGCTTTTGAGTCTTGTAAGAAGAGAACTGACAGCTGAAATAGGATCCGGTTGCTTGGAAATACCTGAATTGATTTCGTTGGACTCTATACCTGTGATCTTTACTCTTACTGCTGTATCAAGGGTCGATTCCTCGCGCTCGGCAGGAACTATAGCTTCCGAAAGAACTTCACGGAAGGAACTCGTAGAAAGGTAGAATGATGAACCTTGATCCATATAAATGACCTTAGGCTTACCTTTTATGTATTTCTTGTTTAGATGCTTGTATCCTTTGCCGAGGTTCTTTTCATCGTTAAAGAATATTACAGTGCGTCTTCCGGAATCTACATCAGAGGAAGCGATAGATGCAGCAGATGCAAGCATAGAAGCATTGTCTGTTGCTGTTTCGTAATTCATGCTGACAGCTACCATGGTTGGAGCTGCATTTTTCTTGCGCTTGACGGCAGGTTTGTCAAAGATGATATTTCCTGCTTTATCCTCGACATATTCAAGAGAGCGCTCATCAGCCCAGCTTTTGATAAACTCTTTGAGTTCGTCCTGGCTTGCGAATCCTCCGGCCTCTGTTTCCTCAAGATCATTCAGAGAGTCCCTGAACGAATTGAAATTATCAATGTCCAGCAATTTATTGCTGGTAGATCTGTAGTATGCGTATCCGGACACAGCTAAAGCTATGACAAGGACGAGGAGAATGAATATTTTATATCGATTGAACAATGTCTTTATTTTCATTGAAACTAAACCTCTATAGGCATAAATTATCTTTTACATTATACTCTTTAAATGTGGACATTTGAAGAATTTACATAAAGCATAAATGCTGTAAAAAACGTTAAAAAAATCCTTGCATCGTTTATTCCGCTGTGGTATTATATCAAGGCTTGCGATAGCGGGCGCTTATTTTTAGACTACAAAGGAGGTGCGGCAAATGTCCAGAAAATGTGAAGTATGCGGCAAGGGTCAGACATCGGGAAACGCTGTTTCTCACTCCAATATCCATACAAAGAGAAAATGGAACGCCAATATCCAGACCGTAAGGATCAACGATAACGGCAGAGTAAGAAAAGCTTCCGTATGCACAAGCTGCCTCAGATCGGGCAAGGTCAACCGTGCCGTCTGATAAAGCTTTTTCAGGAGATGGTCTTGAGCATCAGATGCTCGAGGCTTTTTTCTTTGTCGAAACTTGTGTAAAATCACATTATGTCAGTAATACTCAGAAACGACTACGGCGCTATCGCTGTGAATAGGGGTGTCATTGAAAAGATGATAATCGAGGACATGCTTTTGCTGTCCGACGATATTTTGCTGTGCAATAAGAAAGGCAAAGTCATCAAAGAAAACCCAACTCCTTTCATAGACCCGGATTACTTTGATGCTGTGGACGTATCAGATAAAAAGGGACACGTCAAAGTTGTTATTTATGCTGTCCTTAAGGAGGGAGCATATATTACATCTGTGGCAGATCGTATATTTGAAATGATCGAATCTGATTTTGAGATATTGAGACTTGATAAGCCCGACTGCATCAGCTTCAGCGTGAGAGGCGTCATAGACGGCGAGGATATCATCAAAAGAAATGTGGAGGTGTTCAGGAACAATGTCTGAAAGCCCTGTTTTTCTCAGTGATGATATAAGTAAGTTAAAAGGTGTTGGAGCAAAGAAAAAAGAGCAGCTTGAAGCGGCAGGATTGGAGACCGTTCAAGATCTGCTCGATTATTATCCTGTAAGATATAAAGACAGAAGAAATGCAGTGAGAGCTATGGATGCTTCCGTAGACAAGGACGCTCTTGTCATTGGGAAACTCATCAAAACACAGCTCAGGCCGCTGTCCGGAAGGCGCTCCATGGTGGAATGCACTTTTAGAGACGAAAGCTGCGTGTTTCATGCCGTTTTCTTTAATATGCCTTATCTGAAGAAATCGCTTTCGATAGGCAGCAATTATACATTGTTCGGCAGGATGAGACTTCGCAACGGTATGAGAGTATGGACAAATCCGGAAATGAGCAAGGTCGGCTCGGACAGAGATGAGAGAGGGATCATACCGGTATACAGGCATTCTGCCGGACTTACGGATGTCAATCTCCGAAAATGGATTACTGCCGCTCTTGATTCGGATGAATTGGACGATGATTGGCTGGGCCGGGATCTTATCGATGAGCGCAAGCTTTGCGGAATGAGATTTGCATACAGCAATATCCATTTTCCGGAAAGTGAGAAACATTATAAAGCTGCAAGATACAGACTTATTTACGATAAGCTGCTCATGTACCAGCTCACAGTAAGAGAGAGCAGAAAACTACTTGAAGGCAGCGGATATGATTCTTCTATACCTGAAACAGATATCTCAAAATTCTTCGATGCTCTGCCGTTTGAACTTACAGAAGGCCAGCGCGACTGCATAGATGAAATAATGAAAGATCTGTCATCGACCCGCTCGATGAACAGACTCGTGCAGGGAGATGTTGGTTGCGGTAAGACCGTTGTTGCTGAGGCTGCGATATATCGTACGGCGATCGCAGGCTATCAGTCAGCTATGATGGTTCCTACCGAGATCCTTGCCAGACAGCACTATAACAGACTGAATACAGATTTGTCTGCTTTTGGAATAAGATGTGCGCTTCTTGTCAGTGGCATGAAAGCGGCAGAACGTCGTGAAGTAATAGACGGGATTGCAACCGGAACTATAGATGTTCTAATAGGCACTCATGCTGTCATTCAGAAGGACGTAATGTTCAACGATCTCGCTCTTGTTGTGACTGATGAACAGCACAGATTCGGCGTGGCGCAGAGGAAATCTCTTGTAAAAAAGGGAAGAGGTGTGAATGTATGCGTTATGAGCGCAACGCCTATCCCGAGGACGCTTGCTGCAACGGTTTTTGGCGATATGGACTTCAGCATAATAAGATCTCTGCCTGAAGGACGCAAAAAAATAATTACAAGAGCACTGGACGAGAATACGAGAGAGCGGGCGTACATAAGCGTCGGTAACGAGCTAAAAAAAGGCAATCGCGTTTACATAATAGCGCCTTCCATCGATACAGATGATGACGACATGCTCTCTGTCGAGAAGCTGTTTGAAGAGATCAAAAAAAGATATCCTGAGAACAACGCAGCTCTTCTTCATGGCAGACTTTCGGGTGAAGACAAGACAACGATCATGAAGGATTTTGCTGATGGTAAGGTGCAGATCCTTGTATCAACAATAGTGATAGAAGTTGGAATAGATGTTCCCGAAGCTACAGTTATTGTGATCGAAAACAGTGAGCGTTTTGGCCTTTCGCAGATGCATCAGTTAAGGGGCAGAGTAGGAAGATCAGATAAGCAATCCTACTGTTTTGTAATAAATTACAGTAAAAGCGAGACTGCCGTAGCTCGAGCTAAAGCAATGGCCGAGATATCTGACGGGTTCGAGATAAGTGAGGCGGATTACGAGCTGAGAGGACCCGGCGATGTTATGGGGACCATGCAATCAGGTACTGCCGCGAATGATGTTCTTAAATTATCACGATATACTGATATACTTGAGGCAGCCATCACTGATGCAGATAATATAACTAATGATCCGCAACATCTCGGATGCGATATAGTATATGCTTTGGAACGAATGCAGCATGTTAGCAGCAATGACAATTCAAATATAATTTAAAATGAAGATAACATCCGGAGAATACAAATACAGAAAAATAGAGGTCCCAAATGGGATAAGGCCGACTACTGAAAAGGTGAGAGAAGCCATATTCAGCATGATCAATCAATGGATCCCGGGAGCTAATGTTTTTGATATGTTTGCTGGCAGCGGTGCGATGGGGCTTGAAGCACTGTCACGTGGAGCAGCAAGATGCGTTTTCTGCGAAGCAAGCAGGGCCAACTTCAAAGTGCTCATTTCCAATATAAACGGTTGCCGGGCGGGCGAGAGGAGCGTAGTTATCAACAAGGACTATAAGGCAGCTATAGCAAGCCTTGAAGGAGATAAAAAGCTTGATGTAGTTATAATGGACCCGCCATATGATCATACTGAATACTATGTGACCGCAATGGATATGCTACAGGAATATGAGCTTCTTGACGATGGAAGCATAGTGATCTGCGAGCATCTATACGATAACAAATTATCCGACTCTTATGGAAAACTAGAAAAGTTAAAGGATAAAAAGTACGGAAGTATAGGAGTTACTGTTTATTTTTACAAAGAGTTTTGATAAACTTTTTCTTCAGGAGGATGCAGGAAATGGAACGCAAAGCTGTTTACGCAGGCTCTTTTGATCCTGTAACCAACGGACATCTTAATATCATCGAAAGAGCAGCCAAGATGTATGATGAACTGACTGTGGCTATAGTGGTCAATCCAAATAAACCCGGCTTTTTTACAGTAGATGAAAGAGCCGAGATCATGAGTCAGGTCACATCTCACATCTCTAATGTCAGAGTAGACACGTTTAGCGGGCTTCTGGCCGATTACGTGAATGCAAACGGGTTTATTGCGTATGTGAGAGGCTTAAGAGCAACGACTGATTTCGAGAATGAACTCCAGATGGCTCAGATGAATGCACGTCTTTTTAAGAATAATACGGAGACTGTATTTCTTATGACCGACCCTAAGTATTCTTTCATCAGTTCGAGTCTCATCAAAGAGGTAGCATCGCTTGGCGGATCCGTAGATGGACTGGTTCCTGATTACGTAGCATTCAGAATAAAAGAACAAGCATTAATGCCGGGAATTGATATACTGCACAGGAGGACTCAAATATGAATGACGACAGCATTAAATTAATGTCACTGCTTGAGGAACTTGAAGATCTTATCGTATCTTCAAGCAAGATGCCTTTTTCGGAAAAAGGTATCATAGATCTTGATGTGGCTCAGAAGATCATAGAAGACATCCGTAACAATCTGCCTCGCGATATCCAGCAGGCGAGATGGCTCGATCAGGAAAGAGATCGTATCATCAGCGATGCCAAAAAGGAATACAACAGGATGATCAATGAGGCCAGAGAACAGGTCGAGTATCTTGTAAATAACAACAATATATATAAAGACGCACAGAAAAGAGCTGACGCGATCCTCAGAGAAGCTGAGAATCATGCCAATTACATGAAGTACAGATCATATGAGTATATCGATCAGCTTCTCTATGACATGCAGACGGATATCGCCAGTGTCGGCAGCCAGTATATCGATCCGATGACGGAATACTTTAACCAGATGCTCGGCAATATCAATGCCAGAGTCAATCAGAATCGTCAGGAGATGAAGACTCTTGCTGAAAGAGTCCAGCTCGGAGAACAGCCTGCAGAAGAACAACCTGCACCTGCTCCTGAGGAAGAAGAGTATTAGATCATAAACTGCAGGAGACTATTCCCGCTCAATAGTTTTGTTATGTAAATATAGGGGGTCGCGAATCAGCAGACTCTCTATATTTTTACAATCCTATAATTGTTCAGGAGCCAAATATTAATGAAAATAGCAGGGATCACAGCAGAATATAACCCTCTTCATAACGGGCATTTATATCACATCGCTGAAACGCGGAGACAAACGGGATGTGATGCCATTGTCGTTGCTATGAGCGGAGATTTCGTACAGAGGGGAGAACCTGCAATGATCGACAAATGGTTGAGAGCCAAGCATGCTCTTAAGGCCGGAGCTGATCTTATCGTTGAGATCCCTACTCTTTTTTGTCTGGGAAATGCCTCGCAATATGCTTCCGCCGGTGTTTGCATACTTGAATCACTCGGTTGCAGCGTTATCTCATTTGGGAGCGGTTCCGGGGACATAAAGACCATATCGGAAGTTGCCGGTGTGTTGGCTGAGAATAGAGAGAGGATAAGGTCATACATATCCGAAAAGACAAAAGAGGGTAAGAGTTATCCTGCTGCAAGAATGGAAGCTTATAAGGATATCAGGTCGGGAATTACGAGCAAAGAATCCCTTGAGAAAGAACTCGCGGTTTTAAGCGAACCGAATGATATTCTCGCGATCGAATATGTTTCTAATATGGAAAGATCAAAGCCTTTGGCCATAAAAAGGCAAGGAGCATACCATGAAGATGATGAGAGCGAGCAGTCGGGCTACAGGAGCGCCGAGTACATCAGACAAATAATAGAAACTGAGAGTAATGCTTGCGGAGCGATCAATAAAGATGTTCCTGAATATGTAAGTGATTCTCTCGGCATCGTCAGACCGGTCTTTCCTGACAACTGCTTCGAGATCCTGAAGTTCGCGATACTTTCTACCGATGCTGAAACAATAGACAAATGCCCGTCAGGCGGAGAAGGGCTGGGTAATCTCATAAAGACAACAATCAAAGAAGCCGGCAACTATGAGGAGCTGGTACTCAAGGTGAAATCCAAAAGATACACTTATACAAGGATATCAAGACTTTGCATGCAGATAATGCTCGGCATTTCAAGAGAGAAGTATTCCTTCGATGGACCTGAATATATCAGGATACTCGGTCATAATGAAAAGGGCAGAGAACTGCTTGCAGCAATCAGAACTGCTTCAAAAGATGATGGATCAGGATGTTTGCCTATGATCACGAATATCAATAAGGAAAGTAAAAAACTCAACAGCACTGCTCTTGATCATCTATTTCTGGATATACATGCAAGCGAGGTATATCATCTCATCTCGCGTGATGACTCACCTGAACATGCAGAGCAGCGTATGAGACCGGTGATTATATAAAAAAACAGGCTTACGCCTGCTATGCTGGTCGGGGTGACATGATTCGAACATGCGACCTCTTCGTCCCGAACGAAGCGCTCTACCAAGCTGAGCCACACCCCGTTATTCACAACACGTCTAATTTAGCACAAACCGATCTCTAAATCCATAAATTTTTAAAATTTCATTCGTCAAGGTGAGAAAAACCCGAAAATACATTTCTAAATCCGTTGACATTCAGTATTTCCATGAATATAATTTATCGGTGCGACAAGGAATATACGAAGCAACAAACCAGGAATGAACATACAAGGAGGTGTCAGAAGTGGCAGTACCTAAAAGGAAAACATCGCAGGCAAAGACAAGCGGCAGAAAAGCTGCTAACATGAAGAAGGCTATGCCGGGACTTTCGATCTGTCCTCAGTGCCATGAGCCTAAGCTTCCGCACAGAGTTTGCCCGACCTGTGGATACTATGACGGAAAAGACGTTGTAAACGCAGACTGATCTGCTTAACGAAAGAAGAGCATTGACAAAGTCCCTTAGGGGGCTTTTCTTTTGCTTTTTTTGATTAACATACATGCGCATCAAAGCGATAAAATTTCCCCAAAATCGTTACAAAATCAACATATTGTGGTATAATTTATCGAATTTATACAGTATATGCGAAACAGGGAGTATCAATGGCACAACAAGATAATAGTAAGACAACACAGAAAAGGGGACCGGGCAGACCACCCGGCAGCAAGAACAAGCCTAAAGAATCGTCGGCGAAATCAGCTAACCCTACAAAAAAAGAAGTGATAGACGAGATGCAGAGAAGAAGCGATCGTGACAGACGTAATCTCGATGTCATCTGGAGTATCACTTTACTTGCCATTGGTTTATTCCTTTTCTTTACAGTTGTAATGGACTCCACAGGCAGCTTCGGCATGAAAGTACATGATATCTGTCTCGGACTTTTTGGGGTCATGGCCTTTGTGCTGCCGTTTCTCGTGTTCCTCTTCGCTGCGCTTTTAATGGCGGGCAAATTGCAGCATATTGGAGCAAGGACTACTATCTTCAGTATTCTCATATTTATTAATATGTGCATACTGAATTCCTACAGATTTATTGACATTGCCAATCTTAAATATGGCTTCGGAGATATTGTCGATTACTATCTTGAAGGTGTCGGTAGAACAAGCGGCGGAGTCTTTGGTATGGAGATCGGATCCATACTTGCAAAACTATTTGGGATGCCGGGTCTATTGATCATTTCCATATCAGTTTTGATAATATCCATATTCCTTGTTGCTAATTCTCCGATCTCAAGGTTTTTCGAAGGCCTGGGAAAGAAGAGCCGTGCACGCAGATTTGCAAAAGAACTCGACGATGAAGAAAAGAGGATCAAGGTAGACGAATCTGTCGCTGCTGCAAAGTCAGGAAATGTATCCATCAGTGCTCCGATCGACAATCCCTCCGATTCCGGCGAAAAAGGTTCATTTTGGAAATCGATCCTTAACGGCATCATGCGGGATGATAATCCTGCGGAGGAATCAACTCCGGCAGCTCCTGCAGTTACAAATGATATCCCTAAACCTCTCGGAGTATTGGAAGATAAGGATATAGATTATACTCAGGTAATGTCTTCTCCGATAGAGACGCATAAAGAACCTGGCGCAAAAGGTACTTTGTTCGGCAAGATCAAAGGCTACTTCGCGGGTATAGACTCACAGACAGGAGTCAAGTATACCGAGAGCGCACTTAGGGCAGCAGAGGATGCATCCAAAGAAGAGTCAAGAGTCATAAAAGGGAAATCCGGTACAGTTGGTATGGACGGTGTAAGGCCTTCTGACAGAAGTATTTATTCTGAAGAAAGAGACTTCGAAAAGGGCGAAGAGGATTACGGATACAAGAGAAGGTCCGATGCCAACAAATCAAGTGTGAAAAAGGGATATGGCCTCGGAGATCCTGAGGAGATCGAGCATTCCGGATCATACGGCCTTGACGGACACGAAAGATCGGGTGGAAGCAAAAGAGCATCATCAACCGGCGAAGGTGTAAAAGACATGGCTTCAGGTGCTGCAGCTGCTATTAGTCTTGCGGAAAAAGATCCATCGAAGAAAAGTCGAGACAAGAAAACTGTATCCAATAATAAGGCCGATAATACAGCAAATGAAAAAGATAAAGCGGAAGAACAGGCGCTTGTCAACGCTTTTGAGGCTTCAACAGATGATTTCAGATACGAGTTCCCGCCAATCAGTCTTCTTAAAAAAGATGCCGGTTCCAAGCAGCTCATGAATGATATACAGCTGGAGGAAAGGGCAGAACTTCTTGAAAAGACTTTGAACGATTTCGGAGTGGACGCTAAAGTGCTCACTGTCACACAGGGCGCTTCGGTCACCAGATATGAAGTGCAGCCTGCAACCGGCGTAAAGGTCGCAAGCATCACAAGACTCGCGGATGATATCGCGCTTAATCTAAGAGCAAAGAGCATACGTATAGAAGCGCCTATACCAGGCAAAGCTGCCGTAGGAATAGAGGTAGAAAACGACAAGCCTTCGCCTGTTCTGATACGAGATCTTATCGATTCAGAAGAGTTCATGGAAGCTTCTTCGATAATAGAGTTCGTCGTTGGAAAAGATATATCGGGCAATAATATAGTAGCCGATCTCAAAGAAATGCCGCATCTCCTAATAGCAGGAGCAACCGGTTCGGGTAAGTCTGTGTGCATCAATTCGATAATAACGAGTTTCCTGTACAAGGCAAGGCCATCTGAGCTCAAGCTAATCATGATCGACCCGAAAGTCGTTGAACTAGGCAATTACAACGGCATACCTCATATGATGACTCCGGTCGTAACCGATCCGCGAAAAGCTGCAAGAGCACTTGCCATCGCTGTCGAAGAGATGGATAAGCGATACGAGGCTTTTGCTGAGAATAACGTAAAGGATCTCGAATCGTATAACGAGCTCATGAGGGTCGACCAGAGATACGCAGACTGCAAGCCTCAAATAGTCATAATTATAGATGAGCTTGCCGACCTTATGATGGCTTCTCCATCAGAGGTAGAAAATTCCATTTGCCGTTTGGCTCAAAAAGCTCGTGCTGCTGGAATGCACCTTATCGTTGCGACACAGAGGCCTTCAGTCGATGTAGTTACCGGTCTGATCAAGGCGAATATACCTTCACGTATCGCGTTTAGCGTGGCTTCGCAGTTCGACTCTCGAACGATTCTCGACATGGCCGGCGCAGAAAAACTGCTTGGCAAAGGAGATATGCTGTTCTCACCTGTAGGTTCCACTAAACCATACAGAGTGCAGGGGCCGTTCATATCTGAGAAAGAGATCGAAAAAGTGATCAGATTCGTAAAGAAGGAAGGCGGCAATCCTGAATACGATGAGGAATTAAAGAGCGCGATCGAAAATGCTGACAAGAAGAATTCAAGTGAGCCTCAAGATGAGCTTACTGAAGACGCCATAGCATTTATCTTCAAATCCAAACAGGCTTCTGTTTCAATGCTCCAGAGAAGATTCAGAATAGGCTATAACAGGGCGGCGAGGATCATAGATGAGATCGAAGAAAAGGGCATTATAGGGCCTTCTGACGGTTCAAGACCAAGACAGCTACTGATAACTGAAGAGGAATACTACGGAGGTTACAGCGATGGGGATGAGAAAGATCTTGTTGAAGGGTATGAAGGCGTCCAAGAAGATCCGCAAGTCGTACAGAAAAGCGAAGAAAGCGGTGGATACAGCTTCGAAACTGGAGGAACGGAGGAGGAGCCTCAAGAACAGATAAAAACAGATAAACTTTCAAACACACAGGCAATGAATTCCTTTAATTCACTCCCTGAATCTGTGAGGCGGGCCGTAATGGATGCCGACAACGAGGACAGTTATTGATAATGAAAATATATATCGACACGCTCGGATGCGCTAAAAATGAATATGATTCACAGGTGCTTGCAGCCTCTTTGATCGATAGGGGCTGCGTTATTACTGATGACGCGAACGAGGCAGATGTGTTGATAGTCAACACCTGCGGTTTTATTAATGACGCAAAGAAAGAATCAATTGAACGGATCTTACAGCTTTCGGAGGAGTATATAGGAAGAAAGAAGCTGGTTGTGACCGGCTGCCTGTCCGAAAGGTATCACAAGGAGCTTGCTGAGGAGATACCGGAAGTCGATATGTTCTTCGGAGTAAATGACTACGACAGCATACCCGATATATTGCTCGGAGAAGGCACGGAGAAACTCAAGCAGGCGAACGGACCAGCTGCACAAAGCAACGACTATGTAGGCGACCTGCTCGATGAGCTTCCTTACAGAAAACGAGATTTTCTTCAATATGATACAAAAGAGTATGGCCATTACGGTTACCTCAAGATAGCAGAAGGATGCAACAATGCATGCAGCTTTTGCGCGATACCGCTTATCAGGGGATCATACAGATCTAAGAAGATAGAGGATTGCATCAAAGAAGCCGAAGATATGGCTGCCGCAGGCATCAAAGAACTAATACTGATAGCGCAAGATACCTCGCAATACGGACGTGATTTGTATGGGGAATACAGGCTTCCGGAACTACTGCGACGTCTATGCGGTATAGAAGGCATAGAGTGGATCAGATTGATGTATGTTTACGATAATTCTATTACTGATGAGCTGATAGATGTTATCGCAAACGAAGACAAAATCTGCAAATATATAGACATGCCGATACAGCATATATCGGATAATGTTCTTCACAGAATGAGAAGACAGTCTACAGGAGGTTCCATAAAGTCTGTGATATTAAAACTCAGGGAAAGGATACCTGATGTCCATATCCGCACGACTCTGCTCGTGGGATTCCCGGGGGAAAGCGAGTCAGACCTTGCCGAACTTCTTGAATTTATTGATACTTCGGATATAGACAGGCTCGGAGCATTTGCTTTTTCCGATGAGGAAGGCACTCCATCATTCGAGCTTGATGGTAAAGTCGGCGATGATGAGGCTTCTGCAAGGAGAGACCTCGTCATGGAACATCAGCTTGCTATCAGTGAGAAGCTAAATGAAGCAAAGATTGGCAACGTGTATGAGGTCATGATCGATGGGCGGCTCGAGCTTGATGCCGGTGACGATCTGAAAGTGTATGAAGCCAGGACACGCTATGATGCTCCTGAGATCGATTGCAGCGTTACTGTTTTTTCGAAAAATTATCTGAAACCCGGAGACATTGTCAATGTCAGAATAACGGAAGCCTACGAGTATGATCTCGAAGGAATGCAAATATAGGAGGCAAAAGTAAACATGAATCTACCTAATAAACTTACTCTCGGAAGAGTGATACTAGTACCTTTTTTCATTGCGGCGTACCTGATGGGGTTTTTCTGGGTGGCACTGATATTGTTCTGTGCTGCTTCCATTACAGACTACTTTGACGGCATGCTTGCAAGAAAACATGATCTGGTCACTAATTTCGGCAAGATCATGGATCCTCTTGCCGACAAGATACTCGTATATTCAGCGCTTTGCCTCTTCATTGAATCGGGGATCATCAAAGCGTGGATGCTGATAATCATTCTTGCGCGCGAATTTGCGATTGCTGGAATGAGAGCTGTCGCTGCTTCCGAAGGAAAAGTCCTCGCTGCAGATTTGTCCGGCAAGATCAAAACCGTTCTTCAAATGGTAGCCGTTATAGTATTCCTGCTTGGTCTTTCACTCGGAAACCAGGAGAAGGTGATGCTTATCGGCAACATAGTCTTCTACGCAGCACTTGTCATGACGGTTTATTCTGGCTGTGAATATATTATTAAGAACAAAGATATCTTCTCAATGTGATGGACGGATATCCGGCTAATCCGTAAAAAACCGGTAAATAACAATGAAAGCATCGATCATAGCTGTGGGTACCGAGCTGCTGTTCGGGCAGGTAGCAAACACCAACGCCGCATATCTTTCGGATAAACTGAATCATATGGGATTTGACGTTATGTACCACTTTGTTGTAGGCGATAATCCCATGCGCTTAAAGGATAAACTTGCCGAGGCATTCAAAGACACCGATCTCGTTTTGACGACAGGGGGCCTCGGACCGACGCAGGATGATCTCACAAAAGAGATCGTCGCGGAGTATATGGGCGCTGAGATGTATCTTGATAACAGGGTCGTAGATGATCTGACTGAATTCTTTAACAGGCACGGCGGGAATATGCCTGAGAACAATATGAAGCAGGCATATCTGCCGGTCGGATGCACACCGTTTTATAACGCATCCGGCACGGCGCCCGGCTTTGCGCTCCAAAAGGACGGAAAGACTGCCATATGCTTTCCGGGCCCGCCGCGCGAGCTTAAGTGGCTGTTTGAAAACGGCGCAGGGCAATACCTTGAGCAGTTCATGGAGAAGAAGATGTTCTATAGAGTCCTCAGACTCATAGGTATAGGAGAATCCGATCTTGAAATGCTTCTTATGCCGCTTATCGACGGACAGACAGACCCTACTATAGCAACATACGCAAAGGAAGGTGAGTGTTCACTCAGAGTTGCTTCGCAAAGAGATACTATGGAAGAAGCCGAGGCTGCTGTCGAGGAAATGATAGCTAAAATCGACGAGCTTGCCGGAAACTACATTTACAGTTACAACAATGAGGATCTGAATGAAGTCGTTGTTAGAATGCTGAAAGAGAAGAATCTCAAGATCACTTCAGCTGAATCATGCACCGGAGGCTTGTTCGCCTCTACGCTAACAGATGTGCCGGGCGCTTCAGATGTACTTTCCACTGCATATATAACTTATTCAAGTGAAAGCAAGATCGAAGAACTAGGAGTCTGGAACGAAATAATCTCTTGCTGCGGTGTCGTTAGCGCAGAAACGGCTGAAGCCATGGCTAAAGGAGCTTTAGAGCGTTCAGGAGCGGATATCGCCGTTTCCGTGACAGGATACGCCGGACCTGACGCCGATGAAGGGCATGACCCCGGAGAGGCTTTCATCGGCTGGGCATATAATGGTGAGGCCGGAAGCTACAGCGTTCGCACAGATAGGAATTTCAGAAAGTGGAACAGGAATTATTTCATGCTCAGGATGTTCAGAACTGTGTATCTTCTTTTGAGGCAGAATACGCAGAAATGATGATTTGTCCGCTTATATACAATAATTGGGGAATAATTTGCAGGAATTAGGGAATATATCGTTCGACTTTTGAAATCAAGGCGAAATATAATATTGACAAGGCAGAAGAGTAACAGTATTATATAAAAGAACAAGCGTTCTATTTAACATTACGAGGAGGCAAAATGGCATCACAAAACACAAACCCTGAAAACGCGGCCAAAGAAAAGGCCCTGCAGCAGGCGCTCGATCAGATACAGAAACAATACGGCAAGGGCGCTATCATGAAACTAGGTGAGTCGGGTCCTGTAGGAAATATAGATGTCATTTCTACCGGGTCCGTAAGTCTTGACTTTGCTACCGGAGTAGGTGGTTACCCTAAGGGCAGGATCATAGAGATCTACGGTCCTGAGTCATCCGGTAAGACTACATTGACCCTTCATGCCATAGCAGAAGCTCAGAGAAAAGGCGGTCAGGCAGCGTTCATAGACGCCGAGCATGCGCTCGATCCTGTATACGCGAGGAATCTTGGAGTCGATGTTGACAACCTTCTGGTTTCACAGCCTGACACAGGCGAACAGGCTCTTGAGATAGCAGAGATGCTTACCAGAAGCGGAGCGGTGGATATAATCGTAATTGACTCTGTAGCAGCTCTGGTTCCTAAAGCAGAGATCCAGGGCGAGATGGGAGACTCACATGTAGGTCTTCAGGCAAGGCTCATGTCTCAGGCTCTTCGTAAGATCGCCGGTGCTATCAATCGTTCAAGCACATGCGTGATCTTCATCAACCAATTGAGAGAAAAGATCGGCATCATGTTCGGAAATCCAGAGACTACTACCGGTGGAAGAGCTCTTAAGTTCTACGCTTCCATGAGACTTGACGTGCGTAAGATCGACACCATCAAGAAAGGTGAAGAAGTACTCGGAAACAGGACAAGAGTCAAGATAGTAAAGAATAAGGTGGCGCCTCCGTTCAGAAAGGCTGAATTCGATATAATGTACGGATCGGGTATATCACTTTCCGGAGATATTCTGGATATGGCAGCGGATAATGGCATAATCGATAAATCCGGCTCTTGGTACAGCTATAATAATGAAAGGATCGGTCAGGGTAGAGAGAATGTAAAACAGTTCCTTGAAGATAATCCTGCCGTGCTTGAAGAGATCAGAACAAAGCTTATGGAACAACTAAGGCCTGCATCATCGGATCAGACTGATGGTGATATCAGAGTTGATGCCGACGGAGTTGTAATAGAAGACTGATTTTTAAATATTTCCTTGACCTACGACCGACCTTGTGCTATAGTCTTTGTCGGTTAACCGCTCGAAGCGGGTTTTTTGAAGCATTGCACCCAAGCTTCGGCGAGTCTGGTTTAAGGAGGAAATTATATTATGTATGCTATCATCAAGACAGGTGGAAAGCAGTACAGAGTAGAGAAGGGCGACGAGTTCAAAGTTGAGAAGCTCGATGCCAAGGTAGGCGACAAGGTCGTATTCGACGAGGTCTATGCAGTAGGCGGAGACAAACTCGTAGTAGGTACACCACTCGTTGAGGGTCAGGCAGTAACTGCTGAGGTCCTTGAGCAGGGTAAGGGCGACAAGGTCGTTATCTACAAGTACAAAGCTAAGAAGGATTACAGACGTAAAAACGGACACAGACAGCCGTATACGCTCGTAAAGATCACTGATATCGGCGCAGCCGGTACAAAGAAGGCTTCAACAGCCAAGAAGGCTGAGCCTGCAGAAAAGGAAGCTGCTCCAAAGGTAAGCGCATCCATGAAGAAGGATGAGCTCCTCGCAGTAGCAAAAGAGCTCGGAGTTGAAGTCGACTCCAAGGCAAAGAAAGCTGACATTATCGCAGCTATCGAGGCTAAGTAGTTAAGGAGGATATATCATGTCAAGTAAAAAGGGAGTAGGAAGTTCCAAGAACGGCAGAGACTCCGAGGCGAAGAGACTTGGACTCAAGGTAGGTGCCGGTGAATATGTAAGCGCGGGAAGCATTCTCATGAGACAGAGAGGAACAAAGTTCCATCCTGGCAACAACGTTGGTATCGGCGGAGACGACACACTCTTTGCCAAGATCGACGGAACAGTCAAATTCGAGAGATACGACAAGAAGAGAAAGCAGATCAGCGTTTACAGCAAAGAAGCTTAATCGGAACTAAACGGGCTCCTACTGAGGTAGGGGCCTATATTTTATGTTAGGGGATACCATGTTCGTAGACAGAGCTGAAATAACAATTGAATCCGGCAAAGGTGGTAACGGAGCGGTCACATTCAGAAGAGACCCGTATGTACCTGACGGCGGTCCTGATGGCGGTGACGGCGGTAACGGTGGCAGCGTTATCTTTATTGCGGACAGAAATCTCCGCACATTGATGGATCTGAAATATAAGAGAAAGTACAAAGCAGAGAATGGCCAGCCCGGAATGAAGCGTAACCGTTACGGCAAGAAGGGCGAAGATCTTTATATCAAAGTGCCCGTAGGAACTATGATAATAGACAAGGAAACCGGGCATTTGATGAAGGACCTCACAGAGGATGGCGACAGTGTTGTAGCTGCAAAGGGCGGAAAAGGCGGTAAAGGAAATGTTCACTATAAGAGCAGTATCCGTCAGGCTCCAAATTTTGCTGAAGCCGGAGGCCCAGCTAAAGAACGCGAAGTGATTCTGGAACTGAAACTGATCGCGGATGTAGGACTTCTGGGATTTCCTAATGTTGGAAAATCCACACTTCTGTCTGTTTCCACTAATTCAAAACCTAAGATCGCAGGATATCATTTCACTACAATTGATCCTAATCTCGGCGTAGTATATCTATACGACACCAGTTTTGTAATGGCAGATATCGCAGGCATCATCGAAGGTGCTTCTCAGGGAGCGGGTCTTGGCTTTAAGTTTCTCAAACACATAGAGCGTACAAAAGTCCTTATACATGTCGTAGATGTTGCAGGTTCAGAAGGAAGAGATCCTATCGATGACTATAAAAAGATCAACGCTGAACTTGCTGCATTCGATCCGGCTCTTGCTGAAAAACCTCAGATCGTTGCCGCAAATAAAGCCGACCTTGTAGTTGACGAAGATAAGCTGAATGAGTTTATGGACTTCATGAAGAGTGAAGGCAGAGAGGTTTATCTTATCAGCGCCGCTACAAAGCAGGGAATCGAAGAACTTCTTGCTGCTGCACTGCACAAGATAGAGACATATGTCGAGCCTGAAGGTGAACCTATGACTATGTTCGACTTTGAAGCAGATGAACATGAGGCGGACTACAAGGATATCAATGGATATATCGATGATGAAGGAGTATATGTCCTTGAGGGTAAGCAATTACTGAAAATATTCAATTCGACCAATTTTACTGACAGCGGTTCTATCAGATACTTGTACAACTATATTGAAAAGAGAGGCGGCATCAAACTTCTTAAAGAACTTGGACTCAAGGATGGCGATACAGTAAGGATAGAGGATTTCGAGTTTGAGTATACTGATGACTGATTTTTGAAATAATCGCCCTTATTTCATCATTTTTCATATATAGAAAATCCAAACGGCCTGCAAAAAGGTCGTTTTTTGTTGTATTTCATGGAAATAATGTACCATTTTGTCATATTTACGTAATCACGATTCATTTTATACAGCAAATGTAATATTTTAGAATCACAGCAAGATCCAATCGAGGTGAATGTAATGAAAGATTTTGCTGTAGACAGAGTGAAGGACCTGTTTGATGACATCAGGAGAGATAAGAAAACTCTGGTCAAGATATTATTTATTGTTCTTATCCTTTTGATCGCTGCTGTACTTAGGATCAGTGAAGCCGGCAAGCCTTCGGAAGGCATTGAGACGGACGAAGCTACAGGCGTAGAAACTGAAAGCACCGCTGATGCTGAGCTCACAAGCTCTGAGATCTATGTGGACATAGGAGGGCAGGTATCTAAACCCGGAGTGTATCAGGTAAGCGAAGGTACGAGAGTGTATCAGTTGATAGAACTTGCCGGTGGGCTTACTGAAAACGCTGACACGGACTCGATCAATCAGGCTTCTTTTGTTGAGGACGGCGAGAAGATAATAATACCGAAAAAAGTTTCTGATGCTAGTCTTTCTGATGAAGCAGTTTCCTCTTCATCAGAAGAAACTGTTGTATCCAAAGGGACCGTATCCGGCGGACTTGTAAACATCAATATTGCAAGTAAAGATGAACTGAAAACACTAAACGGTATAGGAGACGTGACGGCAGATAAGATAATCGAGTACAGGAAATCAAACAGATTCAAGAAAAAGGAAGACATTAAATCTGTCAAGGGTATTGGTGATGGTATCTATGAGAAGATCAAAGATAATATCACATGCTAGAAAAGGGGGTGCTTTATGAGAGTCGATTATGAGGATAATGTTTCGAAAGAGGGCTTGCTGTTCAATCCGTACATGTTGGGTTTTGATTGCGCGAATAATGTAGACAGCGAAAAGTACAGATGCTACGTTTTTCTAGTGGGAGTGATCAGGGAACTGCTTGAAGAGTTCAGGATAAACATCAGCAGCAAAGGATATATTTACATTCAGGATTGTGTAATTGCGATATTTGATCAGCGGTCTATGAATATACGTTTTAAGACAGATGTTTATCCTTATGTGGCAAGCAAATATGGTATCAAGGATTCAGCTACCGTAGAACACAACATCAGAAACGCAATCGTTGCTGCTTATAAACTTAACGAATCCGATGTATATCACAATTCTGCTATCATGAGCAGTTTCGGCAAACGTCCTACAAATAAGGAATTTTTATTATATGTGACAAATGAAGTCTATAGAAGACTTTGGAATGAATCAGTTGAGTTTACTCGGGTTTAATGGTAGAGTCTGTCTTGTATACGAACAGAAAAGAAGGGAAGGCAGACATTGGAAAAGTACAAACTTGACAGGATAAATGAGCTGGCACATAAGTCCAAATCCGAAGGGCTTACAGTCGAGGAAAAAGAGGAACAAAAGATACTTAGACAGGAGTTTCTCGCAGAGATCAGAGCTGATGTGAGAGCATCGCTCGAATCCATTGAATTCGTTGAAGAATCAGTTGTATCTAGTGATGAATTATTGAACTGAAAGTGATATAATTATTCGCAGTTTTACAGACAGGGAGACGAATGATGGATAAACTCGGCGTAAATGAATTAAGAGATATGTTCAGGGATTTCTTCGTAAGCAAGGGCCACTATGCCGGAGGCTCTTCTTCACTTATCCCGCGCAATGATAAAAGCCTACTTATAATCAATTCAGGTATGGCGCCTCTCAAGCCTTATTTTGCAGGCGTTGAGACTCCTCCTTGTAAAAGGATGACAACATGCCAGAAATGTATCAGAACTAATGATATTGAGAACGTAGGCAAGACAGCAAGGCATGGTACATTCTTCGAGATGCTCGGCAATTTCAGCTTTGGTGACTATTTCAAGAAAGAGTCTCTTACCTGGGGCTGGGAATTCTGCACCGAATGGCTGAAGATGCCTAAAGAAAAGCTCTGGGCGACTATCTACGAAGATGATGATGAAGCATACGATATTTGGAAGAATATCATTGGCATGCCTGAGGAAAAGATAGTAAGGCTTGGTAAGGAAGACAATTTCTGGGAAATCGGACTCGGTCCTTGCGGCCCATGCTCTGAGATCTATTATGACAGAGGCCCGGAATGGGGCTGCGGAAAGCCTGACTGCAAGCCGGGATGTGACTGCGATAGATATCTTGAATTCTGGAATCACGTATTCACACAGTTCGACAGGCAGGAAGACGGTTCTTATCCGAGACTTGCACATCCTAATATCGATACGGGAATGGGACTTGAAAGACTTGCATGCATACTTCAGGACGTCGATTCCATCTTTGACGTAGATACAGTCAAATTCATCAGAGATGCCATTACAGATATGGCGGGTGTTGAATATCAGGCAGGCAATCACAAAGTCGACGTGAGCGTCAGGATCGTTACCGATCATCTGCGTTCTATGACATTCATGATCGCCGATGGAATCCTTCCTAGCAACGAAGGAAGAGGCTACATCCTTAAGAGGATCATCAGAAGAGCAGCAAGGCACTGCAAACTTCTTGGTATCGAGAAAGACAATCCGCTCTCCGAACTTGCTGAGAATGTAATCAAAACTTCCGGCGGCGCATATCCTGAGCTCGTTGAAAAACACGACTACATCATCAAGATGATCACTATCGAAGAAAACAACTTCGCCAAGACTCTTGATAATGGAATGGATATTCTCGATGGTTATATTGAAGACCTTAAGTCAAAAGGAGAGACAGAGCTCAGCGGCGAGCTTACATTCAAGCTTTATGATACCTATGGTTTCCCTCTTGAAGTGACTCAGGAGATCCTTGAGGAGCAGGGACTGACAGCAGATGTCGAAGGCTTCAATGAAAACATGCAGGCTCAGAAAGATCTTGCGAGAGCCAACCAAAGAGACACCGATGAGGATGCATGGAGAGACGCTTCAGAATACAGTGATCTCCCGCACACTAAGTTCCTCGGCTACACGGAAGAATCCTCTGAAGCAGAAGTATTATACGTTGGCAATTACGATGAAAAGCGCAAGTTTATCATTTTTGATCAGACTCCTTTCTACGCAACAAGCGGCGGTCAGGTGTTTGATACCGGAATCATCAGAAAGGGAAACGATGAGCTCAGAGTTGTCGATGTTGTAAAGGATAACGACATTTGGCTTCATGTGATCAATCCGGATGATTCAGGACTTGCCGATCAGCTTGAAAAGGGAGACAGCGTTGAACTGATCATCGACTCCGTCAGAAGACATAAAATAGCGAGAAGCCATTCCGCTACACATCTTCTTCAGCAGGCACTACAGGACGTTCTGGGAGATCATGTCATGCAGGCAGGTTCCTACGTCGATGATAATTATTTAAGGTTCGACTTTAACCATTTCCAGGCTATGACTAAAGAAGAGATAGCCAAGGTTGAAGAAATCGTAAACGAAAAGGTAGACGAGTACCTTCCGATAAAGATGGAAGAGCTTCCTATAGAGGAGGCAAAGAAACTCGGTGCCATGGCAATATTTGGCGAGAAATATGGTGAGATCGTCAGAGTTGTAAGCATGGGCAATTACAGCATAGAGTTCTGCGGAGGAACGCATATCGACAACACCGGTAAAGTAGGAGGCTTTAAGATCATAAGTGAGGCCGGAATCGCTTCCGGAGTAAGACGTATCGAAGCCATCACAGGTTCCAATGTAATCAAGTACCTTGCAGGCAAGGAGTCTACAATTGGTGCGGTTGCACATGTACTTAAGACCAGCGAGTCGGATCTCACACGCAAGGCAACCCAGGTGATGTCAGATATAAAGGAACTTGAAAATACCATAAAGTCTATTAAGTCTGATGAAATCAGCGGGTCCGTTGATGATATAATCAATTCTGCAAAGGAAATCGGCGGAGTCAAACTGATAACAAGAAAATTTGAGAATACTGATACAGACCAGCTCAGAAGCATATCTGATGCGATCAGAGAAAAAGCGGATGATGTGATAATCGTACTTGCAGCCGTAAACGATGGAAAAGTCACATTTATCGTATCAGTAAGTGAAGACCTTATCGGAAAAGGCTATCACGCCGGAAAACTCATAAAAGAGATCGCTGCTGCTGCAGGCGGTGGAGGAGGCGGAAAAGCGAACATGGCTCAGGCCGGTGCTAAGGATCCGTCAAAGGTAGACATCGCATTTGAAAAAGCTGCAGAGATCATTAACGGATAAATAGTCAGGAGGAAAAAATGAGTAAGAACACGATCATGTTTGAAGGATTTAAAGACAGCCAGCTTGATAAAAAAGAAGCGTTGATCGAAATCTACGCGGCGCTTACTGAGCGTGGTTATAACGCGATCGATCAGATCGTAGGATATCTTACATCAGGAGATCCTTCATATATCACAAGCCATAACAACGCAAGAAATCTCATTCTTAAGATGGATAGAGACGAGCTTCTTGAGGAGATTCTCGTCAATTATCTTGATATCGAGAAGAAATAGATGAGAATACTCGGGCTTGATATTGGTGAAAAAACAGTGGGGGTCGCGGTCAGCGACCCTCTTGGCGTTATCGCGACCGGAGTCACTACCATTGAAAGAGTTGGCATTCGCAAGGATACAGGAAAGGTTATTGACTATATCCGTGAATACGATTGTGATACTGTAGTCATCGGTCTCCCTCTAAATCTTGACGGCGAGGATACTCTTTCGACTGAGAGAGCCAGAGAGTTTTACCGAATGCTGGAAAACAAACTCAAAAGTTCAGGGCCTCTTTCAAAGGTCAAAGTAGAATGGCAGGATGAACGTTTCAGTACAGTAGAAGCCGAAGAGGTGCTCATTCAAGCCAACATGAGCAGGGAAGATCGAAAAAAGATAATCGATAGGCAGGCGGCGGTAGTGATATTACAAAGATACCTTGACAGAACGTAGTATTAAAAATGATTAATTTTACAATTCTTTTCGACTTGTATAAAATAATAACAAGTCTTTTTTTTTATTGGAAATACAAACAAAAAGGGGGAATTTCATTATGCAAAAGAGCGCAAAACTAACGGCGGTATATGCCCTTATCATGGACCTTCCGCTCAGTCTCGTTATCACTCTTGTTGCTTTGGCATTGTCTAACATCGATGCACCGGGGAGCCTTAACGGACCAAATTACATCAGAATGGCTATTATTGCATATGTTGTAACATTCTTTGTTAACTTCATTCATGCAGAGAGATGGGGCTTCGCATTTGCCGTCAAACGCGCTCAGCCTGGTACCTTTAAGTTCGGGCTTCTGCTGAATCTGGTAGTAGCAGGTGTATTCGTAGTAATTCTTGACCTCATTATGACAGCTGTTGGAATGGCTGCATCGCCAGCGGGTTTCCAGTTCGGACCATACATCGCGGCATGTCTTAAGGGCTTTATCCCTTGCTATGTTCCAACTTTGATTATCGCTATGTTCTGGAACGGAGTTGCTGATAAATGGTCAAGAGCTATCTGTAACGAACCTGCTCCTGAGATGCCACCGCAGGCATAATCAAGTCAAATATCATAATGATCGATGACAGAAAAAAGTATTATTGAAGTAAATTAAGAGGGAGAATAATAATGAAAATTTTGGGAATATCTCTTGGTACCAAGAATGGTAACAATGACACAATGTGCAGAGTAGCACTTGAAGAATGTCAGAAGCTCGGAGCTGAGATAGAATTTATCCACGCATTTGACTGGGATCTTCAGACATGCACAGGTTGTGTGGCATGTTCAAGAGGCCTCGTAATGGGCAAAGGCATGATATGCACAAGAAAAGATGACTATAAAGCTCTCTACGAGAAAATGGTGGACGCTGATGGCGTATTCATCGTTGATCCTATCTATGAATCCGGTGGTTCCGGACTCTTCCACATAATGTGCGACCGCATGGGTCCTGGACATGATACCGGTATGTTGCTTGGTCTTCAGGAGAAACTTAAAGAGCAGGGCAAAGAACCTTTGGATATGAAGTATTTCAAACAGAAAGCTATTTCATTCCTCGCTATTGGCGGATCGGACTGGGCAGTTAGATGTGAAACTGACCATGCTATGCTCGCCATGAGTCCGGGCTGGAAGGTGATCGATAATGATTATTTCTCATGGTGCAAGGACGTTATAATGCAGGATGATAAGATCGAGAGGACAAAAGAGATGGCACGCAATCTCGTAGAGGCTGCGCAATACATCATCGATAACCATCTCATGATCATGGGATCTGAAAACGTCGATCTTTGGAAGGGTAAAGAAGGCGCTTGTCCGCATTGCCACGGCAACAACTTCTACATCTTCCCGGGTACAACTAAGGTCGAGTGCGAACTTTGCGGTCTCCGCGGTAAGCTCGTAGAGAAAGACGGAGCTCTCAAATTCGAGTTCGAAGAGGGAACAGAGCACCATGCTCATGATATACTCTCGGGCAAAGCACTTCACGGACAGGATATCTTTGCAAATGAGAGCAGACTTATGAATCTCTTTAAAGACCCTGAATTCAAGGCGCGCAAAGAGCATTATACTAGTGTTATCGAGCCTACACCTTCACCATCAAAGGGAAAGTAATATGATATATAAACAGAGCTGCATCTTTTGATGCGGCTCTGCTTTAACGAAAGGAGACTAGAATAAAAATGAAAAGACCTGAATTTTATCCAGTCCGTTCGCTGATCTATGTAGACCTTGCTCATGAGGACTACCGCATCAAGCTTGAGAACTGGCTTTATAGATACCATGTTCCTGACAGCATTTCACAGTTTGGACCATACGTATCAAAGTACGCATTTTATCCGGCGCTACCGACTCCACCGGGAGGAGAGAGGTTCGGAACAGTAAGAATGCAGATGACAGAGCACTACTGGCTGGCTAATCCAAACGATGTTGCTTTCGCCGGCGACCATCATAAAGTTCTGACTGAGTTTTTCCCTACGGATGTTCTAGTATGGCAGAACAACATCCCTGATTATGGACATTCTCACAGCATAGATAAATCTGATGAGCTAAACCTCGAGGGTGATAAAGCCAGATCAGTTAAGGGAAACGAAGAAGCCGGAACCGTTCCATTCATCTTTGCTTTCGTTCCTGTATGGTGGGAGGAAGACTTCAAAGGTGAAGGCCGCACAGTAGAAGACGGCCCTAATTACAGATGGCAGTTCATGGTCAGATATCCAGAAGGCGTCAGCAAAGAAGAAGGGGACAAGTGGCTCAAAGAAGAGTTCCTGCCTTCGATCTATGAGCATGAAGGATGCACACGTTGTGTTTCAAGTCTCATTAAAAAGGAAGTCAACAACTGTGATTTCGACCGTGTAGTAGAGATGTGGTTCGAGTGTCAGAGCGCATGGGTCGAAGCTATACAGGCAGCAGCTGATAAGTGCTCCAAACCTGCATGGGCAGAGACAGAAGACTTCCCATATTTCAAGAAATCATATGGAATCAGCGGTATTTTCATGTCAGATTACGCAAGATCGGACAATCTGACTCAGTATCGCGGATACATCACTATGAGGTAAACAAATGTCAAAAGGCAAATATTTTTACTCCAAGGGCGAAGGAAACGACGGTTATATAAAGAACCTAGAGGTGCTTGGCTATTGCGATCTCGACGGCAAAGCCGGCATGTTCCAGATGGCCCTGTATAAAACAAAAGAAGGCAGATATCTGCTTTACGGAGCTGCTTTTGCTGCAGGCCCTGAAGGCGTAGGTATTATGATCAGCGATGTCACTGATCCACGCGATCCGGTATTCATAAAAAAGTGGCTACCGTTTGATATCAACGAATATCCTACAACGTCCATTCCGAAACTTCAGATCGCTGACGATAAGCTTGTCTTCGCGCTCACATCCGGCTCCGGTCCGGGAGTGTTAGTAGGCGACAGGGCTAAGATGAAAAGCTTGCAGGGCATAATGGTTTATGATCTGAAGGATGACCCTGAGAATCCTGAATATCTGGGTTACTGGGACTGTGGTGTTCCTTATTCGATGGGAGTTCACAGGTTCATGTATAACGGCGGCGATTATGTACATCTGTCCGCTGAAGCAGATGAATTTGAGGGCATGATCTACAGGATCGTTGATATATCTGATCCAAAGAATATCAAAGAAGTAGGGCGCTGGTGGGCACCTCATCAGTACATCTACGGTGTTCCGGGGCGCGAAGTCGATCACTCGGCACCACATAATCCTGATTTCATGGATAAAGGTTGGATGCACGGACCACCGTTCGTTATGGGCGATAGGGCCTATCTGGGATACGGTGGTGACGGACTGTATATTCTTGATGTTTCCGACTTCACAAGGCCAAAAGCTCTTGGGCAGCTTCAGTTTATGCCTGCATTCTCAAGCAGGCTTGCCGGCGCAAGGACTCATACAGCTCTGCCACTAAAGGGAAGAGATCTCTGCGTTGTTATGCACGAGGGTGAGAGATTCGGTTTCATAAAGGATGGCATGGTCAAACAGGCTCAGGCTATGAACAATATTGTCATGGTAGATGTCAGTGATCCAACAAATCCTGTAATGATCGCGATATTCCCATATCCTGAAGTGCCGGAAGATTTCCCTGCGCCTAATTTCAACACATATATGCTTGCTGAAGGCTCTAAGGGTGGGCCTTTTGGCCCTCACAATCTGCACGAGCCAATGGACGGAAAGCCTTGGTTGGAACAGAGAACTGATGTAGTGTATGATTGCTACTTCGCAGCGGGATTAAGAGTTTATGATGTATCTGATCCTTACTATATCAAGGAAAAGGCATACTTCATTCCTCCTAACCCAACAAAGAAATGCTTCCCGTTCCCTGGACCTATGATGGCAATGACAGAGGATGTAGTGGTCGATGACAGGGGATATATTATAGTAGATGCGAACAGTGACGGGTTCTATATCCTGAGAAAAACATACGAGGATTGAAACATCGAATTAATTGCAAATAATAAGTGCGCTATGTTGGGGTGATCTTCAACATAGCACACATCATGTTGCGCAAATAGTCTGTTTTATATAGAATGAGTCGCAAAAAATGCTGAAATTTCAAGCTTCAGAGGTCTTTATGGCCTCTGATTTTTTAGTTTTGACCGAAAAGGGGTGTATAATCAAAATGCTTAACAAATGTTAATGAAACGATAAAAAATTATCGTAATATTGCATATATGCATTCGATATTGTCGGAATTTGCATATAAAACGGCATAGATATAGAAAGAGTGCAACATTTTATGACAGCGATCCTATACAGATATAACATCGGAAAGACACAGATCATACGATTTATTATCGCTGAATTGGTGGTTATGGTTGCTGCTTTGATATCGATCTATAGCATATCATGGCACCAAATCACGGAAAATCGTATAGAAACTTGCTCCAGTATCATAGAATCATCCAGTGAATCATTCGGTATGTTTGCAAGGAACTCTGTTATAACAGCCTCAGAGCAACTCAGGGAAGAAGTTTCAGATACAGTATGGATCACGACAGATGGTGCTAATTACAGAACCGGTCCGAATGTTTCTTATGCATCGGCAGGTACCATTGATGAATACGCATCAGTGGATCGTGTAGGCGTTACATATAATGAATGGAGTCTGATCGAGATAGATGATGAAGAATACTATATAAAGAGCAGCAATCTTACCACAGAAGCTCCATTCAATTTAGCTTCAGGCACAAAAGGTGAATATCAGAGATACGCTCTATCCCTGATGGAAGAATACGGATGGGAAAAATCAGAAATAGAGCCTTTGATCAATCTATGGAATAAGGAATCCGGATGGAATCCAAGTGCTCATAACGGTTCATCCGGAGCACACGGTATCCCGCAGGCTCTGCCGGCAAGCAAGATGGCATCTGAAGGCAGTGATTATTATACAAACGGAGAAACTCAGATAAGATGGGGGCTAAACTATATAAAGAACAGGTATGGCTCGCCATCTGCGGCATGGGGACATTTCTGCTCATGCCACTGGTATTGATACCGATAGAAATGATGGTCTTCAGTTCCAATTGAGCGAGTTTACTGGAGCCTTGCTGATGTAGGAATAATATAAGAAATTAAATAACCGATAATTAATTACAGTTAATATATGATCTATACTGCCGCAAATAATAAAAAACACATAACAAAGAAGGGTATATGCCTGATCCTCATATTCGAGCTTATATGTCTCACTATGATGACAATGGAGGTGTATTCATTATCTGAGGAGCAGACACAGCTATCCATGAATGAAACTGCTGTTGTTCATATCGTAAGCGCTGCTCCGGCGCTGGCGTTATCAGTTCATACCGCTTTAGCGCCTGCAATTTATGAAGAAGAGCATAGATGGAAGGGTCCAGTTCTCAGTAAGTCCAGAGGCACTATTACCGGTCCGTCCGGAAAAGAGACATATTATAATCTCAACATGAGCGGTGTTGTCAGAATTATGCGCAGCATGGGCATAGAAGATGAATACTGGGTCAGAGATGATGGTGTGAAGATGCTGGGCGACTATGTGATGGTAGCTGCTAATCTGAACCTTCATCCCAGAGGATCACTTGTAGATACTTCTCTCGGAAAAGCCATGGTATGTGATACAGGCGGTTTCGCCAGCCGGAATCCAACACAGATAGACGTTGCCGTAGCTTGGTAGGATCGATCTGTTCAATTTAAAACCACATTAAATCCCGATATTACGGATGAAATATACTGAGGTGTATGAGATAATAATATCGGGTTTTTTAATGGATCAATTATTCGAAAAGCCAAAGGGAGGGCTATAAAATGATGAAAATCGTATTACTTGTTATCTTGCTTCTTCTTATCATTTTGATATTTAGAAACATAAGGATAGTTCCACAGGAGCATGCGTATGTTATCGAGCGACTTGGTAAGTTCAAATCAGTATGGTACGCAGGATTACATGTGAAGATCCCGTTTATCGACAATATAGTGAACAAGATTTCATTGAAAGAGCAGGTGTTTGATTTTCCGCCTCAGCCGGTAATCACAAAGGATAATGTATCTGTAAAGGTCGACTCTGTTGTGTTCTCAAAAGTATTCGATCCTCAGAAATATACATACGGAGTGGAGAATCCTATTGCTGGACTTCAGAATCTTTCAGCAACTACACTGAGAAGCATCATCGGTGGTATGGAGCTTGACACCACTCTTTCATCTAGAGAAGCGATCAATACTCAGATGGAAGCCATACTCGATGAAGCGACTGATCCATGGGGCATCAAAGTAAACAGAGTAGAGCTCAAGAATATCGACCCGCCTTCAGAGATCGAAGAAGTAATGACAAAACAGATGAGGGCGGAGCGTGAGAGACGCCAGACTGTGCTTGAAGCTCAGGCTCACCAGGAATCAGTAGTATCCCGCGCTGAAGGTGATAAAAAGGCAAAAGTTCTCGCCGCTGAGGCAGAGAAAGAAGCTAAGATCGCGCTTGCTCAGGGTGAAGCTGAATCGATCAGGCTGGTGTATGAAGCACAGGCCGAAGGTCTTGAAAAACTTAGAGAAGCACATATCGATCAGAGCGTGCTCAAACTCAAAGGCCTTGAAGCTCTTAGAGATGTTGCTGACGGCAGAGCCACCAAGATATATATGCCTACAGAGATCGCAGGTATAGTATCCACACTCGGCGTTGCTGCTGAGTCACTTGGAATAGGCGATTCTATCAAAGCAGATAGCGGTGATGATATCCGAATCCACACAGAAGTCGACCCTTGCATAAAAGAAGACACGAGCAAGGAAGGCAAAGAGGCAGCAAAGCAGGCTGCGGAAGTAGCACACGATCTTGAAAGCAGAAGAAAGGACATCATATAAAACACAATATGAATAATAAGTCTGAAAAAGTAATCGACAGGATACTCGGATACCTGACGCTGTCGATGATCTTCCTGCTGTTGGGCTTACTTATCAAGGATGAAAGGGGCTTCAGAGGTTTTCCTTTTGGATGGTATCATTATCCGCAATATGTCAAATATGACTGGTTCATTGCATCATTCATTGTTTTATTTGCTGTGACTGTTTGCGCTGCTGTTATATCTGCTGTGATAGGCGGTATAAGAGAGCCTGCGATGAAAGTTATAAAGGGTAAAGCGCCTGAAACGAACACCATAAAACCTGTTGTCAGGACAGTAAAAAAGGAAAATGTCAGTAAGGAAAGTAAATCAAAAGAACTAAAGATTCCCGAAGTAAAAACCGTCTTAAAACCGGTCCCTAAAAACAGTTCGGAAGATAAGAAGGGGGAGAGCGTTGCAAAGTTCGCTTTTATAGGCATTGCTATAGCCATATTGGGCTTCTCATTTTTAGCATCTTTAGATGAAGATGATTATGATCCAGGATACGACGATGACACATATGATTATGATTATGATCTGACTGACGATACTGATTTCATGAGCGAAGCAGCCTCCGAGACTGTAAATCTGTTCAGGAATGGTGACTATGATAGTTTGTCGGAAATCGGGGATACATCACATATCGAAGATGTTTTGCTTACCGGCGCATATGATTACGAAGAATTCGAAGAACCATATGTGTATTCCACCGAAGATGCTGAACAGATGGTGTTCAGATATATTCTGCATAATGATGATTTTGATCAAGATGCAGATTGGTTGCTTGTCGGAGTTCTTGTAGAAACAAGCTATGATGGAGAACCATCCGAGAACGCGAAAACAACCGGGATGTGCGTCTACAACTTCAAATCATATGATGACTATCAGGAATATCTGGACGATCCTGCTCGATGGATCACACCTGCGGAATGCTTTGTTCTTGGCAAGACAGATATAGATGGAACATTTATTTTGAATGTGTTTAACGAATGAAGACTATGAAAAAAGATGTAATTACTCTAGGTATATTGATCGCGATACTTCCGCCTATATGGGCAGTAGCAAGTCCGTATCTCGGCAACAGCGTAGGTCCTATAGCGCTTATCTGTGCCGGAATATATGCTACAAATGGAAATAACTTTAAAGATGCGCATAAAATAGCGCTAGGATATCTGGCAGGGGATATATGGGCTCTTATAGTGACATATATCATGTCGATAACGCCGTTTAACGCCAATCTGACGTTGTTTGTGCTGCTTGCGGTATTCGGTTTCATTCTCGTAATTATTTCTTCAAGATTCGAAAATATAATCCACATGCCATCATGGCTCGCAGGCTGGGCTATAGGTATGCTCACTATGAACCTGGATACCATGACACCGCTTACATCGCTCACCGTTCAGATAGCAGTAGCGATGCTGGTAGGTGTCTACTACGTCGGAGCATTGCTTGACAAGATCCACAGGATATGGAACAAGCGTTAAGATAACTAAACCGGAAGGAGGCCAAAATGTCTATTGTTGCCGCATTCATGGTGCCACATCCTCCTATGATAGTTCCCGCCGTGGGCAGAGGAAGCGAAGCTCAGGTAAGTGATACTATCAAAGCTTACGAGCAAGTTGCGTCAGAGATCACTGAACTCAGACCCGATACCATTGTGATCACAAGTCCGCATTCCATTATGTATGCGGACTATTTTCACATTTCACCGGGATCCTCTGCATCAGGTTCTTTCCTGCGCTTTGGCGCAGCCGAAGTCAAGTTTAAAGAGACTTACGATACCTCGTTGATTGCAGAGATCTGCAGACTTGCCGATGAACAAGGGCTTTCTGCCGGGACTATGGGCGAACGCGATAAAAGCCTTGACCACGGAACGATGGTACCGCTTTGGTTTATTAGAAACAGATATAAAGAAGGAAAGATCGTCAGGATAGGATTATCCGGGCTCCCACTTGAGGACCATTACAAGCTTGGGATGATCATCAGGGATGCTGCAGATAACACAGGAACACGCACAGTCATAGTAGGAAGTGGTGATTTGTCGCATAAACTCCAGGAATACGGTCCATACGGCTTCGCTTCGGAAGGGCCGGTATATGACGAGCGCATAATGGATGTATGCGGCAGGGCTGCTTTTGATGAATTGTTCGACTTTGACGAATCGTTCTGCGACAAAGCTGCTGAATGCGGACACAGATCTTTTGTTATCATGGCCGGTACGCTGGATGGCAAATCAGTGCGCGCTACAAAGCTTTCTCATGAAGATGTCACAGGAGTAGGTTACGGCATATGTACCTTTTATCCGGAAGGGGACGATCCAAACAGATGTTTCCTTGATAAGCACTTAAGAAAGGTACAGGATGAACTCGCTGCTAAACAGCTGGAGTCAGATGATTATGTACGCCTCGCAAGACGCACGATAGAAAGCTACATATTACGGAACGAGAAGATATCGATTCCCGATGATATCCCTGAAGAGATGCTAAGCCAAAAGGCAGGGGCATTCGTATCCATACATAAGCATGGAAGTCTCAGAGGCTGCATAGGCACCATTTTGCCAACTACATCATGTGTCGCTCAGGAAATAATCAATAACGCCATAAGCGCGTCGACACGAGACCCGAGGTTTTCTCCGATCAGAGCGGACGAACTCAAGTGGCTGGACATCAATGTCGATGTTCTCGGAGAGCCTGAAGATATCGATTCGGAAGATGAGCTCGATGTAAAGAGATATGGTGTGATCGTTACAAGCGGACACAGGAGGGGACTCCTGCTTCCTGACCTGGACGGCGTGGATACGGTAAGCCAACAGGTAGAGATAGCTATGCAAAAAGGCGGCATACGCAAGACTGACAGATATACGCTCCAGAGATTTGAAGTAATAAGACATTACTGATAAGGGGGCAACTCAATGGCTGTATGTGACGTATGTTTTAGGCATTGTGATATAAATGAAGGCGGTCTCGGTTTCTGCGGAGCAAGGACCTGCAAAGGTGGCACTGTTGAACCTGCTAATTACGGCAGGATCACTTCACTTGCTCTCGATCCAATCGAAAAGAAACCTTTGAATAGATTCCATCCCGGAAGCATGATACTTTCAGTCGGAAGCTACGGATGCAACCTCAGATGTCCTTTCTGTCAGAACTATGAGATATCATGGTCCCGTGAAGCCTTCAGCTTTGCCGAGAAAGCAGAATATGTTTCGCCCGAAGAATTATGCGATTTGGCCGTAAGAACGCGGGACAGGGGAAATATCGGCGTTGCGTTCACATACAACGAACCACTGATCGGATATGAATACATACGAGACACAGCAAAATTGATCCATGAACAGGGTATGTACAATGTTCTGGTCACAAACGGGACTGCTGAACTCCATGTGCTTGAAGAATTGCTGCCATACATCGACGCGATGAACATAGACCTGAAGGGATTTACATACAAGTACTATAACGAAGTGCTTGGCGGCGATTTCGACATGGTCAAAGCATTCATCACAGAGGCCGTTAAGCATTGCCATGTGGAACTAACGACGCTGATCGTGCCCGGGGAAAATGATACCGAAGATGAGATGCAAAAAATTGCTGCATGGATATCCCAACTCGAGGACTTTGATGGTAAAATAATTGGAAAGATGGTACCTCTGCATATATCCAGATTCTTTCCGAGGTTCAATATGAAAGATCGGAATGCAACGAACGTCGCTTTGATATATAAACTGGCAGATGCAGCAGGTGAATATCTTGAATATGTATATACAGGTAATTGTTGATATCAATGTTCTTTCATACTTTGTTATGCGGTACTAGATACCTGCTCTTAGTATAAAAAGATAAAAGAAAACATGATTTGAGAAAGGAGTTATTATGAAGGGGAGAATTAAGAGGTCGATATCGCTTGTGTTGTCAACAGTAATCGCGTTCAGCATGTTTGTTGCCGGTACATGTGTTGCTAGTGCAGCTAATGATGATTGGAAGCTCGGTTGTTACGGATTAGAAGGAGATTTCTGGACAGGTTATTCCGGATCTTTATACTTATATAGTGACGATGTTGAATATAACGAAGATATTATTTCTGCGAAGTCAAGCAATACTAAAGTAGCGAAAATCACAAAGGAAATCGATGTAGATACATATCTATATTTTCTTGAATGCAAAAAGGCCGGTAAGACTACAATAACAGTAAAATTTAGAACTCCTGACGGAGATAAAACTCTTAAAAAAACTATTACTGTAAAAAAATATCCAAATGAATTCAAAAGCCTTAAAGTCAACGGGAAAAAGGTAAATATCAAAAAGAATAAGTTCTATTACAATTGTACAACATCCAAAAAAACTGTTAGCATAAAAGGGGTACTTAAAAAAGGGTGGAAGATCCGCAAAATTGAAGCCAAGCGCTATGACAAGTACGCGAATGAATCGAATGTTAAAATTACAAAAAAGATGATAACCAAAGGATCTTCGATCAAGTTCCCGAAAAAGTATCAGGAATTATATGTAACCATTTACTTATACAAAGGGAAATCAAAAATAAACTATGAAATGATCATAGGGAGATAATAATGGATAAATAAATAATAGAACATAATGCGGGCCTCAATATGGTGGCCCGCATTTTACATGAAATGGTTGGTCATTGACTAATTGTCCAACAACAGGAGAGCATACACAGTCTATCAGAGATGGGATTGAACAGATACACAACTATTCCTAAAATCATAATTTTCGGAATAGTTATATACCTAAGACATGTAGAATGCTAAAAACCCTGTATATGTTGCAATTGCAGCGTGTCTGCGCCTCTCTTGTTTTTAATAATATTTATTATTATTTATAAAAAGTATTTTCGGAATAAATCTCGACAATCTCCTATTATTTTTATTCTTATCTATTTTTTCAGACAATCAATTAAATTGGTACATATACTTTTCTACCATTTCCAATTTTATTGTATCTGCTGTTTCGTTGCTATCTTGTTGTTCTATACGTCCAAGAACTGCTTATCACTCAGACGAATCGTCGTATGCGTGGCGGATCCGAAAACAGCCGGAAAAGTGCAAAAAAAACGAGGCGTTTATTTTCGATTTAAGCGATTTTTTTTGCCCCTCAGGACCCGTAGCACCTCAGCAAAATGCTTAAATTTCAACACCTCAAAGACTGTACACATTTTTTTATATGTCATATTATTATGATAGATACTGCTCAAAATGATAGTAATTAATAAATAATTCAATATTAAAAGCGAGAGCCATGTTTAAGCTCTCGCTTTAAGTTTTAAAAATATGCATACACATTGTCCGTATATTTATCAAAATACTCCTACAAGTCAAATTTTGATCTCTCAGAGTCTATCTCCGGGCGCGTCTGCGACCGATGAAGTAAATTCCTCCGCATATCACTAGAATCGACCCGAGTACATAGAAAATCGTCGTACCGATAGAAAATCGTCGTACCGATGCCTCCGGTTTTAGGGAGTTCAGCACCCGGCGTATTAGGAACTATGAACAGTGCGTTATTGTCATCGCTTGCTTCAGCGTATCTTACACCGCTGATGGTCCCGTCAGTACTTGTGATCTCTCCGTTCTCAACTGTGAATAATACAGGGTGATCCTCCAGAATGATATATCCTGCCGGCGGATCCTTCTCTTCCATACGATACTGTCCGTCCATAAGACCTGTGATAGTGATCCCTTCTTCAGGAACAGTGAATTGGCTGTTCTCGTCTAGCTGCTCTATATCCATTCCGTAAATGGTCTTTGCCTTTTCCCAGCTCTGTGTGGAATCCACCCTGTACTGCAGCTCGAATACTGCCCCGGCCAGATAGTTTTCGCTGTCCGGCATATCATCCGTTTTCTTGATATCTATATCAATAGTCGCGGACGGTTCTGTCTTGTTCACGATCGATACAGTTTCTCCCGGAACCGCTGATGCAGGATAGATACTGTCAAAGGAGAAGCCGGAAGGAATGGAACTCTCAACCTCTTCTACGTAGTATCTGAAGACCGTCTCCCACTCTCCGTCGACAGATCTCTCAGGAAGATTCTTTACTACAGATGTCCAGTTGCCTGAACCGCGATTTATCACAACAGCAGGATCAAGACCTGAAAACTCAGGCCCGATCGTAGATGTGACCGTGTTCTTACCGAGGGTAGCAGTCGCTACAAGCTTTGTTTCGCCTTCCTCAGACTCGGAAGGTTCGGAAATGATCGAAACAGAGATGTTAGGTTTGCCTCCGTTTCCGTCATAGCAGGACTCCAGCTGTCCATTTAATTTGATAGTGGTCGATGACTCGTCAGTAACTTCTATTCTTATTCTGCGCTCAAGATCCTTGCCTCCGCTGAGAGTATCGCTGATTATGGTCTGATTGCTTGTTATCGGGGTCGTTTCGTTCAGTGTGTCAAAACTCCATCCGCCACTGGTGGTCGCGATGACGACCTCTATCACAGAGCCTTTCTTTATATGAGTCTTATCTCCGATCAGCTCATCATTCGTAAAGAAGCGGCCGTTGTTCCAATCCGGCTTGCCGTATCCAAGCTCGGATACATCAACTGAGTACTGCCCAATCTTAGACCTAGTGGAAGTCTGGTAGAGTTTATAAGTTATGGTCGCGTCATCATCCGGCGTATCACCTTTCCAGAACTTGTCTACTTCCAGGCCTTCCGTGGAGATCTTTGTATTGTAGATCTCATGGACAGGCGTTCTGGTATCATCATCTATTGCAACGATGGTTGACGACTCTGTGTGATCGTCTGAATCCACTATAGTGACCTTATATACCGTATCGATAGGTTTATACCCTTCAGGAACCCTCGTCTCTTTCATGAAGTATTCCCCGACGCGGACACCGTCGAATATGACCTTTCCCTGATCATCGGAGACCGCGGTCCATGGCTGCTTATCGCCGTCTATATTGATGAGAGGCGTACGGCAGTCTTCATCTGTGTACAGAGCAAACTCAGCGCCCGGCACACCTGTTCCCGAACCGTCCACCTTGGTGAACTCAAGCTTTCCAAGATCAGGAACAAAGGTGTTTGAGAAGTTGAAGAATGTTGTTTCGGTATCCGGCACGGAATAATCACTGTCCAGAAAACGGCTTTTAGCCAGAACGTATTCTATATGTGTCGATCCATCGCCGGCAGTGACTTCTTCCTCTTTTACGGTTCCCAGCCAGTAGTATACTCTGCCGTCGTAGACTACTTGATCCTTGACAAATCCGCCTTCTGCCTTCTGGGCCTCATCAGCCTGATCCCAACGGACTCCGTCAGCATTCTCAGCGTCATCAGGAACGATCTCCCTTACACGATACAGATATGATGAAGGATCTCCGTTGTGACAGGCATCTCTGTCTGCCTGAGATATCTCTGCCTGGCCGAAGTTGACGTTACCGTCTTCCGTTACACCTGTGATATATGATGTATAACCATCATCAGAAAGGACCTTTTTAGGATCGGCTACCGTGCCTGCTCCTCCATCTGTTCCACCGGACGGCATGATGGCTCTGGCTGAAGGATCGCTTAATACCCAGTAGTCTCCGTTCTTGTCGCAAATAGCTCCTTCAGGCGGCGTACCTCCGCCGGTCCATTTTTTATACTGTCCGTCAAGACCGGTCATTTCAAACTGGAACTGATCTCTGTGCAGACGCTCGGTACCCAGGAAGGATTTATGCGCAGAAAATTCAACGGTCGATATCAGATTGTAGTGGATATACAGGTTGGATTCTCCGCCGCCTCGTTCAAGATAGAACATGTCGAAGGTGTGATATGTGCCCCGCTTGAATCTCTTATGCCCTTCCACGCCCGGGATGTCTTCCCACGCGTCGTCATCGTATTTGCCGGCAGCCTTATAAAGGTCGTCGAGCCAGAGCACGTACTCATCGTCACCCGGATGGTTGGAATCCTTCTTGCCTGTTACCGTGACCTGTCCTGTAGCGAAGTTGATGTCTATCTCAGTACGGTTATGGATGCCTCCGCCGTCACCTATCAGAACGCCGTCAACATAGAGCCATACATCGTCATCGCCTGAGAATTCAAACTGCATGTCTTTATATTCCTGCTTCGGATTCAGCACCTGTCCGTTCGCCGGCATAGAGAACTGTGTGTTCAGATGCAGGCCTGACCAGAAGTTCTGAGTTCCGAACGGCCAGAATCCGCGTATCTCGGAATCGCTTGAAGTCTGTTCAGTGACGTCAAATGTTTTATCTGAATTCAGTGAGGCAGCGTAATAACGGCTGTCGTAAGTGTAATAGCCCTCAGAATCTACATATAGGAGTTGGTTTACACCGTCATAGCTGGCTTTTCCGGCATGATCGACTGAAGGGTCGAACAGATACTGAAGTGATTCGCCGGTCGATCCTATGGTCTGGTTATCTGTCAATACAGGGTAACCGTCTGTAAGTTTATTCTGAACTATCCCCTGGAACGGATCGCCGTTGCCGGTATAACTGTTGAGACCGTCCTTGCCGTCTTTATTTACGCTCTCCCAGGCGTTACCAGTAGTACCATACTTGTTTCCGTTGTATACGGTTCCGGCCCATGCAGGGGAAAATTTGAGCGCGTGGCCATGATCCGGATCATCGGTGCTGGAGTTGATTCCCTTATTATTACCGGTACCGTTGACATGACCATCGCCGGCCTCTGCTGCGCCCTGTGTCTGATCAAGGTCTCCCCAGCCGTCTCTTCCGGAAAGCTCAGGGCTGACGATCCAGTAGTCAAAGAGATTTATGGTAGTTCCCGCAGGATTACTTATGGTCTGTACCTTGTCTCCATCCATTATGGCGTCCGCGGCGTCCGTGACGCTTATCTCGATCACGGATCCGTCCTTGAGCGTGATGGTAAGAGTTTCCTCTGTATCAAAAGCTTTAAGACTGATCAGCAGCCATTCTCCGGCTTTGTATTTCTTATGATTGATATCGAGAACTTCTTTCTCAGTAAGACCGAGCGGATAGATAACATGAAGATTGTTTTCTTTCATGACATCGGCGACTGTGCAGTCCTTTTTAAGCAGCCCGACATACATCAGCTTTGGATCACTGAATTCAACAGTATCGACCTGATCAAGGAAGTCAGCCGTTGCCATGACCTTATCGGTCGCTTTCTCAGCAGTGATACCAAGTTCTTCAGTGAGCATGCCGAGGCTGATCGAATCTCCGCCGTTGATGCTGAACTCGCCGCCGTTTTCGTTATAAGAGAAGTCAACTGTATAAACAACTGCGTATACAGAAAAGCTGCCCGCTTCGAATGTAGTCTCAGTAAGGAAGTCTTTCTTATCTGTATTGACCTCAACGATATCACTGCTGAGGATCTCAGGCTCAATTTCACCGCTGTTCTTGTTCTCGGCAAAATGAATGACTTTCAGATCACCAGGATCTTCTACGCTCATGGACTTTGAGGCCTTTTTATCGTATTCGATTTTTACACTGACAGAATCTTCCGGAGTGCTGAGCTCTTCGCCGTCCACAACGAGCTTTATATCGTAAAAGTGAGCAAACTTAAGTTTTCTTGTTGATTCGGCATCACTGTTCAAGGCATCCAGTGAGTCATTTGCATACTGCTCATAAGCTTGAGGATATTTATCTTTATCGATTTCCTTTACGGTGACTTCAGTTCCGGCAGGCAAAACATTTTCTTTGTCGAGAACAGTTACTGTATATCCATCACCATCAAAGGTCGGCAGAACAGAGACAGTCTCTTCTTCTGCTACTACATTTTTTTCTTTATGATTCCCGCTGGTGTTGTCTGCCGTTATTTCTTCTGAAGATTTCTCCCCAGAACTCTTTTCAGGTTCATCTGTATCTGATGCTTCAGACGCTTCAGGTGCGCTTTCAGCTTCTTCCGTTTTCGTGGTCGATCCATCGATCATCTGCTCTGCAGTATTCTGAGGAATGTCAATTCCGCCCTGCTCATGCGCGGCTTCGTTGTCTAAGGTAAAAGCAGGCAAGATCAGGATATATGTAGTCGCAAAAACAACAATACAAGAAAGAACCAGCGCTAATTTGCGCTGCTTCTGTATAATATCAGCGAGTGCCCGTATTATTCTTTTCAGCAGATAAGCAATATCCGTTTTATAATGCATGCAATTTGTTTTGAAAAAGGTTAATAATATAAAAACAAATACATTTTAACATAGAATTGACAAAAATATAAGTATGGTTAACAATCCTCCCCTTTTTTCACATCAGTTAAAATAACCGAATGGCAATAATAATAGCGAGAGCCATATTTAAGGCTCTCGCTTTAAGTCATCAAATTGCGATTAAAAAGTAAATTGTGAGCTCTCAGAGTCTATCTCCGGGCGCGTCTGCGACCGATGAAGTAAATTCCTCCGCATATCACTAGAATCGACCCGAGTACATAGAAAATCGTCGTACCGAATGTAGTGAGTCCAGACGCAACATTATTTACATAACTAATGCCTGCAACAACGTTCGTGACTGTATCATGACTGTCTTCATCATATGTAAGTGCCGGAATCAAAGCTCTTCCCTCAGTGCCAACAGGACTATCGTATCTTTTTAGAATTCCACCCGTGATACTAAAGTAGATATCATTATTTTCGATTTTACTATAACCTGTTGGCATGTCTGTTTCGACAATCATGTACTCGCCGTTCGGGAGGTTATCAAAGATAAGCTTACCGAGATCTTCTCCGGAACTGCCTACAGGAACACCATCTTCGGAACCATATTCACCTTCATATGCTTCGTATATACTGCCATTGTATTTCAGCAGTCTGAACCTTGCACCGGAAAGCTTTTCTTGCTCCTGATCACCTCTTGTTGTCTCATCGATTTTAATGATCTCTATCGTCATCCTCTTAAGTTTATTGACGATATCATTTCCGTCTTGCGTAACAACAAACGTATCAGCGCCTTCTTTACCCTCCGTGCTGATCGTAACTATATAAGTTCCGTTCGGCTGCTTCACCGCTTTGTAAACAACAGCGTTCTCACCGGCTCCAACTGTAAATTCTATTTCTTCCACGCTGTATTCATAAGTGTTGCCGTCTTTGTCTTTCTTTGGAAGGTCGGCGTATGTGAAGGATCTGGTAAATCCATCGATTGTATGCCACGTCGGCTGGAGGAATTGCTCCTCTCCTTCCCAACTCACCGTTACAGGTTCAGGATCCGTTAATTCAGTACGACGCGTCAGCTTAAGAACCGGTGTACCAAGCACATAACTGGTATCATCGCCTACATTCCATGTTTTTGTTCCGTTAAGCTCAGTCGTTTCCAACTTATTCTTGGCTATGACATCAGCGCTTGAAATCAATGGATTTTGTTCGTCGCCCTGTCCGTTATTGAAGGACACCGTATAATTCTTTGGATAGCATTCTTTCTCTTCAAGATAATAGCTGTATACGATGGTTTTCAGCCGCGTGCCATTATTAGTTACGGTCAATTCCTGGACAGTCTGCGGCAAACCAGCCCATTCCTTATGCCATCCATGCTCAGCATCCAATGTAAATACTTTTCCGGCATTCTGGTTTTCAAACGAAGCGTCTTCTTGTTCTTCGGTAGTTTCTTCCGGATCAAAACAAGCAAGACCAAGTCCATCCAGTCCGCCTACCAATGCAGACGTGTCACCGCTGACAAAGGATACGTTAACCTCATCACCATCCGCAGTCGCATAGAATGGAGCACTTGAGTATATAAACTGTTGGCTTGTAGAGTCACTATCACCACCAGACAATATAAGCGTTTCGTTGTCTTTACTGAACCTAAAGTTGACGGTCTTTTCAGGCTTTATTACTGCAGTAACATAGACAGGTGCGCCACGCGGTACTACTAACTCCTTCGTTACACCATTACCCAGATTGAGCTTTACAGTCACCAGATCATCCGGATCCAGATCGAATTTGTTGTAATCCAGATACTCTTCATGGTATGTCCGCTTCAGCTGGAATTTTGCCCAAGCATCAGGATAGTCCTGAAGTGCTTCATGATCCCATTGTTTTTCGAGCGAGAGATCGACGGTTTTCTGTATTTCTTTTGTAGATCTTACATTTGTCAGATGGATCGTATACCATTCGTCCATGCCCTCCTGAGGCATATTACCCTCGCCGGCATCCTGTTCATAGTCAGGAGAATAGTGATCCGACAAATGACCGGATTCATTCTTACTCCAGGTCTCTGTAGCAGGATCTCGACCATCATTATAGTTAATTGTATACGCTACCTCATCTACAGAGTAGATCAGGCGGTACACACTGCCGTTATCGTGAGCCTTGTACAGCGGAAGATCATTGAACTTCTCCTGATCAGAATCCGTCGAGCGAAGCGTAATGCTCTTCTGCGTCGTACCGTCTGTTTCGTAAACAGGAGTCCAGCTGCGTTTCGCATCAGAAGCTTCCTCGCCGCTGACCAGGACCTCACGGTATTCAAGGTTGAAGGTAGCTGTCCATGACTCAACCTTTCCATTATCATTTTGAGCCCACTGCCAGTTTTTAATTACCGGAACATCCACCAAAGGCACGAGCATATTTGTGAATGTCGCGGCAGCGGAAGGTGTGTTTTCAGCACGTACATTCAGCGTTGCGGACCCACCTGAAAGATCAGCTGTGCCGGATTCCACATCGATCTGTCCCAGTTTCATGGTGTACTTGCCATCCTGATCGTCATCCAGCTGGAATTCACCCTCAGTCACCTTGTACGTTCCGGCGAGAAGATCAGGGATCAGAACAGTTCCATCCGAAGGTGCATCAACAAAGCCTGAGGTTTCGCTAAAGGAAATCTCATCATCTGAAACCTTGTAGGTTACTGCGTCTTCCGCGTCTATACGTATCTGGACGTACTTTGTTTTTCCACTTTCACCAGGTCCGGTAACAGTGAAGTTATACTTTCCGGCCGCCAGGGAAACATCTTCGTTTGTCGGTACGTCTAACACCTTTTTCAGCGTCAGGCTGCCGTTGATTTTGTTTGTAGCGGTAATGATTCCGGTGGTAATGCCTTCATTGTTAGTTATGGAAACCAAACTGCCCTGTCCCTCTGCAAGAGGCTGATCATTTTCGTCCAGCTCAACGATATAGTACTGATATGAAGCGCTACCATCAGATAGTGGGAAGTCGTATTCACTTCCATTGCCAATCGTCCAAGAAGCCGTATAGGCAGGTGAAGATAAAGTTGTATCTGAAGAGAATTCTTCATCAACAATAACATCCGCATCCGCATTTCCTGCAGGGCTTGCTGCTATGCTGCCAAGTATTCCATTTCTATCTCGATTAATTTGATAGTTGCCTGAATTATAAGAAACAGTAATATCAATATCATCATCAACATTTGGAACAGTAATTGTTACGTTTCTACCTGATCTATTATTTTGAGAGGTTATTACTGATTGTGTAGATCTTTTTCTGACAACAACATTAAACTGATTACCATAATCACTATTTTGTTCCGTATAGGTTAAAGTTAGCGTATTCCCGCTAAACAGTAAGTCTTCAGAATAATAATCAACATCTGGATGATATTGCCCCCCCCATTGATAACCATCAGCATGAAAATGAACTTTTACATTATGGTTACTGAAAATTTTATACCGTCTCAACTGAACTTTGACATCTTTGGTTCCTTGCGCAGGATTGTCGTTTTCATCCACCCAGCGTTTTTCAACACGAATCTCGTCCGGTTCCGGCTGGATATGTTCATTCGGAATCGTGAGTGAAAATGTTTTATTACTGTTATTAGTCCAGTTGACGCCAGCAGGCAGCGCACTATCAGGCAACGTGACACCCTCAGGCAGAGTATCACCAGGCATGTAAATCACGCCATGCGCTACTGCAAAAGTAATTGGATTGATACCTGTGTAGTTAGTCGGTGGCGTCTCTGTAAGGGTATACACACCATCCGCAAGATCCATAAACGTATACGTGCCGATATCAGCCGTACCGTCTTCAGGCAGTGTCCACGTCTCATCAGTTCCTGTCTTAGTAAGGGTGAACTGGGCGCCAAGCAGTGTGCCTCCACTCTCGTCGGTCTTTTTGACTTTCAGATCGGCGGAATGGATCTTATTCGTGAATATGACATGGTTGTCCCTGTTCGACACGATTTCCCCGGTGAAGCTTCCTGAACTGATATCCTCCACTTCTGTTCTCGATACTATAGATTCTCCATCACGGATCTGCGATTCGATTTTCATAAGATCATAATCCTGAGCGATTTCCGTCTCAGTAATCGTGTACCTCGTTCCTTTCGGAACATTGGCGATATTCAGGATCTGACCTTGCATGATCTGAATGGTATCGTGAACATGGTTGTCACTATCGTGAATCATCTGGTTGCCTTTAAGCTCGAGAGTAACCGGATTATTGTTTTCATCGGTATAGCTGATTTCAGTAGGTCCTACGCTATCCGGATCAAAAGCATCACCGCTTGTTGTTTCCGCAGTATACGTGTCTCCGGACTCTGTTGTCAGTGTCAGTGAACTGCCTCCCAAAGGATCCGCCTGGAAATAATAGGTGGTTCCATCAATCTCGGCGTGATAGAAGAGACCATTGATACCGTACCAAGGAACATGGCTACCTTCTATCGTAAAAGGACCAGGCTCCAGATCACTAACCAGATTAATCCGATAGTTAAACCTTGTCTCATCGTTGTTTAATACTGTTTTGCCGTCCTTGTCAACGACGATCTTTTCTACATTGATGTAGCCACGCAGAGAGTTATCTACCACCAAAGCACCAATTGAATTCATCGGCGCAGGAGTCATCTGCTCGATTGGATATGGTGTGTTTAGGTCAAGGGTATCATCGTCCATCTCTTCTTCAAAGACAATATTCACCATCTTGCCATTCACAAGCATCGGATGGAAAACAGGTGATACAAAATCAAATTCGTAGCCTAATTCGTTTCCATCATCGTTTTCTTTGACATGGTAGTCGTGTCCGCGTTCCAGAATGTAGTAGATCGTCCCTTGGTAAATAGCTTTCGGATATTCTGCCGGATTCAGACCCAAAGCTTCCATGCGGTCTATCGTCAACATAAGACCTGTAGCAATATTGATCTCATCGCTCCAGCGCGTGCCGATATAATATACATGTCCATTGGAGACGACCCTTCTCAGGCTGCTTTCGTCCCATACATATTTACCTAAGTCACTATCCCAGCCGAGGGAAACAGTCGCAAATGGTTTTGTGCTGTTATCCGAGAAAATGTCAAACTTGGCAACAAACTCCGTAGGCGTGCCATCAGGATTATAGAGATATTGCGCCAGTATCGCAGGATTTCTATCTACACTCCACTGTTTCTCGAGATTCGTCTTGGTGGCGTTCAGCGGCATAGGGTCAGGGAAGTTAAGATTCTCTGAATCCGGGTCAGTCTGGTCTATAAGCTCACCATCTTCAATCTGTGATACAGAGTATTCCACTTCCTGATGGGTGTTGGTAAGAACGGCGAAAGTGCCATCCTCGTATTTTACAATGGAAGGATAATCAGAAACGCCGTTTGACCAGTACTTTCTCCCTTTTGAATCAGTATGCTCGTGCTGGCTGGCGGTGTCTTCATCCCACTTAAAACCAGGCATCCCGTTGTTAAGACCAGCCACATAATTGTAAGCTTCCTGTTTAGGCCATACGACAAACTCCGCTTTATAGTCGCTGTCATCCCACAAAATGCCTAACGGGGTAAGATCCCATGTCAGTTCTCCGCTGCCGTCAACACCGGCCAGAGCCATCTTGTATTCCACGCCGCCCACTGTAACGGAATAATACGTACCTGCGTTATAGGCATCATCAGGATTCACCTTTTTCTGTACATCGCCAGACGTCGTGGTGTAGCTACGTCCATTGATCGTAAAGGTCACGACCGGCTCGGTCCCCTCTTCCGGCATGGTTGCCTGTACTGTATAAGGTTGCTTGGAACTGCCTGCACTAGGCGTAACAGTATATTTCACTGCAGATGGTTTTCCTTCCACGAACGTGGATGTCATCGCGCCCTGTGTCAGACCGTCCTTGACCTTGACCTGAGAATGACCGATGTTGCCTGTGATTTCTTTAAAAATCTTATTGAAATAGTCAACTAATTCGTTTGTGTTGGTCGCATTCTTGAAGTATTCACCAGCAGCTTCGGTACTCTCATTAGCCGTATCATCGGTACCTCCGCTGTATGCATAATTGGTAAGGCGGACCATGTATTTATAGTCATCGCTTTCTCCATATGTAAAGATGTTAAACAATTTATTACCAGCGGCGACTAAACCTTGAGCATCGTCCTTAGCAGCATCATAGGCTATAGGGTAGCCTTCATCACCATGATATCCGGCACCTCCATTGTCTCCGTACCACGCGCCCCATTCATATGCTGTATCGTGGTTATTGATCGATTCCGAAGTTGCTGTCGGGGCGCCGTCAGTCAGGAAGACTACATAATAGTCTTCATTGTCGCCATCAGAAGCCATTTTAGCATCCATTACTTCCCTGGCATTTTTCAGCGCTTCTTCCCAGTTAGTGCCTCTGGCCATACTGTTGTCGTTAACGGCGTCCATCAGATCAGTTGTATCGGTCCCGTCCGTCCAATCTACTTCTGTATTACCCCAGCGGTAAGCTGGGTCATTTTTGTGAGCATCGGTGCCACCCCAGTTACTAGTAGACGTACCGCCTACATAGGAGTATACCTGATCTGAACCGGTGTAAGTCGCAAAACTGATAATAGATATCTCTACATTCTTCTGATTACCCTCACCCTGATTTTTCGCCATCAGTTCCTGGATCAGATTTCCAAGCGCTGCCTGTTCCTGCACAAAGCGTGATCCCGAAAGACCATAGAATAATCCATTTGAAATGTCATACGGTCCTGATCCGCTAGTCCAAACTCCAACGCCAGCATCATTTATCATATACGACAATGGAGAGTAACGTCCATTGTCGAAATGTCCATAGACGTTCGTGCCATCATATACAGCAGCAATAGCGGCTGCTTCACTTTCGAATTCCAGATATGATTCGTCGGAGTTCTTGTTCATACTGGATGAACGGTCCATGATGAACAGCACATTCGCTTTTCTTGATTCGACGGTATACTCACTGCTCTCAGGCTTCACGTGCAAAGCAAGCGTATAGGTTCCGTCTCCATTGTCACTAAGCTTTTTTGACGCCTTAGGCGCACCATATTCATTTTTAAAATCATCAACACTTGGAGTTCCGCTGGTTTCGCCGGCTCGAAGATCAACTTTAGGAGCGTTAGCCTTCTCCATAAGGCGGTCATGCCCCTCGTGTCCGACAAAAGTACCGATATCAGAGAAGCTGTCCTGTGTGTATTCGAATTCAATGATGCGACCTTTTTCATCTGTTTCGGTCTCTACCTTGCTGATTACCTCAACACCGTCATTTGTGATATGGGAAACTCCAGGGATGCGTTCATCGACTTTCTTTACACCAAGACCATCAGCATACTTGATATCGACTTGTACAGGCGTCTTCGGCTCGATTTCCTTTCCTTTATACATAAGCGTAATGTGGAAGAAACGCGCCTGATCCATACTTATCGGCTGAACTGTCTTTACAACATCAGGATCAGCACCACTCCTTAACAGATCCTGCTGCGCGAAATAGTCTTTGTTGATCTCATTCAGAGTCTTCGCCACGCAATTTATGAATTCTTCAGTATCCTGTCCGATCTCCTCAACCACAAGTCGCGTGCCAACAGGAATTTTAGCTGTTTCATCATAGGTCACTGTAATGCTGTAAGTCTGGTTATCCGCAGTAAGGACATTTGCAGAAATTTGCTCATCAGTCACTTTTATTGTGAACACTTGCCCGTCCTTCATTGAAACAGTCAAAGTTTCTTCGCTTGTAAACGGAAGCATACTGATCAAAGCCCAGTCTCCGGCTTTGATAGCCAGCTTATCTATATCAGCAATCTGATTTTTTGTCAGTTCTCCACTGTACACACAGTCAAGCTTATTCTTTTCTTTGATCTCACCAACAGTAGTATCTTTATCAGCTTTGCCTACCCATACAAGTTCTGGATCTGAGAATTCTACATTTTTGACCTCAGCAACGAAAGCCTCTGAATCGTTTGTAACTTTAAGAGCTTCAAGAAGTGATTTAAGGCTGATGGCGTTACCACCTGAGAGCGCGTATTTATAGGTTTTTCCTTCAACTTCCCATGCGAAATCGACTGTATATACAACTGCATATACAGAGAAACTGTCAGCTTCAAACTCCGTTGACGCTAAGAGATCCTTCTTATCAGTATCAACCTGAACACTGTTATCTTTAACATCGAGAACATCTGCATTCAGTTTTCCTGTTTTTATATCTTTTGTAAAGTGTACGATCTTGACCTTGTCGGCATCGTCGATCTTAAGGTCCTTTCTGAACTCTTCATCGTATTCGATCTTGACATTGACCTTATCGCCTTCTTCCGGTTCGATCTCTTTATTACCGGATTTGAGAGATATGTCGTAGAAATGAACAAATCCAATATCCTGGGCTTTGTCTACGCCTTTTTCGTCATTGATTGCGGAGAGCGCTCCTTCATAATATTTTTTATAATCCTTAGAATCCTTTTTCTTATCGATCTCAGTTACATCTATATGTACATCATCAGGGAGTACGCCGTTACTATCTATAACAGAAACATTGTATTTATCGCCTTCGTATTTTAAAGGATCGGATTGTTCTTTAACGGTTTCTTGTTTTTTTGCATCCGCTTTTTTATCAGATGTTTCTTCTTTGTCAGACTCAGCCTGTTTCTTATCAGAACCATTTTCATTTGATGCAACAGTTTCCGTTTTTGAAGCAGGGATCTGGTCCACTTCGGAATCCACATCCACAACAGTCGCAGGCAAATCAATACCGCCCTGCTCTGCAGCCTTATCTTTTTCAAGAGTGAAAGCAGGTAGTATAAGCAAGTAAGTAGTTATGAAAACTACAATAACGGCGAGAGACATAACTATCGCCTTATAATTGCTTACTCTATCAATTATTTTTTTTAGCTTCTTAGTCATCTCTAATACCTGTCCAAACATTTAAACTACAAATGAGAGATAAACTTATGCTTTATATTTGCTCACGTTATAGATAACACTTGTTAACTTGTTAAAAATAAATTTTCTGATTATTATCTTTTGGCACGCCTTCTGGATACCATAAGTACTGTGCATGTAATTACCAGCAACGATCCTATGACATAGAAGATCGTTGTACCGATTCCACCGGCCTGAGGAAGCTCTACGCCGGAAGTGTTCATTATCTTATAATAGATAGTGCTTGTCTCACTGTCTGCGGAAACACCTGGTATAGGATCACCATTCTCATCAACGATACGTGTGTAATCCATTCCAAGTGTCAACAGTGCAGTCTCATCCCAGTCATATATTTTCCCGAAACCCGGCTTATCAGATTGTGGTGTGTTACCAGGTTTTTCAGTATATGTATCTGTGATTATGAGAGAAACAGGGATATCGGCTGATAGCTTGCTATATCCTGTCGGAGCTATTGTCTCCCTTATATAGTAGTCGCCATCTTTAAGAGAGATATCAGCATTGTCAATAGTAAATACAGCACCGTCATTCGATAATGTTGATACTATCTCTTCATCACTTCCTGACTTTCTGACCAGAACAAACTCAGCACCATCGAGTTCCTGTTCCCAGTCTAAATCAGTTTTTGTGATGTGTAAGCTCTTTACAAATACATTAATGTTATGTGTATTTATTGAATCCTCAGTACCTGCGGCGTGGCCCTGATAAATAGTTCCAAAAGTACCTGTATGGAAATCCTGCGTATTGCTGCCGCCCTGTCCTTTTGGAAGCACATCGTAATCAGGTGAATACAGTACTGTTAATGTATACTTCTCAACTTCATCACCGACCACCGTAGTGTCGTGTGGAGATTCGTTGATTATATCGTCCTCTTCACCGTTGGCTATTACTTTATCGAGTTTAATGTTTATATAACTATTATCCTCGATACCATATACTTGATAAGGAATATCAAAGCCATTTTCGGTCAAAGCAAGTTCAAGGAACTTATCAAAATCAATATCGTTATTACTGTAATCCCACCATGGATATGTTCCGGCAGCACTACTTTCAGCAAGTGCCTTGATCAAGTCTTTAAGATAGAAGAAGCTCTTATCACCAGTCCCTTCAGATTCGCGTGAATCTATGATCGAGTTCGGGGCTATCGGATACCAATTGTTGTCAGTGTCTCCATTAGAATACTTAACTGTATCAGGTAATCCATCATTGTTTTTGTCCTCGGCTTTTCCGTCTTTTACGACCTGCTCAACCTTAATATTGTCATACAATCCTCTGAGTTCCTGTTTAGGATCCACATTAGTTCCTAAATATACTGTCCACTCAGTATCATTCTTTGTAAAACTTAATTCATTGATGTTGACACGAGGAGATTCGCAACTAGCAAATCTATTGTATTTTGGATCTTCTCCCTGCGAAGGATCATTGTTGATATACTTCTTGTCAACCAACTGAATGGCAGGTCCATTCGGACTGGTTTTGTATGTTTTAGCCTCTACAACTGCATCACCGTCGTTTGTCTCTACAGCATTTCCTCCAAGAAGATCTTCCTTTGCCTTAACATAGACACTGCCATGCCATCCGTCCCAGGTGAACTCCTGACCCGTCCACTCTACTCCATATGTGTCAGTTGTGCTGTCATATGTAATAGTGCCATGAGGTTTAGATGCATCTGTAGTGATATTTCCATCCAGGTCGATCATCTGTCCGGCAGCAAGAGGCTTAAAAGTCGCCTTATCGACTGGATAGAATGGTTGACTTATAGTGTCAGTTACATTTCCTTGGACAGTAGCATCAACCATGATCTGTTTTATGATCTGAAGAAGTACATCCTCAAGTTCATCACCGGTCTTAGCAGAAAAGAACATCTTCTCGTTGTTCAGCGTATCGGCTATGTCGTACATCAGAATCTTGCCGCTGGTTACGTTGTCAATACCAAGACCGACAGTAATAAGATTAACGTCGCGGTTCTTTAATTGCTGAGCTGCTTCTGTAACATATCTTCGTGTAATAGATTTCCCGCCTCTTTGTGGAGCGCCGTCTGTAATCAGTACTGCATACTTTGTAGAGCTTTGCTCCCATTGAAACCCACTATCTGTATTAAGTGTATAATTATGGCTTAAATTATTATCTGTGTCCCAGTTTTTACGATCAGTATCGCTATATCTATTATTGATATCATTTCTGTTAACACCGGCGGCATCAAGAAGTGCGGCATCTGTACTGGTACCACCGCCATATGTATTTACATCGTATGAAAGATCGATACCGCTTGAAGCAGAAACAAAATTGTGCTGTAACTGGCCTGAACCATTCGGTAAATAGTTTCTGAAGGTATTCCATGCAATCTTTACATCAGGGTTTTTGGAACTGTCACTGGCAATCGATAAAACATCAAGTATCTCATCAAGTTCATCTAGAGTACCGTTCATGCTTAATTCCAGATAATAAGCTCTGGTTTTTGGATCGCCTATATTTAAGCCGTGCTTTCTTAGTATTGCTGCACTTGTTGGATCATTGAAATCGGCTTGTGTGACCCTGTCTCCCGCTTCCTGAATAACGTACCTCGTGGAAGTATAATAAGTATTTTCGTAGTATTGTGTGTTATCGGCTGAATGTCCGGTAGCAGGATCAAATCTTCCGTTGCCATTAAACTTATCCTTGGAAGCATCACACAGCCACCATTTATTCTGATAATAATACAGGTAGCATACAGTAGCAGTACCATTTGGATCTGCAATAATGTAATAAGTATGGTTAGTTTTTAGTCCCCAATCTTGTCCTGCTGTTGTATTATCCCACCAGCCATCTGTATCATTAATATGACTCAAATCTCTCAAACCCGTTACATCTGTTGCATTATAGAGATATGATGGGAATTGCATGGATCCAGATACGTCTATCATGAAGCCAAGATCTATTGTGCCATCAAAAGTTGCCAGGCTAGACTGTGCTGTGAGATCGACGCGGTAAACACGGTTCTCATAATCATATACTTCAGCAGTCTTTTTTGTTCCATCAGCATTAAGCGGGACATTTCTGTTTTTAAGATCAGTGAGCCATGCCCTCATGCTCTCGATATCAGTACCTTCCTTTTCATTGTCAGGTACAATGTAAGCAGGATTCTGTTTGAAGTGAGCGGTCAGAACGCTGCCGTTCTGAGGGATATCGATTGTTCCAGCTTGAATGGTTGCCCCTACATTTTCAAGTTTTTCCCCATCAAGATCCCAATAATCGAATATCCACTTATTGTGACCCTGACCATCTGAATGATTCACAGCTACAGCACGGATCTGGTTATTGTTCTTTTTTCCGTCGTTTGTCTGTGCAATGAATTGCGGGACGTTTTCCTGAACAGTTCCGGTTTCGTTACGCCCGGATACCATGCCTTTATCGGTGTCATCAGTTTTTACAGTAAAACTGTATCTTGCCAATGGTTCCTGTTCAAATATACGGATGATGTTAGATTCGTCCGGCTCAGCATCATGATTAAAAGATTCGAAACTTCCATTACTATAACCAAGTTCAATATGTGTTCCTTCTGAATGGTTATAGCCTAGAAATACAAATCCGCCATTGGCTTGTGAAATTACTGCGACATTGTTTGTGCCAGTCTGAATCAGATCTTCACCGATTTCATTTAACGCGATTGTCTTCGTCTTATCTGTGACTGGTCGGATGAAATAGTATGTGTAATCCATACTTGTTTCTCTGTCTTTTTCAGTGAATACATAATAGAATGTCCACTGATAATCGCTTCCAAGCCTATCCATACCGCCGCCGGTATTAATAAAGGCCTGACTGCTGGCAAAAGTCTCAACAGAACCATCGGTTTTCAATACATGATAACCGTTGTTGTCCTGATAACTGATGATATAAGTCTTGTTTACATCAACTGTGGCAGTATCGCTTATCTCCTGCGCGTCTGTGACATTGACCTCAAATACGTCACCATTCTTCATAGTGATCGTGAGTGACTCTTCAGTGTCGAACGGCTTGAGGCTCGTCAAAGTCCAGTCAGCAGCCGCACCTTCCTCTGTGTAAGCTTTTTCGATGCTGATGAGTTCGCTGTCTGTGAATTCAACTGTATCGATCTCGTTCATAAAGAGATCCACTTCATTCACATCAGTGTCTTTGTCGTCGTTGATGACATTGAGAGACTGCAGTAAAGATCTGAGCGAAACAGAACTATCGCCGTCAATGCTGTAGTCAAATGTCTCTCCGTTAACAGAGTAGCTGAAGTCTACTGTGTACACGATCGCGAATACGGAAAAACCTTCAGTCTCAAACGTAGCGTCGGTGAGATTGTCCTTCTTGTCTGTATTAATTTCTATATTCTCTTTGTCAAGGAGCTCCGGCTTTATTTCACCGGTTTTCTTACTCTTAGCAAAATGGATGACACGCAGGTTGTCTGTATCCCCCACATTCATGTATTTGCCGAGTTCTTTGTCGTATTCGATCCTTACACTTACAGCGTCATCAGGATACTTTATCTCTTCTCCGTCTGCGACCAATGAAATGTCATAGAAACGGGCAAAACTGAAAGAAGTTACATTGCCGCCATTCTTATCGTCCTGTACTGTCTTAAGAGCATCCTCATAGTACTGTTTGTAAGTGTCAGAATCAGACTTTTTGTCGATCTCATTTACCTTTACTTCGGTATTGCCCGGCAGTGCAGACTTATTATCTATGACTGAAACCGTATACTTGTCACCTTCAAACGTCAGTGAGTCATCTTCAGATGACACAGCAGGCGCTTCGATACTGTCATCAGTATCTTCAGATTCGATTTTTTCGACCTCAGCCGGCGCAGTAGTTTCTGATTGCTCCGAAGATGCCTCAGGGGCAACAGCCTCATCGTTTTCAGCAGCATCTCCATCTTCAGATACTGTTTGCTCTACAGAAGCAACATCAATGCCTCCCTGCTTTTTAGCTTCATCCTTTTCGAGCGTAAAGGCCGGCAGAATCAGCAAATAAGTAGTAATAAATACAACAATTACAGAAACCGCAAGTAGCCAACCGCGGTGTTGGTGCATTTTGTCAAAAATATTCTTTAATCTTTTGATTATTGAATCCTGCAATTATTATCCTTTATTTCTTTATACTATTTAACACACGCAATATCGCTATTCCGCGTACATGCATCCAAGAACGAACTCAGTGTTGTCATCCGTTTTATAGCAAAGCATAAGATCATTATCTGCTTCATCCCATTCCTTCAGATGAAATTGCGTCAATACCCTGTAGTTATAACGTATGCCGTCGACGTCAGTGAAAGCCACAGTATCGCCCGGTTTAGCCTTGGATAATTTGCGGAATACATCGTCACGTCCACCTGTGAGCTTAAAATTTCCCTTTACAGGCGATCCGCCGGCGATTGTGGCAAATCCTTCCTCCTCATACCCTTCTGCTGTTACAGGCGCCATCAGGTTGATTGACGGCACTTCTATGCAGCCGGCTATATCTATCTGATCGATACTGATGACGGGAAGAGGATCCCTGCCAAGACCTTTTGACATCCCTGTGTCTACACCAAGATTCGGAATAATATTCTCCATCTTACTCAGTACTTCGGCAGCATGTTTACCAGACTGTTGGATATGAAAATATGTATATCCGCTATAACCTAGTGCTGCGATGATCAGCAGTACAATTGAAATTTTCAGTATACTCTTAATACCAGCATTACCCTTCATCAGTTATTGGTTATCATATGCATCAGGAGTCTCCTCATAGTCTCTGCGCCTCTTTATGAGAAGAGCTCCCAGAACTACAAGTGCAAGAACGCATGCGGCTCCGATAACTCCGATTTTGATAAGCTGGCGTTGAGAATCGGTCAGACCCTCGTCCTGCGGAAGTGCTTCCGGAGTATCGTTGTCTTCGATCTTTATATTTTCAGGCTCTGAAGCCTGTGGTGTAGGGTTGTCGCTAATAGTTGTACCATCGGCGTTTGTATTAGCATTTCCAGTTCCATCTCCTACCCCCGCGTTAGCGTTATTGCCTCTGTTTCCTCCGTTCACGACTTCTGTCACGGTCGTTGTCGTGGTTGAGGTCTCAGCTTTTGTGTAGACAAAATTGAAGATATTTTCTGCTTCGTCCTTTTTAAGAGTACGAGCGATATTATTAGCCTCCGGTTTGTACCCTTCCACATACTGATACGATACTACCGGCATGTCACCAGCCATTCCGTAATACTCAGCCGATGGAATAAGAGTTTTCCCGTTTTCGTCAACATAATTAACAGTGTATTTTACAAGGCCGCCCTTCATTCCGTAAGCGACTGTGAATGAAGCGTCTCCGTCCACTGTGTGTTTGTAGTCCACAAGCTGAAGCTGGCTTATTTCATCGTTGTCGTGCCCGGCTATCTTGAAGCCTCTTGCGTAGTATTTATCAGCTACGTCTTTGTTAAGTACGGGCTTATATTCATCAGAATTGATGTCAAGCTGCACCTCTTGACCCAGTTTCAACCCTTTAATGACCTTCACTGTAGATCCGTCACTGAAAGTGCCCGAATTGCCGGAATACACTGTAACTGTGTATGTAACGCCGGCATCGTCGATATCTGCGAAAACAGCCATGCATGAAAGTCCCGCAGCCATGATAAGACTAAGGAAGATAATGAAAAGTCTATTTAGCTTTCTCATCATTGCCTCCTTTCTGCTTTCTGAAAAGCCACGCAAGGACAATAAGCAGTAATCCACTTACAAGACATATAGCCGACCACATCATCATTCTACTGTGATCGCCGGTGTACACCTTCTTTGTCTTTTTGATCGTCTTTTCGGTTTTAGCTACTTTTTCAACTGCAAATCTCAGATTGAGTTCACCATCAGTATCCATGTAGTCGTTCACTTCGGTCTCACCGTCGAACGCGACGTGGAGTACTACCTTGCCGCTCTCGTCCTTTTTCAGAGATTGTATGAAGAACCACTCATCGAGCGCATTGGTGGCAGGCTCAAGACCCTCCATTTCATTGCTTGGATTCTTCAGGTTCTGGACTTTTGTCTCACCGCCTACTTTATCGTTGCCGAAGAGCACTTCTCTGTTGCCGTTCTTGTCGTAATGTGTCAGCTCGTAAGTATAACCGCCGTTCTCGGCTTCACCCGTGCCGCTTACTTTCTTTTTGGCAGATGTTTTCTCAAGTGTCTGGACGATGCTGTTCTCCATATACCAATCGGTATCGTCATCAGCTTCATTAGTATATGTGACTGTAAATGTGACGTCATCGCCCGGTTGCAGATCTTCTACAGCCTTTGCTATAGTTGCGCTGCTGAATGTGCTCTCAATGCTGCTTCCATCATAGACACATTCGCCTTTATGCTCTGTGCTCTCAGCCAGTACAGAGAATGTTCCGCCAATGGTAAGTGCCAACGATATAGTGAGAACCGGAATGATGTTGTATCTTTTTTTCATATCGGCACCTCCTATTTGACTGTCAGCGAACCGCTTTCCGTCTTGTCATTATAGACGGCAGTCACGTTGCTGACTCCCCACTGGCTCTTTATAGCGTCATTTATGTTATGAGTTTGTATAGCCTGCACGTCCGCTTCGATAAAGAATACGCAGTCGTCATACTGATACTCATATTTGTAGACTGTCTTAGTCTTATTTCCATCTGAATACGTTTCTGTCGTCTCGTTAACTTTTCCGAGATCGATGATCTCCTTATCGATACTGACCTTGTCGAAGAGAAGTGCTGATGTATCATCCGGATCCAGATCCGATTTATAGTAGTAAGTATTGGATTCTGCCGTCTGTTCTTTTTTATTGAGCGCCCAAGCATTGCTGTTGTATCCCTCTTTACCTTTGTAAAAAAGATGTATACGAGATGGTTTCAACTTGGAAGACTTCACAAGTACCGGATCGTTATTCTCGTCCTTAACAACATTGCCGTCAGCATCCTTCTGAGGCTCCATCCAGTATTTTCTGACCGTAAGTCTTACAAATTCATCGATATCACTGCCATTCTGCGCAGCAATTTCCTCTTTGTAATGTTTGCCCGGCTCAATAGATCCGAGTTTCTCGGATTTGCCATTTTTATGATCGTATCCAAGTGTTGTAGCTAACTCACCTGTCACCTTGCTTCCGCTATCCAGGTCGTTCTTGTGACCGGCACGCTCACAGACGTCCTTGCCGTTCTCAATGAGATGAACCTGCAGGTGATTGAGATAGAATTGAGCGCGATAGTATTCGCTCTGTATGTCTAGCACTGTCTTCGCAGCAGCGAACGTTCCGGCGCTAAGGAACAATGCTGCAACTACAAGCAGAACCAATGAGCGTTTTGACATTTTTGATCTTTTATTCTTCATGCCGTCACCTCCCTACTCCGCACTGATGGAATTTATCTTCCATCCTTTAGGAATAGCTACTTTGTCACCGTCATAAGTGACTCTTTGTGACTCATGAACGACAGTGATCTCAAAGTCGATCGGGTCACCCGGATCGATCTTGCCGCTTACGTCCACCTTGAACATGGATGCTTCTTTGCCGACAGGCAAAACTTTCTTGTAGTACCAGAAGCCATCGCTGCCTTTGACCCAATCCTTGTTATTGGTGGAATTCTCTTTCATGTGTTTTTCATCGCCAAAGACTTTGAGACGCACAACCATATCGGTTTCACCGGTGTTTGTTATGGTGGCCTCCTTATTATTACCATCGAATTCTTCTTCGATTTCAGTCTGTCCGCTCAAGTTGACCACAGCGCCGCCTTTGGCATTCTCATAGTCTGTAAAGTAAGCAAGTGTAAATCCCACGCTTGCAGTAAGACACAATATGAGGCTCAGCGCTATGATAAGCTTATTTTTGTTTCTCATTATTGCTTCCTCCCGTGTCTGTTATTTGTTTTCAGCTGATGCAGGCTCTGAGCCACCATCCTGTATAGGATCTTGTCCGTGTTCGTACTTGTTGACGACTCCACCGCCGGGACCGTGACCATTATGTTTATTATTCGCTTCGGCCTGCCATCCAACGACATATGCCGTTCCACTATCCGAGTCAGTCTTGGTGATTTCTGTTATCGTGATAGGATCATCCTGCTTGTAATTGCCGGAATACTCTTCGATTACTTTTATCGTTTCGACCGCGACCGGAATGTTGTTCAGTACGGCTTCTTTTGTAACACCCTCATTTTTGTCGAAGGATATTCCGATATGGTTGGTGTAGATTTCTTTATTATTGGAGTCCTTTCCGACTATCTTGAATGAGAATGCGACATTCTGTCCGTCATCGACATAACCATCGATGGTTTTCTTGAGTTTCAGCATCTTGCAGATGTACTCATTGGTAATGGTGAATGTCTCAGTCTCATCGGTGACCTGCTGAGGCAGATACGTTGTGTTGTAGCTGCGGAGCATCGGCGCTTGCTTCTTAGCGTCAGCGTCAGTTATCTCGTTTTCGTCCCTGACCTCTACCACGCTCCAGCCGGCGTCTCCGGCAGCAGGTGTGATGGTCACCTCCTGGTCTTCGGACCCATCTTCATTTATTTTGATGTAACCGATGCTTACGATTTCGTCATCCGTTGAAGTTGCGGCGTCGGCGCCGGAACTGTAATGGGTTTTATGCTTCCAACTGAATGAATAGCCGTTTTTCTTATCGAGAATGACAGTATCGACAGAAGTCGAGCCATACATTATCTTTACCGCGACTTTATCAGGCCTTACATAATCGGATACTTCTCCATCGCCTATCCATTCCTTTATGACGTTGTGATCGTATACGATATCTCTTGATATCATCTTTACTCCGAGGGAATTGTCAAAAGTAATGGTCTTGTTATCATCGAGAACGCTGACGAACATCGGCTGAGGCGTCCAGAGCTTGCTGCCGATCTCTTTCGACTTTCCGACGAGAAGATAGAGACCGTTCCCCTTATTCACGGTGATGCTGAACGAAGCATTTCCGTCATTGCCGAAAGTTGCCGTCGCGGTCTGTGCTTCAGGTTTGCCGGAAGTCATGCTGTTGATGTATGTGGCAAGAGTGTTCGCCGTATCAAGCCAGTCCTGACTCCAGTCTTTGTCAGATGTCGTTCCCTGTTCATAGCTGGAGGCTGTAGCGAGCTTCTGCGAAACTCCTGCGTCGGCATATTTATCATCAAGGTTGAAGACGGACATGCCATCCGCGTCATGACCGTATTCGCCTACCTTGTACAACTCAAATGTGAACTCCGTGCCGGACGGCCAGGAATCCTGATTACCGACGTTTACCGTAACGGTACCACCCGCATACGATTGTATGTGGGGCAGACATGCCAGACCTGCCAACAGTATGCTCAGCACAGTTACTAACAGCGTTTTTGAAATTAGTCGTTTTCTCGTTTTCATTTTCCGAGTCCCTTTTCTCCAAGGTATAACTTTTTAAAATCTTCTGAGTTGAAACGCTTTGCTCTTCTCGTTGATATAAGTAGTAGTATCAGCAGCAGTATTATCGACGGTACCGCAAGGACCGGGGCTATATAAATCGGCTCGATCTGTATGCCGTCCGCTGTGATATCTGCTGTTCCGTTAACGTTTGGTATACGATGACCTCTGACAAGCAGCCGATGGGAGTTGATTCCATATGGCGTGCATGTGATCAGTGTGCAGAGGTCTTCGCCTTCTATGATCTGAAGGTCTGTCAAATCATCCGGAAGCACCGTTCGAATCTGATCGCATTCATATGTCAGCGTCTCGTTCAGGACCGTTATGGTCCAGGTATCGCCTTCTTTCATCTTAGCTATGTCAGTAAAAAGCTTAGCAGATGGAAGGCCCCTATGACCTGATATCAGGCAATGTGTGCTTTTACCGCCAACAGGGAGCGATGAAGCTTCCAGATGACCAACCGCTACCTGCAGGATAGCTTCATCTGTACCGTGATATATAGGGCATCTTATGTGGAACTTCGGCATGCTTACAAAAGCCATGACATCAGTCCCTTCAATTTTTAGTTTACTGTTATACTCTGCACGTTCAGTATCAGTCATCGTCCATCGCATTCCGGTATCAGCGAGACGTTTATTATATTCCCTCGCATCATTCAGGATGTTCTTATACTCCTCATGGCTCATACGAGTAACATTCTCAGTATAGGAAGCAATGGCATGAGACTGGTTAAAAGAATTCCAGTAATTTGCTACTGACGGATATACAAGCAGGAAAATACCAAGAATCATACCTGAAGCCATCAATAATGTAACAAGGTTCTTCCGTATCCAATCCTTCATTCCGATTTAAAACTATCAAATCCTTTCACATATTACGAAACTCCGGAAACTGATCCGTCTGATCCGTCCGTCAAGACAGATCAGAAACCGCAGGCTCGTACTTTTATACACCTGTTTTGGTTTTTTATGACTAGTCGGGATATTAAATTTAATGAGGGGAGCATTCCGTAAGTCAAGCACAAGCTGTGCTTATCAAAGGCCTATAGCGGGGTGGCACCACCCCGCTATTGACTTTTGATTCTAAACAATTACTTGTTCAGCATTCTCTTCCTGGAAATCAGAACGATTCCGCATCCAACTACGAGCAGTGAACCGAGTACGTAGAAGATAACTGTACCGATTCCACCAGTTGTAGGAAGAGCATTGCCCGCGATGTTTACAACATCAACCGGGAAGAGGTTTGTTGTCGAATCTGCAGTTACAGCTTTGCCGTTGACGGTAGCTGTGAACTTCTTAGTTTCATTATTAAATGTAATGACGACCGTTGTATCAGCTGCCTTGGAATAACCATTAGGAACTACTGTCTCCTTGATTACATATGTACCTGCGCCGAGACCTTCAAAGTTAAGAGTGCCATCTTCATTTACAGGCAGTGCCTGAGATACATGATTTGTAGTTTCCTCTACTGTTTCATTCGTGGACTTCTTATACTTTGTAGTAGTACTATCATACAGATCTGCGTTTGCCTTCTGCAGAATATAAGCAGGTGTTTCATTTGCTCTTACAACACGATAATCTACACCGCCAACAGTAACCTTTTCCTCAGCATCTCCTGCCTGCCAAAGAACATAACCGTCTGTTGCACCTGCAGGGGCAGCGATCATTTGATCAGCAGCCTGAGGTGCAGTAGTTGTATAGGCACCTGTTTTCAGCTTCCAGTACTCGCCGCTGTTATCCGCCGTGAAGGTTTCAGTGTTTTTAACAATCTTGTTGATGCTGTCACCCTCAATTGTGAACGAAGCTCCTTTGAGAGCCATGCCATCCTGGTCGAGTTTCTGAAGTTTGATTCCGCTTGTAAAGGTCTTTGTTGTTGAATCCGGAGTTTCTCCAAGAGGAGCTGTAGATGTTGATGCTGGCTTACCAGGCTTATTTTCATCCTGAGTACCATTGTAGACCTTATTTGGATTGTTGGAATATGTCAGAGACTGAGTGTTGAGGTTTCCGTCTCCACCAATTACAGCGTCCTCGTTGAGTGTAGCCTGATAAGTTACTGTAATGGTTTCTCCAGGATGTGCTTTCGCATTAAGCAGAGCGACCTCAAATGTATGAGGGGCAGCATCTTCTCCCGTGTATACCTTGTAATCTACATCCTTTGTCATTGTAACGCCGCTTTTGTCCGAAGCTACAGTAATGGTAGTAGCATCAAGATCCAGACCAGCACTAAGAGTATCGTTGATAATGAAGTAGTAGTAATCATAGTCCGAAGCATGAGCCGGAACTTTTGATGTGATTGTAAATGTGACCTTGTCACCGATACTTACGTTATCTGTTTTTCCATCTGTAGATATGCCAGGGTTAGCATCTCCACCTTCAGTTCCTGGATGATCGTCAGCGGTGATCTTTTTATCTGAAGAAGGGACATCTTTCTTGGTATCGATAGACACATCACCAACAACCTGTACGATGTACTGTGAGAATACATCCCCCTCTGCTAAATCGCCGTTAGCTGTATCAACAACCAGATAATAACCGTCAGCAAGCCCTGTAGCTTTAAAGTTATTATCTTTATTCAATTGCGCAACAGGATCCCCCTTCAGCTTATTTCCGCTGATTAAGGTCTCAGCAAAAGCTCTTGCATCTGTAATTGCATCGAGTTCATTTTTAGGAACTGAAGATCCCGTGTTGCCATAATTAGCCCCGTACTTTACTCTCGTCAGCTTACCATCTTCAATGGTACCTGTAAAAATCTGATAGACATTGTAGGTGTGGCTGTCTTTGAAGCTGTCGGGTTCGCTTTTAAGTTCAATGGAACCGGTTGCAAATACGCTTACACTCATAGCCAGCACCATCGCAAAAGCTAACGCAAGAGTTACCACTTTTTTAACGTGTTTCATAAAAACCTTCCTTTCTGCCCTTGTCAGGCATATTACTATGGCCATGCGGCCCATTTTGTTTAATGGCCTCGCGGCCATAGCTCATGCCCCGAAGGGCAAAATTGTTTTTGCTGCTTCTTACCCTTAGCAGCGTGGGTATCATCACCCGCAGGCCTCCCCTCAGAGTCTGCGGAGTTTTGACCTAAGTCTGGTATTTGCTTGCATACCTATATTTATTTTAGCAACCATACAGTCATAACTACCGTCATTTCACGACTGTTTTTATGACACTCAGTGGACCGGCCCTATTCTTGTAAGCGGCCATATCCTGAATACTATCTTTCCTACTATCTGTTCAGACGTCACGCATCCGACAGCCTTATGTCTTGAGTCTATGGATACGCTTCGGTTGTCTCCCAGCACGAATACCCTTTCAGCCGGTACCTGATACGGAAAATCTATATCAGGTTCGCCGAATGACTTCTCTGTCAGGTACGGCTCTTCTACTAGCTGTTGATTTACGTATACATTGCCGTCAAGGTCTATATCGATCCAATCACCGGAATTGGCCATGACGCGTTTTACCAGGATGTTATTATTATAGTAGAAAGCTACGATATCCCCTGTCTTGAACTTCGATCCTTTTACTGATATTACCAGTTCGCCGCTTTTCAGCGTGGCGTTCATTGACTCTCCGTATATTCGCAGCACCGGCAGGAACAGCATCGCCACCAGTATTGCGAGCGCGGCCACTACTATCAGGATGTTCGTGGTGCTGATTATCGACTTCTTAAGCCTGTCCATATAGGACACCTTTTCATAGGCCTCGCGTATTTCCGGAGTCTCCGGGAGTGCAATGACGTCTTTTTTTTCTGCAGGGTCATTCCTCATTTGCTGCTCCCTGTCTCATCATCTTCTTTCTGGACCTGATTGGCTAAGCGTTTGACATTCTTAAGATATATAACAGCAGCCTTCTGGGCCTCCTCAAACACATTGGTGACCACCAGCGATGCCTCAGCGATATCCCCTATCTGACTGAGATCAAAGTCTCTGCTGTCTAGTTTTGCCTGCAAATCAGATACCTGCGCTCTGAGTAAGTCTATCTCCTCGCCCTGCCTAAGCATTATTTCAAGAAGATCTTTCTTTTTGAGCTTTGTAAGATCTTCTTTGGGACTCGAGTCTAATTTTCTATCAGCCCTCATGTATTGTCAACCTTTTCCCCCTATTGTAAATTTTTTCATTAAAATTTTATGACAAAATAGATTTTTTTACAAATTAAAAAACAGAAAACCTATACTGAGGGTATAAGTTTCCTGTTTTTTTTCAGATACAAAGCCGAAAATACCGCTTAAAATAGGTGTGCTGAAATTTATATTTATAAATAATCAATCAACGACTCTTTAGAATGTATTTCTCGCCTTAGCATGCAATTGAAGATCCGAAGCCTGACCGCCGGGATGCATTCACGGCCTGGACTTCGGATCCATCAACAAAACACACTTCCAGACATATATCACAGGGATATATGATACCGGCTATTAATAAATCGGGACAAATATCGTGTCTCCCGGCTGGATGTCATCAGCATCAATATCATTGATATCATAAATATCATATACAGCATCTCTGACGTTGATACTTGCATCCGGATTATATCTCTCAACGATGTTCCACAGATTATCATCTTCCTGTATGACGACTTGTCTGTATGTTTTTATATCAGCTGCCTGCGCGTCAGCTGCGCCTACTATACTGATACCGGCAAATACGATGATCATCATACATACGAGTATAAATACAAAGAACCTGAACGGGTTCGCTATTCTATAATGATGTCTTCTTGATCCTCTCATGTCTTTCACCACCCATATCGTTGATTAGAACAGACGTTCTCCACTTGGTAATGCAATTATAAACATTTGTTCGATGTGTGTCAATACTATTTCCGAACAAAAGTTCAAATATTTTTTGGTGAATAAAAAAGCCTGAAATTTCAATAGTTTCAGACTTAATATCAGTTAAGGACAGATGCACGCTTTTATATTTATCAGAGTATTTTACATACCCTTACGTGCTATATTATCCAACAATTTGAGAATGTCTTTCCTTTTAATAAGGCATATAACTGTGACCAACAATGCCACTACGCAAAGTATTGCTATAGCAGTATAATCCCCTCTTTTGAAAAAATAACCAAAGAGAATGCTCCCCATCATGGCAGGAGTCCTCCCTACCGTAGATGCGACTAGAAACGGCATGAAACGCATTTCAGAGATGCCGGCTGCGTACGAAGTAAGGTCTTTAGGAATACCGGGGATGAGATAGATAAGAAATACAATAAGAATTCCTTTTGCGGAATTGAGCTTCTCCCGGTAATAATTCATCTTTTCTTCGCCAAAGAGCACATGCATCGCGTTTCGCCCGAGGATCCTTGATAAGAAAAAAGATACGGTGACGCCGATGATGGCACCGATAAGCGAAGCGATAAGAGCTCCTCCGATACCGAACATATAACTGCCTGCCATCTGAATCGGTTGACCGGGAAGTATGCAGACGATAACCTGTAATGCCTGAAGAAGAATAATGATGGCAAAAGATTCGGGTCTGTGAGCCTGGAGATAGCTGATTATGTCATCAGCGAAGTGCTTGCTGAAGATCTCTCCACCAAATTTGATGTAAACAAAAGCAGGCACTCCTACGATAAGAAGTAAGAGGAATGCCAGCTTGAGTATAGCGATTATTCTCTTTTGCTTTGCCGTGCGGTCTTCAGCCAATTTCGATCATGCCCTTTTTATATAAAGTATCTACGCTCTTAATGATACCATATCTTGCATGCTCGTATGTAAGACCGCCTTGAAAATAAGCGATATAAGGCGCTCTGAGAGGAGCATCAGCCGATAACTCGATAGATGAACCCTGCACAAATGCACCTGAAGCCATAATGACTTGATCCGAGTATCCCGGCATATCCCATGGCACAGGAGTGACATAAGAATCTATAGGTGACGATGATTGAATGGATTGACAGAACATGATCGTCTTATCAGGATCTTCGAATTTGATAGCCTGGATGATATCACTGCGATGTGTATCCGGGCTTGGCATGACTTCAAACCCAAGATTTGAGTAAATAGTTCCGCATAGAACTGCAGCTTTGAGAGCGGCATTTACTACTTTAGGCGCGATAAAGAGACCCTGAAGGACGCTCCTGTTCTGCCCGAAAGTAAGGCCGCATTCGTTACCGATCCCGGGACAGGTCAATCTGTATGATATCTGTTCAATAAGATCGGCTTTTCCGACGATATAACCGCCACAAAGAGCAAGACCACCACCCGGATTCTTGATAAGTGAGCCTGCCATTACATCAACGCCAAACTCAGTAGGATCAACGGTATCAACGAATTCACCATAGCAATTATCGAGCATAACGATGATACCCGGGTCAATGGAATGAACAAGATCGGTCACTGCTTTGAGGCTTTCAAGAGATATAGCAGGCCTGAAATCGTAGCCTGTTGAGCGTTGCATGGCGACAACTCGGGTATCTTTTGAAACAGCAGCCTTGATTGCGTCGAGATCGACATCAGAATCTGTTCCAAGTGCTACTTCTTTATACACGATACCATAATCTTTTATCGTTCCCTTGAATGATTTCTCACTAAGAAGACCGTGATCAGTCCTTTCGTTTGCCGCGTTTGAAGCATCTCTTCCGATTACGGTCTGCAAAGTATCATACGGAGTGCCTGTGACCTCGATAAGTTCATCTCCCGGCCTTAAAAGCCCCAGAAGTGTAGTTGCTATAGCATGTGTACCGTTGACGATATTAGGCCTCACAAGGGCCGCTTCTGTACCGAATACAGAAGCGTATACTCTTTCGACAGCCTCTCTTCCGGCATCATCATAACCATAGCCGGTGCTCCAATCAAAGTGTGTGGCATTTATACGGTTGTCCTGGAATGCCTTCAAGACCTTCATCTGACATATCGCTGTGATATCATCGATCTCTGAATATTTCTGTTTGAGCGAAGCTTCAGTCTCTGATACCATCGCGAGGACTTTGCTGTCTATATTGAAATTCTTTTCTAAATAGTCGCTGTATTTATTCATCTTCGGTTCTTTCGAGTTCCCATTCCATGTCGGAAACTAGATCGCGTTTTACGTTCATCTTATGCTGCGCGTAGAGCTGAGTAGTCGTTACCTGCTCATGGTCGAGAAGTGCTGCTACATCGTATATGGAGTTCCCTCGTCCTATAAGCGATGTCGCTGCGGTCGCTCTCAGCTTGTGAGGGCTGTAGCCTCCCCTCCTGCTAGTGTTGAGGGCGATCGATGTATATTTCTTTACAAGCTCTCTTATAGCTCTCTCGGTGATACGCTTGCCCTGCAAGGACAGGAATAAAGCGTCTTCTGCGGCCGAATCCTCAGGAATAACGGTATTTCTCTCAGTGGTGATGTAATCGTTCAGAACCATCTGTACCGAGCGGTTCAGAGGCATTGTCGATTCCTTACCGCGCTTTCTGTAAATCTTGAACTCCCCTCTTGAGAAGTTGAAAGAGCTAAGATTGAGCTGCTGGAGTTCGCTCAGACGAAGTCCGTATGTGACGAACATTACAAGTATAGCTTTGTCACGAAGCTTGGTCTTTTCCCAGTATGAAAGCTCGTGGTTCGTAAGCCCGTTTCCGGTAGTTACCGCATCGAGCATTATCATGACCTCATCGTCCTGAAGCGCCTTTATCTCACGTTCACCGGGCTTTGAGACTCTGATCGGGTCAAAACCGTCGGTTATGTTTCTATCTATGATCCCATCCCTGTAAAGATGTTTGAACATTACCGAGACTGAGGATTTTTTTCGCGCGAGAGATCTGTTGCTGTTTTCAAATACAGTGACAGTCTCCCCGTTGTCTACCATGTATTTGCGGCAATAGTCTATGAAGAGGTTGATATCAGCTGCTTCTATATTGTTCATCTCGTCTGATGTGATCTTGCGCGGAACATCGGCCTCAGTGAGATCGGTCTCATTGATGAGATAGTTCATAAAGAAACGGATATCGTGGAGATACGCCAGGCGTGTCATTGGCAGCACATTGCCTTTGAGATATGTAAAATATGAACGCAAAAAAGAAGGAAGCTCCTTCTGTATCCTTTCGCACTCCATATAAATATCGTTTTCCTTCTTAACGATATTATCAGGTCTGTCGCTTTTATTGTGGATCCTTAGGTCCTTGCTGTCAAAAGTCTGCCTAGCCATAATAATCTATTATGCGGTTGACTATATCGCCTACAGTATCACCTTTATTTATCTCTACCCATCTGGCAAAATCATAGCGTTTCAGCCATGTTATCTGCCTCTTTGCGTAGTGCCTGGTGTTTTTCATGGTAAGCTCTACAGCGTCGACAAGATCGTACTCGCCGTTGAGATATCCAATGATCTCTTTATAGCCTATCCCTTTCATTGACGGCAACGAAGGATCATATCCCCTGTTCAGGAGACCTTGGACTTCTTCTACAAGACCTTCGGAAATCAGTCTTTTGACGCGATTATTGATGCGGTTGTAAAGCCACTCTCTTTCCATATTGAGAGCAATAAACCTGAAATCATAATCGGGATTCATAGGACAATCCGAAAGATCCAGTACGCCTTTACCGTACTCAAATGCTTCAATAGCTCGTATTATCTTGCGAATATTGTTGGGGTGTATCCTTGAAGCAGCCTCCGGGTCGAGAGCTTCAAGATACTGATGCATATACTCATTTCCGTTCTTTTCGGCAAGAGCTTCTAGCTCGGCTCTGCGCTCAACATCCGCTTCACTTTCGGCGAATCTCATATCATAAAGTATGGAATTGAGATAAAGCCCTGTTCCACCGCAAACTATAGGAGTCTTGCCACGGGAAAGAATATCATCTATAGTTTCGAGCGCCATCGTCCTGTAGCGGGCGACTGTCATACTGTCGTCTGGTTCGACTATGGAATAAAGATGATGCGTGACGGCATCCATCTCCTTCTCGGAAGGCTTGGCGCTACCTATATCCATATGTTTGTACAGCTGAATGGAGTCGCAATTCACAACCTCGCCATCTGTTCTTTTGGCAAGATAATAAGAGATGAGACTTTTACCGACAGCTGTAGGTCCTGATATTATATATACAGTTCTGTTGTTCATCTGTTATTTTCTCCTGAATGACCTTTCGATGTCATATTCAGTAAGCTTGATAAAAGTAGGTCTGCCGTGAGGACAGGAATAAGGGTTATCACACTTGGACAGACTACGCATAAGTTCATTTATCTCAAGCTCCGAAAGCTTGTCGCGAGCTTTGACAGCCGATTTACATGATCTCATAATCAGCTTATCAATGACGGTGCGGTTATGACCGCGTTCCTCAGAGGCCGCTTCTATATAGCTTCTTGCAAAGCTTTCAGCTTCCTCAGCATTCATATATGCCGGAATGCCCCTTACGATAAACGTTTTTTCACCGAAGTCCTCTATGTCATAGCCGAAGTTCCTCATGTCATCAAGCCAGTCTCTTTCAGCGCAGTATACGTCAGCGCTCACATTCAACGTGAAAGCTGTGAGTACAGGTTGAGGAACATGCTCAGTGCTGTTGTAGCCTTGCATGAATCTTTCGTAAAAAATGCGCTCGTGAGCTGCGTGCTGATCGAAGATATAGAGCGAATCTTTGCTCTGCATGATTATATACGTATCAAACACATATCCTTTAAGTTTCAATTCTTCGAATTCGAATGGTTTGACGGCGTATGGCTCCTTCTTCTCTTCAGCCACTGAAAACACTTCTTCAGTTTCTGCTTTTATATCATATACGTTCCCCTTCTTGTCCGTTTCTGAATTAATATTCAGAATTTTAGGAATAGTTGGAGGCTCACTGTTTTCTTGACTATCTGTATCGTTATTAAGATTGCTTAAAAATTCTCGTATGGATGTCTGTTCTGTTACTTCCACCGGAGTTTCACTTTTGTTTTGGTCAGGAAGCTCTTCTCTGTTCAGAATAGAACGCGGAACGCCTGCATCTGTATTTACAGCTAGTGAAACGGACTGCGAAATATTTCTTATAACATCGTCCTGTTTTAAGAATTTTATTTCGCGTTTGCCCGGATGGATGTTAACGTCTATATCACCGGGGTCCTGATCGATGAAGAGGATAGCGCAAGGATAACCGCTGAATATTCGACCATTATAGCCGTCAATAAGCCCCTTCTCTATCACGCTGCTTGATACTATCCTTCCATTCACAAAGAAAAGTTGGCCCTTACGATTGGTCCTTGTGTAGCCGGGATCGGAGACGAATCCATATACACCCGTTCCTTCTATAGGGATAAGATTTGTGTTTCGGAACTCAGGATAAAGCGCATGAACTGCTTCAAGAACATCACCGCTTCCCGAGGTTGTGAAAAGAGTCTGGCCGTTATTTATCATCATAAAACGAATATCTGAATAATAAACAGCCAGTTGCTGTATGAGTTCAATGATTGCCGATGCTTCTCTGGCATCGCTTTTCATGAACTTGCGTCTTGCAGGAGTGTTGTAGAACAGATCCTCGGCAATGACAGTCGTACCGGTGTTAGAACCTGTCCTTTCACTTGAAACAAGCCGACCCCCATGCAGTACGAGTTTTATGCCCATTGCGGAGTCAGCTGTCCTTGTGACCATGGTAAGACGGGAAACCGCGGATATGCTTGCAAGAGCTTCCCCTCTGAATCCAAGTGAGGTGATATTGTCGAGATCCGTTACAGTCGATATCTTGCTGGTGGCATGTCTTAGAAATGCCGTTTCGGCCTCTTCGGGAGGTATTCCACAGCCATCGTCTGTTACACGTATATAGTTTTTTCCGCCTCCTCTTATCTCAACAATGATCGAGGAAGCGCCTGCATCTATTGAATTTTCAACAAGCTCTTTGACAGCCGACACAGGGCGTTCAATCACTTCGCCCGCCGCTATCTTGTCAGCTACAAAACTGTCCAGTACTTTGATCATAATTTTTATGCCTTAATCAGTTGTCATTGATATCTTCAATGATCTCCTGCAGTTTCACCATAGCAGCTACCGGAGTCATTTTGTTGATGTCGATGTCCTTTATTGAATTTTTGAGATGTCTGAATCTGTCGGCATCAGGATCTATTCCCTGCTCTTTTATCTCGTCGGGCATGAAACTGAGTTGCTCACTACTGTTTTCTGAAGTTTTGCCGGCATGAGGTCCGGCGGATTCCAGTTCGGCCAACTTGAGCTTGGCCGCGCTCCTGATCTCTTTAGGGATGCCTGCTATGCGAGCAACGTGTATACCATAGCTTTTACTTGCTGCTCCCTCGAGAATATTGTGAAGAAAGACTACGTCGTTACCATCTTCTGCGGCAGCGACGGAAAGATTATGTACACCTTCGCATTCTTCCGAAAGATCTGTGAGCTCATGGTAATGTGTTGCGAACATGGTCCTTGCTCTGTGTTCTGCACCGGCAAGATATTCGGCTGTTGCCCATGCGATCGAAAGTCCATCGAAAGTGCTGGTGCCTCGACCTATCTCATCCAGGATTATCAGGCTCCGTGAAGTAGCATTTCTCAGTATTCCTGCAAGTTCGCTCATTTCTATATAAAAAGTCGACTGTCCATATGAGAGATTATCTGATGCGCCTATCCTTGTGAATATTCGATCTACAACTCCTATGACCGCGGAATTTGCAGGAACAAAGCATCCTATCTGTGCCATAAGTACGATGACGGCAGTCTGCCTCATATATGTGGATTTTCCGGACATATTAGGGCCGGTTATTATAAGCATGCTTCTTTCGCTGAGGTCCATGTATGTATCATTAGATACGAACATGCCCGCACCGAGAAGCTGTTCGACTGCCGGATGTCTGCCTGCTTTTATGTCTATGACATCACCATCATTTACGACTGGTTTGACATAATTATTTTCAGATGCGACCTTAGCAAAAGATATCAAAACATCAAGTTGAGCAACGGCGTTAGAAGCTTCTAGAAGCTCTCCGATATAAGGAGTCAGTGCTTCTCTTATCTTTCTGAATTCCTCGTACTCGAGCTTGTTGATCTTTGCCTCGGCGGTGAACACGAGATCTTCTTTCTCTTTCAGCTCAGGAGTCACATATCTTTCGTTGTTTACCAGAGTCTGTTTTCGGATATAGTGTTCAGGAACCTTGTCGACCATGCCTTTGCTGACGTCTATATAATAGCCGAACACCTTGTTGAAACCGACTTTGAGTGTCTTTATGCCGGTCTTCTCCTTTTCGCTTGACTCAAGCCCTGCTATCCATTCTTTTGCATCGGAAATAGACGCTTTAAGGCTGTCAAGTTCTTTGGAATATCCGTTCTTGATGATCCCGCCTTCTGTAACTGCAAGCGGAGGATCTTCGACTATAGCCTTGTCTATGAGAGTGAAAAGATCTCGAAAATCACCTATTGCGTCATTGATCGATCTCAGAAGCAAAGTACCAAAAGAAGCGAGTTCCTCCTTGATATCCGGAAGTTGCGAGATCGTCTTTTTAAGTGCAATAAGATCCCTGGCGTCGGCCCTTCCTGTCGCGACTCTGGCTGTTAAACGACGGAAGTCGTAGATGTATTTAAGTGAATTTGAGATATTGTTCGAAAATATTGCTTCTTTCTTGAGTTCTTCAACAGCATCCAGCCTGAGATTGATCTCATTGACATCGGTCAAAGGTTCTCTCAGCCATGAACGAAGGAGACGCCCTCCCATGGCAGTCCTTGTCTTTCCTATCACTCCGAGAAGCGAACCTCTGACATCGTGGTCGTAAATAGTCTCAAGGAGTTCAAGATTTCGCAGGGTGGATCTGTCGAGATGCATCAGTCCCTCGGGCTGTTTGACAGCGATCGCTCTGATCTGTTCAAGCCCGTTTTTCTGGGTCTCCCTGAGATACATAAGAAGTGCGCCGGTTGCAGACGTCATCTCCTCTCTGCCTTCCATGTCAAGAGGTATGAGAGAAGTGACACCGAAATGGCTCATCAATATTTCTTTGCAGGCCTGATAACGGTAATATGATGGATCTATCGAGTCGAGATAAATGTTTTGCATGTGCTCAGAAAGCGATATTTCGATCTCTCGGCCGATTTCTTCGCTAACTATGAGTTCCTTTACACCCAGCACTGAAATGTCGTTTAAAACACGTTCAAAGCCGTAAGTGTTTCCGTTATGTTCAGTTTCGAATTCAGATACCGTTAGTTCTCCCGTCGATATATCCGCCACGGCAAGCGCTGTAAGATCATCAGATACACATACTGAAGCAATGTATACGTTGTCTTCTTCTTTTCCGCTTCCTGTTATATCAAGTGTTCCCGGAGTATAGATCCTGGTGATTTCTCTTTTGACTATCCCCTTCGCCTCAGCAGGATCTTCTACCTGCTCGCATATAGCGACTTTATGGCCATTCTCAACCAGCCTGACGATATACTGATCGACAGAGTGATGAGGAACTCCGCACATCGGAGCTCTCTCCTCCAGTCCGCAGTTTCTGCCGGTAAGTGTAAGCTCAAGTTCACGTGAAGCAAGCAGAGCGTCGTCAAAAAACATTTCATAAAAATCGCCAAGACGATACATAAGGATCGCATCCTTGTGATCATCTTTAATGGCCATATATTGCTGCATCATCGGTGAAAGTTTTGCTTCTGCCATAAGTCTCTTCTACATAATTGTAGGGGGAAATCCATTCCCCCTACATCGGAATCTGTAAATCAGATAAGCTGACTATCTGTTGTTGTACGCCTCTACGGCGAGCTTGATGATCTCGCATGCCCTTCTCATTTTGTCAGGAGAAAGAACATAAGCGATCCTCATTTCGTTACCGCCGAGTCCCGGAGTAGCATAGAATCCAGGAGCAGGTGCAAACATCGCAGTCTCGCCCTTGTCATCGAAGTCCTTCAGGAGGAACATCAGGAAATCCTCGATGTTATCCACAGGGAGTTTGCACATCATATAGAATGAGCCGGCAGGCTTCTGACAAACGATGCCAGGAATCTTGGAGAGCTCTTCATAAGCTGCATCTCTTCTGGCTTTGTATTCAGCCTTAGCCTCGTCATAATAGCTTGGATCCATTCTGTAAAGTGCAGCCGCGCCAACCTGTTCAAGTGTAGGTACACAGAGTCTGCCTTGAGCCAGTTTAAGAACAGCTTCCTGGAAGTCTTTGTTCTTGCTTATTACAGCTCCGATACGGGCTCCGCATGCTGACCATCTCTTTGAAACAGAATCGATTATGATCACTCTGTCAGCAATGTCGTCAAGCTGTCCGAATGAGTGAGCCTCGCCATCGTAAGCGAATTCTCTGTATACTTCGTCGGAGATGATCCAGAGGTCGTGTTCCTTTGCGATCTCTCCTACGAGTTTCATGTCCTCAAGCGTCAGGACTCTTCCTGTAGGGTTACCAGGTGAGAGGCAGCAAATAGCTTTAGTCTTTGGTGTTATAGCAGCCTCGATAAGATCTCTCTTTGCCCAGTTGTAACCATCCTCAGCTGAAGTAGTTATAGGAACGATGACACCTGATACCTCATTGCAGAATGTGTTGTAGTTTGTGTAGAAAGGCTCGGCGATAAGGACCTCGTCTCCAGGGTTCAAAGTTGCTGTGAAAGCGAGCACGAGAGCTTCAGATCCACCATTTGTGATGAGTACATCTTTTCTCTCATATTCCATGCCGAAATCTCTCTTCATATAGCCGATCATGGCATCCAGAAGCTCTGTTACACCGCCGGACTCAGCATAAGCTATGACTTTCTGATCGAAATTGTCGATAGCTTCTTTGAAACACGGTGGAGTTTCGATATCCGGCTGACCGATATTCAGTCTGTATACCTTCTTGCCGTTATCCTCAGCCTCAAAAGCATAAGTGTTGAATCGCCTGATTGGCGAAAACTGCATAGCAGCACATCTTTCTGATACTTTCATAACCTTCTCCTTGCTTTGTATTTAATAATTATTGTTTATCGAGTTCTAAATGTGAAGTTTTGACAACTTCACTAACATCTATATTATTATCGCATTTTTTGCGCGAAAGTAAAAGTATATATTCTATGTTGCCTTTGGTTCCTTTGATCGGTGAATGAGATAATTCATGTGGAAAAAGTCCATTCTCGGCGGCATATCCTATAACATTGTTTATTACTTCTTTATGGACTGAAGCATCGCGTACGATGCCACCCTTTCCCACCTGATCTCTTCCGGCTTCAAACTGGGGTTTTACAAGGCACACGACCTGGCCATCATTCGAAAGGACCTGATCAGCTACGGGAAACATATGACTTAATGATATAAAGCTGACATCTATGGAAATCAGATCTATGGGTTCCTTTATCAGCGAAGTATCAAGGTAACGGATGTTGGTCTTTTCCATATTGATCACCCTTTCATCCGTCCTGAGCCTATAGTCGAGCTGTCCATATCCGACGTCGATGGCATAAACTTTTGACGCACCGTGCTGCAGCATGCAATCAGTAAAACCACCGGTGGAAGCTCCCATATCCATACAGACTTTTTTGCTGCAGTCAACGCCCCATTCTACTATCGCTTTTTCCAGCTTAAGACCACCGCGACTGACATAAGGACATTCACGACCTTTTACTTCGATTTCCGAGTCCGGGTCGAATGTTGATCCGGGTTTATCTTCCACTCTTCCGTCTACGGTGACAAGGCCGGCCATAATGGTTCGCTTGGCTTTCTCTCTAGATTCCGCAAGTCCTTTATTCACTAGTATTACATCAAGGCGCTCTTTCAATTCTGTAGCCTCTCCATTATCTTATCTACAACAGACTCTGCATCTATTCCACACTCTTTTCGAAGCGATGGGATATCACCGTGTTCTACAAAGTTATCCGGCAGACCGATGCTGAGGATATCGAAGGCCGCGTCCTTGTAATGCATTGTGAAGCATTCACCAAAGCCTCCAAGAAGAGCGTTGTCTTCAAGTGTGACAACGAGTTTAGTATCAAGATCACCCAATGAAGTATCCATGGGCTTTACAACTGCAATATTTGTAACGCCGGCTGATATTCCTTTATCCTTCAAAATGTTGGCTGCGGAAATAGCTTCATCGAGCATAGCTCCCACTGCGAGTATCTCTACATCACTCCCCTCACTGATCCTGTTATTGGCTCCCTTGAATCTTGCTAGTCTGAGGTGTTCTGATTCGCAGGAACCCCTAGGGTATCTGATAGCAACCGGACCATCCATTTTATTTGCGAATTCAAGCATCTCTTCAAGTTGGTATCCGTCGGAAGGAGCAAGGACTGTCATTCCCGGTATCATGGACATATATGAAAGGTCGAATGCACCGTGGTGTGTCGCGCCGTCTGCGCCTACAAGGCCTGCTCTGTCTATGCAGAAGACCACATGAAGCCCCTGCAATGCGACATCTTCGATGATAAAGTCATACGCACGCTGAAGGAAGCTGGAATATATAGCTACGAAAGGTTTGTATCCTGCTTTGGCAAGGCCGGCAGCAAAAACTACTGCGTGCTCTTCAGCTATACCTACATCAAAGAATCTGTCTTCATGGGCCTCATAGAATGGAAGAAGACCGGTGGCTGTGCCCATAGCTGCAACAACCGCAACTACTTTTTCATCTTTTGATGCAAGAGCTGTCAGAGTGTCACCAAATACCTTGGAGTACGAAACTCCGCCCTTAGACAAGGTCTCGCCTGTCACAGAATCAAATGAACCGATACCGTGGAACTTCCTAGGATATTTTTCTGCCCATTCGTAACCCTTACCTTTTGTCGTGATCACATGTATGAGTGTAGGGCCTTCGAATTCAGAGGCGGAACGAATTATCTTTTCCATTTCCCGAATATCGTATCCATCGACAGGACCATAGTATTTGATACCGAGACTTTCAATAAGGTTCCCCTCTTCTCCGAGCACGCTGTGCTTGATATATTCCTTCGAACCTCTGATGCCTCGAGCCAGTGTACTTCCGATAACAGGCACGTTATCAAGAGCTGACTTCACTGAACTTTTCGCATCGTCATATTTTTTTGAGGCTCTTATGTTGTTCAGATATTTATTCAGTGCTCCTACATTATGCGCGATGGACATGCCGTTATCATTCAGAATGATATTGATGTTAGTCTTGTTGGCACCTATGTTGTTCAGAGCCTCGTAGACTATTCCGCTCGTAAATGAGCCATCCCCTATTACTGCTGTTACCTGATAGTTGTCACCTTGAAGATCTCTGGCTACTGCCATACCATAAGCAGCGCTTACGGATGTGCTTGAATGACCGGTCTCATAGTGATCATGTTCACTTTCTTTTGATTTCGGAAAACCGCTCATTCCCTTGTACTGTCTCAAGTTATCGAAACCTTTCGCACGGCCTGTAAGTATCTTATGCACATATGACTGATGACCGACATCATAAATGATCTTGTCACGCGGTGAGTCGAATACTCGCATAAGTGCGATCGATAGCTCGACGATACCGAGATTGGAAGCAATATGTCCGCCTGTCTTGGAAACTTTATCCACGAGGAAATCACGTATCTGCTGAGATAGCTCATAGAGCTCATGGATACTGGCGGTTTTGCATACTTCAATCAAATTATCATTGTATAGATCGTATTTCATCAGTTGTTCCTGTTTTCCAGACTGTCGGCAAGTTCTGTAAAGAATGACGCATCCTCTCCGTAAGGAAGTAGAGAATCCTTTGCTTCCTGAGTTAGGCGATGAAGCTCTTCTCTGGCGGCTTCAATGCCGTGGACATATACATAGCTGCATTTTCCTTGTTCTGCGTCTTTACCGAGTGTTTTGCCCATCAATTCCTGATCACCTTCAACATCAAGTATGTCATCAAGGATCTGGAAAGCTATACCTATTGCTTTCGCGTAAGCTGTAAATGAAGAAAGCATTTCATCCGGCGCTCCTGCGATGAAGAGGCCGGCTCTAACAGGCGCTGTTATCAGATCAGCTGTCTTGTGCTCTTCGATATATCGTACAAGCTCAGCGGTAGGTTCAATGCTTTCCCCTCTTATATCTGCAGTCTGTCCTGCGACCATACCGGTCGCGCCGGCACGCTGCATTATCTCAGCGGCTGCCTTGACATGATTTGCCATCTTTTCAGCATCATTCAAATATACGAGAGGTCCCTTGCAAACTATCTCAGCCGCTGTCGAAAGAAGTCCATCACCTGCCAGTATAGCGATCGCATCACCATAAACCTTATGATTTGTCGGTTTGCCGCGTCTTAAGTCGTCATTATCCATGGCCGGGAGATCGTCATGTATAAGTGAATATGTATGGATATACTCAAGAGCAAGAGCGTAAGGAAGAGCTTCGTCGATATCTCCTCCTGCAAACTCACATGAAGCAAGTAGCAGTGAAGGCCTTAACCGCTTTCCGCCTACTTCCAGACTGTACTTCATCGCCTCCGCGAGGACTGCCGAATGTTCGGGAAGTCCCGGGATAAGCTCTGTAAGATTAGTATTAACGATTTCTTTGTATTCATCAAAACTATGCATCTTTGACCTCTCCGTTAACATAGAGCTGTATCTTTTGTTCTGCGCTATCGAGTATGCTTTTGCAGAATTCTGCTTCCTTCATTCCCTCATCAAAGAGACGCAGTGAATCTTCTAGACTCGTTGTTTGCCTGCCGATTTCAGAAGCGGCTTTCTGCAGCTTTTCAAGACTTTCGGTAAATGTTTTGTCAGCCATTGCGTATCCTTTCATGCACTATATTTGTTCAGAATTTTTCGTTACTGCTGTGGCAACAAAGCTGCCATCGGTCATGCGAATCGTATATTCATTTCCTGTTACGATATTGTTTACTGTAGTGATGACAGCTCCGTTCGTATCGGTAACAGCTGCATAGCCTTTTGATAATATATTTCTCGGATCGTTCTCCCGAAGCATGATCACGGCCTTATCCACCGCGCTCGAGGCTTCGGCGATCTTTGATCTGATATTCGCCATCAAGAGTTCGGAACCACTCTGAACGATTCTTCTTTCACTTGCGATCTTTTGATCCATAGAATAGGCAAGCAATTTTTTGCTGTTTTCAATGTCATCTCTGAGCTCAAAAGTGTTCATTACCGCAATATCCGCAGCGGCTGTAGGTGTTTCGGCTCTCATGTCAGCGACGAAATCACTGATCGAAAAATCGACTTCATGGCCAACCGCGCTTATTACAGGGATATCGGAAGCGAAAATAGCCCTTGCAACATTCTCATCATTGAACGCCGCAAGGTCCTCTGCTGAACCTCCCCCTCTGCCAACGATGAGAGTATCTATATGCAGACCAATCCTGTTTAGTTCGTTTGCTTGTTTGATATTTTCGATAATGCTGTTTACAGCTCCTATGCCCTGAACAACTGTCGGGAATATAAGAATATCCGTAAGATCATTCTTGGCTGTAATGATCTTGCGTATATCCTCTATGGCTGCTCCTGTCGCAGACGTGATCACGCCAACTCTGTATGGGAATACAGGTATGGGTTTTTTGTGTTTCTTATCGAATAGTCCTTCTTTTTCCAGCTTTTCTTTTATACGGTTGAATTCCGCAGCAGCGTCTCCTTCGCCTGCTGCTTCTACATGCCTTATAGAAAGTGAATATGTGCCTCCCTTTGAGTAAGGTGAAATATCACAGATAGCAACTATTTTCTTGCCGTTTTCTACAAGACTCATGTCGATCTTGATCGCGTTTGATCCCCAGATAGCAGCGCGTATCTGTGAATCAGCGTCCTTGAGAGTAAGATAGTAATGCTGCCCGCTGCGGCTAAGGCCTGATATCTCTCCTTCCACAGCAAGACCCCTTAGGTTTAGATCATCCCTGAGCTTTTTTGCTATGTATTCATTTACCTGTGATACTGTTACCGGTTTCATTGATCGTGGATCCTTTTTGCGAGATTTGCTATCCCTACCGCGTTGTCTCCGCTTAAGACCGGAGATCCAAAACGTATATCGAGTCCGCAGCTATTGCGTATGAGTTCTCTGACGGTAGTGCTTGAGGCTACCCCGCCTGCTATATAAATAGTTTTGATATCGTATTTCTCAGACAGATACATTGCTGATACTGAAAGGATATCCGAGATATATCTGAACAAAGCTGTTACGGGAGGAAGAAGCGAATCAGTGCTTGCGTCGGATAGGCCTTTTTCTTCAATGTATTTCAGAAGTTTAGTTTCAGCTCCGGACAAGTTGAAATAGCCATCATCGATACAGATTCGAGGTAATTCAAATGTCTCTGAAAAACTGTCTGTCATATGACCGAAAGCAATCTCATCAAGATACCTTCCTGCAGGAAACATAAAACCAAGCGCGACTCCGGTCCTGTCAAGAAGCTGACCGAATGAAATGTCCTTTGTCCCGCCGACGATCTGCATATCGTAGCCATGTTCGTCAGGCTCAAGGATGAGAAATTCCGTGGTACCTCCGCTTAGGTGCATAAAAGCAGACCTATTCGTTTCTTTGGGCGGGATCACAGCTGCAGCGTGACCTTCCTGATGTGAGAAGGAGTACGCCGGCACTTCAAGAGCCGATGATAGCACCTTAGCAACGTTGATACCCGCGTTGAAGCATGGCATATAAGAGCCTTCCAGCCTTCTCGGATACGCTGAATATCCTATTGCAGTTATGTCAGATGGATCAATGTTTCTGAGAGCTTCTGCTATATATTCCGGGAGCCTCATAGAGTGCTGGTAAAAAGCTTCAGACTGTCTCAGTCCCCGGCTGCCTTTTTTTACCTCGAGTAGTTCTGATTTATCAAAAACAAGGCTTGCCGCATCATCGATCACAGCGAGCGAAGTCTTGTAGTTTGATGTATCGATCCCCAGATACAGCCGTCTTTCTTTCATGTATTTAAATACTCTTGGCAATCTTGCCCAGAACGGAATTCACAAATTTATACGATCTTTCATCACCGTATTTTTTTGCGAGTTCAACAGCTTCATTGATGGAAACACTGACCGGAATACTTTCAACATAAAGCATCTCGGCAACGGCAGTCCTCAGAATGGCAAGATCAGCTTTTGCTATCCTTTCAAAAGACCAGTTGTCAAGATTATCGTTTATGATCCTATCGATTTCCTCATGATGCTCCTGAACGGCTTCAAGAGTAGCTATTGCCTGCTTTTTATCGACGACATTGGCGCTTTCTTCAACGACGCTTAGATCTGAGATGTTGAAATCTTCAGTGATGTCCATCTGATAGATCAACTGCATCGTTTTCTCTCTGATCACTTCTCTTTTCAAAATAACTCCTTTATGAAAGCATGTCAGAAGGCTTGTCCAAACCTTCAACTCTGATATTTACAGCTTTTACATTTAGTTCTGCATTCGACTCAAGATCGTTCTTTACTCTGGTCTGAATGTCATAACATAACTGTGGTATATTCACACCGAAATATACTATGATCTCAAGATTGACGATTATATGGTCATCCTCTTCTGTTATCTTGATTCCCGGACTGGACTTTTCACGGGAAAGCATGTTCTGGATATTATCAGTGAAGCCGGCGCCTGCAAAACGGCTGACTTCATCGAATTCGAATACATCCTTTTCAATCAGATCCAGTACTTTATCATCGATCATCGGAATCATCCTCCTCAGGCAATACCCTGATGCGTAGCTTTTCGATCCTACGGTCTCTGACTCCAAGGATATCAAAAGCGTAATTCTCGTATGTGATGGTATCGTATTTGATGTTTTCGCGAGGGATCTCGCCCATAAGGTCTGTTATGAAACCGTTGATAGTTTCACTGTTCTCAGACTCAAGCTCAACATCAGTCTTTTCTGCAAGGTCATCAAGATGAACATTGCCGTCGACAATATATGTTATATCGTCAATCTTTTCGATAACCTCATCTTCTTCATCAAATTCGTCATCGATATCACCGACGATCTGTTCGATTATATCCTCTACGGAAACTATACCGCTGAATCCACCGTATTCATCAATGAGGATAGCAATATGTTGCTTCTCCTTTTTCATCTCTCTGAACAGAGAGTCTATGTTCTTGGTCTCCGGCACGAAATACGCCGGTCTCAGCAACTTTCTTATATTGACATTATCGAAGCCTTTTTTCGTGGCGTTATACAGATAATCTTTGATATGCAATATACCAATGATATTGTCAGGATCGCCTTCAAATACAGGTATCCTGGAATGCGTGAGTTCCATGAGTTCCTCGAGGTATTCGCTTCTATCCGCATCTGCGTCGAACATAAAGACATCTGTACGGGGCGTCATTATCTCGTAAGCAAGCAGATCGTCAAACTCAAATATTGAGTCTATCATCTGTATTCCTTCGGCATCTATCTCGCCGGATTCATGTCCTCTGTCGAGTAGTGACATGATGCGTTCCTCTGAAAATACAGAATCATCTACATCGATATCCTTCCCCATGATTCTAAGTATGATATTTGCTATGCCCTTGCATAACCACACGAACGGATAAGTCACGATGTAAATGAATTTCTGAAATCCAATGAGACCAACTCCTGCTTTTTCGCTTGACTGAACGGAAAGCTTTTTAGGCAGAATGTCTGAAATCGCCGTGTACACGATATAGAAGCAGATATTGGCCAGCAATACGAAGTACCATTCTAATCTGCTGTAAATCAGCAGATTGAACAGCCAGAAGCAGATAATAATGCTAATGAAGCTGGCTGCATGATCTGCATAGTGGTATTTTGAAGGCTTTGCGAGGAAGTTAGCCACGGTAAGCAATTTTTTGTTATCCGGGTCGTCTTCAAGCTCGTCTTTTATTTTTCCCCTGTCTATATAGTCAAGAGCTCTCTTGCAAGATACGACAAGGGCATTATTCAGCATTATCAGTGCTATGATAGCTATCAGTAAATATCGGGGAAAACTGTCGTCCATTACTGTTCCTTCTTTTTTCTCAGAATAAATCCTTCTTTTGGCGGTTGATTAAACCTTATTTTTAATATCTGTTGAGGGTGAGGCGCGCTTACAATAGGTGTCCCCTCCTCATCATACATTTCGTTGATCTTCTCTTCGTAAAACGGAGTGTAAGGGCCGAACACCTCAATGACATCGCCGATGGAGAATTTGTTTCTCTGTTCTACGATAGTCAATCCGCTGTTCGGATCAGTCTCTCTTACAAGTCCCACGAATGAATAATCTCTCGTATAGTCGCTGGTAAGATAATTCTGATCTTTATCTGTTGGTTTGTTGTAATAAAAGCCATGTGTAAATTCTCTGTGACTGGCTTTACATAGTTCGTCAAAATAAGCAGGATCGAATCTGTAGTTGGCAGGATCTTTGAGATACTCATCTATCGCAGCGCGGTAAGCAGATACCACAGTCGCAACATAATACATTGATTTCATGCGACCTTCTATCTTAAAGGAATAGACTCCGGAATCGACCAGATCCGGAATCCTGTCGATCATACACAGATCGCGTGAATTGAGTATGTAACTGCCACGCCCATCTTCTTCAACGGGGAAATATTCACCCGGTCTCTGTTCTTCGACAAGGGAGTATTTCCAGCGGCAAGGGTGTGTACATGCACCCTGATTGGCGTCGCGCCCTGTCATGAAATTACTGAGCAGACACCTTCCGGAATAAGAGATGCACATAGCGCCGTGAACGAAAGCTTCTATCTCGATATCATCCGGAAGCTCGTCCCGCATGGTTCTAATCTCTTCGAGGCTCATTTCTCGAGCGGAAACTATGCGCTTTACACCCTGTGAAGCCCAGAAACCGGCAGTTATATAATTCGTGGTATTAGCCTGAGTAGACAGGTGTATCTCGGCATCGGGTATCTGATCTCTGATAAGCATCATTACGCCCGGATCTGAGACCAGAAAAGCATCGACCGGGATATTCTTGATTTTGCTTAAATAATCTCTCAGAGGGCGAATATCGCCGTTATGAGCGTATATATTGATGGTTTGGTAGCCTTTTGCTCCACGCTCATGAAGCCAGTACATGGCCTCTGCTATTTCATCCGTGCTGAGATTGCCGGCGCCTGCCCTGAGACTGAACATCTCTCCACCGAAGTAGACGGCATCAGCGCCGAAACTTACAGCAGTCTTAAGTTTCTCCATATCTCCTGCCGGAGCAAGAAGTTCGATTGTCTTATTTGTTTTATCTTTCATTTACGTTTTATGACCGCCATTCCGTCTCCACAGCTCAAAATAGTGACTTCGAGATCATCGCGGTCTTTTATGTAATCAAGGAACTGCCTCATGTACTTTATATTTGTACGATGACGCTTTGCCTCTTTCCCCTGCCTGTCGACAAGCCAACCTTTCAGGAGAATATTGTCACAGACTATATAAGCATCTTCAGTTGTTATGTCCTCGATGATATCAAGAAAATCCCTGTAATGGCTTTTGGCTGCATCGATAAATACAAAATCGTATTTATCTTTATTCGCGGACATCTCATCACGCAGAGTCAAAAGTGTTTCAAGCGCATCACCTTCCCTAAGATCTATACGACAGCTTTCGCTGTGCTTAGCAAAGACTTCGTTCGCTTTTTCGATCATAAACGGGTTTCTCTCAACCGTTGTCACATGTGTTTCCGGCAGTAACTTCGTGAAGAAGAGCGATGAATAACCATAGGCCGTACCGAGCTCAAGGATATGCATTGGCCTGATCAAATCAAGCAGAAGATGCAGTACACCTTCAGTTTCTCTCATGATCAGAGGCACACCATCTGATTCATTTGCATCTCTCAGCTTCTTTAGTTCATCATCAAGCGGCTCATGAAATCCGTCGATAAGTTCCTTTAGTCTCGGATCTAAGACAGCCATCAGTCGTTGCTTTCCTCCGTATCTTCTGAAGACTCATTTGCCTTTACCGCAGCATCATATTCTTCAAGCCAAGCCTGATACTCAGCTTCGTCTGAAGTGAATCTGTGCGTTCCATCGAGTTTGCTGCTGAGCACGTAATATGTATCTTCTATATCTTCAGGATAAAGAGCAGCTGTTATCGACTCCTTGCTTGGCATACATAAAGGTACTGCATAGATTTCTTTTTCATCAGTCATTTCAAGATTATATCTATTGTGCAGCACAGCGGAGATCTTAGCTCTCTCACTGTCTACTGATGTTTCTTTTTCGATGACTGATGCGATCGCAAGAACATCTCTGACATCTATAGACAATTCTTCGGCTCTTGCTCTGTAATCATCGTTATAGAAGTTTGAGAAAGCGTCTATCATCATAATGATGAGCATACTCTCATCGACATCTGTACTCATTATGTATTCCGTAGGCAGAAGGAATCCCTCTACAAGGTCTGTTCCCTTTATTTCAGGGTGATCTTCCAGGCCCTCTTTAATGATATCTATCTGTAAGAGATCAGGTGAAGCAGCTGCTTCAAGGAATTTCTCCTTATCTGCGATGCCATCTCTGTCAAGCTCAGTAGCTATCTGTTCGACTGTAAGGCCGGCAGGAATGGTGAAACCTTGTGATGTAGTAAGTCCGTTGGTAAGAACGCGAATTATCTCCAGAGAGTTCTGCGATGGAGATAGATAATAAGTGCCCGGTCTGAATTTTCCCGCAAAAGAAATCTTTGAAAGAAGTTCGAAACGCGATGCTTTGCTGACAAATCCGTTCTCATACAAAGACTGTGCTACATCGGCTTTCGTAGCATCTTCTTCCACCACAAAATTAGAATAAGTGGCATTCGTTCTGTCGCATGGCTTTGAGAGCATAAAAACACCCCAAAGCACGAATGCGGACAGGAAAAACAGAACGCCAATTACTCTTAGCGTTTTCTTGAATCGCTTGACCGTGCTCTTTTTATCGGTCACTGATCGATCACTCCTTTGATCTTCCGAGATATTCACCGCTTCTGGTATCGATCTGGATCTTCTCACCTTCGTTGATGAAGATTGGAACCTGGATCACAGCGCCTGTCTCAACTGTAGCAGCCTTAGTTACATTAGTAGCTGTATCACCCTTTACACCCGGCTCTGTCTCGATGACTTCGAGGTCGACGAAGTTTGGAGCCTCGACATCAAATGCATTGCCTTTATAGAACTTGACTGTAGCCATATCGTTCTCGCGAATGTACTTCACTGCCTCGGCTACGAGTTCTGCGGTCAGAGGTACCTGATCAAAAGTTTCCTGATCCATGAAGTAGTAAAGCTCACCGTCGTTATAGAGATACTGCATCTGCTTTGTATCGATATGAGCCTTTGGATACTTATCATTAGGGTTGAAAGCTTCTTCACGTGTAGCTCCTGTAAGGATGTTCTTATACTTCGTGCGTACGAAAGCGGAACCCTTGCCAGGCTTAACATGCTGGAAGTCGAGTACTACATGTGGCTCGCCGTTGAGTTCGAATGTGATACCTTTTCTGAAATCTCCTGCACTGATCATTGGTTTGTTTCTCCTTGTTTAAATTAGCAATAGTTTATTCTTTTATCTGCATAGCTTCTCCGATGATTCCGAAAACATCGTTGATCATAACGGAGAATGCACTTTGTGCCGTAAGATACTGAGCTGCGAGCGGCTTCGTTGCCGCCATAGTGCTGATGCTCTGAATGCGCTTCATCATTTCAGGATCAGGCTGCTGTCCAGTCATCTGAGCAGTCTGTATCGTCATCTGAAGTTCCTGAAGTTCTTTGAGCATCTCAGTTATCTCTTTGTCTTCATCAACGAGTCGTCTCAATCTGTCAAATTCTTGAAACTCATGTGACTCTTTGATGGCTTTTGCCAGGCTGTGAGCCTCGTCATATACATTCATGGCTTTTTCCTCCTATACGTATAGTATTACCGGAATGATTACCGGGTTGCGCTTGGTTTCTTTATATATGAATGCTTTCATATCTGATTTGATGGCACGAGAGAGAGAAGACTCATCGAGAGCACCCTTTGACGTACTTCTTCCTATCGTGTTATAAACAACGCTTATCGCTTCGTTTATAAGCTCCATGTTTTCCTCAACATAGACGAATCCTCTGGTTGATAGTTTTGGCTCTGCCATAAGTGAACCTGTCGCCTGATCTATTGCTACGGATATAGTGATAAGACCCGACTGAGAAAGTGTCTTCCTGTCCTTCAGAACTACGCTTCCCACGTCACCGATCCCGTATCCATCGACCATTACGTCTTCACCTGAGGTATATTTCTTTAACACTTCAGCCTTGCTTCCGTTGATCGAAAGAGCGTCGCCGTTACTCATTACGAAGACCCTGCTTTTAGACTGACCGAGCGAAACCGAAAGCTTGGCATGTTCGATGAGATGTCTGTATTCACCGTGAGCCGGCATAAAATACTTTGGCCTTATTAGTGTATGGATCAGTTTCAGCTCCTCCTGAGAAGCGTGACCGGATACATGTACATCCATTGAAGAAGCAAGTACTACCTCTACCTCTTTCTCATAAAGCTTATTAACTACCTGGGATACTACCTTTTCATTTCCCGGTATAGGAGATGATGAAAAGACCACAACGTCATTCTTCTTGAGTTTGACTGATTTATGGTTGTCATTCGCCATTCTAGTCAAGGCGCTCATTGGCTCTCCCTGGCTGCCTGTAGTGATTATCGTGATATTTCTGTCGGCAATATTCTTTGTCTCGCCTATGTTTATAAATACTGATTCCGGTATATCATCCAGATAGCCCAATTGCCTTGAAAGAGCCATCACATTTTCCATGGACCTGCCCGAAACCGCTATCCTTCTGTGATGCTTCATAGAAGCTTCAATAAAGTATTTGATCCTGTGTAAGTTGGATGCAAATGTAGCGATTATGATACGCGCGTCATTGTTGTTGAAGATATCATCTATCGACTTCCTGACAACAGCCTCCGATGGTGTGAAACCCTTCCTGTTGACATTGGTACTGTCGCAGAGAAGGATATCAACGCCTTCATCGCCAAGCCGTGAAAAGCGGTTCAGATCGATAACTTTTCCGTCGAGCGGAGCATAATCGACTTTGAAATCTCCCGTATGTACCAGAGTATTGCCGCCGAATTTCACTGCGAACGCAAGAGAATCGGCTATGCTGTGATTCGTCTGTATCGCTTCAACGCTGAATGATCCGACGTTGAATTTATCGCCTGCTTTTATGACATGTCTTTCACAGCTAATATAATGCTCTTCCAGTTTGTGGTCGATCATGCCCATAGCCAGCGGTGACGCATAGACAGGTACCTGCACTTCCTGTAGAAGATAGGGAATGCCTCCGATATGGTCTTCATGACCGTGAGTCACTATAAGGCCCTTGATTTTCTCCATGTTTTCCCTGATATATGTGAAATCCGGGATAACGATGTCTATTCCGAACATCTCATATTCCGGGAAAGCGAGACCACAGTCGATTATCAGGATCTCGTTGTTGCATTCTATGAGAGTGCAGTTCTTCCCTATTTCCTTAAGTCCGCCAAGCGGTATCACTTTGAACGGAGCTTTTTCAGGCTTTTTATTTGTTTCTTTTTTTGTGTTTTTTATTGCTGCCTTTTTGTTGGTATTCAGTGGCTTTGGTCTTTTATTGCCGACCGCTTTCTTTTTGGTGCTGGCAGCGCTCACCTTCTTCTTTGTATTTGCACGCTTTGGTTTTTTGTTTGATTTATTTTCTGTATTAGTCATAAGTATCGAAGCCGCATGCCTCTTTACTTAACAACGAAGTTTATGATCTTGTTAGGAACATATATGACCTTTACGACTTCGTGTCCGGACACTGCTTCAATAAATCTGTCCGATGCTCTGGCGGCTTCTTCAACTACCTCCTTATCTGAATTGTTAGGCATCATGAGCTTATCTTTAAGCTTGCCGTTGATCTGTAAAATAACCTGTACCTCGTCCTTGACGAGAGCAGATTCATCAAATTCAGGCCATGCGTGGTTGTAGAGTCTGTCTTCGTGTCCCAGCTGATTCCACAGTTCTTCGGTAAGATGTGGTGAGAATGGGTTTAGAAGCACGAGCAGAGTTTCTACAGCCTTGTTGAACAGCGGCTTGTTTATCTCGCTATTCTTGTACTTATACATCTCGTTGACGAGCTCCATGATGGAAGATATAGCAGTATTGAAGTTGAATCTTCCTCCTGCGTCCTCTGTGACCTTTTTGATGGTACTGTTGAGCATGAGATTGAGAGATTTATCTGCTGAATTGCTGCATACAGGATCAGCAAACTCAGTCTCATCTCCGCGAATATTATTTATATACTCGTTTACAAGTCTGTAAACACGGTTAAGGAATCTGTAGCTTCCTTCTACTCCCTCATCGCTCCAGTCGAGTTCCTTTTCAGGAGGAGCAGCAAAGAGAATAAAGAGCCTTGCTGTATCAGATCCATATCTTGCCTGGATGTCAGAAGGCGCAACAACATTACCGAGAGATTTGCTCATCTTGGCTTTTACGTAATTGCCGTCCTTATCTGTATATCCCTTGATGACCATGCCCTGTGTAAGCAGGTTGTCAAATGGTTCCTCAGCTTCACAAAGACCGAGATCGTGGAGCACCATCTGGAAGAATCTTGCGTACATCAGATGGAGTATCGCGTGTTCAACGCCTCCGATGTACTGATCTACGCTCATCCAGTAGTTGACTTTATCAGAGTAAAATGGAGCCTTATCGTTCTTTGCGTCGCAATATCTGAGGAAGTACCAAGATGAATCGAGGAAAGTATCCATGGTATCGATCTCTCTCTCGGCTTCCCCTCCGCACTTAGGACATGTGCACTTTCTGAATGTTTTTGATGTTGTGAGAGGCGACTCCCCTTTTCCTGTAAATTCAACGTCTGTAGGGAGAAGAACTGGAAGATTCTCTTCTTTTTCAGGCACCCACCCGCACTTTTCGCAGTAGATCATAGGGATAGGTGTTCCCCAGTATCTCTGGCGACTGATCAACCAGTCTCTGAGCTTATAGTTTACTGTTTTCTTACCGAGTCCTTTGCTTTCAAGGTCTTCGGTGATCTTAACGATAGCAACTTTATTGTTAAGGCCATTATATTCGCCGGAATTAATCATGGTTCCCTCAGCTGCAGCGGCCTCGGTGAGGTTTTCAAGGTCGACATCAGGAACATCAACAACAGGAATTATGTCCAGCCCGAATTTCTGAGCGAACTCGAAGTCTCTCTGGTCATGCGCAGGGACGGCCATAATGGCTCCTGTTCCGTAGTCCATCATTACATAATCGGAAATATAGATCGGAACTTTTGCACCGTTCACAGGATCAATAGCGTATCTACCAATGAATTCCCCGGTCTTTTCCTTTGTAAGTGAAGTGCGTTCAAGTTCAGATTTATGAGCGCAGGCCTCTACGTAAGCATTTACGGCTTCCTCGTACTCTGTTCCCTTTGTGAGTTCGGAAACGAAAGGATGCTCAGGCGCAAGTACCATATATGTAACACCGAAGAGTGTATCAGGCCTTGTTGTATATACGACAAGTTCTTTGTCGGTACCGTCGATAGCGAATTTTACTTCAGCACCTTCTGAACGGCCGATCCAGTGCTCCTGCATGGACTTGACCTTGTCAGGCCAACCAGGCATATTATCAAGATCTTTAAGAAGTCTGTCAGCGTAATCTGTGATCTTGAGATACCACTGTGACAGATGCTTTTTAGTTACAGGAGTATGGCAGCGCTCGCATGCACCGTCAACGACCTGTTCGTTGGCAAGTACGGTCTGGCATCCCGGGCACCAGTTGACCGGATTATCCTTTTTATAGGCAAGACCTTTTTTATAGAACTGGATGAATATCCACTGCATCCATCTATAATAATCAGGCTTGCATGTTGCGACCTCTCTGTCCCAATCATAGCTGAGACCGAGTGATTTCAACTGCTCACGCATATCGTCCATGTTCTGATTGGTCCATGTGAAAGGATGGATCCCGTTCTTGATCGCCGCGTTTTCTGCAGGAAGACCGAAAGAATCCCAGCCCATCGGGTGAAGCACATTATAGCCTGCCATCTTTTTGTATCTGGCGATAACGTCTCCGATGGAATAGTTCCTAACATGTCCCATATGAAGTTTTCCGGATGGATAAGGGAACATTTCAAGAACATAGTATTTCTCTTTACTCTTATCTTCAGTAGTCTTGAAAGCCTCTTCTTCGGCCCAGATCTTTTGCCATTTGGCTTCGATTTCAGCAAAATCGTACTTGTCGTTACGCATTATTTATCTCCCCTGTTAATCTACAAGAATCATTTCACAATCGTTCCAGATCCTTTCGAGTGTGTATCTGTTACGGGTCTCTTCAGTGAAAAGATTTACGACAACGTCTCCTCCGTCTACGAGGATCCAACCTGTATCAGGTCTTCCATCTCTGTTTTTTGGCTCGATTCCGAGTTCTGCGAACTTGTCCGCAACATCTTCGGATATCGCCCCAAGCTGTCTTTCATTTCCTGCTGTAGCATTTACAAAGTAGTCTGCAAAAGAGGATTTCTCCGCTATATCTATCATAACTACTTCACTTGCTTTTTTGGTGCTGAGCAGATCGGCTATCTGCTTTGCTACTTCTTTGCTTTCCATTTTTTCTCCTGTTCGTTTAAGATTTAAATAATTTATTATTATAGTATTCGTATGCCTGTAATGTGTCTTTGTCTATCCGGCGCCACTTTTCCGTCAGATCGGAAATGGTATATTCAAGTATTTCCAGCGTGCACTGATCGATATTGCTTGCAGCCAGATCCTGATAATACTTAAGATCCGGATAGGTCCTGTTGTCTTCTACTACATCTGCCACGAAAGTGATCTGTTCAAGCAGCGACATATTTTTTCTTGCAGTAGTGTGGTACTTTACCGCATTTAATATGTCATTATCGGTCACTCCGAATTCGTGTTCGAGAATAGCAGCTCCGACTTTTGAATGGGCTAGTGCAGGGTTTCCGATGAGTCCTTCATCAAGTGAGTACTTTCGTATATGGTCGTCCATTTTTTCCTGATCAAAGCACTTAGCGATATCGTGATATCTGCCCGCGAACGCGGCTTTATCAACGTTGGCCCCGTATATCCCCGCCAGTTTAACTGCCATTTTCTCCACTCCGAGAGAATGCCTGTATCTGGTATCTTTTAAATTGTCTTTCATAAAACGTTCAAGCGCTTCGATATCTTCACAGTACGACGCATTCTTTGCTTTATAAAGATCGTGTTCAACAATATAGCTTTCAACGCCTTCTGTGACAAGCCCGGTGATAGGCTCGCCATTCTTCACCATTTCCCTTATTTCACTTGAAGCTGCATCGACCGGCTCCATTTCAAGAACGGAAATATTCGCCCCGTACTTTTTCCTGAAACTTTCGATGATACGCATTCCTTCGCTGTCATCGGTATCGGGCCTTCTTCCGGTGATAAGAGGATATGTTCGGAGTATCTCCTCCCCTTTATACCACTTATCAAGATCGATGACTGAGTCAAAGCCAAGTACGAAGTAAAGCTCAGCGTCTGTTAAACTGTCGAAATATTGCAGTGTTTCGATAGTGTAAGAGGCTTCGCCTCCCTTTTTTAGCTCATATTCGGAAAGGCAGAACGCTTCATTCAGAGGAAGAACAGTCTCTATCATGCCGCATCGGTCTTTTCCGTTAGTAGACTTCAAGTCCTTTTTAAACGGAGAAATATATGCCGGCATAAATATGAGTTTATCAAGGCGTATTTCTCTGACTGCCGCCTCGGCAAGAGCAACGTGACCGACATGTATAGGGTCAAAACTGCCGCCGTAGATAGCTATTTTTCTATCACTGTTTGACTTATTCATCTGAAAGCTTAATACCAAGCTCGTCGAGCTGGCCATCCCCTGCAGGAGCCGGAGCTTCGCATACAGGGCATTCAGCGTTCTGGTTCTTAGGGAATGCGATCACCTCTCTGATACTCTTTTCTCCAAGAAGCAGCATGACCAGCCTATCGAGACCATATGCGAGCCCTGCGTGAGGTGGCGCACCGTATTTGAAAGCTTCTATCAGGAAGCCGAACTTCTCTTTGCATTCTTCATCAGTAAGACCAAGCGCCTTAAACATTCGTTTCTGGAGCTCCTGATCATGTATCCTGACGCTTCCGCCGCCAAGCTCGACTCCGTTGAGTACGATATCATAGGCATTTGCTCTGAGGCCCAGGATATCATTGTCAAGCTTATCCAGTTCATCAAGCTTTGGCTGAGTGAACGGATGATGCATCGCCTTGATATTGCCCTCTTCGTCTTCTTCAAACATCGGGAAGTCGACAACCCAGAGGAAGTTGAACTGTTCGTCGTCGAGCAGACCAAGGTCTCCTGCGGCTTTGCGACGAAGGAATCCGAGAGAATCGTAAGTGATTTTAGATGTACCGCTTACGATGAAAACGATGTCTCCTGTGCCTGCTCCGCACTTTTCGAGTACAGATTTAAGTTCGTCCTCTGAGAAGAATTTTCCGACCGAAGAAGAGATGCCGGATTCGTCATTCTTTATCCATACAAGGCCTTTGGCGCCATAGTGTTTTACTTCTGTGACAAGTTTGTCTATCTTCTTGCGTGAATAAAGACTTGCTCCGCCAGGGACACATATTCCGCGTATATCTCCACCCTCTGCGAGGGTTTTGGTGAACACTTCAAATCCGCAGCCATCAAACACTTCGTTCAGTTTGATCAGCTCGATATCAAATCTTGTATCAGGTTTATCACTTCCGTAGCGTTCCATGGCTTCGGCATATGTGATCCTCGGGAATGGAGTTTCTACATCAATGCCTTTGACTTCTTTCATCACTTTCTTGATGAAACCTTCCTGAACTTCGATGACATCATCGACACCGGCAAAGCTCATCTCGAGGTCGATCTGAGTGAATTCAGGCTGTCTGTCCGCTCTTAAGTCTTCATCGCGGAAGCACTTTACGACTTGGAAATACCTGTCTGTACCAGCAACCATCAGAAGCTGTTTGAACATCTGAGGCGACTGAGGAAGAGCGTAGAAGCTGCCGTTGTGGACACGGCTTGGAACGATGTAGTCACGCGCGCCTTCAGGTGTTGGCTTGATAAGCATAGGTGTCTCGACTTCAGTGAAGCCATGTTCATCGAAATAATCCCTCGCGCACTTGACGACCTTGTGCCTAACAGTAAGATTTCTCTGCATCTTGCTCTTTCGAAGATCGAGATATCTGTATTTGAGCCTGAGATTGTCGTCTACGTTATCATCATCTTTGATATAGATTGGCGGTGTTTCCGAAGCGGAATAGATCTCGATCTCGTCCGCAAATACTTCTATATCACCTGTAGGGATATTGGAGTTCTTTGAGCTTCTCTCTTTAACGACACCCTTGATGCCGATGCAATACTCGGATCTTAGGCTTTTGGCTTTTTCAAGTACGTCTTCAGGCACATCTTCATTGAATGTGATCTGTGTGATGCCGGTTTTGTCTCTCAAATCGACAAAAACCAAACCACCAAGACTTCTGGCCTTTGCGACCCATCCGTTGAGTACTACATTTTTATCAACATCAGAGATCCTAAGATCTCCGCACATATGCGTCCTTTTATAAAGCATTTACAAGTTCTTCCCTTCTTACCTTAGTTTGTTCACCAGTCTCCATGTTCTTGAGTGTGAGATCGCCGCTGCTGACTTCGTCATCACCAATGACTACTGTGTACTGTGCGCCGAGTCTGTTGGCATATTTCATTTGGCCTTTGAGATTGCGCTCTCTTGTATCCATATCAGCGCTGACACCCTCTGATCTGAGCTCATGCAGAAGTGTGACGGCATAGTCTTTAGCTTTATCGCCTATCCACGAAATGAAAAGCTGAGGCTTTTCCTCACCACCGAAGGTCTCACCGGCGTTTTCCATAAGCATGATGAGCCTTTCCTTGCCGAGACCAAATCCAACACCCGGCATATCAGGTCCGCCAACTTCCTCAATAAGGTGGTCGTAACGTCCGCCGCCGCAAACGGTGCCTTGTGTTCCGATTCCTGTGCCAATAAATTCAAAGGCTGTCTTTGTGTAATAGTCAAGACCTCTGACGATCGAAGGATCGACGATATACTTGATCCCCATATCATCGAGATAGCGCTTGAGATCCTCGAGATCCTGCTTGCACTCTTCACAAAGATAATCAACCATTCTCGGAGCATCCTTGCAGAGATCCTGATCTTCCTGCGACTTACAATCAAGTATCCTCATAGGATTCTTCTCAAATCTTGATTTGCATGTGTCGCAAAGGCAATCGAAATTAGGTCTCAGGAAATCCTGAAGTTTCTGTCTGTAAACAGGTCTGCAGTTGCGACAGCCTACGCTTGAGATGTGGAGTTCAACATCTCCCACTCCCATCCTGTTAAGGAAATCATGCCCGAGAGCAATAATTTCCGCATCTGCGAGCATAGAGTGAGTCCCGAAGTTTTCGATACCAAACTGGTGGAATTCTCTGAGCCTTCCGGATTGAGGTTTCTCGTATCTGAAGCAAGGTATGTTGTAATAGACCTTTGTAGGCTGTGTCTCAGCATAGAGATTGCTCTCGATAAATGCTCTGACTGTAGGCGAAGTGCCTTCAGGTTTGAGAGTGATGCTCCTTCCACCGAGATCCTTGAATGTGTACATCTCCTTCTGAACGATGTCAGTGGTATCGCCGACTCCCCTGTTGAACAGTTCTGTAGCCTCGAACATTGGTGTACGGATCTCTTTGAAACCGTACTCTTTGCAGATCTTTCTCCACTGATCTTCAACATACTGCCACTTATATGCATCCTGAGGGAGCATATCTTTGGTTCCTTTTTGTGCTCTGATTGCCATCTATACCTCCAATGATTAGATTTTCTATTCATAATATAGCTTTTTCCTTCGAAGCATCTCGTCGAAACGCTCCGAATATATCCTGTAATTGCTTACATTCGCAATTCTTTCGATCCTGTCTTCTTCAGGATAGTAGACCTTGCCTACCGCTCCCGCGCCAAGACCGATTATCGTCTGTTTATCCTCCATTATCCTGATATTGTAAATGGAGTGGGTTCCGGGCTTGCACCAGCCGACATTTTCAAGCGCGCCTATCTGGTGTTTCTGTCTGTAAATGTAATATGGCATGTATCCGGCGTCGGTAAGCATCTGCCTTGATATATCCAGCATATTACTTACGGTCTCCGCATTCTTTCTATAGAATGAAGGATCGTGTTCCTTTAATCTGGAGCCCTTCTTTACTGAAAGTGTGTGTATCGTTATGTTCTCAGCGCCGAGATCTATCATCTCAGATAGTGAAGCGCTGAAATCGTCCTCATCTTCTTTCGGAAGACCAGCAATCAAGTCGGCATTGATCACTTCGAAACCGGTCTCACGGGCGATCCTGAAGCCCTTCCTGATATCTTCTGCGGTATGATCCCTGCCGATAAGACGAAGGGTCGCATCTTTCATGGATTGAGGATTGATGCTTATACGGTCTGTTCCGTGAGCTTTTATTGCTCGTAACTTCTCTACGGTTATAGTGTCGGGTCTGCCGGCTTCAACAGTCATCTCGATGTTTTTTATGTCTGTATCGAATGAAGCGGAAACTCTTTCTATTAAGAGTGACAGCTGATCTGAGCTTAGCGTGGTTGGCGTGCCCCCTCCTATATAAATACTTTCGATCTCAGTATTGTGTTCCCTCGCCAGATCTCCCATATAAGCTATCTCATCAAGAAGACAGCTGAGATATTTCACGTGGTCTTCAGCAGGCGCAACGTTGGATGCAAAACTGCAGTATTCGCATCTAGTAGGACAGAAAGGTATGCCTATGTATATCGATGCCTTATCTGATGCATCACCGAGTTTCTGAGACAGCTGATATTCCGCGATATCTGCTATCAGAGAGCTTTTATCCGGTCTCATAAGGTATTTATCTCTAATGATCTTTTCCATCTCTGAGACGGAATAATCGCTGCAAAGAGCAAGCGCAGGTTTGAGCGGTCTCACACCTGTAAGCGTGCCCCAAGGAGGTCTTATGCCGCATAATCCAGACAAAAGCTCATATAGTTCTCTCTTTATTTCATCTCTGTCTGATGAGCATGCTTCATTAATGAAAAAGCTGTTGACTCCAAGGAGATGAGAAACATTGTTGCCGCTGTACGGTATGATCTCAAAGCCGTCATCCGGAAGGAATACTCTCGCAAGCTCCAGATAATGGTATTCATCTGTTATGTTGTTTATATAAAACCTATACAAAAGGATTCGCTTTCTTCTCGTAACCTATGGTCGTCATTTCACCGTGTCCAGGGCAAACTACAAGATTCTCGTCAAGGGTATACAGCTTGTATTTGATAGAATCTCTAAGCGAGTCCCAATCTCCGGTATCAAGATCTGTTCTTCCAACGCTGAGTTTAAAAAGCGTGTCTCCGGTGAAAACGACCTCGTCTGTAACGAAACAAATACCGCCTTCTGTATGGCCGGGAGTTTCGATAACTTTAAGCTCTGTTTCGCCGAGAGTGATCACATCACCTTCCTTCAGCCACTGAGTAGGGTCCGGGCATTTGCCTTTGCCTATCAGATATCTTTCTTTATCAGGAGCGGCAAATTTGACAGAACTATATTCCTGGAGATATTTATTGGCAGCATAATAATGATCATGATGCCCGTGTGTAAGAAGAACATATTTCAGAAAGGCATTATTACCGATATCCATACGTACTTCCATATCGTAATAACCTGGATCGACGATCGCTTTATACCCCGTCGCTTCGTCTTCTATTAGATATGTATTTTCTTCATAAACACCTTTCGGATAGCATTTTATAGTAAGACTCATGCGTTATTCTCCAATATATATTTATCGTTAACTTCAGTTAGACCGCGGTCTGTAAACCTTTGTAACACCTTCAAGTTGTCTCAATCCCGTTTGTAGCCTCTGTATTTGATGGAGTTCGCTAAGCTCAACGGTCAGCATCGCGTTTATAACACCCGGTTCGCTGTGATCGAGATTGAGCCCGGCTACTTCAAGATCATTATCGTCACAAACCTTGGAAATATCCTTGAACAGGCCCTTTCTCTCTTCAGAAACGATCTGAACATCAACGAAATACTTTCTGCTTTCGCTTGGAGTATCCCATTCGACTTCCATAAGTCTGCCTTTATCTTCTTCTTTTAAGTTTTTAAGATTAGAACAGTCAGTTCTATGAACTGTTATCCCCTTTCCTTTAGATATATAGCCGATTATCGGATCTCCAGGCACCGGATTGCAGCATGTAGCTCTTCTGATAAGCAGATTGTCAGTGCCTTTGACTATTATCCCGGAATCAGATCCCTGAGCGCCTCTGTTGACAGGGCGTTTCTTTACCTCAAGCTTATCTTCCTGTTCTTCTTTTTTCTGATTCTCTGCTTCGTAGTATTCGATGAGCTTTTGACCAAGCCTCGAAACTGTGCTTCCGCCTCTTGATATCTGAAGGAATAACTCGTTTGCATCCTTGCAGTTGAGGTCTTTTACTGCTTTTAAGATATATGAATTCTTCGTAACCTTAGAAGGTTCATAGCCCTTCTTCTTGATGTACTCGTTCAGAGCGGTCCGCCCTTTCGTAGTGTCACTTTCGTTATCGGATTTTCTGAGCCAGTTGCGGATCTTTGCTCTTGCGCCCGATGTTTTGCATTTTTTCAGCCATTCAACAGATGGGCCTGAAGAGTTAGCGGAAGTTACGATCTCAACGATATCTCCATTTTGAAGAGGATGATCTATGGTGACCATTTTTCCGTTAACTTTTGCTCCAACGCAATGGATTCCGACGTCAGTGTGCACCTTAAAAGCAAAATCGAGAGGTGTGCTTTCCGCAGGAAGCTCCATGACATCTCCACCCGGGGTAAATACAAATACCTGATTATCGAAGAGGTCCACTTTGATGGTCTCAAGGAATTCGACGGAATCGTCGGCCTCTTTCTGGTATTCAAGAGCCTGTCTTAGCCATGCAAGCTTTTGCTCGCTGTCATCTGCTCTGCCTGAGATCTTACCCTCTTTGTACTTCCAATGAGCTGCGATACCATACTCAGCGATCCGGTGCATTTCATAGGTCCTTATCTGGATCTCAAAAGGCTCTCCGTTGTCACCAAGCACAGTTGTGTGTATCGATTGATACATATTAGGTTTTGGCATTGCAATGTAGTCTTTGAATCGCCCCGGAATAGGCATCCATCTGTTATGGACCAATCCCAGTGCTGCGTAACAGTCTTTTACACTGCTGACAAGGATCCTTACGGCAAGGATATCGAATATCTCATCTATCTCCTTGTTTTGCATCTTCATTTTGCGATAGATACTGTAGAGATGTTTTGCCCTGCCTTTGACTTCGTGCTGTATACCTGCTTCGTCAAGTTCGTTGGAAATCTCCTGAGTCAGAGCTTCGAGGTTCTTGTCGTATTCGACTTTTTTCTTTGCTATTGCGTCAGATAGTTTCTTGTAGTCGATTGGGTGAAGATATTTAAGCGCAAGGTCTTCAAGCTCAAATTTTATGCTGAAAATACCCAATCTTCCTGCGAGAGGTGCGTAAATCTCAAGAGTCTCCATGGCTTTGGAGTATCTCTTGTTTGTAGGCATATATTCCAGAGTTCTCATATTATGAAGCCTGTCCGCAAGTTTTACGATCAGTACTCTGATGTCTTTTGACATTGCCAGGAACATTTTCCTGAAATTTTCTGCCTGTGCCTTTTCGCTGGAGTCATAGCTGATATTTCCGAGTTTGGTAACTCCTTCGACAAGGAGCGCGATCCTTTCGTCGAAGTCTTCTACCAACTGTTCTCTAGTATATGAAGTATCCTCTACCGCATCATGAAGGAGACCCGCAATCACTGTCTCGTTGTCCATCCCGAATCCGGCAAGAATTTTAGCAACAGCAACCGGGTGGATGATATAAGGTTCTCCACTTTTACGAAATTGCCCGTCATGCAATTTGCGGGCAATTTCATAGGCTTTGATAATGACCGAGTCATCATATTTAGGATTGATCTCGGAAATATCTCGTATGAACTTTTCTGTAGATAAGTCTATGACTTTCTGTACAGCCATACGTTCCCCCCGGCTAGAAAATGTTTAGAGTCTGATTCCCTCGTCTTCTCTTCTCTTTTTAGCAGACTTGTTTCTGGCTTTTTCTGCTTTCTGTCTGTTTTCTTCGTATTTTGAGATCCCTTCTTTCTTGGTCAGCTCATAGAAGAGCGGGCTGCAAAGGAATACTGATGAATATGTACCTACGAATACACCGATCATAAGAGGGATCAGGAACGAACGAAGTTCGCTGCTCACCATAACGAACAGTGGTATCATAGCTGCAAATGTTGTGAGCGAAGTCATGATAGTTCTTGAGAGAGTCTGGTTGATACTGTCGTTGATGAGCTGAGCACCCTGTTTTCTCTTGTAGAACTTGGAATTCTCTCTGATACGGTCAAACACTACGATAGTATCGTTTATCGAGTAACCTACAACAGTAAGGATACCGGCAATGAACGGGTTGTTGATCGTTAGCCTGAACACAGCATAAATCGAAAGAGTAACCAGTACGTCGTGAGCAAGTCCGGCAACGGCAGCAAGTCCGTAAGTCCATTCTTTGAATCTGAATCTGATGTAGATCAGCATGCAGAGAGCAGCGATCAATATGGACTTGATGGCATTCCTTCTGAGGTCCTTACCAACTGTAGGCCCGAATTCCTCTGAAGCAAGTACATCGCTGTCTTTGAATCCGTACTTCTCCTGCAATGTATCGACTACAGCAGTACGCTGATCGGACTTGAGGTCCTTGATTGTCCTGATAATAATTTGCGAATTATTGTCAGAAGCATAAACTATCTGAGGATCAAGATTGTATTCCGCTATGGTCTCCTTGATTTCATCTATCGAAGCTTCCTTTCCAAGCTCGATCTGCATCATAGTTCCGCCGGTAAAGTCGATACCATAGTTGAAACCTTTGAATGCAAACGCGCCGATACCAATGAGAATAACAGCAATGCTTATCGCATAGAATTTCTTTCTGTTCTTGATGAAATCTATATTCCATTTCCAGCTGAATCTCGGAGTTCCGTCCTCTTTAACTCCGAAGAATTTGTTCTTTCCGAACCGTTCGCTCTCAGCAAGAAGATTTACAAAGAGCTGCGTGATCAATACAGCTGTGATAACGGATATTACAGTACCGATCATCAGTGTAAGAGCAAAGCCCTTGACTGAAGTAGTGCCGAATATATACAGAACGAATGCTGCAACAAGAGTAGTCGTCTGAGAGTCAATTACTGTTGTAAGAGCAGCGCGGTAACCCATATCGACAGCTACTCTTATCGACTTGCCCTTCTGTATCTCTTCACGAATACGGGTGAAGATGATGACATTGGAGTCTACAGCCATACCGATAGACAGGATGATACCTGCGATACCCGGCAATGTAAGAACCGATCCGATGCCGGCCATAGTCCAAAGAACAAACTGTACGTACAGGAGAAGAGCGAGATCTGCTACGAGTCCAAGCATGCCGAATGCGATCACCATCAGTACGAGTATGAGACCGAGTCCGATTGCACCCGCCTTTACGGAAAGCTTAAGTGCGTTTGCTCCGATAGTAGCTGTCTGTACAGATGAATTGATCTCAGTCAGGTTAGCAGGAAGCGCACCGCCTCTGATAAGAGCTGAAAGCTGTGAAGCTTCTGTCTCAGAGAAGCCTCCCGGCCTAGTGATCTCACATGATCTTGAATTGATCTTCTCGTGAACGGTAGGAGCTGAAATGACTTCATCGTCGAGTGCGATAACGATAGAGTTCTCAGAAACCGGGTTGCCGTCTTCATCAAGCATTTTAGATTCGACACCGTTGAACGCTTTTTCAGTTGCGTCAGCAAACAGATCGGAACCTTCTGATGTAAAATCAATAGTTATCTTATATCCGCCGTTATCAGTATCATTAGCTATCTGAGAATCGCTTATACCCTCACCTGTAAGAGCAAGTGTATTATCCGGAAGGAAGAACTGGAGCTGTGCAGTACGGCCGATCTGTTTGATCGCTTCCTCTGCGTCTTCAACGCCCGGCATCTCAACTCTGATGCGGTTCGTTCCTTCGATGGATACTTGAGCCTCGCTGATACCCATGGCATTGACACGGTTTTCGAGCACGCTCTTGGTTTGGTTCATGATAGCAGTCAGTTCTGTACCGGTCTCTTTGGAATCTGCTTCAAGGAGAACGTATACTCCTCCGTTGATATCAAGACCGTATTTCAACTGCTTTCCGAGATTTCCGAACTTATCTCCTACACCCGCAAATGAGATGACCCACGATGCGATAAGTAGGATAACGATAAGAATAGCTAATACTTTTCTTCTTCCTGATTTCTTGGAATTCATTTGGAATCAACACCTCTCAATTATTGTTTGATATGTCAAAAAGCGCATAGTACCACTTAATAACAATTATTCAATCTATTTTACTCGTTTGGACTTGATTTTTCAATGAAAAAAGTACATCCGCAACTGTTGCGGATGTACTTATTTCAGTACCGTATAATACCCATCTTATGCGACTTATTCAGCGTCAGATTTTACCTCAGCTTCAACTTCAGTCGCTGCTTCAACAGCATCGGCAGTTTTTTCTTCTTTTTTGCCGAGCTTCTTAGGAGTGACAGTCTTATTTCTGTTTGGAGCTTTCTTTTCTTCCTTCTCCTCTTCCTTTGCAGCCTTAGCAGGTGTCTTTTCTTCTGCGGTTGGCTTTCCAACACTTGCAATGGCAGTCTTAAGGAACTCGATCTTGTTCTTTCCGGAAGTAGTGGAAATTACCACACTTTTGTCATTGATCTTTTCGATCTTTCCGATAACACCGCCGATAGTGATGATCTCATCCCCTACTTTGAGATTTGCTCTCATTTCTTTGTCTGCTTTATCTTTCTTTCTCTGCGGTCTGATCATCATGAAATAAATGAGAACCAGCAGTGCCGTCATCAGCAGGATACTTGTAACTCCCTGATCCATATTTCCTCCTCATTGATAAGCTTGAACGATTGCTTTTTATATGGTGCCGGCGGTGGGGGTCGAACCCACACGATATTGCTATCACGGGATTTTGAATCCCGCGCGTCTGCCAATTCCGCCACGCCGGCGCATGGCTTATGGCGAAAAAAATGGTGTGGATGACTGGACTCGAACCAGCACGGTTTCACCCACATGGCCCTCAACCATGCGCGTCTACCAATTCCGCCACATCCACACGGCACTTTTGAGAGTATTATCTACGGCTTTATTCAAATCTTCTATAGTGCCGTTGTTATATATCACTCGGTCGGCCTTTGCTACCTTCTCTTCCTCTGAAGCCTGCAAACTCATAATGTGTTCGATGGTAGCCTCGTCCAAATTGCTGCGCTCAACGATACGGTGTTTTCTAATATCTGCATCGGCAGTCACTACCCATACTTCATCGTAATCGTTCTCGGTACCGGTCTCAAAAAGAAGAGGTATATCAAAAAAGACGACCTTCTCAGCCGATAGTTTGTTAAGCTCTCTGATTTCAGCCAGATCCTCAAGAACGAGTCGAGTCGTGCAGGACTCATACAGAGCTTTTTTTACATGATCGTTGTATATCATTTCCCTGACAGCTGCTCTGTTGAGGCTTCCGTCCTCATAAAACAGCTCATCTCCAAATCTATCCCTTATCAAAGGCAAGGCTTTACCTCCGGGAGCTGTTAACCCTCGGGAAATATCATCAGCGTCAATGACTTTATATCCGAGTTCTCTGAGATGTTCAGCGACCATAGATTTGCCCGATCCAATACCGCCCGTAATTGCTACGTTCAACATAATGCCTCACTTTAATTCATACCAGGTCTTTCCTGTATGTATATCGCAAACGAGATCTACCGCAAGATCGGCAGCCCCTCTCATGCATTTATCAAGGATCTCGCGTACTTCTGCTGCCTCGCTGTCAGGCCCTTCCACTATAAGCTCATCATGGATCTGAAGTATAAGTCTTGATTCGAGATTCCTTTTTCTGAGTTCAGATGAGACGGAATTCATGGCGATCTTAATGATATCCGCAGCTGTTCCCTGTATAGGTGTATTCATTGCAAGCCTTTTGGCAAGCTCTCTTTCCATATATTTGCGGGACGCGAATTCAGGTATCTTTCTGATCCTGCCGAAGTATGTACTCACCTGCCGCTCGTTTTCGCCGGCTTCTATCTGTTTATTGAGATAATCCCTTACAGAAGGATGCTTAGCAAAATATTCGTTGATATATTTCTGACCTTCACTTCTTGAAATATGAAGGCTCTCCCCAAGACCAAATCCGCTCATGCCATAGACCACACCGAAATTGACGGCCTTAGCTTTTGTCCTATCTAGAGATGTCACTTCTTCCTCAGGAATATCAAAGACTCTGGCGGCTGTAGCCTTGTGTATGTCTTTACCTGCTTTGAAATCTGCGATCAATGATTCGTCACCTGAAAGAGCGGCGAGTATCCGCAGTTCTATCTGCGAATAGTCCGAGCCGGTGAAAACCTTATCATCGTCAGTTGTGATAAAAGCTTTTCGTATGAGTCTTCCATAATCGTCTCTTATTGGAATGTTCTGAAGATTTGGTTCTGTACAGCTAAGTCTGCCGGTTGCGGCGACAGTTTGCATAAAGTGTGGCCTTACCCTCCCGTCTTCTCCTATAAGAGGAAGCAGACCTTCAACATAAGTGCTGTTAAGTTTAGCGAGTTTCCTGTATGAAAGTACATCCTGAACTATCTTGTGATCATCTTTTAGTTTATCGAGAATATCTGCGGCTGTAGAATAATTTCCGCTTTTTCCCTTGGATGGCTTTGGATGTGGAATGGCCATCTCTTCAAAGAGTATGACACCCAGCTGCTTAGGAGAATTTATATTGAATTCATGTCCTGCTTCCTTGTATATCTCTGCTTCAAGCCTTGATATGCCATCAGTAAGCTCTATCCCGATCTCCTTCAGTATTTCGGGATCGCATTTAATGCCTGCGTATTCCATTCGTGAAAGCGTAAGAACAAGCGGCATTTCGCAGTCTTTGAACAAATCATAGCTTCCGCTATCCTGCAATGCTTTGAGCTGCTTTGACCTGACCTTCGCCGAATAAAAAGCCCTTTTGAAGCAATCGACTTCGTTCAGATCAAGGGAATTGACAGAAGAAGCTTCAGACAGAGCTTCCGTTTCATCATCTGCAGCCACATAACTGTTGTATCTGAGAAGCATTTTGTCCAGTGGATACTTCTGCCTATTTGCATCGAGTAAATACTCGGCGATCGTGCAATCGTAATAAGGGATAAAATCAGCGTCAGCTTTTGAAATAAGAGAATACATTATGCGTCCGAGTCCGGTACCGCAGAGCTTGTATTCCATATCTGCAAGTTCGGAAATAACTATAGGCGCATCCATAGGTGTCAGTTCGCGATATGTTCTCACCTTTTCCGAATCGTTATAAAGCGTAATGGAAAGGATCACAGGATCTTTAAGATGGTCAGCATCGCATGCAGCTTCAATGAACAATTCGCTTCCCTTTGCAATCCTCTCAAAGAAGTCCTCTATGCTTACACTTTTTATCGCATCAAACTCATCAGTAAAGTCGGTACCGGAATTAGAATTTTCGACTTGTTCAGTTGATGCATCGGATTTGATTTTTTTCAGGAATGCGTTGAATTCCAGTTCTGTGTAAACGGCTATAAGCTTTTCGATGTCTGGCCCATTGTATTCAAGTTCATCCCAAGTAAAGTCAATTGGAGAATCAGTATTGATAGTAGCAAGCCACTTGGACATGCGGGCAACTTCAATATTGCCTCTTAGGTTTTCTCCCATCTTGCCTTTGACTTCGTCTGCATGCTCGATTAGATTTTCGAGCGTACCGTATTGTTCAAGAAGCGCTATGCCCTTCTTTTCCCCTATTCCTGGAACACCGGGTATATTGTCTGAACTGTCGCCCATGAGTCCCTTTAGGTCTATGAACTGTTTCGGTGTCAGATGATATCTTTCAAGCATCGCTGCAGTATCGTACAGGTCAAAGTCGCTCATACCGCGCTTGTTTATAAGCACTTTGACATGATCATCGACAAGCTGCAATTCGTCCTTGTCACCCGAAATAACAAGCGTATCGAGGCCCTCTCTACTTGCCCTTGCGGCAACTGTACCAATAATATCATCGGCTTCGTATTTAGGCATTTCAAGCACTGAAATTTTCATTGCTTCCAGCACTTCATGCATCATCGGGATCTGTGACAGCAGTTCAGGTGGTGTCTTCAGACGCCCTGCTTTATAATCCTCATACACATCATGCCTAAATGTGCCGCCTTTCATATCGAAGGCTACCGCAATATGGGTTGGTTCGTGATCCGCGATTATCTTGTTCAGCATATTAATAAAGGCAAACACCCCCTGAGTATGCATGCCTTTTGAAGTGACCATCGGTCTCATTGCAAAGTACGCTCTGAAAAGCAGACTGTTGCCGTCTATCAAAACTAGTTTGTTGTTCTCTTTCATAGATCTTTATTCTTCAAGGTTCTTGTATTTAACGATAATTCAAGACAAATCCCAAAAGCACTTTGAAAATAAAAACCCGGAATACCGTTAAGCCTTTAATTGACGCCCTATCGTTTTAGATAAGGTGGGTACTCGCTTAGCATGGCTTCTGTAGTCCGCTCTGGACGGCTTTACATAATGCTTCCGCATCGTGATCCCTTTAAGTATGTGTAGGTTCAATTATGAAGACTTTAACGCATATCCCAGGAATATGTACTTATTAATCAAAACTATGATCAGTCAAGGTCGAGGTCGCAGTTGAAGTATACCTTCTGAACGTCATCATTGTCCTCAAGCGTAGTGATCAGTTTTGTAAGAGACTTGATAGCACTTGCGTCGGTAACATTTGCCTCCATCGAAGGAATTTGCTCGATCGCAGCCTCAAATATCTCATAGCCGGCATCTTTGATAGCCTGATGTACATCGTTGAACGCGGATGGATCTGTCCTTATCTCGAAGTTGTCCTCGTTGACTATCATATCATCAGCACCTGCGTCGAGAGCAACCATCATGACCTCGTCTTCGTCAAGGTCTTCAGAGTCGATGATAACTACTCCCTTGCGGCTGAACATATATGATACGCACCCAGGTGTTCCGAGATTACCGCCGTTTTTATCAAAAACAGATCTTACAAAAGAAGCTGTCCTGTTCTTGTTGTCTGTAAGAGCTTCCACGATCACAGCGACTCCGCTTGGACCATAACCTTCGAACTGAAGCTCTTCGTATGATTCTCCTCCAAGCTCCCCGGTGCCCTTCTTGATAGCTCTGTTGATATTGTCATTCGGCATTCCGATCGCTTTTGCTTTATCGATCGCCACTCTGAGCGAAGGATTGAAATCAGGGTCTCCTCCTGACTTTGCAGCAACGATGATCTGCCTTGAATATTTTGTGAACATCGCAGAACGCTTTGAGTCCTGTGCTGATTTTCTGTTAGCGATAGTACCATGTCTACCCATGGGTAGTGCCTCCTTTTATCTTAAGATTGTTTCTTTTCACTATTAGTATACGCTTGACGGCCATCATCTTCAAGATTCTTGAACGCCGTTGACATCATAAGCTTTATCCTGTTCAGCTGGTTTACGGTAGAAGCCCCCGGATCGTAATCGATAGCGACGATGTTCGCTTTGTCGTCATACTGTCTCAGAGCCTTGAGCATCCCCTTTCCCGCAACGTGATTCGGCAAGCAAGCGAATGGTTGCAGGCATAATATATTCTTTACTCCATCGTCGATAAGATCGACCATTTCTCCGGTAAGAAGCCATCCTTCTCCGCACTGATTACCCACAGAGATAAAGCGCTCTGCATTCTTTGCCGTTTCTTCTATAAAGTGATCAGGTGTGAATCGTTTGCTTTTGCTGCATGCCGCTCTGACATGTTTGCGATACGATTCAACGAATTTCAGAAGAGCATCATTTATGGCTTTTTCTTTCCAGGTACCGGAAAGGTTGTTGTAGTTATATATCTTGTTAATGAAACCATATTCAAAGAAATCGATGAATGCCGGAACCACGGCCTCTCCGCCCTCTTCTTCTATGATGTCAACGAGATCGTTATTTGCGTTAGGATGATACTTTACAAGTATTTCTCCCACTATTCCGACTCTTGGCTTTACTACATCTTCGTGTATGGGCAATTCATCAAAGTCCCTGATTATCTGTTCAAGGTTTTTCTTGAAATTCTTTCTGCTGAGATCCATGCTGTTGCTGACTATCCTGTCGAACCATGAATCCATAAGAGCGTTTGCCGAACCTTTTTCGATCTCATACGGTCTTACTCTGTAGAGGCACTTCATCATCAGGTCGCCGTATAGTGCTCCGTATACAAGCGATAGCACAAGTTTCGGTGATAGTGAGAAGCCCGGATTTTTTTCAAGACCCACTAGATTGAAGCTTATGACCGGTATCTGTGGCATACCGAGGTCTTTCAGAGCTTTTCGGAGCAGTGACACGTAATTGCTGGCTCTGCATCCGCCACCTGTCTGAGACATGAATACACCTATTTTATTCAGATCATATTCTCCGGATTTGAGAGCGTAAATGATCTGCCCCAAGGTGACGATAGTCGGATAGCAGGCATCGTTGTTTACGTATCTCAGTCCTTCTTCCTCTGATTCCTTTGTAACTGCCGGAAGCAATACTGCATTATAGCCTGCGGCCTTCATGACAGGTTCAAAGTATTGGAAATGGATCGGCGACATTTGGGGTACCAGAAGAGTATATCCCTCATCCTTCATCTGCTTAGTGAAGAGCTTTCTCTTATATGGTTTATTGATTCCTTCTGGTTTTGTCCCCAGTTTGTCTCTTTCATCGAGAGCAGCTTTAAGTGATCTGATCCTGATCCTCGCAGCGCCAAGGTTAGCTCCCTCGTCGATCTTGAGTACGGTATAGAGCTTATTGTTCTGACGCAGCAACTCATCCACTTCATCTGTCGTAACAGCATCAAGTCCGCAGCCGAATGAATTAAGTTGTATTATTTCAAGATCGTCATGCTTGCCGGCGAATATTGCAGCTTTGTAGAGCCTTGAATGATATACCCACTGATCGAGTATTCTGACAGGTCTCGCAGTCTCAACTCTTCCGCTAACAGAATCCTCGGAAAGGACCACCATATCCTGCTGTGTTATCAGTTCATCAAGACCGTGATTTATCTCAGGATCCACATGATAAGGTCTCCCGGAAAGGATTATCCCCTTCTTTCCATGATCACGCATGTATTCTATGGCTTTATCGCCTTCCTCAGCGACACGCCTCTTATATTCTTTCTGGGCCTCTCTTGCTTCTTTAAGAGCCTTGGCTATCTCTTTACTGTCAGTTATGCTGCCGTAAAGAGAATAAGGTCTTTTGTCTTTTCCCAGTCTGTAGCTCTTAACGATATTTTCAGATGCTTCGAGGTCTATCTCCCTCTTTCCCGAGAAAAATTTGGTCATTTCCCTTATGAACCTGTTGTCATCATCGTAAGGGACGAAAGGATGATAAAACTCCACATCATTATTGAAGAAGTAATCGGCCATGTTCTTATCGATCACTTCGGGATATGTAGCCACGACAGGACAGTTGTAATGATTCGGGGCTGTTTCGTCTTCGATAGCTTCATAGTTGATCGAAGGATAGAAAATGCGCGTTACACCGTTCCTGACGAGCCACTTGATATGGCCATGTACTATTTTTGCCGGATAGCATGCCGTATCAGATGAAATGGTGTCCATACCATCCTGATATATATCTTTGGAACTAGGCGGGCTGAGTACTATCCTATATCCAAGGCTGGTAAAGAATGCGTGCCAGAACGGATAGTCTTCATACATGTTCAAGACCCTAGGAATGCCAATAGTTCCCCTTGTTGCTTCTTCAGTCGAAAGAACAGGTCTGTCGAATAGAAGTTCGTTTTTGATTTTATAAAGGTTCGGAAGATCTGATTTTTCTGTTTTTATACCTGCACCCTTTTCGCAGCGGTTACCAGTTATATACCTTGAACCGTCAGAAAACTTAGATATCGTAAGCAGACAATTGTTGCCGCATCTGCCGCATCTGGCGTTTGAAGTGGTCACCTTGAAGCTGTCCACCATATCAAGCGGAAGCACTGTAGAGTGCTCACCTTCTTTGTAGTCTTCACAGGCGATCACTGCTGCACCAAAAGCGCCCATAAGACCGGAAATATCGGGTCTTATCACATCTCTTTCGAGTATGATCTCAAGGCTGCGCAACACGGCTTCGTTGAGGAATGTGCCTCCCTGTACGACAACATTAGGGCCGGTATCCGAGGTATCTCTCAACTTTATAACCTTATAGAGAGCATTTTTAATAACGGAATAAGAAAGTCCTGCAGAGATATCCGCGATCGAAGAACCTTCCTTCTGAGCTTGCTTTACCTTCGAATTCATGAATACTGTGCAGCGTGTTCCGAGATCTACAGGATGCTTTGACTCAAGAGCTTCATTAGCAAATTCCGGTACTGTCATACTTACACTTTTTGCGTAAGTTTCAATAAAGGATCCGCATCCCGAAGAACATGCTTCGTTCAGCATTATGCTGCTGATTGCACCATCGTGGATCTGCATGCATTTCATATCCTGACCGCCGATATCAAGTATGAAACTCACTTCGGGCAGGAATTGTTTTGCCGCCTTATAATGAGCCATAGTCTCGATCTCGCCGGAATCGATCTTGAATGCGGCCTTAACCAGGCCCTCGCCGTATCCAGTCACCACAGAACGGCCTATATATGCATCTTCTGGCAATTCAGAATAGATCTCACGAAGAACTTGTCTGACAACAGCAAGCGGATCTCCTTCGTTATTGCTGTAATGCTCATATATTAGTTCTTTATCTTTATTGATAAGAGCTGCTTTGGTTGTAGTAGAACCTGCGTCAACACCGAGGAATACAGCGCCTTTTGCCTTCTTAATATCTCCTCGTGTGATCTTCGCCATTGAGTGACGTTCTCTGAATTCTTTAAGTTCTTTTTCGCTCTCGAATAGCGGCCTTAAATACTTTGTGTCGGAGATATCATCGGGAGAAGCTGTTTCGAATTTGGAGATAAGCGTATCTATATCGACAGTATTCTCCTTTTCTGCAAGATAAGCAGCTCCAATAGCAACGAAATACTTGGCGTTTTCAGGGAATATGACATTGTTGTCTTTAAGAGCGAGAGTCTCGATGAATCTCTTTCTTAGCTCTGACAGGTATTCGAGGGGTCCGCCGAGAAATGCTACGTTGCCTCTTATTGGATGACCACAGGCCAGGCCGGATATCATCTGATTGACTACAGCCTGAAATATGGATGCAGCAATATCAGAAGTCTTAGCTCCATCGTTTATAAGCGGCTGTATATCGGTTTTCGCAAAAACTCCGCATCTGGAAGCGATAGGATAAATGATCTTATGGTCTTTGGCTGCCTCATTCAAGCCTGCGGCGTCCGTATTCAAAAGAACTGCCATCTGATCAATGAAAGCTCCAGTACCGCCTGCGCAGGTACCGTTCATCCTCTGTTCTACCGTTGATCCGTAAAACGTTATCTTCGCATCTTCTCCACCGAGTTCGATAGCGACATCTGTCTGTGGAATAAGTTCGCTGACAGCTCTGCTGCAACTGATGACTTCCTGCTCGAACTTGATGCCAAGTAATCCTGCAAGAGAAAGCCCGCCTGAGCCTGTTATAACTGCTCTGACGGGGATGTTGCCAAGGACTTCTCTCATCTCTTTGATGAGTTCTGCCGCTTTCTCGAATACGTTGGACATATGTCTTTCGTATTTCGAGTAAATTATTTTATTGTTCTCATCCATAAGGACAAGTTTTACAGTCGTCGATCCGACGTCAATACCTAATCTCAGTTCATTCATCAGTGTTTTACCAGTATGTTTATACTTCCTGCCATGCACAAGCAATGAAGACGATTTATGCATAATAATAAGCGGGCAGACCGTAAGCCGGGTTCTGTATCTGACGATCATCCATCTAGCGCCGCCATTGCTGACGACGTCATGCGGCTTACCTTCGGGCGGGTACGGGCCGCACCACCAAATGCCCTCTCAGCCTTGCTCCGGATGGGGTTTACACGGCGGCTGTGTCTCCACAACCCCGGTGAGCTCTTACCTCACCATTTCAACCTTACCACGGCATTACCCGTTTCGGCGGAATGTTTCTGTTGCACTTTCCCTACAGTTACCTGCGGCGGCCTTGCCCTTTGGAGCCCGGACTTTCCTCATGCATAGCACGCGATCGCCTGGTCTACCCGAATCATTATTACACTTCTGTATATTATAATCAGTTTCCGTTAATTATCAATTTCATTTTAGAGCTTATATTTTGTGTATTTTGAAGAAGTTGATGTCAATTCTTTGAAGTAGTTTATCACTATCAAAATGATGAACAGGATGCCCACGTATCCCTGAGCGGGATAGAGAAATTCAACAATGTTCTTAAAACCCGTGAATCCTATGAGTAAACCGATGACAGCTCCTGAAACTATAATGTATTTTTTATATTTTACATCCGGAATCTTAGTACTGAAACCATAATAGGTGCTTGCGCCGGTAGAATACACAGCTCCATAAAGAACTATGGCATATATAACATTCAAGACCGGGGATAGCCTGGCAGAGAATCCCAGCATAGGAAGGTCTAACGTTGAAGAGAATGCCATATCGGTATGAAGAGCTCTCAGCAGCAGTATCGTTAGCGACCCAAGGCAGAGAGTGCCGAGAACTGCTCCCGCATACGCATTCTTGACGTTCTTAGCATTAACAGCGGTATTTCCTGCCATGGTTATCATGCCAAGGGAGTTATATGCCATAAATACGATGCTCGAAATCACCCAATTTGGAGACATCCTTCCGGCTTTATAGCCTGTAACCGCTCCACTTTGACCGAAGTCTGCTTTAATAGTAAGAAGAATAGTCAGTACTCCAATAAAGAATAGGACCGGTATCATGAGTCTGAATACACGGGACACTCTTTCAAAATCACCAAGTACCGTTACTACACTAAGTACTGCGATGACCGTCCCTCCTATTACTTTGCTGATACCGAACTGTTGATTTAAAAGAGAGCCACCTGCTGCCGTCATAGCTATTATCAGTGAATAGTATATTGCGACAAGCACCCAGCCTATGATCCCATCGATCATACTATTTTCAAAAGGAGATATAAGCCTTCCGAGATCAGCGGTCCCCTTGCTTCTTGCTATGTATGTCAGCATGCATGCAAGAATAATAAAGCCGGCGGTACTCGCTATGGCGCCTAAATATCCTTTAGCGCCAAACACACCGAAGAACTGCCAGCATTCTCGCCCGGAGGCAAAGCCTGCCCCCATTATTACACCAATATAAAGAGTTGTTATTTCCAGCCAATTAAGTTTCTTCATTTACTCTTTATCTCAGAATTGCCGATCAATTCGGCAAGATAAGACTTATCGTGTTTTAGTCTATCGATATCATCATCTTTTGCCGTTTTGCTCATCATCAGATTTCCTATCTGTTCATCAATGCTGCCGATCTTATAACTGACTCTTTTACGCGCCAGTTCAGGATCTGATTCAAATAATTCCGCAGGATACTTCCATCTGATATCGTCTTCTGGATATGGCGGCTCACGATGCTTATCCTTCGAAGGAACAGCTGTGATTATCTCGCATACGAATTTCCCCTCGGGCGCTAGATTCTCGGACTCTATATCCCAGCCATTCGTATAAAGATAGTATCTGAGCGAGCCTGAATACTTGCGTGGCTGAAGCACCAGCCTCTTAAAGCTCTTTGCCTTTTTCTTATCCGAGGAGAGTATATCCGCTATGGTATGACCTCCAAGTCCGGCGATGATCACCTCATCGACCTCGCCTTCCTTTATAGTCGACAAGCCGTCTCCAACCCTGAAGTCTGAATCCGAAACCTTGTTGGTGAGACCGGTAAGTTCGAATGTTTCTTTTGCCTTTGAAAGAGAACCGGCGGAAATATCCGACATTATCGCTCTAGGAGATTTGCCTTCTTTCATCAAAAGCATAGGGACGTATCCATGATCCGTCCCTATATCTGCAACAGAGTTGCCTTCATTTACCAATTCTGCGATTTTATAAATGCGTTTACTAAGTCTCATTATTTTACTCAAGATAGTCGCGAAGTTTCTTTGAGCGGCTTGGATGTCTCAGCTTCCTGAGAGCTTTCGCCTCTATCTGACGGATACGCTCACGTGTAACGTTGAATTCACGACCAACCTCTTCCAGAGTTCTCGGCCTTCCGTCATCAAGTCCGAATCTGAGTATCAGAACTTTCTTTTCTCTTTCAGAGAGTGTGTCAAGAACTTCTCTCAACTGTTTCTGAAGCATTGAATATGCAGCAGCATCAACAGGAGAAGGAATATCCTCATCAGGAATGAAATCTCCGAGATGGCTGTCTTCCTCTTCACCTATAGGTGTCTCGAGCGAAACAGGATCCTGACTGATCTTCTTTATTTCCCTAACTTTCTCAACGGAAATGCCCATCTCTCTTGCGATCTCCTCGCTGGTAGGTTCACGTCCATATTCCTGCAGGAGCTGTCTCGAAACTCTTATAAGCTTGTTGATGGTTTCAACCATATGTACCGGTATACGTATCGTACGGGCCTGATCGGCGATAGACCTTGTTATGGCCTGCCTGATCCACCATGTAGCATATGTTGAGAATTTATAGCCTTTGGTGTAGTCGAACTTTTCGACAGCCTTGATAAGTCCGAGATTTCCTTCCTGGATAAGATCGAGGAACGAAAGGCCTCTGTTAAGATACCTTCTTGCGATACTGACGACCAGCCTGAGATTGGACTCACACAGCTTTTTCTTAGCTTCTTCATCGCCCTGCTCGATCCTTATAGCGAGATCACGTTCTTCTTCTGCTGTAAGCAGCGGAACTTTACCGATCTCTTTGAAGTACATCCTTACAGGATCATCTGTAGGGATATTTTTAGCTGAATCGCTTACCTCGATCTCACCTGAAGACTTAATAATGACTCCGCTTTTTTTCTCTTCTTCTTCCTCGTCAAAATCGTCATCATCTTCCATTTCGAGGATCTCATCATCATCCACATCTTCATTTTCAAGCTGGATCTCAGTAGGCTCCCTTGTTTCGATGATATTGATGTTCTTGCTCTCAACGATATCGTAAAGATCTTCGACTGAATCTTTATCAAGCTTCAGATCAGAGATGATTGCGTTGATTTCTGCATAAGTGATCTCATTTCCGACCAGTTTAGCAGTATCAACGATAGAATTTGCGATCTCATCAAGTTTGGATGAATCCTTGTTTCCATCTTTAGTGATTTCTTCATCCTTATAGTTTTCTTTGATCTGGTCTTTCTTTTTGTCCGGCATTAGTTCTCCTCCGTCAGTTTGTTGATCATTGTGTCGAGTTCAATGAGTCTGGCTGCCAGCTCTTCAATATCATCAGCTCTGCCCATCTTCTCAGCGACCGCAATTTTGTTTGTGATCTCAAGTTTCTCATCCTTGTACTTAGCCGACAGGTATCCCGATTTAGTTTCATTATAGAAGGCTTTGTCATCCGGACCTGTCTGAATGTTATCAGTTGCTCTTCTGAAAGCAGCTTCCTCCTCTGGGTCAAGCGCTTCGAACACTTTTTCTTTATCTATCCCGTGAACCGCTTTACCGTCTTCTGAACAGAGCGATTTTATCGCGAGCATTATTTTGTTCGTAAGCGTGCCATCAAATTTGATACCATCATCGTCTAAGCGTTTGATATATCTTGGATCTTGCATTGCCAGCTTGGCAAATGCCATTTCAAACCTTTCATAAAACCCGCTTCTTTCAGATTTAACGGCATTGTCTCTGATCTTTCGCTCGTTCCTTGCCCTTGAGACTCCGGCATTCTCTCTTCTGCCGTGATCGCCTCCTGCCTGTACAGCCATTGCTATAGCGTGTTCAGATATACCGAATTCTTCTGAAAGTCTGCGTGTATAAATGTCCAGTTCAACCGGTCCGAGTGACCTTAGAACGGGAACTATTTTATCTATGTATTCAAGCACATCACGATAATCGGAAAAATCGAATCCGCGACGAGCAAGGTTTAACTTATAATCCGTAGCGGGTACAGCATCATCTACAAGTCTAAGGAACTCTTCTTTGCCGTGCGCTTTGATGAAGTCGTCCGGATCCTTACCATCAGTGACCGTAAGTACCCTAGGCTTACCCCCTGCTTCGGTGATCACATCTATTCCGCGTAGAGCTGCGCTGATGCCTGCCTGGTCGGAATCATATGACAACACGATATTTTTAGAGTATCTACAAAGTAGCCTTGCTTGATTGATGGTCAAAGCTGTACCGAGTGAAGCTGCTGCATTCCTGACACCGTTCTGATAAAGCGAGATCATATCCATATAGCCTTCGACTATTATGGCTCTTCCCTCTTTGTCGATCTCTTTTTTAGTTAGATTGAGACCAAATAGATTGTTCTTCTTAAGAAATATCTCGCTTTCTGCTGAATTAAGGTATTTTGGTTTATAGTCTCCTATCGCTCTTCCGCCAAAGCCTATCACTTTGTCCTGAGTGCTGATTATCGGAAACATGACACGGTCTCTGAACTTGTCGTAAATGCCGTTCTTTCCCTTGCCGGCTAAGCTAAGCTTGAGCATGTCTTCATCCGATACGCCTTCACCCCTCAGATGATCAACAAGAGCTGTCCCTGATGCAGGAGCGTAACCCAGACCAAAAGCGGTGATAGTCTCTTTTGTTAGGCCGCGGCTTTTGAGATAAGCAAGACCTTTATTGCCTTTAGTACCAAGCGAGTTGTAAAAGAATCTTGCCGCCTTGGCATTGATCGCATGATACTTGTCATAATCGATCTTTGGACCGCTGTAACGCCTTTCAGGCATCTTGATGCCGTTTTCAGTAGCAAGCTTCTCGACAGCCTCCATAAAAGGGAGTTTATAGTATTCCTGAACGAAACTTATGACATCACCGGATTTACCACAGCCAAAACAATGATAAAACTGGTTGTTCTCATTTACCGAAAACGAAGGAGTTTTCTCTCCATGGAATGGACATAGGCCCATATAGTTTGAGCCCGACTTTTTAAGATTGACTTCACGGCCTATAATATCGACGATATTCAGCTGTGCTTTCAATTCATCGGTAAAATTATCGTAAGCCATGGATCAAAGCTGCCTCCATTCCTGTGGAACGAATAGTTTATCGTACATGTTAAGAGCATATCTGTCTGTCATGCCTGAAATCAGATCTTTGACAGCGACCTCAGTGCCCTCTTCCTCCATGATGGTCTTATATATTCCGGGGATCTCGTCCTCGTGCTCCATATAATACTGATACAGTGCTCGAATTATCCTGTCCACCTTGTCTACATCAGCAACACTTCTAACGTCAGCTGCACAATATACATTTTCAAACATAAACGAACGCAAGCTGCCAAGTGACTCGGCAAATTCAGGTGAAAGTGAAATAGTGTTCTTGCCTTCACTGTTAGAACAAAGGTCGACGATCAGATTGTTGATCCTTTCTGAATGAGTGTCTCCGAGTATGCTGATTTCACGTTTCGGAAGATCGTCGAATGAAATGACCCCACTCCTGATAGCGTCATCTATATCATGGTTCACGTATGCTATGCGGTCACAGATCTTAACGATTTGACCCTCGAGCGTCACAGGTGTTACCGGTCCTCTGTGATTGAGTATTCCGTCCCTTACTTCGTAAGTAAGATTCAGACCTCTTCTTGTCGGTGTTTCTTCTATAACGTCTACAGTTCTGAGGCTTTGCTCGTTATGACAGAACCCTCTCGGATATATTTTATTCAGAACTGCCTCGCCCACATGCCCGAATGGAGTGTGCCCAAGATCGTGACCGAGAGCTATAGCTTCGGTAAGATCCTCGTTATAAGCAAGCACTCTGGCAACTGTTCGCGCTATCTGTGATACTTCAAGTGTATGGGTAAGTCTCGTCCTGTAATGATCACCCTCAGGAGACAGGAAAACTTGAGTTTTATGTATCAGCCTTCTGAAAGCTTTGGAATGCACTATGCGGTCTCTGTCTCTCTGATAGACAGTTCTAAGCTGACACGGTTCTTCTTCTCTGACTCTGCCTTTTGACTCGGCCGATTTGGCAGCTAAAGGCGAAAGTATCTCATATTCTCTTTTTTCGAAATCTTCCCTTGTGATCATCCTTCAGTCTGCTCGTCAATAAGCGAAGATGCGATCATATCTGCAAGTCTCACGTTGTAACCGTCAAGATCATAGTCAAGAGCGGTCCTGAAGTCATAGTCGGCATTCTCGCCAAGCAACTTGGCTGCTGCCAGATCGTATCTTGCATCTCTGATGTTTGACTCTTCTCCGCTGAGTTTATTGAACGCGTTCAGATCATGTATGTACCATTTTCTGAATTTTGATATCTCACTGGCAAGCGAGCTTATATCATCATCATTCATGCCCTCAAAAATAAGGCCGTCAAAAACGCGCTGTATCGACCCAACGGTCATATACATCTCAGCCTCGTCTTCCGGAATGTGAGACAGAAAACTTTCAAAGTATGACTCGAAGTGCTCCGCGAGCCTCTCCTCATCTATATCCTTAAGAAGATCCTTTATAAGATTCTCTTCGATGAACTCATCTTCCTCAAGGAGCGAAGCGAGATTTTCATAGTATTGGAACTCATCGGGAGAGTCTATATCAAGCACCTTATAAAATCTGACTTTATCCATTTTAAAACTTATGATAAATAGCTATGATTAATGTGATATAATTATCAGACATAAATCCGCAAATTATGACAAAATATTATAGCACACGGAGTGGACAAAATGAAAGTATACGTGTTCTCCAATCTTAAAGATAAATCAAAAGAAGCTTATGCGAAATTTAAGCCGCTTCTTGAAGAGTATAATCTTGAACTAGTTGAAAAATACTCTGAGGAAGCTGAGCTTCTTGTATGCATAGGTGGAGACGGGACATTCCTAAGTTTTGTTCACAAATGCGGCTTTCCAAAACAACCTATCATAGGGATCAATACAGGACATCTGGGCTTCTTTCAGGAAGCTACTCCTTCCAACTTGAGAGAGACTATCGAATACATACTTGAAGGAGATTATCATCTTCAATCGATCACACCTGTTCAAGCGCGCATAATAACAAGACGCGGTGAATTCATCAGGACAGGACTTAATGAGATCGTGATCAGAGGCCCTTTCTCTCATGCAGCACACTATGAGATATCTATCGGGAGCACAAAGATCCAGGATTTCTCCGGTGACGGAGTTCTGATTTCCACACCTATGGGGTCAACTGCATACAACTATTCGCTAGGCGGATCTCTTGTTTCGCCTGAACTGGACATTCTGCAGATAACCCCGATCGCTCCTATGAGCACTAACGCGTACAGATGCTTCAATTCAAGCATCCTCCTCCCTTCGCATGAGACCATAACAGTCGCGGGTACTGGAAGATGTGAAAACGGTTCGGTAATGGTCTCTTTTGACGGACGTACGCATGAATTTGGGGGCGTTAACCGAATAGAAATCACCAAATCCGATAAATCAATCAATCTGATCCGCACTTCAAAATATGATCACTGGGGCAAACTTTCAAGCAAGCTGCTTTAAATGGCCAAATACGAACATACTGTGACAAAAGATGAATACGGGATGTCGATAAACACGATCCTTCGCCTGAACTACAGGTTTTCTGCCAGGTTCAAGACAAAGATCAAGTATCAAAAGCTTATCGACTTAAACGGCGAGCCGACTCCGGGTTATATAAAGCCTGAAGTCGGTGATATTATTGGTGTCAGGCTTCCGGAAGAAACAAGTGATTTCGAACCCGAGGACATCCCTATCGACATATTATACGAGGACAACGATATAATCGTTATCAATAAACAACCTGGTATCATAGTCCATCCTACAAAGGGCCATCCTGTTCATACCATAGCAAACGCTGTTATGAAATATATGAATGATACAGGGCAATCATTTAAGATAAGATTCGCAAATCGTATAGACATGGATACCAGCGGGATAATAATAGTAGCAAAAAACGCGAACGCTCAGAACGATCTTGCAAATCAGATGAGGCGCGGAAGTGTTGTAAAAAAATACTACGCTCTTGTTGAGGGCATCGTAAAAGAAAACCATTTTTCCATCGATCTTCCTGTCGGTCGTCCTTCACATGAATCGATACGAAGAACTGTCATGGATGAAGGCAAAGAAGCCCTATCCGAAGTTCAGGTCGTAGAATGTTTCGATTCTGCAGATCACGGTCCGCATACTCTTGTGGAAGTTACCCTTCATACAGGTCGCACACATCAGATCAGAGTCCACCTGTCGCATATCGGGCACCCTATCGCAGGTGATGTGCTTTACGAAGGAAAAACAGATATTATCTGTCATCAGGCTTTGCATGCGCATTATATAGAATTCGATCATCCTATGACAGGTGAACGCGTCTGTTTTGAAGCGCCTATCCACAAGGACATGTTGGACGCCATCGCTCAATTACGTTGATCCGATCGATCAATGTAAAATGACGCAAACCATTAATACAGGTTTGCGTCATTTTTTATGCTATTACAGTTTAGAGCCGCATTCGTCTATCTGAGCTGTGCTCCGCACTTCTTTTCAAGAACCTTGATGATGCCGTTCATCTTCTTCTCTATCTGCTTCGATGTCATTGTTGAATCATCGTTACCGATTTTGAGACTTAACATGATCGACTTCTTGCCGGCCGGGATCTGTTTACCACGATACTCTTCAACGAATCTGAGTTCTTTGACCATATACTTGATCGCTTCGTATATATCGCCCCATTTAACCGATTCATCAACGAGAAGTGAGAGGTCTTGCTCAACAAGAGGATACTGAGGAAGATGCTTGAATTCGTTGGTCCTAGATGGATATGGCTCTATTGCTGCTGTATCGATCTCAAACGCAGCTGCGCTCATCATCTTGATGCCGGAATCTGATAGTGCGTGTACGGCAATCAGGCCTATGGAGCCGGCCACCTTTCCACCTGCCATGACATTGAGCCATACCTTTTCATCAGCCCATGACGGTTTTTCTTTCTGCTTGAAGCTGAAGGATTCAAAATGGCAATATCTGCCCATTCCTTCAATTACGCCTTTGACCTTCAAGAACAGTTCTTTAGCATCCTTGCCGGCAAATACACCGGTAAGAAGATTCTTATGAACAGGCAGTACTTCATCTTCTGAAGAAGGTCTGTATTCACCCTTTTCAAATACCTGAGCAGCCTCAAACATCGCGAATTCGTCGAAGTATCTGCTGTTCTTGTCAATGGACTCGAGCATTCCCGGAATAAGCGATGATCTTAAAATTCCGAGTTCAGGTGCCGGTGGAGTCGCAAGTCTAACAGACTTTTCGGTATCTATTCCTGCCGCGTTGATAAACTTCTCATCGATCCACGGATAAGTGAAAATCTCGTTCATTCCGCATCTGAATGCCAGATACTCTCTCAGGTTTCTGGCCAGATCTTTATCGACCTGGTGTACAGCTGAATCAAAGCTTACCGGAAGCGGCTGCTTCTTGAAGTATTCATAACCGATCAGTCTGGCAATATCTCCGAGGATATCGTCGTGTATGGAAACATCACCGGTCGATCTCCAAGTTGGTACTATGCAGTGGTACTTTTCTCCATCAAAGCTAACTTCATAGCCAAGCCTTTTCAGTATGTCCTCGATCTCTTCCTTAGGCAGAACTTCTCCGAGCCTTTTGTCGAGGAAGTCCTGTGTGATATCTATAACAGCGTTTTCCGTCTTGACCGGATAATTATCTGTAAATGCTGAGAATACGCAGTCAGGATATATCTCTTTAAAGAGTGAAAGCGCCATCGAAACACCGAGGTCTGCCCTCTGAGTATCTATACCCTTCTCGTATCTGAGAGCTGCATCTGTCTTTTCATTGAAGTAAGCGGTTGTTCGTCTGATCCCAGGCGCTGTGAATACTGCACACTCAAGAATGACTGAATCGGTACTGTCGAGCACGGAATCGTCTTTGCCGCCCTTGATTCCTGCCAGATTGAGAGGTTTCTTAGCATCACAAATGACAAGATGATCATGAGTAAGTTCGAGATCCTTTTCGTCGAGCAAAAGAAGTTTTTCTCCTTCGTCTGCAAGCCTCACAACGATCTCATCACCTTCTACATGAGTACTGTCGTAAGCATGCTGAGGCTGTCCAACTGCGAGAAGCACGAAGTTTGTGATATCAACAAGAGCGTTGATAGGCCTCATGCCTGCGTTAGTGATGAGGATCTTCATCCATGCGGGCGATTCTTTGACATGAACATTGTCTATCTTTGTAGCCGTAAATCTGTTGCATCTTTCAGGCTCTTTGATGGTTACAGGGTATTCAGGAAGTCCCTTAGGAAGCTCTGTACTGAGTTCTTTGAAAGGCACCTTATAAATTGCAGCAAGTTCTCTTGCGACACCATAATGTCCCCAGAGATCAGGCCTGTTTGAAAGTGATTTGTTGTCGACCTCAAGAATAACGTCATCAAGACCCATTACTTCAGCAACGGACTGACCTACTTCACACTCTATTCCGAGCTCTGTAAAGTCAACTATTTCCCTTTCGTCATTGGTTACAATAAAATCGCCTAGGTAAACTTCAAGCGGAGAGCATATCATTCCATAGGATTTTTCCCCTCTTAGTTTACTTTCCTTAATCAGGACAGGCTCACCCTCTCCGTGCCATACAACTTCAGCACCAGGCTTGGAAACACAGACTTTATGTCCTGCAGTAAGATTGCTTCCTCCGCATACTATCTGTTTCAGTTCTTCTTCGCCTACATCTGTGATGCATATTCGGAGCGCATCGGCATTTGGATGTGGCCTTACTTCTTTGATTTCTCCGACAACTATGTCGTGGAACTTGTCCGCAGTCTTTGTTACGGATTCGACCTCTACAGTTCTCATTGTAAGGTCATACGCTATCTGATCGTATGTAAGATCAGCCGGCAGATCTACATATCTGCTTATGAATTTCATGGAAATGTTCATTGTATGCCTCCTTTCTTACTTGAACTGCTTGAGGAATCTCAGATCAGCGCTATGGAAGAGTCTTACGTCATCGACTCCGTAACGCATCATTACCAGCCTGTCCAGACCGATGTTTGTATAGAAGCCTGTCCAAACATCAGGGTCAAGATTTGCTGCCCTGAGTACATTAGGATGTATAACTCCTCCCGGCATTACTTCTATCCAACCTGCATGGTTACATGCCTTGCATCCTTTTCCGCCACAGATGAGACATTCCATATCGATCTCGTATCCGGGCTCTGTGAACGGGAAGAAGCCCTCCCTCATACGTACATTTACTTTTCGCCCGAACACCTTCTCCAAAATCGCTTCGATCATTACGCGACCGGAACTGAAGGAGATGTCTTTATCAACGATCAGAGCTTCATACTGGAAGAATGCTCTCTCGTGCCTGGCATCGGTGGTCTCATTTCTATAAACTCTGCCTGGATAAACAAATCTTGCAGGAGCTCCGTGTTCCAGCAGATATCTAACCGAACCGCCTGTAAGATGTGGGCGAAGGCATAGCCTTTCACTTCCCCTCTTATCCTCTGTACCTTCGAGCCAATAAGTGTCCATCGAGGCTCTGGCCGGGTGGTCTGCTGCGAAATTGAGGTTGTCGAACGCGTATTTCTCGCTCGAAATATCGTCTTCACTGTATATCTCAAAACCAAGGGATCTAAACGCATCATTGAGGTCGTAGCACATCTGTGTTATAGGATGCAAAGCACCTCCACCTACTTCGATTCCAGGCAATGTGAGGTCGATTTCCCCTTCCACAGCTGATGCATTAGCAACAAGTTCACTCTGTCTTGCCTGTATCTTCTCAGCAAACAGATTCTTGACCTCATTGGCTTTCATTCCGACAGATTTACGCATGTCGGGATCGATGCTTCCGAGACTTTTCAGGACTTCCTGCAGTTCACTTTTTTTTCCTGTCAGCTCTTTGCGGATGACTTCAAGTGCGTCCATGTCTGCTGTTTCGGCGATGCGGGCAAATCCTTCTTCACGGATCTTATCCAGCTTATCAAGCATTGTTGGTTCCTCCTTGGTTTATTTTTTGCTGTATTTTATCATTCAGTTTTTTTACGTTCAATATTTTGCGGGTTCTTCTTTGCCTCTTAATACACGCAGAGCTCCGGCAGCCATGGCCTCTTGCTCAACTTCGTTCTCATAAATAAATACCGGGGCGATCCACTCTGTATGCTCTCTTATATATTCCATCAGGCTCCTAAATCTGGTGTAACGCCCTGTAAGCAGAATTCCGTCTACTTTACCTTTGAGTACAACAGCCATGGAGCCAATATACTTCACGATGTTATATCCAAGAGCTTCCCAAACTAGAGATGCTTCCTTGTCACCTTCCTTGACTCTCCTGTAGATCTCATCAGCGTCAGATGTGCCAAAATGTGAGACAAAGCCTCCAGTGCCTGTACAGAGACGTCTCATCTCCTTTACTGTATGGTCTTCAAAATAATCAAGCAGTTCCATCAAGGGAATGGATCCCGTCCTGGTTGCAGTAAATGGGCCTTCTCCGCCTGCGCCCTGGTTACAGTCTATCTGCCTGCCGTTCTCATGAGCAGCGATAGTTATGCCACCATCTATGTGAGCTACTATAAGTCTGCATGAATCATGATCCATACCGTGTAGTTTGCAGTGCTTCATGGCCGTACCTCTGAGATTCAGAGCGTGTGACTCAGTTCTTCTTTCGAGGCCTTTAACTCCGGTGACCCTTGCAACGTCAGTATACTCATCCATGCAAGTCGGATCGACCATAAATACTCTTCCGCCATAACGTTGTTGCATTGCGTAAGCGAGTTGAACACCCAGAATCGAAGGATGGATAGTTCTTGCGACGTTGTTTCTTATATCCCTAAGCAGTTCCTCGTTGACTTCATATGTTCCGTGGGGAACAGGCTTGCATCCTCCCCCTCTTCCAACAAAAGCATCAATATTATCTAGTTCGATATCGTTATCTTCTACAAAATCAGCGATGACACCCATTCTGTAATCAAACTGGTCATTTACATCCGGAAATGAGTTTAAGACGGATGCGTCATGACTGACAGAGGTCTCAAGAAGCTTTGTATCGTCTTCGAAAAGAGCAAGCTTTGTAGAAGTTGACCCAGGATTGATAGTAAAAATGCGAAACTTGTTATTCTTCATATAAGTGTCTATCCCCTAAAAGAAAAAGGCTTCTCCGATGCAGAGAAGCCGCTTTGTTTTATTAACGTCGACTGCTCTGCGATACTGTATTAAAAGACTCCGCCGAAGTTCATAAAGAACGGCGCAAACACGAGTGTAAAAGCTACCATTATTTTTAGCACGGTGCCGATGGTTTCTGTTGCCATCCTGTCAAAATACTTACCGGAATTATTGAAAGTGAAAAGCACACACATTCCTGTAATAGTGCAGGCGCACGCAAAAGCTATCAACCCGTTGATCCTGCCAAAGAATCCGGCTGCAAAAGGAGCAAGGATAGAAAGCAGATAAAGAGGTATCAGTCCTCTCAAGAAAGTGATGTTCTTTTCATCATTGTAAATATCGTCAAGCTTGTCCCTTAACACTTCGCTAGTCTGTCTGATAGATCTGATTATGAGACCTCCTGCAATAAATACCGAAACAGCTCCGAGCATCATGCCAAAGAATGCGGATGTCGTGAGGAGATTTGCTGATTCACTGCTGCCCACGATCGATAGAGCGCAGTACATGGCGACTAGTGTCACTGCGGTAGATACTGCGGAGTATGTTTTTCCTATTACATCAGTCCTTACAGATGCAGTAAGAAGTACATCCGCAGGAGTAGGACCTTCTTCATCGGTCTCATTAACGGATACGATTTCAGAAGCGCTTGCTGTATTGATTGAAAAGCCTCTTACAGCAGAATTTACAGCAGCCATTGAGTTGATGCCTACAGCAGCCATTGCCATACCATAGAAATTGGCAAAATAATACGAAATGATCAAAGCCACACTTGTAAATGCTACAGGGAATATAACCGACATCATTCCAATTGATAAACTGTATATCATAGATTGACTTGCTCCGACGGTTCTTGCGCTAGGCACATGTTTTTTGAAGGATATTCCGTCTGAAGAAAAAGTCTTAGATAACTCAGCAGATGCCAGTAAAGCAGCCATTCCTGCTGCAACACATATACCGTAAACATATGATTCAAGTACAGATTTGCTGAATAATATCGCTGCAACTGCAATAACAGCAGCAGCTACGATATTTCCGGCAGTAATCCCTGCTGCAGGATTTTTGACAACATGACCCCTGTATGTAAATACACCAATAACAGAAGCAACAATACCGATTGCAAATACGATAAGCGGATACTTTGCAGCAGATGCCATGGTGAATGTCGATGTAACGCCGGATGTATCTACGGCAACGCCTGCAAGAAGTGCAGCAGCGCATACAGAGAGGACATATGTCTCAACGAAGTCAGCACCCGAGCCTATGAAACTTCCTGTGTAATCAGTATAGTCATCGCTCTTTACTGAAAGAGCATATGCACCTGAATAAGCAGTTCCTGAAAGGCCGATGCAAAGTGATGTCACAGAAGCTCCAAGTCCGAAGCTTGCAATAAGATTGATTATTTCTTTTGTGCTGAACAGTAAGAATATAAGGCCTAATCCAATAAGCGCCAATGAGGAAATACTGAGACCCATAACAGAACCGGATCTGTAAGCAGTCCTTAAAGAACCTCTGATATCTCCTTCAGAAGCAAGTGATGAAGGAGCAATGCTGCCTGTCACTACGGTCCTGGATCCTAAGCCTACGGAAACAAGACAAAGGATCGCTCCACATAAAAAGACAGCGGCATTCAAAAATGCGACGCCCATGCCTATAGCCGCTCCGACTACAAGGAGCATCAGCGCCAGAGGTAGAAATTGTATAGACCAGAATTCGGAATTTCTGCTGCGTACCGTTGCATAATTGTCAGCTGAATTTTCATTCCTGATGATGCTTTTTCTAAGCCAGGACTCAAGCGATATAGCAACGAGCAGGCCAAACAGCGCGCAAGCGACCGTTAAATATTTAAGCATGATCAGTTAAAAATAGCAACGATAGCCAATGAAACTATGATATAAACGATAGAGCAGATCGTAGTGATCCTGGAAAGGATCATGTCATATCCCCTGCTTTTCTTCTTGCCAAAGAGTTGTTCCGCTCCACCTGCAATAGAACCGGAAAGACCATCGCTTTTACTCTCCTGAAGCAGGATGCTGATTATAAGCACGATACTGGATATGAGAAGCACTATCATTAAGGCTGTATGCATTTCATTCCTCCATAATAATTAATTTAGATAAAGCGTTCGAAACGGTATCATAGCCGTGATTTCGAACGCTTTAATATAACACTTATCAAGACATAGTGTCAATCAAACAAAGTATGCTTTTTCCAAAGAAAAGAATTTATTCGATCCCTGCAGCCGCCTCTGCGATAGCTGCAAAATCATCGACTTTAAGACTTGCACCACCGATAAGACCACCATTGATATCTTTCTTCTCAAGAAGTTCTTTGGCGTTACCCGGTTTCATCGATCCACCATACTGAATGATGAAAGCATCGCCGGTCTCGTTATCATAAATGCCTGAAAGCACTCCCCTAATGAATGCGCACATCTCTTCAGCCTGGTCTGGAGTAGCGGTCTTTCCTGTGCCAATAGCCCAGATAGGTTCATATGCGATCACTATTTTCGCGGCGTCAGCAATTCCTATACCATCGAAATCAGCGATCACCTGACCGGCAACAAACGTCTGCTCTGTGCCCTGCTCTCTGATTTCAAGCGATTCTCCAACGCAGAGTATTGGCGTGATACCAGCCTGAATGAGAGCTTTAAGTTTTTTGTTGACCGAAACATCTGTTTCGTTGAAGTACTCTCTTCTCTCTGAGTGACCGATCACACAGTAATCGATACCGATCTCTTTGAGCATAGGGACTGATACTTCTCCAGTGAACGCGCCACTTTCTTCGAAGTGACAGTTCTGGGCTCCTATACCGATGCCTGTACCTTCAAGCGCTTTTTTTACAGTCCTGAGGTCTGTGAAAGGAACGCATACGCAAACCTGTTCAGGTTTTGAAAGGCCTTTCGCTTTAAGAGCTGCGATGAACTCTTCTGCCTCGGACTCTGTCTTGTTCATTTTCCAGTTTCCAGCAATAAGGAATTTTTTCATAGATACTAATACCTTCTCTTTCCTGTGATCACTTTTTGCGAGTGATCGCTTATTTGTCTTTGATTACAGCTATTCCCGGCAATTCTCTGCCTTCAAGGAATTCCAGACTGGCTCCACCGCCAGTGCTGATATGAGTCATCTTATCAGCAAGTCCAAACTTTGCGACTGCTGCAGCGCTGTCTCCGCCACCGATGACAGTTGTCGCGTCGCTTTCAGCAAGGATCTCGGCTATGGCCTTAGTACCCTTAGCGAAATTATCCATTTCGAAAACACCCATAGGGCCGTTCCAAACGATCGTCTTAGCGGTTCTGAGAACGTCACCAAAAGCCTTTATGCTTTCCGGACCGATATCCAGCCCCATTCTGTTGTCCGGGATCCGGTCAACAGGATAAACATCGTGAGGTGAATCGTTGGAGAATTCATCAGCGGCTACCACATCTACTGGAAGCATGAATTTGACGCCCTTCTCTTCTGCTTTCTTAAGGATATCTCCGGCAAGATCGAGCCCTTCCTCATCAAGCAGCGAAGTACCTATCGAGTAGCCCTGAGCTTTGAGGAAAGTGTAGACCATACCGCCGCCAATAATAAGAATATCTACCTTATCCAAAAGATTGGTGATAACCGGTATCTTATCTTTTACCTTGGCGCCTCCCATGATAGCAGCAAAAGGCCTCTCCGGATCATTTACAGCATCACCGAGGAATTTCAGTTCCTTTTCAATCAGGAATCCGGAAACAGCAGGTATATAATCAGCTATCCCGGTTGTTGAAGCATGAGCCCTGTGTGCTGTTCCGAAAGCTTCCTGTACAAAGATATCTCCAAGATGGGATAATTCTTTTGCAAATTCCGGATCATTCTTCTCTTCTTCAGCTCTGAATCTTACATTCTCAATGAGAATGACTTCACCTGCAGCTATATCTTCACAAGCAGCTCTTACGTTTTCATCTACAACAACATCCGAAGCAACGAATCTGACATCTCTGCCGAGCAGTTCTGACAATCTGCCTGCTACCGGGGCAAGGCTCATCTCAGGAACAGGTTTGCCCTTAGGACGTCCAAGATGCGACATGATAACGACAGCGGCTCCGTGATCGAGAAGATAGTTGATCGTTGGAAGAGCGGCTTTTATGCGAGTATCATCAGTTATGACCGTACCATCAAGAGGCACGTTGAAATCGCATCTCATCACGGCGGTCTTGCCTGTCCAATCTATATCTCTAACAGTGTATTTCATAAATGTTTCCTCTTATTATTTATCTTCTATGATAGGAAATGTGTCAATATCAGTTCTGTACATGTGTCTGACAAAACGAAGCATGTTGGAAGTATATCCAAACTCGTTGTCGTAGTAGCCGACTACCTTGAAGAACTTGTCATTTACTTCGATGCCCATCTTCGCGTCGTATACTGATGGAGCACTGCAACCGAGGAAGTCGAGTGAAGTTACTTCTTCATCTGTGTAAAGAAGAACGTCCTTGAGGTATGTCTCGGATGCTTCCTTCATAGCCTTGTTGATATCCTCATACGAAGCGGAGCTTCTGAGAACTACGTCGAGGTCTACTGCCGAAACGTCGATAGCAGGGATTCGGAATGCCATACCGGTGATCGCTCCCTCAAGTTCCGGAATAACCAATGCTACTGCCTTTGCAGCTCCTGTAGTTGTAGGGATGATGTTATTGAAGACCGAGCGTCCCATTCTCCAGTTGTATTTTGTACGGCCATCGTTGGTCTTCTGTTTACCTGTCGTTGCGTGAATGGTTGTAAGAAGTCCTTCGTAGATGCCCCATTTGTCATTTATGACCTTACAAATAGGTGCAAGGCAGTTTGTTGTACATGAAGCGGTTGATACTACGTCCATGTTCCTCTTGTACCAGTCGTGGTTTACGCCATATACGAATGTAGGAGTAGTCTTGTCCTTAGCAGGAGCTGAGATTATGACCTTTTTAGCGCCTGCTTTGAGATGAGGTGCTGACTTCTCTGTAGTCGTAAGTGTACCTGTACAGTCGATTATGTATTCTGCTCCGCATTCTGTCCATGGAATCTGGGACGGATCGGATTCGAAGTATACAGGGATCTTCTTCCCGCCTACGATGATGCCTTTATCGTATGCTTTGACTTCTTCAGGGAATCTTCCGAACGCGGAGTCGTATTTGAGCATATACGCAACATAGTCTGTGTCAGCATTACGCCAGTTGATCCCGACGACCTCCATGTCCTCGAAGTTTCTGATAGCTCGCATAACACATGTCGCTATTCTTCCCCAACCGTTGATACCTACTTTGATCATTTCTTCCCTCCTGTTATTAATATTATTAAGCAATTAAAGCTGTGCAATTCGTAGTTACATAAATTTTAACAAATGACTGTGATGTTTTAAAGGATAAATACACTTGCTTTACTTCCATTTGCACGATCTTTTGTTACGACTATCTGCTTATCGATGCGTGTTCTGAGCGCTTCAACATGAGATATGATGCCTACAAGAAGATCGTCTCCCGAAAGTTCAGTGAGAGTTCTGATCGCAAGTTCAAGTGTTTCTGAATCAAGGGAACCAAAGCCTTCATCAACGAACATGGCGTCGAGACGTATTCCGCCGGCGGAAGCCTGCACTTCGTCTGAAAGACCGAGTGCCAACGAGAGCGATGCTATGAAGCTCTCGCCGCCCGAGAGAGTGCTTACCGGGCGACGGCTTCCGCCGTAATGATCGACGACTTCAAGGTCGAGTCCATAATGAGAACGCTTGTCTCTTGATACATCACTTCTCGCAAATTCATACTGTCCACCGGATATCATGACAAGCCTTCTGTTAGCTCTTTTTATCACTCTGTCAAAGTAATAAGTTTGGACATATGTTTCCAGAGAAATCCTTTCTTTTCCAGACAGAGAACCGCTAGCTGTCCTCGCAAGCGAATCTATCACCTCATGTTCTTTCCGGATCTTTATAAGATCTTCCTCTATCTCTTTGATTTTACTGAGAGATCCGTTGCATGCCATTTTACAGGTTCCCAGATGTATCTTCAGTTCGTTCAGGCTATTCTTCTTTTGTTGCGCGTTATATCCTGCTTCACGCGCTTCTTCTTCATCGTCTTGTTTGAACCCCTCAACCACCTTTTCGAGTTCTTCTATTCTGGCATCATTTGCTTTCTTTGACGCTACGGCTTCGTTATAAGCATCGCTGCGTTTTTTTATAGCGTCGTTCTTTGATTTGATTTCTTCCTCTATCTCAATGATCCTTTCCTCTGCCTCAGTTTTACTGTCGAATAAAAGGAATTTCTTGATATCAATCTTTCTTTGTTTTACGCCATCGGCAGAAGCGTTGAGTTTGGTAAGATCGTTATTCAGTTCATTTGTCTCTTTGATCAAATCATCCAGGTCTTCCTTTGCCTTTTTCAGCTCCGGATCTATTTCCTCGCTCCTTCTGCTCTGCTTTTCAAGGTCTTTTTCATCGGATCTGTATTTCTTTAAATCTTCTTCAAGCACAGCTTTATCCCTTACAGCTATAGCCTTTGCTTCATCAAGATCATCTGCTCCTGTTTCCTTTAGAGCAATTTCCTTTGCGCTGAATAGAGAAGCATTGAGATTCCCTTTTATCTTGTTTGCAGAATTGGATTTTTCGTTCGCATCATCATGCGCTGTTTTCGCTTCCTGTTCTTTGATCTCTATCTCAGCTGCCGTAGGGGCACCTTCGCTAATGACTGCAGGTTCCGGATGATGTTTTGATCCGCAAACCGGGCATGGCTCTCCCTCTTCCATATCAGAAGCAAGTATCCCTGCCTGCTCCCTTAGATATGCTGTTCTCATCTCAGTTAGCTCGGCATCGATCTTTGCAGCTCTATCTATCAAAGACTTAAGCTCGTCTTGCTCTTTTTTAAGATCGACCTCCAGACCCTTGACCTTTTCTATCTCATTAAGAAGTGTTTCAAGAATGGATATCCTGTTGACTGTCCTCTCCAGTTCATTTCTGAGTCTTGCGAGATTTTCGCCCGAATATCTAAGATCCTCCTTCTCCTTTAAAAGGTTTGAATATAGCGTTTCAGCAGTTTTCTTATCAGCTTCCGCTTTCTCCAGCTTTCCGGTCTTCTCATCGAGAGCAGTATTAGTCTCGTCAAGTTCCTTCACTATTGCGTCAAGCTTGTCATAGGAGTCCATGCTGCCTTCTATCAAGGCTGATTCGCTTTTGAGTTTGTCGATTTGCTTCTTGTCTGTTTCGGAATCGTCAAGAGCCTTCTTTGTCGCTTTGATCTTTTCGTCAAGACCGGTTATGCTGTTTTTGGCATTCTCGAGGAAATCTAAATTTTCCTTATACTGATCGATCAAAGCAAGCCTGTTGCTGGCCTCGGTAAGTTCCGTTTCCGCTTTTTCCAAATCTTTCGCGTTGATTTCGGCCTTTTTTGTCACGACCTCGATAGCATCCTCAAGAAGAGAGCTTATGCTCTCCATTGAAGGTGTATCAGTATCCTTGATTGCTTCAAGCCTTGTTTCGAGTTCTTCATCAAAACTGCAATCGGCTGTTCCAATAGCAGATCTTAGATCGCTCATTTTGCGGTCATACTTTTCTCTTACTTCTTTCCCCATCCTGCCTAGTTCGGATGCAAGTCTGTCATACGGCTCAGTATTGAACAGCTTTCTGAACAACTTGATACGCTCATCGGTGCTTGAATTGAGAACTTCCCTAAACTCGCCCTGAGCGATCATTACAATACTTCGAAACTGCTCCCTGTCTATGCCGAGGATCTGCTTTATCTCTTCGGTTACCTTAGAGCTGCCGTCAACGATTCTACCACCCGGCAGTGACAGCGTGGCTCCCGGCTGCTCCGTTGCAGTTCCCTCGCCTCTCTTCTTCGCTCTTATATACTCGGGATTTCTTACCACGTGATAAGTCTTACCCTGATACTCAAAGTCAAGCTCTACTTCAGTGATTTCACCCGGATCAGAATACTGAGATCTTGCGGTTTTAGCTTCGCGTCCACTGCCACTCATCTCACCATAAAGAGCAAATGTGATCGCGTCAAATATATAGGTTTTACCGGCTCCTGTATCGCCGGTAACCAGATAAAGACCGCCTTTTCCAAGACTCGCCAGGTCTAATTCAGTTTTTTCTTTATATGGGCCAAAGCCCGTAATGCACAGCCTTAACGGTCTCATTTATCTGCACCCCATACTTTTCCAATAAGCTCGGAAACGATTTCCGTCTGCTCATCATCCATTGCTTTGCCATTTTGCGACTCATAAAAACTCTCGAATATCTCAAGAGGAGTCCTAAGGTCGTTGCCTTCTGTATCCGGAAGTATCATCGTGGATCTCGTTCTCTCATTATCGTAATCAAGCCTCATGATATTTGGATAAATCGCTCTTAATGACTGCAATGCGCCGATCACGTCCTCCTCATCAGTTAGGATTATGCGAATATAATCATCGGTTTTAATATCTTTGAAATAATCATTATTGGTCAACTTATAGAAACTTCCCTTCAATTCTTTCATGTCGTGTATCGGTTCAAGCACTAACGATTCCACAGCAGATTTCCCGCCCTTTTTCCCAAGCTTAACTTCAGTGATCGACTTGTGCTGAGTCACCTCTGAAAAACTGTATTTAAGGGGAGAACCTGAATATCTGATCGTTTCATTTCCGATATTCTGAGGACCATGAAGATGTCCTAACGCTGTATAATCAAATGTGCTGAACACTTCAGCATCTACATTGTCGAGCCCTCCTACAGATATCTCTTCAGACTCACTACGCTCTCCGCCGGTAACGAATTGATGTGCTATCAGAACATTGCGCTCTGAAGTATCAACATCCATTTTTTTGATAGCGAAGTCAACGGCCTCGGTGAATGTCGATAAATTCTGCGCTTCTTCATCATCCGGGAAAGCCGATCTAACATGGACCGGTTTGATAAAAGGCAGCATATAAAAATTGACACATCCGTACTCATCTTTCAGAGTTACTTTATGTGTCTCTCCATCATAGCCTCCAACGAAGTGGATGCCTCTTTTGTCCATTATTCGCGATCCAAACGAAAGCCTCTCCGCAGAGTCATGATTGCCGCTTATGACCATGACATCAGTTCCTGTGTCTGCAAGGGCACTAATGAAGTCATCAAAAAGCTTTACAGCTTCCGCAGGCGGCAAAGGCTTGTCATAAACATCACCTGCTATAAGCACTGCCTCAGGTTTATCTTCTTTTACCTTTTCAGTTATCTGCTCAAGGATATAGCGCTGATCATCGATCATAGAGAATTCGTTGACTCGCTTACCTATATGCAAATCGGCAAGATGTATAAACTTCACTTTTTCCCTCCGCTTTTTCGATAAAGGCACATATCTTTGAGCCCGCAATCCATGCATGCCGGTTTTCTGGCATGACATACTTTGCGGCCATGAAAGATTATCAGATGATGGGCTCTCGTCCATTGATCCTTTGGAAGACGATCCATCAGCTGTTCTTCAACTTCCACGGGATCTTTTCCGTCAGTAAGTCCTATGCGGTTCGACACCCTGAACACGTGAGTATCAACAGCTATCCTCTCTTCGCCGAACCCTTCTGCAAGTACAACATTTGCGGTCTTTCTCCCGACTCCCGGTAGTTTTATAAGGTCAGAGTAATTACCGGGAACTTCACTGCCGTATTCATCTACAAGCATCCTTGAAAGTGCTACAACGTTCTTAGCTTTGTTTTTATAAAGGCCAATCGTCCTTATTATCTCCTGAACATCAAGCACATCCGCTTCGGCCATTGCTTCGGCTGTAGGATATTTATCGAAGAGAAAAGGTGTCACTCTGTTTACTGAAACATCAGTGGTCTGCGCAGAAAGCATTACCGCTACGAGTAACTGGAAATGAGTTCTGAAGTCCAAGGCGCATGCAGCTTCAGGATGCATCTCCTCCAAGGCATTCATAACGCCCGGTATTTCTATTTTTTTAATAAGATTTTTCATCATTATCAAGCAGTAGTCGGTTAGCCATGAACCGCGCTTTGGATTTCTGCAGATGATCTTCCATCATCCTATGACCGATTTTGGTATTCCTTGTTTCAAACGCAAGATAGATCGCCTTATGTTCTTTAAGAATATCTTTGAGCTGCTCTGAAGAATGGAACATCGTCGGAAGTGCGTTCCTAATATACGTGCGGTATGTCAGTAAAGTATTCCGAAGGAACCTGTTCCCGCATCCTTCATAGATTATATCGTGAAAGACTGTATTGAATTCAGATATCCTCTCCGAGTCGCCGCGCAGTGTATATAGCTCCATAAAGTCGAGTGTTTCATGCAGCTTGTCGATCTCTTCTCCGCTCATGCGAACGATCGCCCATTCTGCAGCCTGCGTTTCAAAAAGGCATCTCAAATCATATATATCCGAGATATCCCGATCGGAGAGTCCCGATACAAAAGCTCCTCTGTTGGGAATGATCCTGACAAGACCTTCCGCTTCGAGCTGAAACAGAGCCTCTCTCACCGGTGTTCTGCTGACGTTGTATTTTCTGCATACATAAGCTTCGGAGAGTTTTGATCCTTCAATCAGCTTTTGTGAAAGGATGTCTCTGCGTAGTTCTTCATAAAGTGTGGCCCACAGTGGCCCTTTATTCTTTTCCCTGTTAGCACTTGCCATACTGTCTCCGGTTCTTATACTAGAATGTTCATGATCAACGAAACAAGCGGTGTAAGAATTAGATCGGTAACATTGAACACTATGAGAGCCAAAAGGATATACATGCCATATTGATACACCTTGTACCACCAGCTATATCTGTCCAGTCTGAATATCTGTGTGATGACATTCCATCCGTCAAGTGGCGGGCATGGTATCAGATTGAATATCATTAGAACGATATTGATAGTAATTGCATAATAGATGATCAGAAAAATATCGTAAACAAGATTCGAAGCGTTCGTGACATGCGCCATCATTAGTCTTGCAGGAATGGCAAGAACACATGCTACTATGAGGTTCATTACGACACCGGCAATGGATACCAAAAATTCGTCACGCCTTCTGTTTTTGTAATAGCGAGGATCGATTCCCACAGGTTTTCCCCAACCGAAACCGGCAATAAGCAGGCAAATAAAACCTATCCAATCGATATGAGCAAGAGGGTTTATCGTAACTCTCCCCTCTCTCCTCGGAGTCGGGTCTCCCAGCTTATCGGATACCCATGCATGAGCAAATTCATGCAGGCTCAGTCCAAGTATGATCCCCGGAAGTGTAAGTACTTTTGTCAGTATGATATCTGTATTCACTATTTCATTTTCCTTTCAAAAAATTTGCTTAAGCTAATTGCCTGATCAAAGTATCTCTGTCAAGAGACGCGATATGGATTCAGCTATTTTTTCCCATACAGAGATGTTCGCCCTGTCATCGGCAGTATAAGGTCTGGACATTTCCAGGTCCTTATCGAACTGAGCGTTCATTCTTCTGGTGACCTCCCTGTCATATATAAAAGCATTAGACTCAAAATTAAGTCTGAAACTTCGGATATCAAAGTTTGTAGAACCTGCAGTGCAGACTTCACCGTCAACAGTCAATGTCTTCGCGTGGAGAAATCCGTTTTCGTAAATATATATCTTGGCACCTTCGTTTATGAGTTTGCCTGCATTGTAAAGTGTAGTCCTGTACACAAACGGATGATCAGGTATGCATGGTATCATTATGCTTACATCAACACCCGATCTTGCCGCCATAGCAATGGATTCCAGCATCGGTGAATCAGGAACAAGATAAGGTGTCTGAATACGGATGCACTTCTTAGCATTGTTTATCATCTTCATCATGCCCATTTTGACTTCTTCTTTGCTTGACTCAGGACCGCTTGAAACGATTTGAATAGGTATATCACAGCTTTCAGGATTAAACGCGTGCTTTATAGACTGATCGAGAAGATCTATCTTTTCACCGGAAGCATAGCGCCAATCCATATAGAAACGCTCATTAAGTGAAGTGAGAGCGTTGCCCCTGATTATGAGCTGAGTGTCTCTCCAGTATCCGAACTTTTTTTTATATCCAAGATACTCTTTTGCTATATTGAAGCCGCCGATATATCCAATTTTATTATCAATGACCGCAAGCTTTCTATGGTTGCGGTAATTTATCCTGAAATAAAGATGACGGATTCGCGGTTTGAAAAAGTATGCGTATTGACCGCCGGCTTTTTTGAACTCATTTAAATCCGTATAACCTATACTGCGGCTGCCAAGAGCATCGATGAGCAATCTCACCTTTACGCCCTCTTTTGCTTTTTTTGTAAGAAGATCAATTAGTTTTTGACCAACGAAATCATCCTTAATAATAAAATAGCAAAGCTTGATAGTATACTGCGCATTTTCGATATCATGGCAAAGCCTGTCAAACATTTCCTTGCCGTCATATAAAAGTTCTACATCATCATTGAAAGTAAGCAAGGAATCAGCGTAATCGAGATTGAGAGTGATCAGCTCCTTCCACTTGTATAAAAGAGCACCGGGATCGTTTGGAATTTTGGCTCTGACGGCTTCTTTTTGCCATCCCACGATCGTACCCAGATCCTGCTCTTCCTTCTCTGTCATCTTGAATAATTGGCGTTTGGCTATATTTTGAGAAAGAATCAGGTAAAGAAACAACCCGACAGCAGGAACCATAAACAGTATCATGATCCACGCCATAGTGGAGGTAGCGGGTTTATCATCAAAGAAAATCAGACCGAAGGCTATGAGAGCATTCAACACATAAATGACTAACATTATGTGCGGAACGGTCACTAATTCTCCGATCTGTTCTAAAACTAAATTCATCTTATGTCCTTTATCCTAATCAGAAACTTCAACACCTTCAAGGCTGAAAGTTTTGCTTTCGGTTATCATGACTTTAACTTTGCGCCCCATCAGCTTTTCGGGACTCTTGTCGCTGGTGAAATTTACAAGCTTGAACCCGTCAGTCCTGCCGCTGATGGTATGGGCATCCTTTTCGCTGATCCCTTCCGGTATCACTTCATATATCTTGCCTTTGTATTCCTGATTCTTTTCGTAACTGATCGAATTCATGACATCGACCAGTCTGTCAAATCTTTCGTGACAAACAGAGTCAGGTATTTGGTCTTCAAACTTCGCCGCAGGAGTACCCTCACGTGGAGAATAAATGAATGTGAAAGCAGAATCGTAGCGAACTTTTTTCGCGATATCAAGCGTCTCTTCAAAATCTTCATCATTCTCTCCGGGAAACCCGACAATAATGTCTGTTGAGATGGTGATATCAGGACAGACACTTCTTAACTTATCCACTATTGCAAGATACTGACTCCTGTCATAGTGGCGGTTCATGCGCTTGAGTATCCTGTCCGAACCTGATTGCACAGGCAAATGGATATTGTGACAAAGTTTTGGGCATGTATTGAAGCATTCGATCATATCATCAGATATATCTTTTGGATGTGAAGTCATAAAGCGTATTCGCTCTATCCCATCTATATCATTTACGGCTCTGATAAGATCTGCGAAGCTGTTGCCAGCCATGTCTCTGTACGAGTCAACGTTCTGACCGAGCAGCATCACCTCTATAACACCATCGGGAACGAGACTCTTTATCTCATTACATATCACTGAAAGCGGTCTGCTCTTTTCACGACCTCTGGTATACGGCACGATGCAGTATGTGCAGAAATTGTTGCACCCGTAAGTGATATTGACGAGAGCTTTATGACGATGCATCCTTACCGGCTTCATGTCGTCTTCATTGATATCCGGATTGTTGTCTATGATGGAACGCATCCTGCGCCCTGTCCTGAGTCTCTCTTCGAGAAGATCAGGGAATTCAGAAATGTTCTGTGTGCCGAATACTATATCTACCCAACTGAATCGCTTGTTTATCTCTTCTACGACCCTCGGTTGCTGCGGCATGCACCCGCATACTGCAAGTACAAAATTCGGATCGTTCTTTCTTATCTTCTTGAACTGTCCGAGTGTACCGAAAAACCTCTTGTCAGCATTTTCTCTGACACTGCATGTATTGATGACTGTGACATCAGCTTTATACGGATCATCGCAGTGTTCGTAACCCATAGATTCAAGCAAGCCGGCGATGTTCTCCGAGTCATGCTCATTCATCTGGCAACCATAAGTAATGATGTTGTATTTCCGGCTCATCGGCTATTTATCATCCCCCGATTCTTCGTCATTTTTATCTTTTTCTTTGTTTTTGTGCCCGATAGTGAGAGGCTTTTCCTCGCCCTTTATAAGCCTTGCGATATTTTCTCTGTGCATTATAAGCAGGAAGATCGCAACGGCTACACCAAAATAAGTATATTGTGGAGCGAAGTGATGCACCAGAAACGGGTACGAGATCGCTGCGCCGAGAGAAGCAACAGACATCCTGCGGAAGATAATAAACAGCACAGCGGCAACAGCAAGTACAATAAGAGCGCTCTGCCAGTTGAGTGCAAGTACTGCACCAAGAGAAGCAGCCACGCCTTTTCCTCCCTTGAATCCATAAAAAGCAGGAAAACAGTGACCTATAACTACGGCTGCAAATGCTGCCATTGCGCCTATGTCACCCGCTAAAGCATAGCCTATCTTTACCGAAGCAAATGCTTTTAAAACATCTACTGCAAAAACAGCGATACCGGCTTTGAGACCCATTACCCTTATAGCATTGGTCATTCCCGGATTACCGCTTCCCTCTTTTCGAATATCAACGCCTTTGATCTTTCCTATAACGATCGCAGGGTTTATATCTCCAAGCAAATATGAAATTATTGCAATTAATAATATTTTTATTACCATCATTTTACATTAGACGTTCGACACATTCTTGCAGTGAGATAGCCCGAGGAGGAGCTGAAATCACACCGAAGCGGCGGTCTGACGACGAAAGCGAGTCGGGAACTTGGAGCTTCGCACGCTTGCAGCGAAGCGGAATTTCCCGCGAGCCTTGGAGGACAGACGAAACGGAATGTGTTTCGCGACGACGAGGCACGAACGAAATGAATGTGTTTGAACGATTATTGATTATCTTTTGTTTTCTTTTCGTTCCAGACGAATTTGATCGATGTTCCTTCGAAATCAAAAGCTTCTCTTATTTTATTCTCGAGATATCTCGCATATGAGAAGTGCATCAATTCTCTGTTGTTGATGTTGAACGAGAAGAGAGGCGGCTTAGTACCGATCTGGCTTGCGTAATAGATCTTGAGACGTTTGCCTTTATCCGAAGGCGGTTGCCTCATCATTACAGCGTCTTCTATGACGGAATTGAGTTTACCTGTAGTGATCCTTACCGACCTCGCATCCTGTATAGCGGAACACCTGTCGATGATATCGAATATCCTTTGATTCTTTACTATCGATGTGAAAAGCACCGGAGCATATGAAGCGAATAGCAACTCATTCTTAACTTTGCGCTCATAATCGCGCATCGTATTGGTTTCTTTCTCTATGAGATCCCATTTGTTGACCACAATAAGTAGTCCTTTACCGGCTTCATGCGCATAACCGGCAATCTTCTTATCTTGCTCTGTGAGTCCTTCGACAGCGTCTATCATAAGCACACATATATCGCAACGTTCTATTGCGGCTATCGCTCTGATCACGCTGAATTTCTCGATCGAGTCGTTTACCTTGCTCTTTTTTCTCAGGCCGGCGGTATCTATGAGAGTGTACTCCCTGTCCTTGTATGTGAACGGAGTATCTATCGTGTCTCTCGTAGTGCCTGCTATAGGCGATACTATAACTCTCTTCTGCTTAGTAAGAGCGTTCACAAGAGATGATTTTCCTACGTTAGGTTTGCCGATAATGGCAATATGCACACTTTCGTCATATCTACCAGATGTTTCATCAGGAAATCCTTCGACTATCATATCCAGGAGATCACCAATATTAGTCATGTTTGCGGCACTTATCGGCACAGGCTCCCCGAATCCGAGTTCATAAAAGTCATAAATATCCTCATATGCCCTCGATGGTTTGTCCACCTTATTTACTACAAGTATCACTTCCTTGCCGGTACGACGAAGTAATTCGGCGACCTCGCTGTCAGCCGTAGTGAGACCTTCTTTGCCATCTACCATGAACAGGATCACATCCGCCATATCCATGGCCATAACAGCCTGGTCTCTCATTTGGGAACGTATCGTGTCATCGGTCTTTACTTCGATACCGCCTGTATCGATAACAGCGAATTCCTTACCGTTCCAGTCGGTCTCAGCATAAATTCGATCACGGGTAACACCGGGAACATCTTCTACGATGGCCCTTCTCTCTCCGACAAGTCTGTTGAAGAGGGTCGATTTGCCTACGTTCGGCCTTCCTACTATCGCGAGTATGGGTTTACTCATCGAAAATTCCCTCCACAAAATCATGCGCGTTGAACGGTTCAAGATCATCCATGGTCTCGCCGACACCGATGAATTTGATAGGCATATCGTATTCATCTGTTATTGTGATGGATATGCCGCCGCGTGCAGTGCCGTCCATCTTAGTCAATACGATGCCGGTAATGTCTGAAACAGTACTGAATTCTTCTGCCTGGCTTACCGCGTTTTTACCTGTTGTTGCATCGAGCACCAGAAGGTTCTCTCTTGCAGCTTCCGGATACTCTCTCGAGATGACTTTGCTCATCTTTTCCAGTTCCTTCATTAGGTTGACTTTATTCTGGAGCCTGCCTGCAGTATCACATATCAGAACATCGATATCATTTGCTTTTGCGGACTGTATCGCATCGAAGATGACCGATGTAGGATCGGCGCCCTCCTCACGTCTTATTGTCCTTACGCCTACTCTGTCGCCCCACATCTCGAGTTGCTCAGCTGCTGCAGCTCTGAAAGTATCCGCAGCGCAAAGCATCACGCTCTTCCCCTGCTTCTTATACATATGCGCAAGTTTAGCGATAGTAGTAGTCTTGCCACCGCCGTTGATACCGATCATGAGGATGATTAGCGGGAAATCATTTGTCATCTTGTTTCTCTCGCCCTTGTCCATGATCTCTTCAACTATGCGTGAGAGTTCGCGTTTTATCTCACGTTCTCTGGTGATATGCTCATAGTTTATGGCTTTGTTGAGTTCATCGATGATCTTGTCACTCGTTTCTATTCCAACATCGGCCATTACAAGACCTTCCTCGAGCTGCTCCAGGAACTCCGGCCCAAGCTCGGGATTGTCGTATACAGCCATAGTGATCGAATCTATGAACTTTCTAAATACGTTCTTCTTTTCAAATAATGCCATTCAGGCCTCCTTATTCCAGTCCTTCCGGGTCGAATTCAGCGCCGAGTTTGAGTGAAAGCATACGGCTGATGCCTTGTTCAGGCATGGTCACGCCGTAAAGCACGTCAGCATGTTCCATGGTAGCTTTCTGGTGTGTTATGAGAGCAAACTGTATGTTCTCAAAGTTTTTCAGATAGTCCGAGAACCTCTCTATATTTACTTCGTCAAGCGCAGCCTCCACCTCGTCAAGTATAACGAAAGGTGTTGGCTTTGCTTTAAGTACCGCGAACATCAAAGCGATCGCCGTCAGCGTCTTCTCTCCGCCTGAGAGTAGGTTGATATTCTTAAGTTTCTTGCCGGGCGGCTGCGCGGTGATCTCGATACCTGATTCAAGCGGTCTTGATTCATCTTCAAGCCTTAGTTCAGCATATCCTCCACCGAAAAGTTCCTTGAACGATTCCTCGAAATTGACCACTACTCTGTCGAAGTTCTCTTTGAACTTCATCTTTATGGACTTGTCCATATTGGAGATGATCTCATTAAGCTCGTCCATGGCTTTTGTAAGATCAGCTTCCTGCTCGGTCATGAATCCGTAACGCTTGCTTACTGCTTTGTACTCCTCTATGGCACCGACATTCACATCTCCGAGTTCAGCGAGTCTCAGTCTTATAGCTCTCGACTCCTTGTTGCCGGCTGTGATAGCAAAGTCTTCATCTCTCATATCCAGAGCTTCTGCATAGGATACTTCGAATTCGTCCCAAAGCTTGTCCTTTTGTGTATCGAGCAAAGTCTCATTTCTTGCGGTCTTGACTTCAAGTCTGTATCTTTCGTCTTTGACCGTTTCAAGAGTCTCCCTGCCTGATTTTTGTGAAGCAAGCAGCGAGTCATTTTCTGTCCTTATTTCGTCAAGCTCAGATTTGATAGTGCCGATCTTCTCTTCGAGCTCAGCTTTTTCTTCGCTGAGAGCTCTTTCTTTATCACCGGATTCTTCATCTGTGGTTGTGAGTCTTTCCTTTTGGGCTTTCAGCTCTTCCTCTGCGCTCTTGTTGTCTTCGATAGTCATTTCGAGCTCGGTGACAGTATCCCGAACTCGTTCTATCATTTCGTTTCCGGAAAGTACCCTCGACTCTTTTTCGCCTATTTTCACTTTGAGAGCCACGATCTCTTCATTATCTGCCTCGATCACAGGCTTGATAGCTTCGGCCTCTTTCAGCAGTTCTTCTACTTTTGCCTCGGATTCAGAGTATTCTTTATTCGCATCTTCAATTTGCTTCTGATGGCCTTGTATCAATTCCTGCGCTCTTGCAATATCCGAATCGATGGTCTCCATATCGGATCTGAATCGTTCAATGGCTCCTTCATCCTCTTTGACAAGAGCTTCGGCATGATCTCTGTCAGTCCTGAGCACGTTGGATGCGATCTCAAGTTCGGTGATCTCGTTTCTAAGGCTGTCTCTTTCACCTCTGAGTTTGATCCTTGCTTTTTCTTCCTTATCTTTATCAGAAGCAAGCTCTTCAGATCTTCTTTCAAAGCCTTTGATCTCCTCATTGAGCTTGGATATCTCCTTTTTCCTGTCAAGAAGATTTGCGGTCCTGTTCTTGAACCTTCCGCCTGTTATAGCGCCAAAAGAATTGATGACTTCGCCTTCACGGGTAACGATACGGAATCCGCCAATATCCTTCTTGGAAAGACGTATCGCATTATCCATGTTGTCAGCGATTATCACCCTGCAAAGAAGATAATCCACTATCTCCCTGTATTTCTGTTCGCATTCGACCATTTCTGAAGCTATCCCGACGTATCCGGTCGATCTGCTTACATCGTTATCTACATAAAGCCTGTCTGCTTTTACCGACTGCACAGGAAGGAATGTCGCTCTTCCTGACCCTGTGGATTTAAGCCAGCTGATGCAGGATTTCGCTGAAGCATCGTCTTTGCAAACGATATTCTGAAGGTTTCCACCCAAAGCTGTTTCTACAGCAGTTTCAAGGCCTTCAGGAACTTTTATGATATCTGAAACAGTACCGATGATGCCTTTATGCCCACCAGACATTATTGCTCTTACAGAATTGTTATATCCTTCATAGTTCGCCTCCATCTCCTCGATGGTGTTCTTTCTGGCGATCGCACGGTTAGTTCTGATCGAAAGTTCGTCGGATTCTTTTGCTATCTTTTCAAGATTTGATGCTACCGATATAATGTTATCGGTTACTTCTCCGAGTCTAGCTTTCTTCTCATCGAGCGTCTTGTTGTTTTCCGCTATCTTAAGCTCTAAGGACTTCAGATTCTCCTTATTATCGGAGTCAGACTTGTCCCTCGTCTCAAATTCTTCCGTCAGAGCTTCTTTTCTCTCTTCGAGAGTGCTCATGTAGTTGCTGAGAGTCTTGATCTCAGCGTTTCTTGTGATATTTGCGTTGTTTATCTCGATCAGCCTACTCTTGAGCTCTTCTGTCTTGAGCGAGATCTGCGATGCCTTTCTGCTGTCATCATTGTATTTCATCACAGCTTCCTCCAGAGAAGCTCTGACGCTGTCCATCTCGCTGTTCATTGACTTTTCGTTTTCTTCAAGTCGTGACAGTTCTTCCTTTTCAGTGCTGAGCCTCTCTTCTGCCGATCTTATCTCCTCGTCAAGCCTTGTGAGTTCCTTTTCGATATTATCGAGTCTTTCTCTATTGAGTTTACCGCCACTGGTAATAACGGAAAGCTCATCGACTGTTTCAAGGAGCCTGGCGTTGGCCTTTGAATATTCATCGCTCAGCTCGATATCCTTGTCTCTGAGAGCGTCTATCTTCTGCTCTGTAGCATCAAGTGCAGAAGCTGTTTCGTCGAGCTTTGTCTGCAGACTTTCCAGTTCCTCTTTTCCGCTCTTGACATTGGCTTCGAGATTTTCAAGATTATGCAATATGATATTGATTCCGAGAGTCTTATAGCGATCTCTCAGCTCCAAGTATTCAGACGCTTTTTCCGAATCTTCCTTCAGACCGTCGATACGGCCTTCGATCTCGGCAATGATATCCCTTACCCTTTCAAGATCAAGGGTGGCAGCGGCCAGCTTGTTCTCCGCTTCGGTCTTTCTGCTCTTATACAGTACGACCCCTGCTGCTTCCTCGAATATCTGCCTTCTGTTCTCGGGCTTTGTGCTTACGATATCCGCGATTTTTCCCTGACCTATTATGGAATATCCTTCGACACCTATTCCGGTATCCATGAAAAGCTCTCTGATATCTCTGAGGCGGCACTGATTGCCGTTGATTAGGTATTCACTCTCTCCGGAACGGAACATACGTCGTGTGACTGCTACTTCGTTGTATTCAAGAGGAAGGATACCAGCAGAATTGTCTATTACAAGAGTAACTTCAGCCATGCCCTTAGGCTTGCGTGTTGCTGTACCGGCAAATATGACATCCTGCATCTTGGATCCGCGAAGTTGTCTCGAACTCTGTTCACCGAGAACCCATCGAAGCGCATCGGAAATATTGCTTTTGCCGCTTCCGTTAGGGCCTATGATGCATGTCACTCCATCATTCAATTCTATAGTCACAGGGTCTGCAAATGACTTGAAGCCCTGCATCTCAATTCTTTTAAAGTACACTTTTATTTGACTCCCTTGGATAATGCGTTTTCAGCTGCAGCCTGTTCGGCTTTTGCTTTGCTTGCTCCGCTCCCGGTACCCAATCCGACTCCGTTAGCGAACACGGCAACTGTAAAATGTTTCATGTGATCCGGTCCGCTTTGGTCTATAACTCTATATTCGATCTTTACGTTGTGATCCCTATCCTGAAGATATTCCTGGAGCTTTGTTTTGTGGTCGCTGCTTAGCTTCCCTTCAGAGGCAAGCACGATCTTTTTGCCAAGAAGTCTGAGGATCACATCTTTTACAGCTTTATATCCACCATCAATAAAGATAGCTCCCATTAGAGCTTCAAAAGCATCGGATAGGATCGACGGTTTCATGCTACCGCCACTTACGGCCTCGCCTTTTCCTAATAAAAGGAATTCTCCGAGCTTCATGTCTGTAGCTATTTCTGCAAGGGTCGACTCGCATACAACATCAGCTCTGCGCCTTGATAAAACACCTTCATGGGCTTTATCCATTATTTCAAAAAGTTTCATGCCCACGACTGCATCAACATATGCGTCACCTATGAACTCAAGACGTTCATTGTTTTGTTCATAGCCCAATTTATGTTCTGCGGCATATGAGCTGTGTGTGAGCGCAGTCTTAAGTAAAGTCTCATCGTTGAATCTGTATCCTATTATTCTGTACAGTTCATCGTAATTATTCATCGGCTCCGCTTTCTTCAGTTTCTGTATTTACTGTTTGCGTCTTTTCGATAGTTTCTTTTATCTTGCCGGTGATATCGCTGTTGACATAGTCCACGGCGCGGTGAATGGCGTAATAGAACTCGACCGATCTTGAATTGCCGTGCACCTTAAGCACAGCTCCCTTTAGACCGAGTATAGGAGCTCCTCCGGCATCTGAATAATCAAAGGTATTCTTTATATCCTTGATTTTGCTGTACGCAAGCAAAGCTCCGAATTTTGCTTTGATGCCTTCAGTCAGCTTGTTTTTGAATAGCCCCATAACAGCACTTGCCATGCCCTCGCTCGCTTTGAGATAGACATTACCGCTGAATCCATCCATCACGACGATATCCGTATCTCCGTATATGACATCACGGGCTTCGACATTACCGCAGAAGTTGATATAGCTGTTCTTGAGAAGATCAAAAGCCTCTTTGTGAAGTGTGTCTCCTTTACCCTCTTCTGCACCAACGTTGAGAAGCCTCACTGTTGGAGCGATCTTACCGGTGATACCTCTGACAAATATATCGCCCATGATGCCGTACTGATGAAGGTATTCAGGCTTTGCCTCTACACTGGCTCCGCAGTCAAGCAGGAGTGTGACTCCTTTTTTACCTGCGCGTGGGAACCATGCAGCGATAGCAGGCCTCTTTATGCCTTTTATCCTTCCGAGAATCGTGAGGCCACCTGCAAGAAGCGCGCCTGTGGATCCTCCGGAAATAAAGATATCTCCTTCGCCGCTCTTGAGCATGTTCATGCCTTTGACGATAGTCGAATCCTTTTTCTTTCTGACCGCCATTGCAGGATGCTCTTCGTTGGTGATCACCTCTGTCGCATCCACGATCTCGATATTATTGCCGTTCCATTTATTGGCTTCAAGACATTCTTTTATCTTTGCTTCAGGTCCAAGTATTACTACGGTTTCATCTATTTCCGCCGCAGCTCTTACAGCGCCCTTTACTACCTCATCAGGTGAGTAGTCGCCGCCCATTCCGTCCAGTACGATCTTCACAGTTCTTACCCCCTTCTGCGTAACTGCCCGCAGGCAGCGTCAATATCATTTCCAAGAGTGCGTCTGATAGTTACAGCGACGCCCTCCTTCTCAAGTACTTCCTTGAATCGCTTCACATTGCTGTGCTGCGCCTTTTTATATTCCCTGCCATCGACTTCATTGAGCGGGATCAGATTTACATGAGCGAGCCATCCTTTGAGCTTTGAAGCAAGCTCCCGTGCACACTCCTTAGAATCGTTGACTCCGTCTATGACGGCATACTCAAAAGTGATACGCCTCCCTGTCTTCTCGGTATAAGCCCTTGCAGCATTTATGAGTTCATCGAACCTATACTTACGAGCAACAGGCATCGTCTTTTCCCTTAGTTCCTGATTTGGAGCATGGAGGGATATCGCGAGGTTCACCTGCGGGAATTCTTCCGCAAATCTCTCGATACCTTCTATGATCCCGCAGGTAGAAACAGTGATGTTTCTCAGGCTCAGATCATAACCGGCAGGATCGTGTATGAGCCTGATGAACCTCGCAACTTCTTCGTAGTTGTCAAAAGGTTCGCCCATGCCCATTATCACGACATGATTGATTTCTTCGCCTGTCAGGTTCCTCATTGCGAGTACTTCACCGAGCATCTCACCGCCTGTCAGGCTCCTCTCAAGCCCGTCCATTGTAGAAGCACAAAACTTGCATCCCATGCGGCAACCTGCTTGAGAAGATATACATATCGAGTTGCCGTACTCATATTTCATGAATACGGACTCGACTTCTGTCCCTGTATCCGGGTCTTTGTCTGCCAAAAGGAAACGGAAAAGACATTTTACAGTCCCGTCCTTTGAGGTCTGGATGCTTTCCGCAAACGGGAGCCCTATATACAAGCCCTCATCAGCCATGGACTGTCTAAGTGCCTTTGGAATATTGCGCATTTCGTCAAGGCTGTTGATACCTTTAGAAAGCCACCCAAATATCTGTTTCGCCCGGAATCTCTTTTCACCCAGAGCTTCGATAAGACAAGCAAGCTCATCAATATTGTAATTAAGCAGATTCTTATTATCAGACTCTTTCGACTGCGATACCTGTCTTGTGTCCATTTATATCGAATTCAGGAAGTTCTGTTCCGGTCTCGGCCTTATCAGCGATATCTAGTGATACTGCTATTGTCTCATCTTTGATGAAGTCTGATGCTTCTTCAGCAGCGGCTTTGATCTCTTCATCAGCAGTCATGTTGATTTTGATCTCATCCATCATGTCAAAGTCAGCCTGCTTACGGAGCTGCTGTATTTTGGAGATCATCTCTCTTACATAGCCCTGATTTATAAGTTCAGGAGTCAGCGTAGTATCGAGAATAGTGAATACATTGCCGTCCATTCCGACAACAAATCCTTCTTTGGAGCTGATCCTTACATCAACGAGATCCTTAGTGATATCGTACTCTTCTCCGCCGAGCTCCATCTTTACAGGGCCATTATCGAGTGCCGATATAGTCTCTTTTGCGTCGAGGCTTGCGAGCTTAGCGCCGAATGCCTTCACATTCTTACCGAGCACAGGACCTGCTGCTCTGAAGTTTGGCTTGATCTCAAAGTTCATATACTTATCGAGATCGCCTTCGAATTGTACTTCATGCACGTTCAGCTCTTCCTTGATGAGGTCTGTAAGATCGCTGATCTTGTCGCTGTAGCTTCCGTCAACGATCACTTTGCTAAGTGGCTGGCGAACTTTCAGTTTCTCTTGCTCTCTTGTGCTGCGTCCGAGGTTTACAAGCACCTTTACAAGATCCATTCTCTCCTCTGTCCTGTCATCTATGAGACTCTCATCTGCTTCAGGATAGTAAGCGACATGTACTGTAGTCTCTCCAGTAAGTTTTGTATAGATCTCATCGGAGATGAATGGTGCGACAGGTGCCATCATCTTGGCAACGCCTGTCAGTACTTCATATGTAGTTGCATAAGCAGCTCTCTTGTCGAGTGACATCTCATCGCCCTCGCCTTCAGCGAAGAATCTTCTTCTGGCTCTTCTGATGTACCAGTTGGAGAGGTCTCCGTCGATGAATTCGCCGATGGCTCTTACGGTCTTCATGTGGTCATAGGAATCCATGGCCTCGGTTGTCACTTTGATCAATCTGTTGTATTTCGAGATGATCCATCTGTCGAGTTCCGGTCTGTCAGCATAAGGCACATCGAGGTGCTTCTTTTCTACCTTGTCAATGTTAGCGTAGAGACAGAAGAAGTTGTAAGTGTTTCTGAGTGTGCTGAACACCTTGCTTATGACTTCTCTTATGCCGTCCTCATCGAACTTGGTAGGAGTCCAAGCAGGCGATCCGTATACCAGATACCACCTTACAGCGTCAGTACCGTACTTATCCATCATCTCGAATGGATTTACAGTGTTTCCAACGTGCTTGGACATCTTCTTGCCGTTCTTGTCGAGAATAAGGTCGTTTACGAGAACGTTCCTGTATGGAGCGCAGCCTTTTACGATTGTCGAAATGGCCATCAGTGAATAGAACCAACCTCTTGTCTGGTCGATGCCTTCGCAAATGAAGTCTGCCGGGAAGAGTTCGTTATCGAATCTGTCTTCGTTCTCGAACGGGAAATGCCACTGTGCGAAAGGCATTGCTCCTGAGTCGAACCAGCAGTCCATTACCTCAGGTATCCTGTGCATGCTCTTTCCGCACTCAGGGCACTTGATCGTGACGTCGTCTACGTAAGGTCTGTGGAGTTCGATGTCCATGTCGATTTTCTGCTCTGCATCGTTGATGAGTTGCTTGCGTGAACCTACGCAGTGCAGATGTCCGCATTCGCACTTCCAGATCGGGATAGGTGTTCCCCAATATCTTGATCTGGAAATAGCCCAGTCTTTAACGTCCTCAAGCCAGTTTCCGAATCTCTTCTCACCCACATACGGCGGATACCAATTTACTGTATTGTTATTAGCTACCAGCTGATCTCTCAGCTTGGTCATCTCGATGTACCACGACTTATTCGCGTAGTATACGAGAGGAGTTCCGCATCTCCAGCAGTGTGGATAAGCGTGCTCAAGTTTCTGCTTCGCGTAGATCTTATTATCCTGAGCAAGATACTTAATGATATCTACATCCAGACCATCTTCCATTACGAATCTGCCTGCCCATGGAGTCTCGGTGTAGCAGCCTCTTTCATCTACTGGCTGCATAACAGCAAGATCATACTTGCGTCCACAGTTATAGTCGTCTTCACCGAAGGCCGGGGCAGTATGTACGATTCCCGTACCATCCTCGATGGATACATAGTCCATGCAAGTGACGATGAACGCGTTCTTCCCCTTTTCAGGAACACAGAATGGTTCAAGCTGCTCATAAGTCCAGTACTCCATCTCGGAGCCCTTCACCTTGTCGACAACTTCGTACTCGTCGTTAGCAAGAACGCTTGAGGCGAGAGCTTCTGCCACCCAAAGATAATCTCCCTCACTGTCTCCCGACTTCATAAGGCACTTCACGTAGTCGATATCAGGTCCGACCGTCAGCGCGATATTCGAAGCAAGAGTCCATGGTGTAGTCGTCCATGCCAGGAAGTATTCGTTATCATGATCCACTCCCGTGCGACGGAAGCGACATGTAAGCGTGTTTACTTTGATGTCCTTGTAGCCCTGAGCTACCTCGTGCGAAGCAAGACCTGTTCCGCATCGTGGGCAGTAAGGCAGTATCTTATATCCTTCGTAGACAAGCCCTTTGTCGAAAGCGTTCTTTATGATCCACCAGCCGGTCTCTATATAGTCATTCTTATAAGTGATGTAAGGGTCTTCCATGTCGGCCATATAAGCCATCTTCTCAGACATATCAGTCCACATCTGAGTGTATTTGAAGACTGATTCACGGCACTTCTCGTTGAATTCCTTGATGCCGTACTTCTCGATATTCTGCTTGCCGCTGAATCCGAGTTCCTTTTCAACCTCGATCTCAACAGGCAATCCGTGTGTATCCCAGCCGCCTTTGCGCTTTACCTGGAATCCCTTCATCGTTTTGTATCTGTTGACTGAATCCTTTAGAGTTCTGGCCATCATGTGGTGGATGCCCGGTTTACCATTCGCTGTCGGAGGTCCTTCATAGAAAACAAATGACGGCGCGCCTTCCCTTGCTTTTACACAAAGGTTGAGCATGTCGAGTTCGTTCCATTTTTTGATCTGTTCCGCCTGATACTCAGCTACGGGCTTGTCCGATAGATTTTCAAACATGTTATTTCTCCTGGTAATTGATTTTTGAATGTTTTTAACTGCTCAATTTTACATACTGAGCCATCATTTCACAATAGTGTATTCTAACATATTTCATCACGCCGTATAACCCTAAAATAGCCATTTTGTATACAAAAATCCGTACAAATAAAAACGGACCGAGATCACTGTCCCGGTCCGTCAACTGAACAGATTATCACTAGTTTGCTTTGCTGCTTCTGTAAAGAATTATCGATATGATCACAGCTATCAGAAGTGCAAACTGATAGAACAGGAATGGCATTATCTCGATACTTGTAATGCCCGTTGCTGCGGCAGCTATAAGAAGCTGAGCACCGTAAGGTATTATGCCCTGCCCTATACATGAGAACGTATCAAGAAGCGAAGCGCTGCGCTTCGGATCAATATCGTATTCCGTCGCAACATCCTTCGCTATAGGTCCTGACAGAACGATTGCTACAGTATTGTTAGCAGTAGCGATGTCCATAAGAAGTACGAGCAGCCCGATTCCAAACATGCCGCCTTTTGTTCCTTTGAATGTCCTGCTGATGAAATCGATTATCGCCGCAAAACCACCGTTGTCTTTTATAAGAGCTCCGATCGCAGCAACGAGTATTGCAACGACCATGGTCTCAAACATTCCTGATGTTCCGGCTCCCATCGCACTGAAAGCAGATGCAATAGTCAACGAACCCGTAATAAGGCCTGTGATCAGGAAGAGTACTACACCACCGCAAAGAGCAACAAAGACATTGATTCCTGCGATAGCCGCGATAAGGACAATAAAGTAAGGAAGAGTCTGGATGACATTGAATTGACCTATCTCAAATTCAGCTACACCACCTTTTGAAGAAATTAGGATAAGTATGACCAGTGTAACTAATGCCGCAGGAAAAGCGATCTTGAAGTTGGTCCTGAATTTATCTTTCATCGCACAGCCCTGGGTCTTTGTGGCGGCAATAGTTGTATCAGAAACGAACGAAAGGTTGTCTCCGAACATAGCCCCGCCGACTACTGTTGCAATACAAAGCGGAAGATTAAGGCCGGCTGTAGTTGCTACTGATAGTGCTATAGGCGCAAGAACGGTGATCGTACCGACGCTGGTTCCCATTGCCATGGATATAAGGCAGGCAATAATGAAAATGCCCGGTACCGCGAATCTGGCAGGTACTATGCTGAGAAGCATGTATGCCGTGCTATCCGCTCCGCCTGATTCTCTGGCAATACCACTGAAAGCTCCTGCTACCAGGAATATGAAGAGCATGATAGTGATGTTGTCATCGCCTATTCCCTGAGCGCAAATGTGTATTTTTTCATCGAATGTGTGATCCCTGTTCTGAATAAGCGCAACTATTAGCGCGATCACGAAGGAAACGACAACCGACATGATATAAAAGCCCATGCCGCCTTCGACAGGTTTGATGTATTCGAAATAGATACCGCTTCCCAGATAAAGTATCAGAAACACAAGAATAGGTATCAAAGCTGCTCCGTTTGGTTTTTTGTTTTCCATATCTAATCTCCATTCAATTTTTTCCTGAACAAATATACATTATGGTCGAGGAATATTCCACCCCTGTCAGCAAACGGATCCGAGCCTTATCAGAGACAAGAAGTTTGACTCTCAAGCCTTGAAAATAGTATTATTCAATCAAATAAAAAAGCCTCACGACGAATCAAGTTTTATTGTATTTTTTAGGAAACTCAAGTGCCACTTATAATTCTCGGACTGATAGTAACAATAGGAATAGTACTTTACGCTCTCGTTCGATACGAAAACAGCGGCGAGGAGGACACACGCCCTGTAAGAGAGCGCTATCCGCATGCCTTTAATACCAAAAAAGAAGTAAAGGATATATTTGAGTCTTTTGCAAATATCGATGAAGACGAGCCCGATGGATCAGTTCATGATAATGACAGTGACGGGAACACTTTGAAGTTTCCTGATAATGCTGAACTGGAAAAGCGCAAACGCAATATACACTGATATCACTTGCGGGCGTATGTTCCATTTGGAGTGATGACCCTACCTTTTTCCATATCCATATAAACACACTGCATCTCTTCCCGGATGCGGTTTTTTATGTGCTTATCATTTACTGGACAAGCCAGTTCCACTCTCCTATCCATATTGCGAGGCATAAAGTCAGCAGAAGATATATACATCTTTTCATCAGTGCCCGTTCCGAAAATATACACACGTGAATGCTCGAGGAATCTTCCGACTTTGTTTACTATGCAGACATTCTCTGTAGCATTTTCAATGCCCGAGAGCATGCAGCATATACCGCGGACTATCATACGTACACGACAGCCCTTGCAGGAAGCTTCCATCAAAGCCTCGATAAGCTTTTCATCGGAAAGCGAATTGATCTTAATGAAGATGAGTCCATCTTTACCCTTCTTCCCTTCACGTTTTATCAGCTTCAAGATCTCTTTACGCATGCTGACAGGCGATACCAAGAGAGGCTCGTAGTCCTTTTCACCTATTCTTCCCTTACAGATATCTTTGAACAAACGTGATGCCGCTCTTCCGATCTCAGTATCTGCGGTCAAAAGTGACAGATCTGTATATAGCTTTGCAGTCTTTTCATTGTAATTGCCGGTGGAGATATTTGTGATATAGCTGTGCTTTTCAGAAAAAACTATCTGACATAACTTTGAATGCACTTTGTATTTTTCTGTTCCGTAATAGACTTTACATCCCGCAGACTTCAGACGTTCTGCCCATGCGAGATTCTTTTCTTCATCAAATCGCGCTCTCAGTTCAAGAACGACTTTGACCTTCTTGCCGTTACGTGCGGCATATATTAAGTAATCCGTTATCTTAGGGTTCGAGGCAAGACGGTATATCGTGATCCTGATTTCCGATACTTCATTACTGAAAGCCGCTTCTCTCAAGAGGCATAAAAAAGCATCCATGGAATCATAAGGATAGCAGGACAATATGTCGTGTTTCCTTATTTCGTCTATCATTTCCCCCTTTATCTCAGTAGTCTGATCGTGAGGGATATGAGGTTCATATAATAAGCCTTTTTTCTTATCCTCAGGAAGTTTTTCTTCGAGCTCACTGATATATGAATAGTCTATCCTTGTGGTCGTGAACAACTGACGTTCAACAAGTCCAAGTGACTTTAAAAGATATCTTTTTAGGCTTGCGCTTAGTTTTCCATCTGTGATCAGCTTATCTGCGGAAGCGTGTTTTCTTTTGCTGATCATCTTGCGCATTCCGCTTATGGTGTTGGCAGAGCCATCATCGATGGCCACTTCCGACGTTCTCGCTATATCCAGTGAGTGGATCTCAACAGGTACGAATGGAACGAAAAGCGTATCGGCAAACATCCTTATAATGTCCTCAGACAGAACATAACGAAAAACGTTGTTAGAACCGCTGTTTATGATGGTACTGACACGTGGGATATCATCTTCGAAGTCTGCTGTTTCTTGATATACATCTTCATCAATCACCATTACTTTCGTAAGGCCGGCCGGAATATCTACAAGCCCGAATCTGTCTTCCATCTCGGCGTCCAGATCCGCTATCAGATATGTCCTTTCTTCGTCAAGATACGGGATCCTGTCATCCCCGCTGAGAACGGTGATCTTAAGGCGTGGTTTAAGAACATCTCGGAAGAAATCAAAGCATGCGCCTCTTTCAGCGTCGCTCATATTTGAAGGCTCAAGACGCTTTATACCTTTTTCGGCCAATCTTTTTTCTACAAGACCGTATGCCATGTCCTTTTTCATTAAAAGGCCGGGAATAAGACTGTGGATGCGGCTTAGTTGCTCTCCTGCTGTCATGCCGGACTTTTCATCTATATCATCATCACCTTCAACATCCTCCCCAAGAAGACTCCCTACTCTTACTTTGAAGAACTCTTCAAGATTGGACGTAAAAATTGCGATGAAACGAAGACGCTCAAAGAGAGGCACTGTCTCATCCAGTGCTTCTTCCAGGACACGCTCGTTGTAGCGGAGCCATGATATCTCTCTGTTCTGTGTGAAGCCTTCTTCGTAAAGCATTTTAGCTTGATGCCCTTTAGATTATTCCTCAAGCAGATATGAATAGCGTGCATATATTATCCATATATGCACGCTGATTATATCATTTGTATCGCCTTTATGACTATCTTCTAGGTCTTCCTGAGGATTCCTTCTTGATCCCAGGTCTCTCAAGATTGATGCGATTCTGGCTGTCGATCTCTGTTACCTTGACAGTTACAGTATCGCCAATATTCATCACATCTTCTACCTTAGCGACTCTGTGATCTGCCATCTTTGAGATGTGCAGGAGTCCTTCTTTACCCGGCAGGATCTCGATGAATGCGCCGAAATTCATAATGCGAGTAACTTTACCCTCATAAGTTTCGCCGACTTCAACCTCTTTTGTGATGAGCTCGATCTCTTTCTTCGCAGCCTCTGCGCTCTCCATGTCGACAGCATAGATAGCGATGAAACCAACATCATCGTCGGAGATATCGATCTTAGCGCCTGTCTCTTCTACGATCCTGTTGACAGTCTTGCCTCCAGGTCCGATAACGAGTCTTACTTTATCAGGATCGATCCTCATGCTGATAAATCTAGGAGCATATGGGCTCAGCTCTTCTCTTGGAGCCGGGATCTCTTCGAGCATGTTCTCGAGGATCTTCGCTCTTCCTATTTTTGCCTGCTCAAGTGCCTGCTCTAGGATCTCTCTGTTGAGTCCGTGCACCTTGATATCCATCTGAAGTGCTGTAACACCGTCAGGAGTACCTGTGACCTTGAAGTCCATGTCACCGAGGAAGTCTTCCATGCCCTGGATATCACTTAGAATAGCAAATCTCGATGAACCATCTTCATTGAGTCCTTCGATAAGACCCATTGCGATTCCGGATACAGGCTTCTTGATAGGAACGCCTGCGTCCATAAGTGCAAGAGTGGAACCGCATGTCGATGCCATTGAGGATGAACCGTTGCTGGACATTACCTCAGAGACGACTCTGATTGAATATGGGAATTCTTCTTCGCTAGGGAGAACCGGCATGAGAGCTCTTTCAGCGAGAGCGCCGTGTCCGATCTCACGTCTTCCAGGGGATCTGGACGGCTTAGCTTCACCTGTGCAATATCCCGGGAAGTTGTACTGATGCATGTATCTCTTGCGAGTTACGTCATCGTCGATTCCATCGAGCCACTGTGCTTCATTGAGCGGAGCGAGTGTTGCGATGGAAAGAACCTGTGTCTGACCTCTCTTGAAGAGTCCTGATCCGTGAGTCCTTGGAAGATATCCTGTCTCACTCCAGAGCGGCCTGATCTCGTCAGGCTTTCTGTTGTCAGGTCTAACGCCCTCATCGAGGATGCGACGTCTTACCTCTTCCTTCTTGATGTTGTACATGACTTCGTCTACTTCAGCCATGCGACCTTCGAATTCCTCTGCGAAATGCTCTTTCGCATCAGCAGCAACTGCATCCATATTGGCGAGTCTTTCGAGCTTGTCGAATGTATAGATGGCATCTACCATCTTCTGTGTAGCATATTCTCTTACAGCAGCGTCTACATCCTCGCCGGCCTTGAATACTACATAATCCTGCTTTTCCTTGCCTACTTCAGCAACGATACCCTTAATGAAACTGCAGATAGCTTTGATCTCTTCGTGACCGAAAAGGATCGCTTCGAGCATCTGCTCTTCAGGAAGCTCATTCGCTCCAGCTTCTACCATCATGATGGCTTCCTCTGTACCGCAAACTGTAAGATTGAGGTCGGATACCTGTCTCTGTTCAAATGTAGGATTAACAACGAATTCTCCGTCAACTCTGCCAACCACTACGCCGGCTGTAGGGCCATCCCAAGGGATATCGGAGATCGCGATCGCTACTGATGTACCGATGAGCGATGCTACCTCAGGTGAACAGTCGTGATCTACCGAAAGAGCTGTGGCTGTGACGACAACATCGTTCCTGTATCCCTTTGGGAAAAGAGGACGAAGAGGTCTGTCGATAAGTCTCGATACGAGTGTAGCTCTGTCGCTTGGACGTCCTTCTCTTTTGAGATATCCGCCCGGGATCTTGCCAACAGCATATAACTTTTCTTCAAAGTTGCATGTCAGTGGGAAGAAATCCACATCCTGTTTAGGCTCTTTGCTGGCGCATACCGCACAGCTCACTACTGTGTCGCCGTATCTTACTACTGCGTGTCCGTTTGCCTGCTCAGCGAGTTTTCCGATCTCTACTTCGAGAAGTCTGCCGCCGAGCGCTGTCCTGTAAGTCTTATAATCTTCAAATCTACCCATTATATTAACAACTCCTTCCTGTTAATTTCTTCTCATATGGGTCAATACCTTTTCATCCGGAGAGTACGATACTTGTGTCTCCAATCACTTGCATAAAGCTCTCCGAAAATACAATACAAGCGGGAGCAGCGCTCCCGCCTCTTTGTCTGGAATTATTTTCTCAGTCCGAGTCTTGCGATAAGGCTTCTGTATCTTTCGATGTCTGTCTCTCTCAGATACTTGAGAAGGTTTCTTCTCTGACCTACCATCTTGAGGAGTCCTCTTCTGGAGTGATGGTCCTTATGATGCTCCTTGAGATGCTCGTTGAGCTCGTTGATCCTGAATGTGAGAATTGCAACCTGTACTTCAGGGGAACCTGTGTCGCCTTCTTTTGTTGCATACTCTTTGATGATTTCCTGTTTCTTTTCTTTTGTAAGCATAATAAAAAACTCCTTTACTTCAGTTCGCCCGCTCTGCGAAGCCGTTGGAGAGTCGAACCTCTGCGGCGCGGGTATATTGAATTATGATTTGCTGTGGCTATTATGCCGCAACGACGGTATATTAACATACCAAAGGCATGTTGTCTATCTTTTTTTGTAGTATTCCTTTGCTCCTGCGCAGTCTTTTCTTATCTGATCGAACAATTCTTCTCTTGAGTCAAATTTCACTTCCGCTCTTGAGAAGTGATCGAAGAGAACTGCGATTTCAGAACCGTAGAGCTCAGCGTCAAAATCAAAGATATTTGTCTCGACCGAAAGGCCACCGGATTCCTGGACAGTAGGCTTATATCCTATATTCGATACCGAAGCATACTCATCATCTCCGATGATCACTCTGCTGAAATATACTCCGCTTGGAGGCGCAATCCTTGAAGCATCGACAGGAATGTTAGCTGTAGGTATACCATTGGCCGATCCCAGCTTTAGCCCATGTTCGACTTTGCCGCTAAAAACAAGCGGTCTGCCGAGATAGCGCTGTGTCTGCTCCATATTACCTTCTTTTATCATCTCTCGAATAAGTGTAGAGCTGACAATTTTTCCGTCCAGTTTTACTGCATCCTCGACATGTATATCTATACCTGCTGCTGCACATTCTTCTTTGAGCATATCGGTCTTTCCCTCTGCTCTGGCTCCGTATGTGTAGTTGAAGCCAACAGAAACAAAACCAGCGTTCAGCTTTCTTATGAGTATGGACTCGAAAAAGTCATGAGCGCGCATAGTCATTATGTTTTCATCAAACGGCACATTTACCAGGATATCAAATCCCATGTCCTCGATCAGTCTTATCTTATCTTCTTCACTGCAGATAAGCTTGATAGCGGCCGGATCGCTTACATCCCTGTCAAGTATGAAATTGAATGGATGATTTGAAAAAGTAAAACAAACAGAAAGCATGCTTCCGTTTACGGCATCTAGCGCGTTCTGCATGATTTTCTGATGTCCTATGTGGACACCGTCAAAATTGCCCAGCGCCACAGAAGTCTTTTCTTCAATATTCAGATTTTCCAAACTGTTGATTATCTTCATTACTTAACTTATTGGTGATATAACACCTTCAATGGTTTCAAGCCCTCATGTCCTATAGCTCCTATACCTAGGAAAATATCGCCGGAATAAACTCTGTAAATATTATCAAAGCGTGAATTTTCGATAATACGGCAGTTAGTGATATACGAGGAATTGCCATTACAAAAGGCGGTAATTCTATTATTGTTAAGTGCGATGATCCCAAGTTCATTTAGTGTATCTTGCATAGGAATGATACGTGAACCTATTTCTTCATCGCTCATTTCGCAGAGTGTTTCTATGTCGATAGCCTCTTCTATCGTGAATATCCCACTCGCAGTCCTGACCAAAGCGGTCATAACTGCACCGCAGCCGAGCTTTCGCCCTATGTCATCACATATAGTGCGAATGTATGTCCCCTTTTTACAGGTAACATCGAACTCTATTTCACCGGTCACTAGATCAAGCCGTGTGATCTTGTTTTCGTATATCTCCGTTTCACGCGCCTTCATTTCAAAGTCCGCGCCTGAACGGGCAAGGTCATACGCTCTCTTACCGTTTACCTTTAGGGCTGAGTATTTAGGAGGCACTTGATCAACTGTCCCAATATAGCCGGTAAATGCCTCTCTGACGACATTTTCAGTCACTTTTGAGTAATCGCACGTTCCCAGTATTTCTCCCGTTATATCCAAAGTATCAGTCGAGATACCCAGCTTCATCGATGCATGATATTTCTTCTTATCTTTGTCGTAATACTCGATGATACGGGTCGCATTTCCCACGCATACAGGCAAAACGCCCGTAGCCATAGGGTCGAGCGTTCCTGTGTGTCCAATTTTCTTTATGTGAAGCCGACCTCTGAGTTTTGAGCAAACGTCCTGCGAAGTCCAATCTGCCGGCTTATTAATATTTATAACTCCGTCCATTCAGATCACTCCGCATTGACAGTATCAATAAGGACCGGGATCATTGCTTTCTCTGCTTCCTCAAGCGTCATGCCGGTGAATGTGCAGCCTGCGGCAAGAGTATGTCCACCGCCTCCGAAAGTAGCCGCAGCCTTTGCCATATCTGCATAGCTTCTGCCACGTAGCGATGCTCTTACACTGGACTCGCTTTCTTTGAACAGGCAAGCTCCCTCGACTCCGTCGATGGACATCATCCTTACGATGATGCCGTCGGCTTCATCCATCGTACAACCGGTATCTTTGAGGACTTTCTGCGTCACTCTACCGACGGCGAGCTTGCCGTCAGCGTAAAAGTCTATATCCGCTATTACTTCGCTCTCCATCTTGATAGCGTTCTTTGATTTCCTGTCGTATATCAAAGCACTGATGATCTTGGAATTGAATCCTTCGATCTTATATAGATGGCCTACTATTTCATGAGAACGACTGGTTGTGTTGACGTGCTGGAAGTTTCCTGTGTCTGTTGTGATAGCTGCAAAAATACAGTTTGCGATATCGAGACTGATCTCACAACCCATCGCCTTGATGATGTTATAGACTATTTCACCGGTAGCGGCCGATTTCGGTTCTATCCTTGAGAAGTCGTAGCGTATCTCCTTTGCCTTGGTAGAATGATGATCTATACAGCCCTTGAGACGTCCTCTTTCCCACGCTTTTTCTCTGCCGATGATTCTGTTGAGTCCATTGCAGTCAAGCATAAGTGAAAGCTGAACATCTTCAAGCACGCTGTCATCTTCAGTGGTGCAACCACATTCAAGAAAATCGAGGTTTTTAGGCACAGGCTCATTTATCATAACGTAAGCGTTCTTGCCGAGTCCGCGAAGAGCAAGACAAAGCGCCGAAGCAGAACCAATGGCGTCTCCGTCCATGTTGATGTGAGGAAAGATCAGGATATTGTCCAGGTCTTTCATTATCGTTGCTATGCTTTTTATCGTATCGTTCATTCTTTTTCTTCCGGATCTCCATAAGTGAGCGTGCCGAGTATCGAATCTATATGCTGACCGTAGTCGAGCGAAGTGTCAAGCTTGAAACGGAGTTCAGGGGTATGTCTCATCTTCACATCTTTAGAAACCTGCCCTCTTATGGCTCCTTTGGCTCTCTCAAGTCCTGCCATTACACCTGCGTAGACCATTTCTTTGTCTTCATCGGCCAGACACATAGGCGATACATAAACAGTCGCATAGCTTCCGTCACGAGTCACTTCAACAGCTGTGATGCTGATGATCCTCTCCGTCAGAGCCGGATCCTTCGCGCCATTGATAAGAAATCCGCTTATGCTTTTTTTGATCTCTTCTCCAAGTCTTCCCTGTCTGTATCTTGCCATTATTCGATCCTTTAATCATTGATTGCGATTAGCGCTCAACCTCTACCATTTCGAAGCACTCGATAGTGTCACCAGGTTTGATGTCATTGTACTTCTCGATACCGAGTCCGCACTCATATCCTGCCTGTACGTCTTTGACGTCATCTTTGAATCTTCTGAGCGAGCTGATAACGCCTTCGTGAATAACGATGCCGTCACGAACGAGTCTTATCTGAGCATTCCTCTTGACTTCACCCTCAGTTACATAACATCCTGCGACAATACCGAGATTTGGTACCTTGAACGTATCTCTGACCTCAGCCTTTCCGAGAACTTCTTCTTTGAATTCTGGGTCGAGCATGCCCTTCATAGCATCCTGAATCTCATCGATGATGTCATAGATGACTCTGTAGAGTCTGATTTCAACATCCGCGTCCTGAGCCTGATTTGTAACAGCAGTAGTCGGTCTGACGTTGAATCCGATAATAATAGCGTTAGATGTCTCAGCAAGTTTAACGTCGGATTCGTTGACAGTTCCAACACCGCTGTGGATCACGTTGATCTTGACCTCAGGGGTCTCCAGTTTCTCGAGCGATGTGATGATAGCTCCGACAGAACCCTGTACGTCTGCCTTGACGATGAGGTTGAGTTCCTTTGCCTCTCCCTCCTGGATCTGGCTGAAGAGCTTGTCGAGAGTCATGCTTGCATTCTTTGCAAGCACTTCTTCTCTCATCTTGTCTTTTCTGTTCTGCGCGATCTCGCGAGCTGTCTTGTCGTCTCTTACAGCGTTGAAAGCATCACCCGCAGCAGGGACATCGGACAGTCCGAGTATCTCTACCGCTGTTGCAGGGCCGGCTTTACGTATAGTCTTTCCTTTATCATCGGTCATGACACGGATCTTGCCGGAAGTAGTTCCTGCTACAACACTCTGACCTGTCTTAAGAGTACCGTTTGAAACCAGAAGTGTTGCGACTGGGCCCTTTGCCTTGTCGAGTCTGGCCTCGATAACAGTTCCAAGAGCGAGCCTGTTAGGATTTGCTCTAAGTTCGAGTACATCAGCCTGAAGCAGTATCATCTCGAGAAGATCTGTTATGCCTTCTCCCTTTTTTGCAGATACAGGAACGGAGATCACTTCGCCGCCCCAGTCCTCAACGAGCACGCCGTGCTCCATGAGTTCCTGCTTGACTCTGTCAGGGTTAGCACCAGGCTTATCCATTTTATTGATCGCAACGATGATAGGTACACCCGCAGCCTTTGCATGGCTGATGGACTCAATGGTCTGAGGCATTACGCCATCATCAGCAGCGACTACGAGTACAGCTATATCAGTAACCTGAGCTCCTCTTGCACGCATCGTGGTGAAGGCTTCGTGTCCCGGAGTATCCAGGAATACGATCTTCTTACCGTTTATCTCTACCTCGGAAGCACCGATGTGCTGTGTGATACCTCCGGATTCTCCTGCAGTGACATTTGTATTTCTGATTGCATCGAGCAGCGAAGTCTTACCATGGTCTACGTGACCCATAACTGTGATGATCGGTGGCCTTGGCTCGAGCTCGTTTTCAGAGTCTTCATGCATATCGATGCCCGGTTCTTCGATCTCAGGTTCTTCTTCAGCAACCACGATCTGAAGCCCGAGATCATCAGCAAGCATCTCAACAGCGTCTTTGTCCAAAGTCTGGTTGATCGTTGCCATTACGCCCATCTGCATCATCGACATGATGATCTTTGAAACGCTGATCTCAGCCTGCTCTGAAAGACCCGCTACCGTAATTGGTACAGTCACCGCAATGGTGCCCTCAGGTAGCATTTCTTCTATAGTAGGCTCTTCAACAACCTTTTGTTTGTATTTCTTTTTATGACGTTCTTGCTTTTCAAGAGCAGCCTCATCATAAATGTTGTTATTGTTATTTCTGCGTCCGCTTGGACCGTCTTCTCTTCTGTCAAATCTTGACTGTTTGTCGCGGTCTCGGTTATCGAAGAATTTCTTGCTCTTGCCTTTGCCTTTACCGGAAGGTGCAGGAGCAGCCTGCCCTCCACCGTCTCCTTGCTGTCTGGATGGTCTGCCGGAATTATCTGAAGGCTTTCGACCTTCTTTCCTTCCGCCCTTCTTTTCTCCGCCTTCTGACTTCTGGCTTGCTTTTCTCTCCTGCTGGCGCTTTTTGAGTTCTTCTGCCTTCTTCTTTTCAGTCGCAGCATCAGAGATCTTCTTGAAACGCATTGGCTTGCCAGGAGCATTTATATATTCTTCAGGCTCTTCTTTCTTTGGAGGCTCAGCCTTTTTCTCTTCTTTGGCCTTTTCTTTAGGCTGTTCTTTAGGAGCAGAAGCCTCTTCTTTCGCCATATCGGCTTTCTTTATATCGCGCTTCTTTTTCTCTTCCTTTGCTTCTTTCTTTTCAGCCTTTTCAGTCTTATCCTTAGGAGCTTTTTCTTCAGCCTTAGGAGCTTCCTTTATTTCGGTAGCTTCAGTTTTATCAGGTTTATCAGGCTTTGTTTCCTGTACAGGAATTTCCGCTTTTTTGTCCTGTTTCTTTTCCACAGCAACAGGAGCCTCTGTCTCAGTAGGCTCTTCCGCTTTTGGAGGCACAGGCTTTTTAGGTATCGCAGGTTTACCGACAGGCGGTTTTGCAATGCGATCCTTAGGCATTACAGGAACAGCCTTGATCTTAGGTCTGTTTCCGGAAGAAGATGTGCTCGAAGTATTGCCCTTCATCAGGTTGATCGACCTGATAAGGCGCTCGGCATCCTGGTCCTCAACAGAAGACCGTGGACCCGCTACCGCGATTCCCATCTTTTCGGCATAACCCTTGAGTTCCTCTAGGCTTATGTCAAGTTCTTTTGTCAGTTCGCTAACTTTCTTTGACATTCATTCCTCCTTAATTGTTATTGAACGCTTCTTCAATAACTCTTATGACATAATCCGTGTCCAGATCATATCTGCACGCACGATTAAATGCTTTGCGCTTAATGGCTGTTTCCGCGCAGGCGTTATCTCTGCAGAGATAATATCCGCGTCCTTCAGCTTTTCCATCGATATCCGGCAAAAGCTGTCCGTCATGAAAAGTAAATCTCAGCAATTCCGACTGGGGCTTTGACTCTCTGCATGCGACGCATCTACGCATCGGCGTTTTCGACTTCGCTCTCCTCACTTACTGCTACCTCATCTCCGATGACTCCCTCAGCCGGAGCATCATCCGAATCTTCATACTCGTCAAACGCGAAGCCCATCTCCTCAAGCTGTCCATGACTCTTGATATCGATCTTCCATCCGCTGACTTTGGCTGCCAGTCTAACGTTCTGTCCTTCGCGGCCAATAGCAAGTGAAAGCTGCTGTTCAGGCACGACGGCTGTAGCAGACTTTTCCTCTTCGTTGATATAGACGCCTTCGACAATAGCCGGCCTCAGCACATTGCTGATAAGAACTGCCGGGTCCTCGTCCCAGACGATTATGTCTATTTTTTCCCCGAAGAGCTCGTCTGCGATATTCTGAACTCTTGCTCCGCGGTTACCGACGCAAGCACCGACAGGATCGACATTAGGGTCGTTTGAGTGAACGGCGATCTTAGTGCGGGAACCTGCTTCTCTGGCTGTACCCATGATCTCGACAGTACCATCGGCGATCTCAGGGATCTCAAGCTCGAACAGACCTCTTACCAATCCCGGGTGAGATCTTGAAAGCAGGACCTGAGGCCCTTTGTTCTCTTTCTTGACATCCATTACATAGACTTTGATGCGATCTCCCGGCTTGAAACTCTCTGTCCTTACCTGTTCGGAAGCCGGGACTCTGCCTTCTGTCCTTCCGAGGGATATGAGCATAGTGCCGTTGTTGATCCTTTCGACCTTACCTGTCACGATAGTGCCCTTCTTCTCGACGAATTCGTTGTAGGAATTGATCCTTTCAGCCTCGCGGTTCTTCTGCACGAATACCTGCTTCGCGCCCTGAGCAGCGATCCTGTTGAAATCCTTAGGATCGATCTCATACTCGACTATATCACCGAGCTCATAGCCGTCATATATTTCCTTAGCATCCTCAAGAGATATCTCAGTCATGTCGTCCATGACTTCCTCAACTACCTCGAGTCCCATAAAGACCGATACATTACCTTCGGTCATATCGACTTCGACTCTTACATTGGATGCTCCGTAATTCTTCTTGTATGCATTTTCGATGGAGTCCTTTATTGCTCCGATAACCTCTTCTTCAGAAAGGTTCTTCTCTTTTCTGAGGTCTGCAAATGCATCCAGAAATTCCTTACTCATTTTTCCGTTTCTCCTTTTCGTCTAGAAAACAACTGCTAAATTGATCTTAGATATACTGTCGGCAGGGATATCGATGGTATTCCCATCCTCTTCTATCATCACGATGCCGTCTTCTTTTCCCAGAAGAATGCCTTCATGTTCTTTGCTGCCGTTTATCTTCTCATATGTCCTGACTTCGACGATCCTGCCTTTGAAGCGCTCATAGTCGGATTCTTTGATAAGTTCTCTGTCCAGACCCGGGGAACTAACTTCGAGTTTATAGCTCCTATCTATGAAGTCCTCTTTATCCAGAATATCATTAAGCAGGCGCGTAACATCCTCACATTCATCGATGCTGACATACTCATTTTCTGAGTCTGCAGGCTTGTCGAGAATCACTCTGAGGATCCAATCCTTGCCTTCTTTCCTATACTCGACCTTGTAAAGCTCAAGATCTTTGTCCTCGAGATATGGAGCAAGCATCTCTTTGATTTTTCCTGCAACGTCTTCTCTAGCCATGTTCTATTTCCAAAATCGTCTTACATAAGTGAAAGAGTGGGCTTCCCCACTCTTTCGAAATAACAACGTACGATTTCTTATACCACTAAATCCCACTGATTGCAAGTGTTTTTCTATTCATCCTTCTTCTCTGATTCTTTCTTTTCATCCTTGCTGTCTTTCTTTTCATCATCTTTGTCTTTCTCAACTACCTTTGGAGCCGGAGGTGGTTGCGTTCCTTTTATATAAAACTCGCCATCCTGATACATGACATTGTCAGGCTGTTCTTTGTACGTTCCGCCCTTAGCTCGCTTAACTTGACTCATTATTTTGCTCCAAAGCCTGGCCGCAGTAGCTGAAGTGGTATTGAGCTCTGAATTATCATCCGTACCTATCCAGAGTGCTGCGGAATACTTCGGTGTGAATCCATCAAACCATATATCCCATGTCTGGTCAGTAGTTCCGGTCTTTCCTCCTACCTGTTCACCACTTATCGCGGCATCGCCTGCGATACCTCTCGAAACAACAGTCTTAAGTATATCAGTCATGATCCAGGCTACGCCTTCATTGAGAACTCTCTTTTCTTTCGACTTTCCTTCAAGAATAACTTTGCCATCAGAATCCGTTACCTTGTAATAGCAGATTCCGGAATTGACAACGCCTCCATTAGGGAATGCGGCGTACGCAAGTGCCATATCCAACGGAGTGACGCCCTCTGTCATAGCACCAAGGCCAAGCGCTGCAAGGTTTACGTCGTTTGAAGACTTGGAAGTGTCATCCACCAATGTAGAGATACCAAACTCTTTGACTTTCTCAATCGAATAATCGACACCGACCTGTGCCAGAATCTTGATTGCGCATGTGTTGATCGACTGCTGAAGCGCAAGTCTGAAGTTTTTCCAACCGGTATATGTTCTGGAAAAGTTTTGAGGCCATACTTTTCCCTGAACAGTCATCTTCTCGTCAACGACTGAAGATGATGGAGTGATATATTTGCCCCATCCGTTTGTTCCTTGCCTGTCATAGCCGGTCTTTTTGAACGGGAACGTTTTCCCTTCCTTCATATACTCATAGCTTTTCTGAAGAGCAGGAGCGTATACAGCAAGAGGCTTTATGGATGATCCCGGTTGACGCGGGTTGGTTGCTCTATTGAAGAGTTTCTCACCTGTCACTTTACGGGTACCAACCATCGCCTTGATTTCGCCGGTGCCGACCTCAGTGATAACCATGGCAGCTTCGACTTTGGCATTCTCTTTAAGAGCGCTTGGGAAGCTGCTCTTGTCTTTGAACTCTCTAGTCACGACTTTCTGCGCCTGAGAATTGAGAGTAGAATAAATATGAAGGCCTTTCGTGTATACCATCTCAGTCGCTTTTTCTTCGGATAGATCATACTCTTTCATCAAATCAGACACCACGGTTTCGATGAGATAATCCTTAAATGCCGAATTGGTGCCCTTTGACAATGAACCCGGTTTGATGAAATCCTTAAGAGGAATCTTGGCCTCTTCCGCTTCTTCTGCTGTTATATATCCCTGCTCTGCCATGAGGTCGAGAACAAGATATCTTCTTTCCGCAGATACATCATTGGCATATAAGCCTTTTTTGATTTTTGTGGTGTTATCATCAGGCTCAGTTACTATCAATGCGTACAAACCCGGAGCTTGAGGCAGCGCTGCAAGCGCAGCACACTGAGCAAGAGAAAGATCTTCAAGATCTTTCGAGAAGTAATACTTCGCAGCAGTGTCAACACCATAACAACCATATCCGAGGTAAATAGTGTTCAAGTATGCCGTAAGGATCTCTTCCTTGCTGAGTTCGTCCTCGATTTGGCTTGCGTAGTACATCTCAATGATCTTACGCTTGATCGACCTGATACTTTTTTCTTCAGGCAGAAAAACATTTCGCGCAAGCTGCTGTGTGATAGTACTCGTTCCGCTTATCTCGCCTCCACCTGTCAAAGAATTCCAGATCGCTCCGAAAATCCTCCTGAAGTTGAATCCACTATGAGTCCAGAAAGTCTTATCTTCTATTGCTATAAAGGCATTTTTAACATTATCCGGAAGATCTTCATATTTGGCTATCTCGCGGTTTTCTTCGTAGTATATGTCTTCTATAAGTTTGCCCTTGTCGTTGTAAATATGGGAACTCACATCAAGGGTACTGTATATCTGATCTGGATGGATCTTAGGCGCGTGAGCTATCGTATAAGCTACATAGGCGCCGCCTGTGAGCCCTCCAACGATAATAAGTACACAAACTATCTTTACAAGCGCCCAGAACCAATTGACTTTTTTTATCGGATCACCTTTCTTGTTCAGTATGATCCTGCCGTTTCTGTCTGTCTTGTAATTTTTGCTCTTGTATTTTGTAGTTTTCTTCTTCTTTTTCTTTGAAGCGGCTGCCGGCTTGGTCTCTTTAGGAGCATTCTTCTTTTTTTCTGCTTCCTGTTTTGCGATCCTTGCCTGTTCTTTCTCCCAGTAAGCTTGCTGCTCTTTGATATCATTGGCCTGCTTGTCTATAAACAGCTTGACCTTTTTTTCTATCTTTGCGAACTCTTGCTTGGCTCTTTCCTTATCTACTTTTGCGGCTTTGCTCTTCTCTTCGACTTCCTTGTTTATCTTTTCAAAGTCGGCAACAGCTGCTTTATTCCGTTCTTCGGCTTTAGCAGCAACAGCCTGCTCATGAGCCTGCTGACGTTTTCGCTCGACTGCTGCGAGTTTAGCCGCTTTGGCCATTTCTCTTCTTTTATCTATTTGCTCTTTGACTTTACTGCCGGCTCCGTTCAAAGCAGCTTTTGCCTCTGCTTTTACTTTAGCAGCTGTTGAATCTTTCTGAACAGCAGCCTCTACTTTTGCTTCAGGTTTTTTTACAGAATAACCTTCAGGCAGTCCGTAGCCTTTGCTCAAGGTATCTCTGATATCGCCGGGTTTATGATCAAACTTGAATGAAATAGTTGCGCGCTCATCCATATATCCATAGCTGACCGGCTTCTTGCTTTCATCCTTTATGACAAGTCGAGGTTCTTCTCTGACTGGTTTCTTATTATCGGTATCGTTTGCCAATTCTTAATCTCCAAAAAACTTACATAAAAATACACGGGATCATCTCCCGTGCATATTCTACCACATAATATGGGGATAGTTACCTAAAAAGACACCATATTTTGATTAAGATGTGTTAAGGTAGCAATATTATTTCTTCAGCATACGCATCGAATTCAAGATACAGATGATCGCGACACCTACATCAGCGAATACGGCGATCCACATGTTCGCTATACCCAAAGCTCCGAGTACGAGACAGCTGAACTTGACGAAGAGTGCAAACACTATATTCTGCTTGGATATACTGAGCGTTCTGCGCGCTATATCCATGACCGAAGGTATCCTTCCGAGATCATCATCCATAATGACCACATCAGCGGCCTCAATAGCAGCATCGGAACCCAAAGAGCCCATCGCAATGCCTACATCCGCGGCAGCGAGTACCGGAGCGTCATTGATACCATCGCCTATGAACGCAAGTCTTCCACGCTTTTTATCGTCTCCCCCTGCTTCCTCAAGCAGACCTTTAAGCAGATCCTGAACTACGCTAACTTTATCCTGTGGCAGCAGCTCCGCGCGGAAATCCGTAATACCGAGTTCCTTTGCGACTGAGGACGCGACCTGAGTGGAATCTCCGGTAAGCATCATGATCCTCTTGACACCGGATTTCAACATATCTCTAATGGCATCAGCTGCACCCTTCTTAGGCATATCTGCAACGACTATAGTCCCAATGTACTTGCCATTCTTAGCAACATAGCAGTTAGTACCGGCAACAGCAGGTGATTCTGCCGGAAGACCTATCTCCTGATCCTCAAAGAACCCTCTGTTGCCCACAGCGATTTTGTCACGTCCGATCTTTGCGCTTATGCCCTTTCCGGCTGCATTTTCAATATCCTTTATCTTAGACTGAGCTATAGGATCATCACATGCGTCGGATATTGCAGCAGCAATAGGATGAGTAGAACCGGATTCTACAGCAGCAGCGTATCTTATCACATCTTTGGTATCAAATCCCTTTGCGGCTTCGACCATAGCGACTTTGAAACGACCCTCTGTCAGTGTACCTGTCTTATCTGTAACTACTGTATCCAGATTCGCAAGCAGTTCAAGATAGTTGGATCCTTTTACGAGGACTCCGTTCGAAGAAGCTGCGCCAATCCCTCCAAAGAACGCGAGAGGCACCGAAATGACCAGAGCGCATGGGCACGATATAACAAGGAACGTGCACGCCCTGAGAACCCATTTGCCGAATTCCGCGGCAAAGTTCCCGGATACAAGTGGTGGTATAAGTGCCAGTATCACAGCGGCAATGACTACCGCGGGAGTGTAATAATGCGCGAATCTTGTAATAAAGTTCTCTGTCACGGATTTGCGTGAAGAGGCTTCCTCAACAAGTTCAAGTATCTGCGAGACAGTACAGTCATCGAATTCCTTCTCTGCCTTTATTTTAAGCAGCGTGCTGCCATTGATACATCCAGATATCACCTGATCTCCTTCGGCGACCGGTCTAGGAAGTGATTCACCGGTGAGAGCTGATGTATTGACAAGGCTGTTTCCTTCGATAACGACGCCGTCAGTAGGGATCTTCTCACCAGGCTTGATTATGAGAATATCTCCGACCTCGATATCGTCAGGATCGATGACTTCTATGCTTCCGTCCTCAGCCTCTCTATTGGCGAAATCCGGAGCCATGCTCATCAAATCTGCTATAGATCCTCTGGACTTGCCAACAGCATAGCCTTGAAAAAACTCTCCTACTTGATAAAAGAGCATTACTGCAACGGCTTCTCCAAACTCACCACACCCAAAGGCTCCTATTGTAGCTATGGTCATGAGAAAGCTCTCGTCGAAAAGCTGGCGATTCTTGATACCGATCAAACACTTTCTTACTACATCGCTTCCTACGATGAAATAAGGTACCAAATACAACGCGAGCATTATCAGCGAGCCGTGCATGTTCTCAGGAATCACATGCGTGTGTTCCAGTACCATGAGTACCGCAAACAACACGAACGAAATGCCTATGCGCAGTAATTCTTTTTTCTGTTTTTCATTAAATCTGTCCATTTCCGTCCTATTTAAGTATGACCTTGCAGTCAGGCTCTACTTTTGCGATGCACTTCACTGCTTCTTCTACTACCTGATCGAAAACAGCGTCATCCGCCTCTATCATCATCTTCTGAGTCATAAAGCTGACAGAAGCATCATTTACTCCGTCGATTTTCTTAATGGCTTCTTCCATCTTTGCAGCGCAGTTTGCGCAGTCGAGGTCCTCAAGTTTGAATTTCTTTTTCATTTTGTTTCTCCTTTACTCTTCAATGTGTTCCTTGCCCATCTCAATGATGATCTTAACATGGTCGTCGTCGAGAGAATAATAGATTGCTTTTCCTTCGCGGCGGCTCTTTATTAACTTTCCCGTCTTTAAAGCCTTGAGCTGGTGAGAGACAGCTGACTGGTTCATCTCGATATCCTCGCATATCTCGCTAACATTCTTTTCGCCGTCAAAGAGATCATAGAGTATCTTGATGCGTGTAGAATCAGCGAACATTTTAAAGAGATCTGCCAGCTCAAGCAGTTCTTCTTCGCCAAGGTCCTTTATCATGTAATCGTTTTCAGTCATAAGTGATCCCTTTCAAAAGAAAAACATATGCTTCTACATTCATATGAATATATTAGCATATGTTCATTGTAAGTCAAGTTGTTTTACATTAATATTTGATCATAGTTATATGCAAGATACCTATGATTTTCTACAGATCAAATATCGTCATCTGTGCTGACTCAGGAAGTCCCGCAAAGAGTCCGTGTTTTTTAAGATCATCAATGTTTGTTCCTGTCAGTCTGGTTCTCGATCTTACGTCATCGAGCGTATTGAAAGGCTTTTCTTTATATGCTTCGGTGAGCGACTCAGCAGCTGTATCCCCTATCCCACTGACAGCATTGAAAGGCATCATTATCTTCCCATCCACAACGCTGAACCTGCATGGCTCCGCGGTCCCGAGAACCGGCTCAGTAAAAGAATATCCTCGTGACATAGCCTCGTACACCACCTCGTATACGATCAGCTGCTCCTTCTGCTTTGCTGTCGCAGTGTTTCCGAGCTTTTCTATCTCGTCCATGCGTCTTTCGACAGCTTGTATATCAAGAATAGCAGTATCCGCGTCGAAGTTATCTACTTTAGATGTGAACCATGCCGCATAGAAGTGCTCAGGATAATTGACCTTGAACCATGCCATACGGATCGACATCATAACGTAAGCCGCAGCGTGAGCGCGTGGGAACATATACTGAAGAGTCTCGCATGACCAGATATACCATTCGGGTACTCCATGGTCCTTCATCATCTGAAGCTGTTCCTCACTTAGCACCCTATTCTTTCTGACGATCTCCATGATCTTGAAAGCGTCGCTGTTCGGCAGTCCCTTCTTTATAAGGAAGTTCATGATATCGTCTCGGCAGGATATGACCTCGTCTATGGTAGCTGTGCCGTTTCTCAAAAGGTCCTGCGCATTACCTGTCCATACAGCTGTACCATGCGAGAATCCCGACATCTTTATAAGAGCCGAAACTGTCGTCGGGTGTATATCATCCAGCATCTGCCTTGTGAAGTTGGTGCCGAATTCAGGTATAGCGTATGTTCCGTGAACAAACCTGTAGTTTTCGTTCTTGATGTGAAGCTCGTCAAGCGATGTGAATATGCTGAGGGTCTTTGGATCATCGAGTGGTATCTGCATCGGATCCACGCCTGTCATTACCTGAAGATGTCTTATTAGCTGTGGCACATCGTGACCTAGTATATCCAGTTTGAGAAGGTTCTCGTCGATCTTATGATAATCGAAGTGAGTTGTGATAACGTCTATATCACGCTTGTTAGCAGGCTTTTGTATAGGGCAGAACTCATATATCTCGTGGTCGTCAGGAACTACGATGATACCGCCCGGATGCTGGCCTGTCGTGCGTTTTACGCCCGTGCAGCCTTTTACAAGATAGTCAATATCGTATTTGCTTGCGCTGAGGTGGTTGTCCTCAACGTAATGCTTTACATATCCAAACGCTGTCTTATCCGCTATTGTGGCTACAGTTCCGGCTTTATATACGTTCTTTTCGCCAAAGATCTCGCCGACATATCTGTGTGCTGTAGGCTGGTATTCTCCCGCAAAATTAAGGTCAATATCCGGCTCTTTATCGCCTTTGAATCCGAGGAATGTAGCGAATGGGATGTTGAGTCCTTCCTTTTTCATGCGAGTGCCGCACTCAGGACATGCCTTTTCGGGCATGTCGTAGCCGACGTCGTATTTGCCCGGCTCATCTGTCCATTCGAAATGTTTGCATGACGGACAGATGTAGTGCGGCGCAAGAGGATTTACTTCAGTGATCCCGGCCATAGTAGCCGCGAATGAACTTCCCACAGAGCCTCTTGAACCTACAAGATAACCATCTTCATTGGATTTCTTTACGAGCATCTGAGCCGCAATATACATGACCGCGTAGCCGTTTCCAATGATGGAACTCAGCTCGGTCTCGAGCCTCTCTTCTATCTCAGGCGGAAGCGGATCGCCGTAGATCTCATGAGCTCTGGCATAGCAGCTTTCTCTGAGTGTTTCCTCGGCGCCGTCGATCTTCGGAGGGAATTTCCCCTTTGGAACAGGCAGCACTTCCTCTACCATATCAGCGATCTTATTCGTGTTCGTTATCACTATCTCTTCAGCTCTGTCTCCGAGGTACTCGAATTCCTCCATCATCTCATCAGTGGTCCTGAGGTATAGAGAATCAGACGGAGTATCTCTGAAACCGATACCGGCCATGATTATATTTCTGTATATGGAAGCATCTTGAGTCGGATAGTGCGAGTCGGTAGTGGCCACTGTGATCTTGCCGAGCCTGTCTCCGATCTCGATTATCTTGCGGTTATTTGCTTTGAGTTCTTCCTCATCGGCTGCCAGACCATCCTCGATCATGAAACGGTTATTACCGAGAGGCTGGATCTCCAGATAGTCATAGTATGAAGCGATGCGCATCAGCTCTTCATCGCTTTTCTTGTTAACAACAGCCTGATATAGTTCTCCTGCTTCGCAGGCGGAACCGATTATGAGCCCTTCCCTGTGTGCCTCAAGGACCGAACGGGGTATCCTCGGTCGCTTGTAGAAATAATCTATATGCGAAGTGCTGACAAGCTTATAAATGTTCTTCAGACCTGTCTGGTTTTTCGCAAGGATGATTATGTGATATGTACGGTTTTTCTTTATATCTATGGTGCCGTCGGCTTCTTTTGCGTCTTCATCAGGATACAGATAACCTTCGACCCCGTATATGATCTTGATGTTTCTTCCGTTCTTTGCCTGTTTAGAAGCTTCTTTGGCCGCATCAGGGAATGCCTGAACCACTCCGTGATCAGTGATGGCTACGGCAGGCTGGCCCCAATATGCAGCTTTGGCAACGATATCAGATACCTCGTTGAATCCGTCGTTATCGCTCATCTTGGTATGGCAGTGGAGTTCTACCCTTCTACCGTTAGGATAAGTATCCTCTTTGAGCTTCTTCTCGACTTTCTTCAAAGCGCTCATCATCATGAGATTTTCATGCTCATAGGTATCGTACTCTATTGCGCCCTTTGCTCTCACCATATCGCCTTTAGAGAGGTTTTCCTGTATCTCTTTAAGCTTATCTTCCGAAACAAAGGCTTTCATACCAAATGTTCTGGCTTCTGAAGCTATCAATATGGTGATTAGTTCGCGGCCGTTCCTGATCGGCATCGATTCTATGTCAAAGACTTCTCCTTCGATTGCCGGCTTGTCCTTGCTGCCTACTAAACCTGCCAATTCTCCGTATGGAGCAGGTTCATCGTTAAAGTCTTTGCCTATAAGTATGAGCTCGCCGCTTGCGTTCTCAAAGGCTTTGACTTCCTTGTTCTTGCTTCTTCCGTTCCGGTATTCTCCACCATTACCACCGTTGTATGTATCGCTTTCAGAAATTTCAGTCTTCTTTGGGATCATAACTCCCGTATACGTATAATTGATCCTTACTCTTTCAGCGGAAGCTATCCTGTCTGAGATCCTTTTCTTCATTAGGTTCTCAGCCTTTTTAGGCATCACAAAATTGAGCTTGGCATCTACATTGAGCGCCACGCTCTTTCCTCCTGCGATCCTGGACACCGAAACATCGGTTATTTCGATGTCTATTTCGCCCTTCTTTTTGCCCGATGCTTCCTCAAGTTCGGCAGCTGTAAGGATTTCTTCCGATATCTTTATCATAGAATGACTATCCCATCATCAGTTTTGATCATTGTCCACAAGCTCGATGAGGCGCTCGATAAGCACTTTCTCCGGAACCTTTTCAAGTATCTCTCCATGGCTGAACACAAGACCTTCTCCGCGTCCTCCTGCGATACCGTAATCAGCTTCACGGCTCTCTCCGGGTCCGTTCACGGCGCATCCCATTACAGCTATTTTAAGAGGTCTTCGTCCTTCTTTAGCTCTTTTTACGGCTATAGGCGCAAGCCTCTCCTCAGCTTCGTTCGCAAGTCCTATAAGATCGATCTCAGTCCTTCCGCAAGTAGGACATGATACGATATCTATCGCTTTTTCTCTAAGACCTACAGTCTCAAGTATCTTTCTCGCGAAAATAACTTCTTTCACGGGATCATCCGTAAGCGAAACTCTCATGGTGTCGCCTATGCCGGCAAGCAGAAGTGACCCTATTCCCACAGCAGACTTGAGCTCTCCGTTCTTTGGTGTGCCCGACTCAGTGATACCGATATGAATAGGAGCATCTGTGAGTTCCTTTAATCTAAGATGAGCATCGTAGTTTATCTTTACATTGCTTGATTTGATAGAAACGACCAGCTTGTCGTACCCGAGATCCTCGATGTACTTGAGCATATTAGCTCCGCTCTCGGCGAGAGCATCAGCTGTGACGCCGCCATACTTCTCAATAAGGTCCTTTTGAAGCGATCCCGAATTCACACCGACACGTATAGGAATATTTCTTTCCTTTGCCATATCAACTACAGCTTTGACTCTCTCTACGCTTCCGATATTTCCTGGATTGATCCTTATCTTATCGGCACCATTCTCCATTGCAGCCAAAGCGAGTCTATGATCAAAATGGATGTCTGCCACAAGGGGCACATTTGTCATTTTCTTCGCTCTTCCGAAAGACTCTGCAGCCTGCATATCAGGAATAGCGCAGCGTACTATCTGGCACCCCGCGTCTGCAAGCTCGTTTATCTGGCGAACGAGAGCATCAGTATCTCTCGTATCCACATTCGTCATCGATTGAATTGATATAGGCGAGCCGCCACCTATGGCGACATCACCACAATAAACTTTTCTGCTCATGATTTACCCAAATAGATTCTTTACGTCATTAAATGTGATCAGTATGAATAGTGCAAGTATAAGCGCCATTCCGATCAATGTTGCCTTGTTCTCCATCTCATCGTCGATCTTTCCTCTGGATATGATTTTGAGAATTATGAAGAACACCTTTCCTCCGTCGAGGCCTGGGATCGGGATAACATTGAAAATAGCGAGATTGAGACTAACGAGCGCAAGAAGCATAAGATACGGAGCGATACCGTAGCTCGCAGCCTGGTCGACCACTTTTACAAGACCAACAGGCCCCGCAACATCGTCAGCAGAAAGGCCTCCGGTAAATAGCATTTTGAAGCCCTGAAGCATGGCCTTGTTGAGTTCCCATGTGGTCTTTGGGCCCAGCCGTGCGCATTCCCATACATTCTTGGAAACACCTGCAGTGATGCCTATCATGTATGACCCCGCTTCTTCGTTGTATTCCGGAGTCACTTCAGCTGAAACTTCCTTGCCATCTCTTTCTACAGTGAAATCAAGAGAGCCTTTTCCGTCATACGATCTAATTCCCTCTGAAACTTCTTCCCAGCTTTTTGTTTGTGCGCCGTTGATTTCTACGATCTTATCACCTGACTGAAGACCTGCAACTGCTGCCGGAGAACTTGGATTTACATCACCAATGGAGTTCGTGACAACACCTGTTATGCAGATTGATATGGTGACAGCAAGAACAGCGATGATTATATTCATCGTAACTCCGGCTAGAAGTATCGCTACTTTCTTTCCATTAGGCTGATTGCTGTACGAAGTCGGGCTGTCAACAGCCTCTTCTTCGCCTTCCATACGGCAGAATCCGCCAAGCGGTAAAAGTCTGATAGAATATTGAGTTCCGCCCTTTTCCCATTTGAAAAGAAGCGGGCCCATTCCCACTGAGAATTCAAATACTCTCACGCCGCATTTCTTCGCGACTATCATATGTCCCCACTCGTGCGGTATTATCAGCACGAGCAGCATTAGTATGAACAAGATCGCTGTTTTCACTTTATGATCCCTCTCTTGATCTTCATTCTGAGTATTCGCCTGACAGATTCATTGATCTGCGACTTTGGTATTGAGCCGTTTTTTACAGCCTTTACCAGAGCCTTGCGGCATTTGTTGCGGTCTCCCGTCACACATAACATGTCATTACCGGCTTTGACCGCTTTCACGGCTGCCTTGCCTTCATCACCGCCTACGAAATCAGTGATTCCTTCCATTGCAAGCCCGTCTGTTATAATTACACCTTCGAAATGCATTTTATTTCTGAGGTAGGAGTGCACCTTTGGTGAAAGAGAAGCCGGGTTTTTCTTATCGAACGCGTTCACAATGACATGTGATACCATCACCATATCGGCTCCGGCATTGATACCCGACGCGAACGGTTTAAGATCTCTTTCAACAAATGAAGACTTCTTTCTTTTGTCGCGTATGATCCTGTTATGAGTATCTCCGTTGTTTCCGTAACCAGGGAAATGTTTGAGTGTAGACACTACGTTGTCCTTGCCCATCTGCTTGACACAGAGTTTTACGAATTTAGCGGTCTTTCCGGCTTTCTTTGAAAAAGCGCGATCATATATGAAATCGCTTTTGCTGTTAGGCACATCGGCCACCGGTCCGAAATTAGTATTCAATCCGAGTGACTTAAGGAATTCGTCTTTTTTTCTCGTATCCTTTCTTATAGCAGTGTATCCGCCTTGTCTGTATACCTGGCTCGGTGAACGAAACCTGCTGTTTCGATACTTCCCGTATAAAGAAGCTCTGACTACTGTGCCGCCTTCCTCATCCGTGCCCATCAGCATCGGTATCTTTGATGATTTCTGGCATGATTTCAATAATTTCTTCATGCCTTTCGGATTTGTGCGTGAGAAATCAGGTGCAAACAGAATGTATCCGCCATACTGACGCTTGCTCTGGATCTCAGCAGCGTTATCAGACGGCATAGCCACTATCATCATTTGAGCCACTTTCTCGCTGAGTGTCATCTTTGACAGAAGTTTTTCCACCTTGATCTCAACAGGATCGACTTCCTCAGAAGGATCTGCCGCATATGAATAAGAGATATTCTCGGGCAACGTGAATATCGCAGTCATAAGCAGGACCAACGCGAGACTCATTATTCTTTTTACTGCATTATTTTTACTCTGTTTCACTTCCCAAGCAGTTCAACTGCCATTTTCCTCGCTTCCTTGTCAGTGGCGAGTATATCCTCAACGCTTTTCGCTTCATGGATATCCATTCTATCCAGAACTTTCTCTATGGTCTCGGGTATATCCAGGAAGGCTATCTTTCCTGCCAGGAACATCGCGACCAGTTCTTCGTTCGCGCCATTCATCACTGCGGGAGCGTTTCCGCCCTCTGCAAGCGACCTGTATGCGAGATCTATACATTTAAAGACTTTGCGATCTGGTTGCTCAAATGTAAGTGACGCGCCTTCAGTAAAGAAGTCGAGGCTGCCGTCAGATGATCTATCTTTATCACTTCCGCTGAACTCACTTAAAAGCCAGAGCCTGTCAGGATAATTGAGCGCCAGACCAATAGGTATTTTCATATCCGGAAGGCCCATCTGGGCGATAACCGAACCATCCATGAATTCCACCATCGAATGCACGATACTCTGAGGGTGGACATGGATATCTATTTTGTCAGCGGGAACATCGAATAGCCATTTGGCCTCAATCACTTCGAGGCCCTTGTTCATCATCGTTGCTGAATCTATCGTAATTTTTGAGCCCATGTTCCATTTGGGATGGTTAAGGGCTTGTTCAACTGTTACGCCCTTCATTGACTCGTAGCTTCGGCCTCTGAAAGGCCCGCCTGATGCCGTTAGAAGTATTCGTCTTATAGGTCTGTACGGTGATGATGTATCAGGATCAGCATAGGCACGACCGCATGCGCTTCCTCCATTACCTTCAAGGCACTGGAATATTGCGCTGTGCTCGCTATCAACAGGAAGAAGCCTTACGCCTTTCTCGCGGCACCGATCGGTTACCAGCTTTCCGCCGGCGACAAGTGTTTCCTTGTTTGCAAGCGCGATATCCCGCCCCAGGCTTATAGCCTCATACGTCGGAGCAAGCCCACTGATGCCCATAAGTGAGTTGAGGACAATATCACAGTCCATTTTCGCGATCTCGACCAGACCTTCATCTCCGTAATAGATATTGAGTTTAGGAAACTCTTTTCTGATAGTTTCTGCATCTTCTGCTGAGCCGACGCAAACAGCATCGGGCTCGAACTCGCGTATCTGTCCGATCAGATCCGCGAGCCTGCTCCTGCAGCTAAGCCCGCAGGCTCTGAATTTGTCCTTATTATTTCTGATTATCTCGAGAGCCTGCGTGCCTATCGAGCCCGTGCTCCCCAGTATCAATATATTCTTCATTTATACCTTCTAAATCGAAAGAGCTCCAGTCATCAGAACAATAGCGTAATATACGACAGGTGCCACGAATATGACGCTGTCAAAACGGTCCATTATACCGCCGTGGCCCGGGATCAGCTTGCCGTAATCCTTGATCCCCATTTTGCGTTTGAACGCTGATGCAGTAAGGTCACCCGCCATTCCGGCTGCTCCTCCAAAGAAGCCCAAAAGCAGGCAAACAATCGACATTTCTTTCATGAATATGATACCGAACAGCCATGCGAGCAGAGAACTGCCTACCAGACCTCCGACTGCGCCTTCAACAGTCTTTTTAGGACTGAGATTAGGCGCCATCTTATGCTTTCCCAGGAAGTATCCGGTAAAATAAGCGAAGATATCCGATCCAAAAGCTGTGATGATAACGATCCATATGAAAAGCGGATAGTCTGTCATGTCGATCAGAACCATATGATAAGTGAAGAGCGGGATATACACCAGAGTGACTGCAGTCGCAGCAGCGTCATATGCCCCTCTCTCATTGATCTTCCAGCCGTAAATGAGACTCACCGCAACGGCTGCGAACAACCATACTGCGACAAGCATCATGTTGACATAGTACTTTGGAACAGATGAGCTTGCGGCCATGGCTGCAGCTATGAATGTTGTAGCATAAATAGCTACAGTCATAACATAGATCACAGGCTTTGATGGCTTAACATCAAGCGCATTCCATCCATTGCAGAATTCATGAGCTCCCATCAATGAAATGATCAGAGCCGCGGCCCAGAGCCACCAGCCGCCAAGATAGAGAACTACAAGCAGCGGCGCCATAACAAAACCGGATATAATTCGTGTTTTCATAAATCAAACTCCGTTATCTGTCTGACAGTATATCCCGCTGAAACGATACGTCTCTCGCCTCGCCGCGGCTATACGCAGCGGTACTAAGCTCTGTCTGCGCCTTCGGCTTGTCAGTCGCTAAGTGCCGGCTACCGCGGAGTCGTTTCTTCAGGATATACTGTCGACCTAAATAATTAAAATCACTTTGTTTCCTCGTTACGTCCGCCGAATCTTCTCTCGCGGCCACCGAAGTTCTCTAGTATCGAAGCGTATTCCTCTTCAGTGAAATCAGGCCACAGAGTATCTGTGAAAGCAAGTTCACTATATGCTGACTGCCACAGCAGGAAATTGGATATTCTGAGATCACCGGCCGTACGTATTATGAGATCGGCATCAGGTACATCAAAGTGAGCGCTTCCCGACCAGAGATGTGCCGAAATGTCGTCTTCGGTGATATCGTCAGCAGCTCTCTTGCCCGCCGCGATCTCGGCAGCGATTTCTTTGACACTTCTGACTACTTCGTCTCTTCCACCGTAATTGAGCGCGATATTGAAAATCAAACCATTATTATCAGCCAGACGCCCCACCATTTTATCTATAGCTTTGACCGAGGCATCAGGCAGCATACTGTAGTCTCCGAAAATATTGATGTGAACATTGTTCTCATCAAGTTCTTCGAGCTCAGAATTAACGTACTTGACGATAAGATTGAAAATGCCACTTACCTCTTCCACGCTTCTCTTCCAGTTTTCGGTAGAAAAAGCGTAAACGGTAAGATACTTAACGCCAAGTTTTGAAGATGCTTTGACTATCTTCTTCATCGCCTGCATGCCGGCATTATGCCCCATCACGCGAGGAACGCCGTGAGCCTTGGCCCAGCGTCCGTTGCCGTCCATTATTATTCCCACATGTGTAGGTATAGGTTTATTTTCCATGATCCTTTGTTTTCGATATTTACAAACAGTAAGCGTGGCACGAAGCCACGCTTTGCTTCAGTTATATGCTTTTGGGAACTAGACCTCCATGAGTTCCTTTTCTTTATCAGCGACGATCTCATCGATTTCCTTGATCGCTTTTTCGATGGTCTTCTGAGTTTCTTCAAGCTCATCCTTAAGATCATCTTCTGTCAGCTCGCCCGCTTTCTCGGCTTTCTTGAGCTCATCGTTGACATCTCTTCTGAGATTCCTTACAGCTACCTTGGCGTCCTCTCCATAGTTCTTAACGACCTTGGTGAGTTCCTTACGTCTCTCCTCGGTGAGCTGAGGGATAGCCAGTCTGATCACCTTGCCGTCGTTGGCAGGATTGATACCGATATTTGCCTCGTTGATAGCTCTCTCGATGTCCGAAATGGATTTAGGATCGAACGGGCTGATCAGCAGTGTCCGCGGATCAGGGACCGATATATTAGCGAGAGCCTTGAGAGGTGTCGGTGTGCCGTAATACTCTACCTGCACCTTATCGAGAAGAGCCGGATTGGCTCTGCCCGCTCTGACAGTATTGAGATTCTCCTTAAGGAAGCTTTTAGCTCCTTCAAGTCTTTCTTCGAGTGATTTCTTAGCCATGATATTCCTCCTGACAGTCCTTTCTTTATTGTATCAGCGTTCCGACGTTTTCGCCGTTGATCACTTTTATGAGGTTGCCTTCTGTAGCAAGTGCAAACACATATATCTTAGTGCCTGTGTCTTTGCAAAGAGTTGCAGCGGTCAGATCCATTACTTTGAGATCCTTGTCGATGATATCCATATAGCTGAGTTCCGTGAATCTCTCAGCATCCGGAACTTCCCTTGGATCTGCAGAGTATACAGCATCAATGTTCTTGGCAAGAAGAAGCACGTCCGCTCCGATCTCTGCAGCTCTCAAAGCTGCTGTGGTGTCTGTAGTGAAGAAAGGCGATCCAGTGCCTCCTCCAAATACGACGACCTTGCCCTCTTCGAGGTAGTCTAGAGCCTTGCGCCTTGCGTAGCCTTCAGCCATGTCCCTTATCTCTATGGATGTCATGAGCTTAGCAGGACATCCCAATGAGAGAAGCGCATCCTGAAGAGCCAGGCCATTCATAACAGTGGCCAGCATGCCCATATAGTCAGCTGTTGGCTTGTCTATATTGCCACCGGTACGCCCTCTGAAGAAGTTTCCTCCGCCAACTACTACGCCAACTTCGACTCCTGCATCGTGGATCTCTTTTATCTGCTTTGCGGTCTTTTCAAGCTGCTCGCCGTTTACGCCGAATCGCTCCTCGCCCGCCAGGGCTTCGCCGCTGATTTTTATAAGTACTCTTTTATACTTTACAGCCATATTCCCTCACCTGATTCAATGATAACTTCGCCTTTAATATTATCATAAAAACGATTCTCTCACTACGTATATTTGAATTATAAGGCACCTGACAGCAGGTAGCGGAAGAGGCTCTGCGGTTAGCGATTGCCGAGCAGGAGCAACCTGCGATGGCAGAGCTTAGTACCGCTGCGTATAACCGCATCGAGGCGAGAGCCGTACTCTTCGGATGTCTGCTGACAGATGCCGCTTTAAACTCGCAGTGTTAGTCATCCTTCTTTTCGATCTTACGGATCTCCTTTGTGCGGATCTCTTCACAGATATCGCTAACGAACTGTGAAAGCGGCTTTACGCCTTCGTCGCCCTGATATCTTGAGCGCACAGAAACGTTTCCGTCTTCAGCTTCCTTAGCTCCAAGTACCAGCATGTAAGGTACTTTTTCCATCTGAGCTTTACGGATCTTGTATCCGATACGCTCACTGCTGTCGTCAACAGTCACATCGACACCGTTCTTACGGAGCTCCTTGCGCACTTCTTCAGCGTAATCAGCGATCTTATCAGATATAGGAAGGATCCTAACCTGCTCAGGGCAGAGCCATGTCGGTAGATTTCCTGCATAGTGCTCGATGAGCCATGCCAGAGTACGCTCGTAGCATCCGATCGATGTACGGTGGATGATATACGGACGTTTCTTCTGTCCATCTCTGTCGATGTAGTACATGTCATAACGCTCTGCAAGGAATGTGTCGATCTGGATGGTGATCATCGTGTCTTCCTTGCCGTAAACGTTCTTTGCCTGAATGTCGAGCTTTGGTCCGTAGAACGCGGCCTCGCCGATCTCTTCCGTGAACTCAAGACCGATATCGTTCAGTATGTCTCTCATGAACCCCTCAACGCGGTCCCATTCCTCTGCTGTTCCGAGGTAATCATTTGCGTGTTCAGGATCCCACCTGGACAGGCGATAAGTAACGTCACCTTCGAGACCGAGTGTCGTGAGGCAATACTTCGCGAGCTCTACGCAGCCCTTGAATTCATCTTCGAGCTGATCCTGTGCTACTACAAGATGTCCTTCGGAAATTGTGAACTGGCGGACTCTCGTAAGTCCGTGCATCTCACCTGCCTGCTCATTTCTGAACAGAGTCGAAGTCTCTCCCATCCTGTATGGAAGATCTCGATAGCTCTTTTGGCGAGCCTTGTATACGTAATACTGGAACGGGCATGTCATCGGACGAAGCGCCATGACATCGGCGTCAGCATCGTGCTCGATAAGATTCAGATCTTCTACTCCGCGTATCTCATTGGATCTGTCCTCAGCTGACATTATCTCGTCCATATTGTCATAGCCGAGCAGAAACATGCCGTCTTTATAGTGATACCAGTGATCGGATATCTTGTATAGAGTGGACTTCGCCATCAGAGGAGTCCTCGTGCGGACATAGCCCCATTCGTACTCTTCGAGGTCTTCGATCCATCTCTGCATCTTCTGAATGATCTTGGTGCCCTTTGGCATGAAGAGCGGAAGTCCCTGACCGATAACATCGACTGTCGTGAAGATGTCCATCTCACGTCCGAGCTTATTGTGGTCACGGTTCTTGATATCCGCCAGATATGCCAAATACTCTTCCAGATCTTCTTTCTTTGTGAAAGCCGTTCCGTATATACGTGTGAGCATCTTGTTGTGCTCGTCACCTCTCCAGTACGCGCCGGAACTGGAAGTAAGCGCAAAAGCCTTTATCGGTCGTGTGCTCATGATATGCGGACCCGCGCAGAGCTCTACGAAATCGCCCTGCTTGTAGAACGAGATAGCCTCGTCTTCAGGGAGATCTTCGATCAACTGTACTTTGTAAGGCTCATCCTTGTCCTTGTACATCTGAATAGCTTCTTCTCTCGGAAGTTCAAAGTACTCGAGTCTGTCGCCCTTCTTTATGATCTTCTTCATTTCTTTTTCGATCTTGTCGAGGTCTTCTCTTGTCAGAGGCGGCATATCAAAGTCATAGTAGAATCCGTTATCGATCGAAGGACCGATAGCGAGTTTGGCGTCTGGATATAGATTTTTTACGGCCTCAGCGAGTACATGGGAACATGTATGTCTGTAAGCGCGTTTACCCTCATCTGAGTCGAATGTAAGGATGTTGAGTTCGCAGTCTTTGTCGATGACTGTCCTTAGGTCGACTGCTTTCCCGTCGATCTCTGCGATGCATGCTACTCTTGCAAGTCCGTCGCTGATGTCTCTGGCGATGTCATATGCCGACATCGGCTCAGCGTATTCCTTTTTGCTTCCGTCTTTCAGTGTGATGATCAATTTGTTTTCCTCCTTTTTTCATGCAGCCGCCATACGGGAGCGGTACTGCAGACTGATTCGGACAGGGACAAAAAATAGTCCCCTCCGACTTACTGTCAGAAGGGACGCATACTCTGATTATGTTTGAGTATCCGTGGTTCCACCCATCTTCCGGTAAAATATCTTTTACCGGCACTCATTCAGACTTTTGACGCGGTCTAAGCGGGCAGGATTGGTGCCACTCGGAGGTGGTTTTCGGAACACCGGGACTTAGGATGATTCCAGCTGCCATCCCTCTCTGGCAAGCCCCCTTGTGAACTTACTGTCCTCGTCATTGTTTTACCAAGCAATGCTAACACCGTGCTTGTTTAAAGTCAAGAAAATAACTACTTCAGAGCCCGTTATGTAACATATCACACGAAGAAACGATATGATATACTATTTTTATATTGATGCAGTAAGGAGGTTGCTGACTATGAAGAGAAAAGTGTTTAGTTTTCTGATGGTCCTGATGATGACGTTAAGCATTCTTCCATTCGGAAGTATAGATGCCGATGCATTCTCTACAGGAGCAAAGACACTGATCAAGACAAAGACTGTTACGATCAAGCCCGGCAAAACATATAAAACTCCCGCATTCAAGCTGAAAAAAAAGATGTGCCTTCAGATACCTACAGAGATATGGATCTCTCCAAAAGACAAGAAAAAGGCCAAGACAATAAAAAGCGGAAATTTCAAAGTAACATTGTATAATTCCAAGGGCAAAAAACTGACTTCTTTCAAAGATTCTTTGAAAGACATAGGCAGAAAAGATGAATCTTATGATGATTGGGGATATTGTTATTGTGAGCCTTTATCAAAACCCGGATTCTCTAAGGGCAAATACTACTTCACAATTAAGAACAATACCAACAGGATAATAAAAGTAAAATACAAGGTCAAAGGTTATACAAAATTCGCTTCCAAAGCCAGTCTCAAAAAGAAGATCATACTCGGAGAAAACGACTATGCGTTTGTCGGGAACATCGGGCCGGGGTTACCGCTGATAAGCGAAATTGAATTCTATGATCCCGATATCGAAATAGATTATTGGGTCGAGGATAACGGGCGTCTTTACATTTTCCCGATGTCAGGTACAGGAGAGACGACTCTTTATTTAACGATGTTCTATGGAGATAGGGAGTATGAAGTTGACGTGATAGTCGAAGCAGAGTAGTATTCTGTTGATTCGTAAAAGCACCGGAGTATGAACTCCGGTGCTTTTAAATGCCATTTCTATGATCTACCTTCTGTATATCTTAAGGTCTTATCTCAACTATTTCCTCAGAAGCGACCGCCGCCTCTACAAGAGCATCAACATCGAGCTTCGACTCTGATTTTTCGATCCTTGCAATTTTTGGCTTCGTGACCGGATGTTTAGGCAGGAACACAGTGCAGCAGTCTTCATAAGGCTGTATGGAGATATCGTAAGTGCCAATCTCACGAGCCTTGTCTATAATATCGACCTTATCCATTGCTATAAGAGGTCTCATTACCGGCATACTCACCACACTGTCAGTTACGACAAGGGCTTCCGCAGTCTGGCTTGCGACCTGTCCTAAGTCTTCTCCTGTGATAAGCATCATGCATCCGTATTTCTTCGCTATCTCTTCAGCTATCCTCATCATGAATCGACGAACATGCAGAGTAGTCTCATCTTCAGGACAGTTCTTTACGATCTCTTCCTGGATCGGCAGAAGATTGATAACATGCATCTTCACTGTGCCCATATAACCTGCAAGAACGCCGACCAACTCTTCGACCTTTTTCTGAGCTCTCGGGCTTGTATATGGATATGAGTGGAAGTGGACAGCTTCTATACTCATGCCGCGCTTTGCCATCATAAAAGCCGCGACAGGGCTGTCGATGCCGCCACTCATAAGAATCAGTCCTTTGCCATTAGTGCCAAGAGGAAGTCCGCCAAACCCTTTTACCTTATCGCGGAATATATAGGCAGCTTCCCTTCTTACATCTACTGTGAGTATGCAGTCAGGTCGGTGCACGTCCACATTCAGCACTTTACAAGCCTTAAGCACCATTCCTCCGACCTGGCGTGCTATCTCCGGCGATTCGATGGCGAACGATTTGTCCGCCCTCTTACCTTTAACTTTAAATGTCTTGATATCGTCCTCTTCTATGGCTTTCAGCATGTATTCGCCTGCGAGCCTTCCTATTTCGTTGATATCCTTTGGTGCTTCCACTGCAGCGCTCACAGACGCAACGCCAAATACTCTTACACACCTCTCAATGACTTCGTCTTCAGGGATCGAAGCGTCAACACGGACTATCATAAGACCGTCTATCCACTGCGCCTCTGTCTCCTCATAACAAGAAAGAGCCTTCTTAAGCCTTTCAAGCAATATCCTTTCGAAGTATGGGCGGTTCATCCCTTTTAGGGCTACCTCACCGCAACGTACTATATATAAATTCTTATCCACAAGTTCTCCTTAATTAATATATGTTTAGCGGAAACTTCCCAACCTGCGAAAACGCTCAACAGCGGTTTTCACTCGATCGATGACGTAATCCATTTCTTCAACGGTATTGAACTCCGAGAAGCTGAATCTGAGCGCTCCTTCTATTTCTTTGTGTGTCATGGACATCGCACAGAGGACATGGCTGTCGCCGGTCTTATGCGAAGAGCAGGCTGAACCGGTCGAAACATATATGCCGTCCTGCTCAAGTGTGTGAAGCAACACTTCTCCTCTTGTACCTTCAAAACTGATATTGAGAACACTTGGGCAGCGCTTGCCTTGTTCCAGCATATTGTATCCGAGTTCTTCCGGACCATTCACAATGATGTCCTGTATCTCGGTCTTTAGACCATTCAGAAGATAGTTGTTGACCACTCCCATCTCACTTATTTTAAGAGTCTGATTATCACAGGACATAACTGCAGCCAAACCGAGACCTGCTATACCTGGAGTATTCTCAGTAGATGACCTGAATCCGCCTTCCTGTCCACCACCGGTAATAAAAGGCGGGATCTGATGCCTTTTTTTGATATATAAAAAGCCGGTCCCTTTAGGGCCATGGAATTTATGTCCACTCGCAGAGATGAGATCCGCTTCTACATCATCCATAGATAGCTTTCCAAAAGCCTGAACAGCGTCAGTATGGAATATGATCTCAGTACCATGCTGACGGTTGAAATCCCTAATAACACGCCCGATATGGGCTACCGGCATTATAGTACCGACTTCATTGTTAACAGTCATCACAGAAACGATAATAGTATTCTCGTCAAGAGCAGCTTTTACAGCTTGTTCTTCGACATATCCGTCTACATCTACATCCAAGAATACTACTTCAAAGCCTTGTTCTTTCAGTCTTTTGCAAGTCTCAAGAACCGCAGGGTGTTCTACCTTTGTCGTAATGATCTTATTGCCCCGGCGACGCATCTTGCGCGCAGACGAGAGCAAGGCCATGTTGTCGCTCTCGGTGCCGCCGGATGTGAATACGACATGCCCTGCCGGCGGCAGCAGGTCTTCGACCTGTCTGCGCGCATCATACAGCAGATTGCCGGCTTCAAATCCAAGCGTATGAAGAGAAGAAGGATTTCCGAAGTTGTCCTTCGCAACCTTGTACATGAGCTCGGTCACTTCATCGTATTGTCTTGTAGTAGCGCTGTTGTCCAGATAAATCATCGTTTTCAGTTGGAAGGCTCCTCAAAACGAGGAGCCTTTATAAAAAGCTGTTGTATTTACGTTTTTGTTCACAGATCCTATTTGGCGTAGTCTGTCGCGCGGGTCTCCCTCACGACATTTACCTTTATCTGACCCGGATATTCGAGTTCCTGCTCGATCTTCTGAGCGATCTCTCTGGCGAGCATAGGTACCTCTTCGTCCTTGACCTGATTTGGCTTGACCGCGACGCGGATCTCGCGGCCTGCCTGGATGGCGTATGATTTCTCAACACCCTTGGTGGTATTGGCTATCTTCTCAAGGTTTTCAAGTCTCTTGATATATGACTCAAGAGTCTCGCGTCTGGCTCCCGGTCTTGCTGCCGAAAGCGCATCTGCTGCAGCTACGAGCATTGACTCAAGTGTAGTAGCCTCAACATCGCCATGATGAGCCTCTACAGCATTTATCACCTTCCACGATTCTTTATACTTCTTACAGATATTGACGCCGATCTCTACGTGAGTGCCCTCGACCTCATGGTCTATGGACTTGCCGATATCATGAAGAAGACCGCCTCTTCTGGCGAGTTTAGGATCGAGTCCAAGCTCTTCCGCCATCATACCTGCTAGTGTAGCAACTTCGATAGAGTGCTGCAGGACGTTCTGTCCGTATGATGTTCTGTATTTGAGCCTTCCGAGCAACTTTACGAGCTCAGGATGGAGATTATGTACGCCTGTCTCGAAGCAGGCTCTTTCTCCTTCGTCCTTGATGATGGTGTTGACTTCCTTTGTAGCCTTCTGGACCATCTCCTCTATCCTGGCAGGATGGATACGTCCATCGACAATGAGTTTTTCAAGAGCGATCCTCGCGATCTCACGTCTTACAGGATCGAAACCCGATAGTATGACTGCTTCAGGTGTATCATCGATGATAAGATCAACACCTGTCAGAGTCTCGATAGCTCTGATATTACGTCCTTCTCGGCCAATGATTCGACCTTTCATGTCATCATTAGGAAGGTTTACTACAGATACTGTAGTCTCTGTGACCTGGTCAGCCGCATATCTTTGGATTGCGGTAGTGATGATCTCTCTGGCCTTTTTATCACCTTCCTCTTTGGCTTCATTCTCAATAGCCACTATCATCTCAGAGGCCTCTTTGCGGATATCAGTCTCGAGTTCCTGAAGCAGCAAATGCTTGGCTTCCTCTTTGGTATATCCGGAGATCCTCTCGAGTTCCTCTACCTGTTTTTGGATGTAGGAATCGATCTCTCTGTGCTTTTCTTCCATCGACTGTTCTCTCTTCTGGAGTCCGTGTTCTCTCTTCTCGAGGTTTTCCAGTTTGCGGTCGATGTTTTCTTCCTTTTGCAGTATCCTTCTTTCAGCTTTTGATACTTCCGTCCTTCTGGCCTTCAGTTCAGCTTCGTTTTCATCTCTCAGCCTGTGTATTTCCTCTTTTGCCTCAAGTACTTTCTCTTTCTTGAGGTTCTCGACAGTATTCTGAGCATCCAGGATCATATTCTGAGCCTGCTGCTCCGCGCTTCCGATAGTCTTCTCTCCTACGTTCTTACGCAGCAAATATCCGATTGCCATACCGACGATAAGGACTACAATGCTGATCACAACAGTAACAACCGGTGACATAAGCACCTCCTTATCAATTATTTAATTTGTAATATATACATTATCTCCGAATTACGCTATGTAGGGTTTCTATAAGCTTCCCAACACAACATATGCGGTTAGAGATGACATAAACATACGCAGATATTATACATAAACCGTGAAATCAAGTCAACGAAAAAGGAACGGGGCCAATCCCCGCTCCTTTCAGCCTCTTTTATTTCATGAATTCGATCACAACATCAGCGTCCGATGGTGTATCGATATACTGTATCCCGCGTTTTTCACGAGTCTCACGCCCCTTACCCGGCAAGAACAATATGGTATCATCATCCATCATAGTAATTGCTTTCTTTATAGCATCGACCCTATTAGTGATGATTTCCCATTTTCCGCCGGCAGCCTCAACAAAGCCCGCAATCTCTTGGCATATTTTGTTGACGTCCTCTTCGCCATAGTCTTCTTCGGTTATTATGGAATAAGTGCAGTTCTTTCCGGCGATCGTGCCCAGTTCTTCCCTTCGCGCAAAAGCCTTTCCTCCCGGACAGCCGAATACGATCAGCATCTTTTTACCCGGGAACTCATCCTTGATGGTCTCAAAGAACTTCTCGTAACTGAGTTTATTGTGAGCATAGTCAACTATTGCAATGCGCTTGCCATCTTCACTATAGAACACTTCCATGCGTCCTGGCGAATTTGCTTTCGCTAGACCGCTCTGTACATATTCCATAGGAATACCAAGTAGCGCAGAAAGAGATATGGCTGCCAGCGCGTTCTCAACATTGATAGTTCCGAAAGTACCGAGCGTAAACTCTTCATCGAAGTCAGGATAGCCATCTATCGATCTTCCTCTGACTCTGAAAGTTACTTTGCCCTCTTTAGACCTGACATCAAATCCAAAAACATTTGCATTATTATTCTTCTGGCTGAATGTGATCACATACGGACAATCCGCAGAAGCCGCCTTGATTCTCTCCTGCTCCTCACAGTCAAGGTTATAACATGCCTTGCGGCAGTGTCCGAACAGTCTGAGTTTTGCTTCCAGATAATCATTGAAATCAGGATGTTCTATCGCGCTTATGTGATCGCTTCCGATGTTCAGAAATGCGCCTGCGCCGAATTCTATGCCCGTCACTCTGTCATACTTGAGCGCCTGACTGGATACTTCCATTGTCATGTATCCTATCCCGCTGCTCAAGGCATTATACATATGTTGGTAAAGTTCCATTATCTCAGGTGTCGTAAGGTGGGATTCCTCTTCGATCACACCGTCATAATTGTCGATGCCCGAGCAAACAGCGCTCCTATGTCCGCCTGTCGCAGCCATGTATTCATCGATTATATATCTCATGAAGTAAGCTGTGGTAGACTTGCCCTTTGTGCCTGTAATACCTATCATCGTTAGATCATCCGACAACTTGCCATAGAATGTCTCTGCTATCACAGGCATCGCTTTTCTGATGTCTCTGACGTATATGCCAAATCCGGACGACGGTTTATATGATCCATCCGTAACTTCCCTCACAAAGCATGCTGCTCCTTTGTCGAGCGCATCGGCAAGATATTGCTCCCTAAAATGAGCACCCTTAACTACAAACAAAGATCCTTCTTTTGCTTCTCTGGAGTTGAATGTTACACCACTGACCACAGTCTTTACTTTCTCATCCAGCAGAGGATCGGTATACGACTCCATCAAATCAGATAGTGAAGGCTCGCCGTTTATTGCTACAAGCAGTCCAGCTTTCTCCAGAGCGTCAATAAAATCATGTACAGTTACTGTTCTTTCCATATGTCTTTCCTTTAATCTGTAAAGTATCCTTCAGTTTTCATGCTTATGAAACAGCCGTTGCCGATGATCACGTGGTCAAGCAGTTTTATGCCGATTATCTCTGATGCTTTAATAAGCCTTTTGGTGACATCGATATCCTGCGTACTCGGCGTCGGATCGCCACTTGGATGGTTGTGAGCCACTATCAACGCGGCAGCGCCTCTTTTGATCGCAGGTGCAAATACTTCTCGCGGATGTACCGGAGCGCTGTCGAGATTTCCTATCGATATCACCGACTTCGACTCGATTTGAAGCTTTGAATCAAGGCATATAGCCATGAAGAATTCCCTCTTCTCGCCCGTCATCTCTTCCTCGAAAAGTTCGACCACCTGTCCGGGGTCTCTGACACGTTCCTTCACGGCGGATCGTCTTCCGGATATAAGCCGCTTTGAAAGCTCGAGTGAAGCGACGATCGAGCAGGCCTTTGCTTCGCCGATACCGTCTATCTCGGTCAGTTCTCTAACTTCAGCCATGCCCAGGTCTCCGATGTTCTCTGCAGCGTATGAGATGACATCTTCGGCAAGCCCTATTGCCGATTTCTTACCTGTACCTGTTCTTATGATCAGCGCTAGCAGCTCTGAATTGCTGAGACACGAAGCTCCGCTGTAAATAAGCTTTTCCTGAGGCCTTTCACTCTCAGGCATGTTCTTGATATGCATTATTTCTCCTCTCCGGAGCACACAGCGTAATGATATCATTATAAAAGCCGCGTCCACAATAGACGCGGCCCGATAATTACGTGTTGTTTTTCGGAAGATGATCAACGAGCTGAGTTTATGATATTTGCCACAGCATCGATGTTTTCCTCAATAGTCATGTTTGTAGTGTCTAGGAACACAGCATCTTCAGCCTGTTTGAGAGGATTCAGTTCTCTGTGACTGTCTTGATAGTCTCTTTCTTTGATCTCTTCTGCGATCTTATCAAGATCAGCTTCTTTGCCCTGTTCTATCAACTGGTCGTAGCGCCTTTTCGCTCTGACTAACGGATCAGCCGTCATGAAGATCTTTACTTCCGCGTCGGGTATGACCGCTGTTCCGATATCTCTTCCTTCCATTACGACGTCCCTTGTGGAAGCGAGATATTTTGACAACTCATCCACCTTGGCTCTTACGCATGGAAGTTTGGAGATATTCGATGCAGCCATGGAGATCTCATTTGTCCTGATAAGACCGCCTACATCTTCTCCGTCAAGCCACACTTTTCCTTCCTTAAAATCGATATCTGTAGAAGCAAGCATCTCCTTCACTGCGGACTCGTCTGAAGCCGAAACTCCTTCTCTGACGGATTTCAGAGCTATTGAACGATACATCGCTCCTGTATCTATATATTCGATCCCGAATCTCTCGGCTACTGCCTTGGCTATAGTACTCTTTCCTGTTCCGCCCGGGCCGTCGATAGCAACTCTAAGCATATCTAATACCTTTCTATTTTTTCTCTTTCTCTTTGTGTTTGTTCAGCTTATTGATCTCATCGATAAATGTATCGATAGTCTGGAACTCACGGTAAACGGAAGCAAACCTTACATAAGCTACCTGGTCTATGGCTTTCAGTTCTTCCATGATCAGAAGTCCTATATTGGTCGACTGTATCTCTTTTTCCATAGTATTGGAGAGACCGCGTTCAATATTGTCTGCTATCCTTTGAACATCCTCATAGGTGACCTTTGTCTTTTGGCAAGCCTTCATGATGCCGTTTATGATCTTGTTCTTGTCAAAGCTCTCTCTCGTCCCGTCCTTTTTGACAACGACAAGCAGGGAATTCTCGATCTTTTCAAATGTCGTGAACCTCTTGCCGCACTTGATGCACTCACGTCTTCTTCTAGTGGCGAGTCCATCCTCGACCGGTCTCGAATCGACGACTTTGGTATCTTCATAATTGCAATAAGGACATTTCATTTCAGCTTTCCTCCATTTCCGGCAAAGGCTTCACACCTTAAGGCCGGCAATTCCATATGATTACAAGCCGATGGTATCACAAGATATAGTGGTCTTCAAGGAAACACCCCCTATCCTTAACATATCTTGAGCATTGTGAAAATTCCTTCACAATCGAATGATAAATACATCACAATAACATGTTAAAATTCAGGTGTCGATAGAGATATCGATATTAACCTTTTTCTTTTGATTGTTCTTTCTTAGTTAGATATTTTCGCAAATGAAAAGCTCCAACCACGAGGTCGGAGCTTTTCTTTTTTCTTTTTTATCTGTCATTATTATCCGGGTCGGTGTTAACAGGTTTCGCTGCTTCTGCAGCTTTGCGTTTAGCTTCTGCCCTCTGCCTTATAAGTCTGGCATTTCTCTCGGTAAGAAGCCACCATACTACCGCCGCAACAGCCACAAAGACTGCCGCAATGAATATTATCCCGATATGACTGATGAAATAATCCATCTGTTAGTTAGCCTTCTTAGCTGTCTCGCAAAGCTGAGCAAAACCGGCTGCGTCATAGATAGCCATCTCGGAGAGCATCTTTCTGTTGATCTCGATGCCGCTCTTCTTGAGTCCGTCCATGAACTTGCTGTAGCTGATGCCGTTAGCTCTTGCAGCTGCGTTGATACGAGCGATCCAGAGTCTTCTGTATTCTCTCTTCTTGTTCTTGCGGCCGATGTATGCAGATCTCAGGGATCTCATAACTGCCGGGTTAGCTGCTCTGAAAGTGTTCTTACGTCTGCCGTAGAAACCCTTAGCCTGCTTCAGTACCTTCTTATGTCTCTTATGAGCATTCATGCCCTTCTTAACTCTTGCCATTTGTTACACCTCCCCGAATTACTTAGCCATTGATCTCAGCATACGCTTCAGATCTGCACTTGTAAGAGTAGTAGCCTTGCGAAGGCCTCTCTTTCTCTTTGCTGTCTTCTTGGTCAGGATGTGGCTCTTATAAGCTTTGTTTCTCTTGACCTTTCCGGAGCCTGTAACGTGCAGACGCTTCATAGCGCCTCTGTGTGACTTCATCTTGTTCTTAGCCATATTGTATTTAACCTCCCCAGTTATTATCTATTTTTTATCCTTCTTAGGTGCGAGGAACATATGCATTCTGCGTCCCTCCATCTTAGGAGCCTTTTCTATCTCGCCATACTCGGAAACCAGACCGGCAAACTTTTCCATCGCGTCATAGCCGAGCTGAGTGTATCCCATCTCTCTACCGCGAAAACGCAATGATACTTTGACCTTGTCGCCATCCTGCAGGAATCTCATCGCTGCTTTGGACTTGACCTCGATGTCATGATCCTCTATCGATGCCGAAAGGCGGATCTCCTTGATCTCAGTCACGTGCTGATTCTTTTTGGCATTCTTTTCTTTCTTCTGCTGCTCGTAACGATACTTTCCATAATCGAGTATCTTGCAGACCGGTGGATCGGCGTTAGGAGAAATGTTGACAAGGTCGAGATCGGCCTCCTCTGCCATGGCAAGCGCTTCGTCGATGCTGACGATGCCTCTCATTTCGCCTTCTTCGTCAATAAGACGGACTTCCCTTGCCCTGATATTCTCATTGATCTGGGTCTGCTGCTGCTTTCTGTTATCTCTGGCGCTAATCTTTCTGCCCTCCGTTTCTTGAATTAACGTCCCCAAATAACCGATCAGATTTCCGCTATTTCATAAAAAATCGCGGCTGCAAAAGCATCCGCGACTATAACACGCCTAATGGCTGATGTTTCATAGTATGTGGCCCTACCAACGTTAGTCTGTAAGGCGAGAAGCGGATAACTTCTGCTTTGACCTTATGTATTATATGCACGAGTCACGCTCATGTCAACACTAAAACATGTATTTCTTAAGTGTTTCATCTATCCTGTAATAAGGAAGGCCCACAACATTCTCATAGTCGCCGTTTATGTGGTCTATATAACGGCCAAAATAGCCCTGTATAGCATAGGAGCCGGCCTTATCATAAGGTTCCTCACGAGAGATGTAGTCATAAATATCTTCATCAGTATAGTCTTTACACCACACCTCGGTAATGTCATGGATCACAGCAAAGTCACCGCTATTCAAATCGATTAGGCATACTCCCGTTACGACATAATGTGATGTGCCTCTGATGGAATCGAGCATGCGATACGCGTCTTCTGCATCCACAGGCTTTCCCATTATCTCGTCTTTCCAAACGATTGTGTCGGAACCGATGATCACATAGCCCTCGTACTTATCCGAAAGTCCCGGATCCCGCTTTATACATTCGTAGCAAGCGCGGGCCTTGCGCTCAGCAAGAGTCTTTACCGCTACTGTCATATCTACGTTTTCCGGAAGAGTCTCGTCAGCAGCCGTCGGCATAACAACAGGCTCGATACCATGCTTCTCCAATATCTCTCGCCTTCTCGGCGATGCTGATGCAAGAATGATCTTCATAAAGCAGTTCCCCCTGCAATAAAAGTACCTGATATCGCATTGCAATATCAGGTTGATGAGAGCCTATCATTTGCACAGTCCAAAAGCAATGGGTCTATTGTTCTTTTTTGTTTTTATTTATACTCTTCATTGTAGGAACCGGTATTCACATAAGTCAGAATCGCTCAGAATACTTTGCGATTGCGTCTGAAATCATCTCATAATGATCGAAGGCCAATTCCTGATTTATACAAATATCGTTGATGCTGACATGAGCAGTCCCATGTACAATAGACACCTTCGCCCAGCAAACTTCTCCCGCATCATCCCCCGCTACGGGTTCTATCTGGTCATCGCTGACTACAGCCATATATGCTGCTGATACAGTCCAGCCTCTGGGATCTCGCCCCGGCTTACTGTAAACACCTACAAGTTCCATTTGCATATTGCTGACACCTGTCTCTTCTTCAAGCTCCCTTGCCGCAGTATGCTCGATCGTTTCTCCGCGTTCTGCAAAGCCTCCGGGAAGTGCCCAATGATCAATGAACGGATGTCCCTTCCTTTTTATAAGGAGAATATCCGGTTCGGTTGATCCCTGCTTTTCCCTGAATACCAGAATATCTGCGGTCAGTGAAGGTTTTGGATATTTATCCGGATCATATTGTTTGAGAAATTCTTTCTCCGTAAGTCCTTTTGAATCTAGTTTTTCCATTATTCTTTCTTAGTGACATACTCCCACCACTTATAGAAGTGGGGGCTTCTCGCTCAACAAGCCTAACGACTTGAGTATCAACGAGCTATCCCCGTGTGCCCCACGGTTCCTCTTTTGTT
>CADBXM010000007.1 GCA_902798745.1 uncultured Eubacteriales bacterium
AAAGCAGCTCGGCAAGCCTGAGAGCCTCATCACCTTCGTTACAGATCGAAAGGGACACGACCAGCGCTATGCCATCGACCCTGCGAAGATCCACAGCGAGCTCGGCTGGCTGCCTGAGACAAAGTTCGAGGACGGCATACGCAAGACGATACAGTGGTATCTCGACAACGAGGATTGGTGGCAGAACATAATAAGCGGCGAATACCAGCAGTATTACGAAAAAATGTACGGCAACCGCTAGACGAGAGAGACATGTATGAGCTTACTGAAAAGGCATTTCTGTTATTGCTTGAGGATAGCATCACATGTGTAATTGGGAACACTTACACTCAATTTATATACTCCGCATTCTGATTGAATAATGTTATTTGAAAAAATAAACCTTTGGATGCTGAATAAAATGAGCGGAGCAACATCACAAATGGGGACCAAAGCCAGGTCCCTAATAGTTTTAGTATGTTGTATGATTGTAGGGGCCATTTTTTCATTTGATCCCCAGTCGATTTATGACACACGTCGAATGATAGTTTTAAGTCTGGTAACTCTGGTGATAACAGTCATGTATGCTGATGGGGAAATCAGACCTGCCAAATGGAATAAACTCATCATACTCTCTATAGAACTCTTTGCTTTGTTGATGATTGTGATCAGAGCTCTCCACCCTGTCGGCCAAGGCTATTTAATTTATGCCTTCGATATACTGATAGTATTTCCTGTACTATACACAGCAGTATTAAAAACCTCTAAATATGTACATTTTATTGATCTGCTCACTTGTGCCATTCTATTGTCTGGAGTCGCCTGCTACATCGCAGGACTCTTTCTAGCTCATGGAGAAAACGAGCGTGTGTTTTTCGGGCGAATAGCTGGAGTTGCAGAGAATCCGAATTATTATGGCATGATAGGACTTGTGATGGTGATGTCAGGTTTGTATATCATGGTCAGAAGACATACTAACTTGGCATTGACTACTCTGATAGCAGTATGCATTGGAATAGGTATATCCATGACAATGGCAGCTATTTCAAGAACTGCTATGCTCGCTTCTTTGGGATGTGCAGCCGTTTTTGTTATTTACATGATCAGATGGATAAAGAAAGCTAGAAGTGTCGAAAGTCGCTATTCTCGGTCCCTCAGCAAAGACCTCATTATGTTTGTGCTGTTTGTGCTTGTTGTGGCTCTTTCTGCTATAGGTTCACTAAAAATGCAGCAAATTGTATATCTGGAAAAACAGATTGATAATAACGTTTCAAAAAGTATTGGGACTATAGTGCAGATAGCCTATGCAGAGGATGGATTAAAAGAACAAGATGAAGAAGATTTAGATGCGATAAAGAACAGATTTTCTGTAGATACGGACCTTAATTCTTTTAGTTCGGGAAGGCTCGTTATCTGGCAGATGTACTTAGAGAGACTTAATTTCCTAGGCAATGATTATGAGGCAATAAGTGAAGATGGCGATTTTGCAATGATGCGCGAAAGCAGGGCTCATAACAACATGCTCGACTATGCTTTCAGATTCGGAATACCTGCAGGCCTGCTTTACTGTGTGTTTTATATCGCAATTCTTATCAGAGCTGCCTCAATGGCGTTTAGAAAGAAGACCTTTGATGCCTGTGACATGTGGGTTGTTATGACTGTGGCGGCATACGCCCTTTATGCAATGATAGAGATCGCGACGCTCCCGTTCACCAGATATATTCCATGCCTCTTCTTCCTCTCCGCTGCGCCTCTGATGTGCAGCCGGGAAGAGGATCAAGATTCATAGTTTTGACACTTCTTCATATATCCTGCGACAGTTGTGTGTATCGTGGTATGCAAAAAATCCTTCGACTCTTTCTTTGAAGATATCCGGCTCAGCGCAGTCGCTTTCGATTAATTTGATCATGCTTTCAACGGCGGAGGCTCGATCGTAACACACCGGTCCAAAGCCGTCTTTTTCATAGTCATAATACCCCTCGATATAGCTGTGGGTGCTGAAGAATTTCTCTTTATCAAATTGAGTGTAGACCACAGGCTTGCCAAGATAAGCAAAATCTATTGCGACACTTGAGAAATCCGTTACCAAAAGGGAACTTTCTGTAAAGACACGACTGAACGGTACGATTCCCTGCCAGACGCTGATAGTATCGTTGCCTTCAAAGTCCACGCTCTGTTTCATATGATTAGGATGCATGTACAACATGCCTTTATATCCACGGCTTTTCATCGCTTCTAAAAGGTCCTTATCGTTTATGAGTTCGTTATAGAATCTGAAGTATTCACTTTCCTTAAAACTTTCAGAATAAGGGCGTTCTGAGGATCCATCGATGATATCAGGTGCAGCGTATTTGCGCCAGGTAGGTAGGATGGCAATCGTCTTTTCTGCTGAATCGACAAGCTTGTCATAGCGGGCAAGACCGGTCAACTTCACTGTGCTTTCGTCATATCCATAGTTGCCGTCACAGATGGATCGCCACTCTGCGGGAGAAGATGTGATAAAAATATCCAGATTTTTATTGACTTTATGCAGCCAGGATGACAGATCATCTTTGATCACTCCATGCTGAAGGAATATATATCGGCTATCAAGCAAGTCTCGTAAGTATTTCCTGTCTTTGCCAAGAGGATTCCTCATCCATTCATCCGCAGACGAAGAAATTATCATTGAAGCGGCTGTGTATAAAACTTTATGCGTGTAAGAACCTGCATCGACGACCGACCCAATTGCCTGCATGCGAGCATGATCCGGGCTGTTGCTGCTAATAACGAAGCGAATGTCATATTTATCCCTTGCACCTGTGCGATCGGGATCTTTCATTAGATATTCGAAGAATGCTTCACCGTTATCCCCGGCTGAGTCTGAGCGATCAGAAAGAAGCCAGATAGGTTTGTTGCTTTTTTTGAGAGATAATGCTTCACGACGCAGCTCCATTACTCTATCGGGGGCTTCATCCGATAAGCTCGTGTCAAAACGACGGGACAGCTTTCTGTGAGTAAAGAAGTCCGCTTTCACGACTCTAATTTCATTGTCTGATGAACAGATCGCAAGCTTATCATAAATAAAAAATGACCCGTCAATTTTTGACAGTCTTGAGAACTTGCCGAATCTGATTGGAAGAACGGAGTGTTCACCTTTGCGGCTGCAAATGAATCTATAGACAGCGCCTGCATGCAACGAAAGAAAGCATTCGTAAAAATAACCTTCACGGGCTTTTCTTTTTTCATCCGCCGCAGTATCCAGCGCAGGGGCTCTGCATGGATCGAGTTTTGTTACGTTTCCCTTTTCATCCTCGATTTGTATAAGCTCGTCGCTAAGCAGATTGAATAATCTACCGGCTAAGTACAGTTTCCCGTTCTTGATCTCCAGTATGCTGATAGTTATGGATTTTCTCATGATTGGCTTAAGTCCTTTGCTGTGACGTTAACTTGTCTGTTCTGCGTTTACTATGATATCATACAATGACAAGTGAAATAAGATAATAGCGAATACAAGGAAGGGTATTATATGACTTCAAGTAAAACGACAAGGACATTCTTGACCGCGGTGGCTGCATTCATTCTGGTAATGATGTTTACACTTAACGTGGATGCGATTGGTGAGACAGGCCGTGAAAAAGAACAAAAGCTGTCTAATGGAGTGTGGGAGTCTACAGTATATGTTACTGACTCAAAAAATGATAATGTGAGGGTACACATTCTCAGAATAAGCAAGGGTGCAGACGTCACGCTCAAAGCTGCTACTGCATCATATTACAGCCCGGGGAGCACTAAGGCTTCAAGGAAGAAAACTATTGGAAGCTGGGGCTTTGCAAATGTAAAAGATATGATGACCGCCTATAACGCTTCATCAGAGAAGGAAGGAAAAACCATTGCCGGCATCAATGGAGATTTCTATAACAAGGATGAGAACGGAAAGACCCGCGGCAGGTTGATAGCTGAGGGCAATATCGTCAATCCAACGACAGACGAGCCTTTCTTTGCCGTTATGAACGACGGATCATACGCGATGTTTGATGGATCAGCATCATCAACCGGCATTTCTGAGGCAGTAGGCGGACTATGCTGGCTGGTGCGCGGTGGCAGCGTAGTAGGAAGCGGCGGTGATGGAGATACTACGGTATCTATAGGAGTAACGGCTGCCGGAGACGCTGTTATTGCCTGCATCGACGGCAGAGAGCCAACATCTGCAGGCACTACGATGTATGATACAGGAGCGATCATGCTGAGTCAGGGCTGCACGGATGCCATCCTGCTTGACTGCGGTGGCAGCGCTCAGTTTGTGACAAACAGAGGAGGGAAGGCCGTACAGAGAAACGTGCCTAATGACGGCGTGGCAAGGACCATATCATCTGCACTTCTGGTCGTTAAGAGATCCAACAGCGCCAGCAATGACATCGGAGCCGCCAAAAGCATGGTGAAGAGCAATACCAGTCTTACACAATCGCTAAAGAATGGTTATTATTACTACAAGGCAAACGGTAAGAAAATATCCGGATTCAGGATAGTCAATGATACGCAGTATCTTTTCGATAAAAACGGCAAAGGGCTCACAAAGACCGTAAAGATCGGCAAGACCAAATACTATTACAAAAAGGGAAAGCTTATAAGAACATCTGACGCTAAGGCAGGGCGCGTTGCCATAGGATATTGCGGCGCATCATCTAATGGACAGAATATGCTCTTTGCATACAACTACGGGGACAAGAAACTCAGCATCGGCCTTAACCCTCTTGTAAAAAAGAATTCGGGCAAGATGAAGAACTGGTCTAATGTAAGGTATCTGCCTTGGCTTGCCGTCGTAAGATTTGTGAAGACCATCGATGTGGGCGATGGGGTAAAGAATCTTGGCAACTACTTCATGTACATATCAAAGAATCCATTTAACGAGGATGCTAAAAAGATAATCTCGCCTCTCAAGAGCGTATCCCTGCCGGATTCGCTCACCACTATAGGCAAGTGTGCTTTCTACTATAATCCGAAACTTTCGAAGTTTACTATCCCAAAGAAAGTGACTTCGATAAAGGGCCAGGCTTTCGCCTACAACGGCAAGGTCAAATATGTGTTCAAAGGATCAAAGCCTCCAAAATTCGGAAAGAATGTATTCAAGGGCGGCAGCAATAAGTCAGTGATCAAGGCGCCTAAGACCAAGAAGTGGAAAACTCTTCTTGGTAGCAAGAAGTCAAAGAAGAATATGGGCTTCACCGGAAAGGTAAAATATTGATTCCGAGAATAATCGGTAAATTGTAATCTAGATAGAGGTGCTGCGGTATCCGCCGCGCCTCTATTTGCTCAAGGGGGAGAGACGGGAGAAAGATGAAAAGGATAAGCGGACTGCTTTGTGCATTGATAGCTGCTATATTTATTTTTCTTTCCATGGGAACCGACTGCTTTGCAGCCGGCGAGACATCACGTGATGACTATGTGGTGAAAAACGGCGTCACAGAGTCTATGGTATATGTGACTGTCGATGGTGGCTACAACGTCAGAACTCATATTCTCAGGATATCACCTGAAGCGGATGTATGCTTTAAAGCTTCATATGGAGGCTATTATGCGGATGGCAATACTGCTTCCATGCGCAAGGAGATTGCCAAGAACTGGGATAGAAATGACTGGACATTTGAAACAGTAAGAGCCCAGGCTGCAGATTATGAGCTTGCTGCGGACACTGAGGGTGAAGTCATAGCAGCATCAAACGGAGATTTCTACTATGTAGATAGCGGTAAGCCCGAAGGGTCTCTTGTGATCGAAGGCAGCATTATCCGAAAAAGCAATAAAAAGCCTTTTTTTGCAGTCCTCAAAAATGGCAATGTTGTTATAAGAAAAGCCGGAGGACAGTTGACTGATACCGCAGAAGCAGTAGGGGGCAGAGATATTCTATTATGGAACGGCAAGCCCGCATTTAAATCAGATGGGCTTAGAAATCCGAGAGAGGCCATTGGTATTTGCAGTGATGGTACCGTAGTGATAGTGAATGTGGATGGAAGAGAGCCCGCGTCAGCAGGAGTTACGATGCAGGAACTGGCGGAAATCATGAAGGCGCAGGGCTGCAAGAAAGCGCTCAATCTTGACGGCGGCGGAAGTGCGAGCTTCATGACAAAAAGGGCCGACGAAGACAGCCTGCAGCTACGATCCAATCCGAGCGATGGTCCGGAAAGATGTGTAGCATCTGCATTGCTTGTGGTGAGCAAGAAAGATCCGGCAAACTATGCCGGAACTGAAAAAAATATCGTAATAATGAAAGACAGCGATACTGGCCTAAGCGTGAACGGCAGCGGTCTATATCGATATAGGATAAACGGAAAGAAGCAGACGGGTTTTTTCGCTGTTAACGGAGAGGCGTATCTCTTTTCAGGTGGAAAGGGTGTAACAACCAAGGTAAAAATTGGAAATTCAGTATACAGTTTCTCAAAAGGGCGACTTAAGAGCTGTAGCGACAGCAAAGCCGCCAATGTAATAATAGGGTATTGTGGCGGCCAGGGAGAGGCAGGCAAAAATCTCATATATGCATACCATGAAGGAGACGGACTTCTGAATATAGGGCTGAATCCCAGAAATATGACAAAGAATGGCAGCATGAAACGTTGGACCTCTGAGACTGTTGCGGATATTCCATGGTATGCTGTAAGAGCGGATATTAAGCGGCTGTATGTGGCTAACGGTGTCACAAATCTTGGGGGTTATAGTCTGTACTCCACAAGGGGAAGCATGCCGGGCGGCGCAGAAGCCCCTGCATGTTTACTTCGCAGCGTAAGGCTTCCGTCATCTATGAAAGAAATAGGGGACTATTCTCTTTACAACAAGCCGGACCTTACAGATATAAAGTTGCCTGCAAAGACCGCTAAGATAGGCAAAAGCGCTTTAAGGTATAGCGGAAAGAAAACACTAACTTTTAAAAACAAGACTCCGCCTTCGTTTGGCAAATATGCACTTAAATCAACAGGCTTCAGCAAGGTATACGTAAAGAAAAGCAATGCCTGGAAGAAGTTTGTTAAAAACAAAGGCTTCAAAAAGTGCGGCTATAAAAAATCCGTGAACTACAAGTCATAAATAATGTTTGGCATAGGGAAGGATGCTTTCTGATGGTTTTCTTTATGATAATCCTTCTGATTATTATATTCAGCGGAGCAAGACTCTGCGGACCGGAAGGATTCAATGACGATTATCTTGATAAAAAGAGTACAACAGCCGTAAACGGTATATTTGTGATGCTTGTATTGTTCAGCCATTACGCACAGTATGCGGACCTTGGCGGCATTTATGATGAGCCATATCTTGCTGTAAGGGAGCATCTGAATCAGCTGGTGGTGGCGACTTTTATGTTCTATTCCGGTTACGGCATGATGGAGGCTATTAAGAACAGAGGTATCGGTTATGTTAGAAAGATACTGAGTAAATTCTGGCAGCTTCTATTAAAATTTGACATTGCTGTAGTGTTTTTTTTGGCTGTCAACACGCTGCTGGGAATAAGGTTTCCACTTGGACAGACATTGCTGGCGTTCACCACTTGGACTGCAATAGGTAATTCAAACTGGTATATAACCGCGATCCTTATCCTCTATGTGACAATGTTTCTTTCATTCACAGCTGGACTCAAAATCTTTAAAAACAACGAAAACGAGGGGAGGATCTTGGGCCTCATGCTGACAATGCTGCTTACAGCCGTTGTTGTTTACATACAAATCAGGATCGGGCGGCCGGCATATTGTTATGATACCATGATGCTTTTGCCAATAGGATGTCTGTATTCCGAATTGCGCCCTCGCATCGAGAATTTCGTGATGAGGAACGATATAATGTATCTGGTCACTTTCACAGCAGTTACGGGAATATATATGGTGAGCTTTTTTCATCGCTGGTCGTGGGGCATTGCGGCTTACACAGTATGGGCTGCGTCCTTCATGTTGCTTATACTGCTTGTGACAATGAAGGTCTCGATATATAACGGATTCCTTGAATGGACAGGGAGGCATATTTTCGGTATTTATATTCTGCAGCGATTGCCTATGACGGTGCTGGATAAGATGGGGTATATAGATGATCACAAATACATGTCACTGGTCGCGTCTATCATCATCACTTTCGCTATAGCGGCGATATTTCAAAAAAGTACGGATCGACTTATAACCTTGATGACAGGCAGGCACATTGCGGGGACTAGCGGCCGACATGAGCGGGAGGCAAAATGATCATAGAAAACGGCGCAAATGTATTAAAGCCTAAGAACAACACAATAATCGGTGATGACTTGAAAATCGATGATTGTAACATTGAATTTAGGGGCAGCGGCAATATATTGTTTGCAGAACCAGGAGTCGATCTTGCAGATAGCAATATTAACTTTTTCGGTGACAATGCTCTCCTTTATCTGTCCGAGAACAGGAAGCATCAGTATAAGCTGAAACTTGATCTCTGGAGGGAGACAACAGCGTTCTTTGGAAAGGACAACTATTTCAACGGAGTGTTCAGTGCCATAGTATCAGAAAGGCAGAATCTGATAGTAGGCGACGGGGGAGCATTCTCCTTCGGAATCTGGCTTAGGACAGCTGACCCGCATCTTATCTATGATGCTGCGACGGGGGAGCGCACTAACATAAGCAAAAGTATTCTCATAGGCGATCATGTGTGGATAGGGCAGAACGCGCTCATACTCAAAGGTTGCAGAATAGGATCGGGCAGTGTGATCTCCGCAGCAGCGGTGCTGGCTGGTAAAAGAGTGAAGTCGAACTCGATATATGCAGGCAATCCGGCAAAGATGATAAAGGACAATGTTTTCTTTGTGGATAGGAGCGTGCATAATTACACAAAGAAGAAAACTGAACGATCCATGCACTCCGATTTACAGGATTTTGTTTATCATGAGCCCGCGGATGGCCCGGATGTTACACGCATATTTAAAGATCTTACTAAGGCTGCAGATGCCAATGAGCGGTTATCAATAATAAGTGAGCAGATCGTTGCGTGTCCGGACAAGAACAGATTCTTTATCAGAATTCAGGAAAAAGAGGAAAAGAAAACCAGCTTTTTCAAAAGGAGCCGATAGGCAGGAGCATGTGATCGATATGCAAAAAAATGATTTTAAAATATCAGTAATAACACCGGTCTATAATTGCGAAAGATACCTTGATGAGACCATCGAAAGCGTAGTTTCACAGTCGATAGGTTTTGATAATATTCAGCATATCCTTGTCAACGACGGAAGCACAGACGGAAGCGGAGCTATCTGCAAAAGATATGCGGAAGCTCATTCTGATAATGTTATTTATATAGAGAAGGAGAACGGAGGAGTCTCAAGCGCAAGGAATGCCGGATTAGCACATGCGAGCGGCAAGTACACGATCTTTCTTGATGGTGACGATCATTGGGATAGCAAGTCATTCGATCTTATATTTGACTTCTTCGAAGATCACCCCGAAGATTTTGATGTCTGCAGCTGCCGTATAAAATTCTTCGGAGACTATGAAGACAGAGATCATCCTCTTGACTATAAATTCGGCGAAAAAGCAAGGATAGCAGATCTCAGTAAAGAGCCAGAAATGATAAGCTCTACTATTGGCAGCGTTGCTGTCAGGACTTCTGCGATCGGCGATACAAGGTTCAATGAGAAGATTTCTTCAGGCGAGGACTCTGTATTTGTAAACAGTCTGCTGCTTGGCAAACCATATCTGGGCATACTGCCTGAAGCATTGTTTTACTACAGAAGAAATAGAAATGCAGGGAGCGGATCCTCTTCTGCCGTTCATAAGGCGTCCTGGTATACGACCGTCCCTGAGGAATACTATTTGGGACTATGCAGGAAGTCGCTTGAGGCATTTGGAGAGGTTCCGACTTTCATTCAGCACGTGATCATGTACGACCTCAGATGGAGAAAGTTCGATCCATCAATGATGTCCATTCTCACAGAAGATGAAAAAAGACGGCATATTGAGATCCTGCAAGAGGTACTGTCTCATGTGGATGATAAAGTGATACGCAAGGCCGAGGGGTTCACCCAGTATAGAAGGCTGTACTTCTTTGAGTTGAAACATGGCTATGATTTGCCCGAGAAAGCGGAACTTAAAGATGGAGTGCTCAGATACGGCAAAACCAGAATATTCAACTACAAACTCAGGAACGTGATCAGGGTGACGGTTTTGGAGTTTGATGACAGCAGTCTGGTCATTGAAGGCATGTGTGGTATAAAGGGTATCGCGGAAGACTACACGCTGGCGGCAAAGGACGAAAAAGGAGCCATGTATACCGCAGAACTTCAGCCGTATGACAAAAGAGATGTCCGGGGCTTTACCGGGGAATATGTGATCTGCGGAGAAGCCTTCAGGATCACTATGCCGGTCAAACCAAAAATGGAAGTTGCGCTGATCCTTAAAACCGGCGGAGAAGAGATAGCTCTGCAACCATCCTATGATGACTACCTTCGCATCCCGGAAAAAGGAACAGCAAACTATTGCTTCAGAGAAGGATATCTTATCAAAAATGAAAATGGCTACTTGTCTATCACAAAAGATACCCCTGTAAACAGACTTAAGGCAGAAGCGGAATGGAAAAAGGCAGCAAGGCTGTCAAGTGACCCTGATGTTGAAAAAGAGCATTCTTTTGAAATAGAGTTAGGAAAAGTGATGCGCAGCGCTAAGGCAGGCAACAATATACTGTTCATTTCCGGCAGAGCAGACGATATGTTGCAGGAAAACATGCAAAGAGTATATGACATAGTTGATCTGCCAAAGATGTTCTACGCGAAGCGCGGTATATACCAAGACCCACAACTATATAAAATGGCGGCAGAGCTCGTGTGCTCTGCAAAAGTGATAGTTACGGATGATTATGTACCTGTGCTGCGTGACTATCATAAGCTGCCCGGGCAGCACATAGTGCAGTTGTGGCACGCTACAGGAGCCTTCAAACACTTTGGTAAAGATTCGGGAACTATGCTTCCGGCAAAAGACAGACTGTACCATAAGGATTATGATCTTGTGACGGTCAGTTCAGAAGATATAAGACAGATATATGCTGACTGTTTTCAGATACCTGTCAGCAGGGTAAAGGCAACGGGGATCGCAAGGACTGACGATCTTTTTGATGATGGATACAGGAACGCCGCTTTGCAGAGGGTGTTTGCAAAACACCCTGAACTGATGAACAAGGAGCTGATTCTCTATGCTCCTACGTTCAGAGACATTCCGGGCGTAAAACGTTCGCACTTTGCTCCTCCGCTGGACTTTGGGGTATTGTCTGAAAAGCTGGGGCAGGACCGTAATTTTGTATTGTGCCCGCATCCGCTCATGACCGATCCTGTAATAACGGAGGATCATTCGAACGTATTTGAGATCAGAGATGTGAGCACGGCAGACATGATGTTTGCTGCTGATCTTCTGGTGACAGATTACTCTTCGGTCATATTTGAATTCGCGCTTCTGGGCAAGCCTATGGTATTCTATTGTTACGACTATGATACCTATGAAAGGGATTTTTATCTTGATACGGACACAGAACTACCCGGCCCGGTGTTTAAGACGCAGGATGAATTCATCGGATTCCTCGTAGGAGAGCAGGGAAAAAACGGGCATGTTGATAGAAACTCCGATAGTTTCTGCGAAAAGTATCTGGGTGCGTGTGATGGACACAGCAGCGAAAGGATAGCAGATCTGATAACAGACCTTTATCATGATAAAGAGATTTAGCAAGACAGCTCAGCAATTATTGAGCAGATGCGGGAGGTACTATAAATGATATTTGCAGCGATACTTGCCGGAGGGATCGGAAGCCGCATGGGGAATGTTGATAAACCCAAGCAGTTTCTGTACATCGGAAACAAGCCGATAATTGTGCATACGGCAGAAAAGTTTATCATCAACAGCAGATTCGATGGGGTGATAGTGCTGTGCCCTGCACAGTGGATCAACTACACAAAAGATCTGCTGGATAAATATATCCCCGGCAATGATATCATTTTGATCGAGGGCGGAAGTACACGCAACAATACCATCATGAACGCCATAGACTATATCGAGAACAACTATGGGCTCGATGAAGAAACTGTACTGGTCACACATGATGCTGTAAGGCCATTTGTCACGCATAGGATCATAGAAGAAAACATCGACCTGGCATCGCGCGGGTTAGCGTGCGACACTGTCATTCCTGCGACAGATACTATAGTTGAGAGCAATGACGGCAGCTTCATTTCGAATATCCCCGACAGAGCGAAGTGCTATCAGGGCCAAACGCCGCAGAGCTTCAGAGCAAAAAGATTCAAGACCCTTTACGATACATTGTCCGAAGATGAAAAGAGCATACTGACCGATGCTGCAAAAGTGTTCGTAGTTAAGGGTGATCGTGTTGAGTTGGTCATGGGCGAGACATTTAACATCAAGGTCACTTATCCGTATGACCTGCAGCTTGCAGAAATACTGCTTGAAGGAGAGAAGAAGTGCTGAACACAGTTTACAGGCTTGTTGAGCCCGGCAGAATCGAAGCAGAATTCTGCGACATCGATATAACGGCAGACGCTGTGCTTGTGCGGCCAACCTATCTGTCCATATGCAACGCAGACCAGAGATACTTTCAGGGGACGCGGCCGGCTCGCGTATTGCGAAGCAAGCTTCCCATGGCGTTGATACATGAGGGCATCGGGGAAGTAGTGTTTGACATGAAAGGCGAGTTCCCGGTAGGGAGCAGAGTAGTTATGGTGCCCAATATGCCTTGCGAAGAGGACGTAGCGGCAGCAGAGAATTATCTTCCGTCGAGCAGATTTGTGTCGAGCGGCTGGGACGGTTTCATGCAGGACATCGTGTCGATCAGAAGGGATCGTGTACTGAGCCTTCCTGAGAGTGTGAACGATCAAGTCGCCGCGTTCACGGAGCTGGTTTCGGTAGCATACCATACGATAGACCGTTTTGATTCAAGAGCACATTCCAGGAGAAACGTTATAGGCGTATGGGGAGATGGAAATCTGGCATTCATCACAACGCTTCTTCTAAAGAAGCGAATGCCGGAAAGCCGCATTATAGTATTTGGCAAGCACAATCACAAGTTGCGGGAGTTTGTCTTTGCAGACGAATGCTTCCATATCGATGAACTGCCGGAAGGTATCTATATAGACCATGGATTCGAGTGTGTTGGGGGCATGAATTCGGGTAGAGCGATCAATCAGATGATCGACATCATCGGCCCTGAAGGATGCATAGCTACGATGGGCGTTTCAGAGGATAATGTACCGATCAATACGAGAATGGTGCTCGAAAAAGGAATCACTCTTTTCGGAAGCAGCAGGAGCGGTGTTAGGGATTTTAGAAACCTTCTTGCATTCTATGAAGCAAATCCGGATGTTACGGAGTATCTTGGTCGCATAGTCGGAAATGTTGTGCATGTGCGCAGTATTAGTGACATGAGTGCAGCCTTTGAAGCGGACATGAAGAAAAAGGGTGGAAAGACCATTATGGAGTGGAAGAAGTGACTGCTGTCACATTAAACTCCTTTCCATCAGCGACAGCTGTCCATACGATCCCGTCGCGGTTGCTGTAAGTCCTCGAAGGCACTCTTACACAGAAGTCATATATACTGTTCATCGACTCGCCCTTGTATGAGAGGTGATTCTTTGCGGGCGCGTATTTGAGTTCGCAATCATAATCTTTGCTGCCACAAGACAGCTTCAGAGATAATTCCTTTACAAACAGAGGGCACCTTATACTTCCGCTGACAACGGTTTTAAGAAGCGACTTGTTTTCGTTTTCAATAACAAGACTATTTTTTCCGAAGACAGCTCCAATACGGAGACCGTTTATATATGCGAAACGCTTCTTGAACGTTATCATTTCCGCAAGCTTTTCCGCGCCGTATTTCTGTCCGAGAAAATACAGCTTGGTCTGCATGGATATATTCCTGGCGCTGCATATGACATCATCATCGAAGAGCAATATCAGCTCTGACAGTATATCAATGTATGGCCCGCTTATTTCAGCCGGAATGCTGTCCGGTATCTCTGCGTTTACCCTGTACTTTATTGCGTTTATCAGGCAGTGTTGTATGAACGGGATCACACATCCGTAAAGACTTAGGGAATGATCAGCCAGATATTTGTAATAATAAGAGGCCGTATCAAGATAAGCGGTCTCTTTATTACGCTTGTTCTGTGTGAGTGACGATTCATCCAAATGCCTGCGAATGTGGTATTCAGCGCTCCTGAGAAGGCCATACTTTTCCTTCTTCAATATAAGAGAAATGATGAATTTCGCGTCCTCGCCGTAACTGAGACGAGTATCATAAGTGAGATCGCCGATTGCGGAAGTCCGGCAAAAGGCCGAACTTACAGAGTATTGCCCAAATGTAGGATGCTCATGTATATCGCATATCATGTCTCCGGCATCAAACTTGTAGTCCAGTTTATGATAACCGGTACGGCCTTCAAAGAAGTCCATTCGGCATGCGACGACATCGATCTCTTCATGAGCCTCAAGCATATCCCATGCAGTTTTAAAGGCGTTCGCATCCCATAGGTCGTCGTCGTCCATGAAGTTGACATATTTTCCCTTTACATACGGGATGCCTGCATTCCTAGCCGCAGACACACCTGCGTTGGCTTGCTTCACATAAACAATGTTTTCAGGATATTCTTTACAGAAAGAATCGCATATGCTGCCGGTATTGTCTGTGCTGCCATCGTCAACAAATATGATTTGGATATTATCTGAGAAACCGATGCTTTGTTGCAGTATGCTTTCGACTGTTTCTTCTAGATATGTGGCTGCGTTATACAGAGGCATTACGACTGAAAATTTATAATCCATCTGAATACCCTTTCGTCTGTTTATCTCTGTGAAGAGAGATGCTTTTTTATAGTATAACAAATGACTCGAGCAATTGAAAACAAAAGACAAAGCGCACTTGATGAGAGAATGAGCTGTTTGACTGTAAAAAAAAAAAATAATATATATAATTAATAGGCATGAATTGCGAAGATAACGTCATTTCTCAGCAATTGACTGTCTCCAAGTATAGAGAATATAATTAAGTGTTGTAGCTTAATAGCTTGAAAGCAGTTTTCTCGATTTCAAATCAGGAGAAAAGGGTATGAAAAAAGCAGCAAAATTTGTCGCGATTGCGTTGGTTATGGCGGTAGTGGTCGTTTTCTCGCCGCTCGCTTCATTATCAGCTGATGCCGTGACGTTGCCTGGATACAAAGCAGCATCAACTGTTTCTGCTGCGAAAAATTGTACGACCAATTATAAGGACTGTGTAAAGTTTGTACGTATGTGCGCGCAGAAAGGCGGAGTCCCGGTTCAAAAGGGCAGAAAATATGGGTACTCTACAGAGCAGTATATGAAGTATCTCACGTCAGAGGGTTTTGCCGTAATTAATCAGTTGACTCTTTGCGGCGATGAGACCGTCTTAGGTTCCGGCAAGTATGGCAACCTATGTGTAGAACAAAACAAAGGCAAACTGGCTGCAGGAGACCTTCTGGCATATAAATGCAAAAAGTGCGGCAAGTACTTCCATATGGCAGTAGTAACAGACATTGATCAGGGAGTAGACAGCAATCTTCACTATTGGATAGTCTATGCTCAGAGCTCCAAGGGAATGATCAGGAACCAGCCGATGTATCAATTTTCTCATAACGGTCACGGAAGAGGAAATGTGGCTCTGTATGCACTGCACTTCACATCTTCAGACAACGGATTTACTGCATGCACCAAAACAGTCAAGAAGCTGAAAGCAAAAAAAGTGACCACGAAAAAGGCTAAGCTGAGCTGGAAAAAGACAAGCGGAGCAGTCGCATATAACATCTATGCTAAGACATACGCGGGCGGCCCTGTTGAATTTGTAAAGCAAGTCAAGGGCAACAGTGTAAAAGTAGCTATTCCTAAGAACAGCAAGGGAAAAGTCTACAACTATAAAAAAGTACAGTTTGCAGTTGCGCCTGTATTCAAACAGAGCGCTGCATTCGAAGGAGTCACAAAGACTTACAAGGTCGTAGGCAAAAAGTGCAAGTTGGTCAAAGTCAAAGAGACCACAAAGTAAAGATAAATCAAGTCAATAAAAAAACTGGGGTAATTTAAGAATGAGCCTATTCCGGAGAAGGGACAGAGACGAAAAACACAAAGGGGAAAAATCTCCCGGCACAGTAAGCACCGGCAAAGAAGCGGCTTTTTCGGAAGCATCGGAAAAGTCGGGCAGAACTGAAGCCGATCTGAAGGCAGAAGCGGAAGCGCTTGAAAGAGAATACGGAATCGCAGAGAAGCAGTATCTTGCAAAAGAGTACTATATGATGCCGAAAGAACGTATGCTCAAAGCCGCTAATAATGCTCGCCTTAGAGATCTTTATGTTCATAAAGTGGCTGAAGAGAACTCGTGGACAGTCAGCGAGGCGAGATCGGCAATCAAAGCAGCAGCGGAGAAATATGGAATAACGTACTCTGCTTACTACAAGCAAGGCTATTTCCATTACTACGGAGAAGACCAGGAACGTTTCCATGAGGAACGCATGAAAAAAAAGGAGCAGCAGGCTGAAGAAAAGGTTGACTGGGCAGAGGCATTGGCTGAAAGGACAGGCGTACCTAAAGAAGAAGCCGCGAGCAGACTCGCTACCGTAAAGGAAGAATACGGTGTGCTGCCGAAATTATATGTAAACAACAAATATTATGAGCTCCCGGCGGCGGAAATGCTGGGCAGATATGCCAAGGACAGAAGAAAAGAAGCTGCAAAAGCCGAAATGTATAGGCTTATGGAGGAACTTTCAGGCAAGGGCATAAAGCAGGTCAGAGAAGAGCTCGCGCAGATCAGAAGTCTGGATCCGGGATTCAGAGTTAGTTTGAAGTGGTATTTCAGAAAAGGCGCTTACATGATCGACCCTGAAAATGACCGGGAAGAGCTGGAAAGACTGTTTGATCTCACACGAAGAGAGGAACAACTCGAGAACAGTCTGGAAGAAAGCTTCAACAAAATAGACAGCGGAGAGCTTACATACGAAGATATAAGTGGAACGCTTGAAGAATACCGCAAACTGACGGGCGAGACTATGGCAGAGGCTCGCAGGCGTCAAATCATCTTGAAGACAGGGAACTTTCTGAAGGATGTTGAAGGAGAAGAGCTGGACAAGCTGCTGATAGATATCGAATTCACTAACAGGGTCCTGAAATATTTCCCTTCAGAATATGTAGCATTCAGATTCCGTGATAAGAGCATTCCGGAGAGAAGAGAATATGTCTCATCCCAGCTTCGCTGGCAGGTCATCAAGATCCTTAACAGCACTGAAGGCCTCGAGCTTCTTGACAGCAAGTACGATGCCTATCTCAGGGTTAAGCCTCTTTACAAAAGAGAAATAGTCCTCCTTAAGGCTTCAGACGGTTACGAGAAATTCCTGGAATACGCGAACACGCATAAGGTATTTGTAAAGAAAAACAACTACGACAGTCTTGGAAGAGGAGTGGAAAAGATCGATCTGAACAAAAACGTTCCTCTGAAGACCGTCTACGAAGAGATGACCGCTGACAGCAAGCAGGTGATCCTGGAAGATCTTATTGTTCCGGCAGATGAGATCAGATCCCTGAATCCAGACTCCGTTAATACCGTAAGAATAATCGTCTTCCACAATGACGATGGGTTCGCTGTACAAGATACCTTCGCAAAGATAGGGCGAAAGGGATCATTTGTTGACAATGGAGGAGCCGGAGGGATCTTTGTTCATGTCAACAAAGATACGGGAGCCTTTGATTCGGACGGCACCGATGAAGAAGGCAGGATCTACGAGGCACATCCAGATCACGGATATATCTTCAAAGAAAAAGCCTTCCCTCAGTGGGAAGATGCTTTAGAGACTGCCATCGCTGCCTCGCGATTGGTTCCCGAAGCAAATTATATCGGCTGGGACCTCACGTTCACAGAGGACAGAGAGTGGATCATAGTGGAAGGCAACTCAAAGACACAGTTCTTTGCACAGCAGATGACACTTGGCAGAGGAATAAAGGATGAATTCCTTGCCAAGACCCACTATATGGATCTCGTTTCAGAGACAGAAGAAGACGACGATGACGCAGAAGCATATTAAGGGCAGAAACTAGGAACAGAATCTAGAAACAAGGAGAAAGCATGGCAAAAACATCATTTCTATGGAGGGTCGGTAGATCCATTAAGGCGATGATAGCCAATGATGAGACGGCTAGCACAGAAAAAAGAATAGAATTCTCGAAGCAGCAGGTTGAGAAGCGAGATCAGAAAAAGAAACAGGGTTTCAAGCAAGCAGGTTATGAAAAAATGATGCAGGGCGTAGAACTCTCCAAGGACGATCTCAAGGACAAGGCTGATCACTTTAGGGATATGAACGTTGTTGGATTCAGCGTCTATCGTTTCAGAGCATCAGGACTTTACAAGATGACTGACGAGGAGGCTTGCAAAAGGCTGAGCTTGATGAAGCAGTCAATACGACTTGACAAGGATCTCAGATGGGACTTCAGGCTTCTTGATGAGGGCAAGCTTACATATGACGATGTCATGGAGAAAATCAATGACTTCAAATTGCTTGAGTCAGAGATAATGACCCCTGAGGCAAAAAGGGATATAGCAAACAAGGCAGGCTATCTTCACCCTGAGAATATGAGCGACGAGCAGATCAGCGATGTTGCGGTAGACATGGAGTTTACAAGGCGCATCCTCAGATATAGCCATAGCGGCTATGTATCGTTCCGCTTTTATGATAAGACGATCCCTGAAAGAAGAGAGTTCATATCAGGCAAAGAAAGATTGCTTCTGCTCAATACCATGAACACCGACGAAAGTATCGCGGTGCTTGACGACAAGCTGATGACATACGAGAAGCTGCGTGAGCATTATGGCCGCGACATGATCAGTGTAGGGAGCGAGAAGGACTGGTTCAGGTTCAAAGCTTTCTTTGAAAACAACGATACAGGCGTAATAAAACCTCGCTTTGATTCCTTGGGCAAAGGCATCAAATTGCTGCGTAAATCCGATATGAGCAATATGCGGGAGACCTTCCTGGAGCTGATCGACGAGTACAGGCGATTCCTGATGGAGGGTTATATCAACGCGGCTGAAGAGATCAAGGCGCTAAACCCGGATTCCGTAAACACGGTGCGTATAATCGCTTATTTCGATGGAAAAGATACATCGATCCGAAGCGCCTCAATGAGGATAGGCAAGGCCGGCTCATTTGTTGACAACGCGGGAGCCGGAGGCATCACCGTTGCGATCGACAGGGAAACCGGAATGATCGACAGTGACGGCTGCGATGAAAACGGATTCATATACGATAAGCACCCTGATACAGGGATCACCTTCAAGGGTTACCAGCTGCCGGCTTGGGAGAAAGCTCTTGCGGTGGTTTATGATGTGTCCGGAAAGATAGAAGGCGCGAAGTATGTAGGCTGGGATCTCGCATGCACTTCCGACCACGAGTGGGTCATTGTCGAGGCCAATGGTAAGACCGGATTCTTCGGCGCGCAGGCTCCTCATGACAAGGGACGCCGCAAAGAATTCCTCAACACCATAGGAGCTGATCCTAGAGGAGCTATACGTGATGAAGTGGTATTCAGGACCGCGGCGAGGATCGCGAAGAGATATGAGCTTGACGAAGAGGAGCTTGTGGAAAAGATAAGGCATTTCGAGTCTATGGGGCTTGATGGGCGCTGGTTTGAGGACAATTGCGCATGGGATCTTACCGATGACGAGATACTCGAGCTGAAAAAGGTCATTGAAGCCGATACAGAGGCCGGAGAAAAACGTGATAGCGAAATGTTTGCGTCCATCTGCAGCACATCGGGTCTGGACGAGGATACTGTAAAGCACAAATATCATCTTGCTAAGCTGCATGGTTACGATGTGGATTGCTTCCTCACGAACGGGATCTATCTGCTGAGTGATGAAGACATCAAATCTCAGGTATTTTTCAACAGGGCAGATGGCATCACAAGATTCCAGCGAAGGCGCAAGGAAGAGGCTATGAATGCTTTACATTCCATGCTTGGGCTGTCATATGGGCGTTATAGTCTCAATGAAGCAGAAGCAGCTCTTAAATGTGGATGCTCGCTTGATGAGTACGTGTTATACGGCATTTATGACAAGAACGGGGACGAAGCTGCGGGATTCTGCACCAATGACTTTATGCGCAGGATATGGACAGCGAACGCAACCGGCTATGAGAGCAGCAGGAAATTGCTTGAGGAAAGGCATTCTGATGCCGGAGCTATGCCGTTCGGAGATCTTACTGATGAACTCGAGAGTATAAAGCTGAACGACCGGAAGAGACTCCATATCGTCACAGCTACGCAGGGTGGAAATACAGAAGTCGTAATGGCTGCCTTCAGCGAAGGAAGCGATCAGACATGGACGGGAAAAGGATTCTCTGCGGGAGTAGATGTTGAGACCGGAAAGATCGAGACCGAAAGAGTCAATGGTTACGGAGAAAGATTTGAAGAACGCAGAAGTAAGGACGCATCCAAGGGGGATGATGTACCTCTCTGGAAAGAAGCTGCTTCTAAATGCACTTCAGAGGCGCAGAAATATCCGGAACTGACATTCATGAAATGGGAAGTGGATGTTACAGGAGATACTGCGGATCTGAAAGCGGCCGGTCCGGTGTTTGATGTACATGTCATACAGATGCCATATGCCTTTGAAGGCATTGGATTAAGGAACAGATTCGAGAAATACCTTTAGCCGCAGCCATCGCGGGGTCAGCCTTCAATTTTGATCACAGGAGCCCCGGTTGCTATCGGCGCCATATTACCCTTATAAACAGCATAGAAAGAGGACTTTGATGATTTCCGCCAGCCGGTGAACACAAAGTTCTCTTTTTTAGGGACGATCGCATCCAGAGATTTTTCGCCATCGATCCTTACGAGCATAGGCTCTTCACTGTTGTTGAGGTTCATGGTCACGTCAGAATCTTCTGCTATCTGCACTTTGTGTTTTTTGCCATCAGGGGTCGTATAAGTCACAGGAAAGGTGTAAGGATGCGGGCTTTCCACCACCACGACGGCATGCTTTCCCGGATTGATCAGTATGTCTCCGACAGCAAGATTATCGGAAGAGTGGATATATTTCTTTGATGTAAATTTATAGAACTGTCCGGTCGCTTCTATGTCAGTCGGCATATCTCGTGTCATCCAGAGTCTCGGGACATTGATGCCGGCAGCATTGAGGCATACCGAGATAGCGCATGAGCACGTAGTCTCGCAGTTCTTTTTTATTGCAGAAACATCCCAGCCGGCCTTTTTGGCGGCATCGTAAAAAGTGCCGCGATCTTTGTCGTTCTGATCGTATCCGATGTGGTCATTATTGCATGCGTCTGCCATCGTCGCGGCAATGATGCGAGCTTTATCGGGGTCCTTGCATCTGTAGACATACTGCCAATGCTCTGATTGAAGTGCGATAGGGCTGTATTTCCATTTTGAGATCATCACTTCTTTCTTTGTCTGATCCCCGGCCTTGTTGTTTTTATAGGATTTTTCGCCCTTTCTGGCCTGTCCGTATTTGACATGCGAAGCTGCATAAGCCGGCGCAGGCAAAGCGGTCCCGAAAAAGGAGAATATAAGGAAGGCAGATACCACGATGACCAGCAGTTTGTTAAGCTTCATCAGTCTCCTCCTCCCTTTCCTTGAACTTGCATGTTTCCGAAACTATCCTGTACTCGGTGACCTTATCCGAGGTGCCTATGAACCTGAGGTGCATGTTCTCATCGATATCGGCGTCAGTGATATAAACAGAAGACGTTTCTTTGACTTTTCCCGACGCATCAAGCAGCTCTACCTCCAAGTCCAGATATTCAATACCAAGTCCCGATTCGTTCTTCAGTTCAGCGTCATAATGGCTCACGTTGCCTTCGTCAGTCCTTTTGAACGAAAGGTTGTCTGTCGCATTGAGAAGCCACCCCTGAGCAAGGATATACGCAGACTCATCGGCATACTGTTTTTTGTCGGGTGTAAAATGAAAGTCGCCATTATGCATTTTGTAGAGGACCTTCAGTCTGCGGCCGTAAGGCTCCGAGAAGGCGTTCCAGAATGCGTCCGGCTCTGTGGCAGGATCATATTGTGACGCCGCTTGCTGGCATGCCTTTATCGCCGAAATGTATTCGCTTGCGAGGCGGGAGAGCTCGTCATCTTTATAGTTCTTGTTCGCATATCTGGAAACAGCTTCCATTTCAATATCTATGAACGCTGTGTCTGTGATACGCCCGGTGGTCTGCAGCTGCAACTCATTAACGGGGAGGTCCCAGCCTTCATAAAGGGCGTACTCGACGCTTCTCGGGAAGCTCCTGTCTATGCTTGTCATAGTAAGCAGTGTGGCGACTTCGGCAGCGATGATGACGATAGAGACGAATATGACTATTAAAAGAACGCGCCGCTTGGAAACGCGCTTCTTCTGTTGCTCTTCATATTCATTTTTATACCTGTCCATCCTCATTTAACGGATCAGACCTCCACTTTGTATGACTGCCCGGCAAACCTTGTCAGGCTTTGTTGCATCAGCTGTAATTATAGGAGATACCATGCGGACAAACAAGGTAAATTTATGCTTCTGAGACGACAGTTTCGATTGGCGCCTGAGACCGCGGTCTGTTGATTTTGCATATGATACATATTAGAATATATCATGAAGAAAAACGTAATCTGACAGGCTCCCAAGCAGGAGAAAATACGATAAAAACAATATGGCAAGAGTATCATGGCTCTGGAGAATAGGACGATCGGTGAAGGCGCTCTTCGTGAATGACGAGAAAGCCGGTACAGCCGAGAGGATCGAATTTTCACAGAAGCAAGTAGACAGGCGTGACAGAAAAAAGAAAAGAGGCATAAAGCAGAGCGGATATGAAGAGATGATGCAGGATTCCGGTCTGACGCAAAGCGAACTTGATGAAAAGCTCGCTCGTTTTCGTGCGATGGATATCACGCATCTTAGCTTCTACAGATTCAGGGCCAACGGCTTTTATAAAATGACCGATGAAGAGGCTGCAGAAGCTCTTCGTGGTATGAAGAGATCAGTAGAGATCGAAGAGGATCTCAAGTGGGACTTCAGGCAGATCGATCTCGGTAAAAAGAGTTATGAGGAAGTGCAGCCACGAATAGATGAGCTGAAAGAGCTTGAATCGAGGCTCATGACGCCTGCGGCCAAGAAAGAGATCGCCATGAAGGCCGGGTATCTGCACCCTGAGGATATGAATGAGGAGCAGATCGACAATGTCGCGATGGACATGGAATTTACCAGGCGCATACTCAGGTACAGCCACAATGGATATGTAGAATTCCACTTTTTCGAGAAGTCTATTCCCGAGAGGCGTGAATTCATAAACGGTCATGAGAGAAGGATGCTGCTCCCTCTGGTCAATACAGATGAGAGTATCGCCATACTCGATGACAAGCTGATGACATATGAGCGCCTTAAGGACTGGTTTGGCCGCGATATGGTCAACATAGGCAGCGAGAAGGACTGGTTCAGGTTCAAAGCGTTTTTCGATAACAACGAGACCGCTGTGATAAAGCCGAGGTTCGACTCCCTCGGCAAGGGCATAAAGCTGATCCGCAAGTCAGAGATAAAAAACATGCGCAAGACTTTTATCGAACTGATAGATGACTACCGCAGGTTCCTTATGGAAGGTTTCATCGATGCAGCCGATGAGATAAAGGCGCTCAATCCCGACTCGGTGAACACTGTGCGCATCATCGCGTACTACGATGGAAAAACCACATCGATCAGAAGCGCATCGATGAGGATAGGCAGGTCGGGATCTTTCGTGGATAACGCAGGTGCCGGAGGAATCACTGTTGCGATCGACAGGGAAACGGGAATGATCGACAGCGACGGCTGCGACGAGAGAGGCTTCAGATATGAAAAGCATCCCGATACCGGCATCAGATTCAAAGGCTATCAGCTGCCGAAATGGGACAAGGCCCTTGAGACGGTATATAACGTTGTGGACAAGATAGAAGGGGCCAAATATGTTGGTTGGGATCTTGCCTGCACTTCAGACTACAGATGGGTCATTGTAGAAGCTAACGGCAAGACCGGGTTCTTCGGAGCGCAGGCTCCTCACGACCTGGGACGACGCAGAGAATTCCTTAACACCATCGGAGCTGATCCAAAAGGCGCGCTATATGAAGAGGTGGCGCTTAAGATGGCGCAGAGAGTCAAGGAAGAATATGGCATTCCTGAAGAGGAGACCATGGAAAAACTAAGACACTTTGAATCGCTGGGTCTCGACGGTCGCTTGTTTGAGCGGAACCGCGCGTGGGAGCTCACGGATGAAGAGTGTATAAGCAGATTCAGCAAACTGTAAAAGAGAGGAGACAGACCGGAAATGACAATAGGATATACGACAGGAGTTTATGATCTGTTCCACATAGGACATCTGAATCTTCTGAAAAACGCCAAGGGCATGTGTGACAAGCTCATAGTAGGCGTGACGGTGGACGAACTTGTCGAGTACAAGGGCAAACAGGCAATGATCCCGTTTGAGGACAGGATAGAGATCGTCAGGAGCATCAAATACGTAGACGCGGCGGTCCCTCAGTATGACATGGACAAGCTTGCTGCATGCAAAAAGCTTGGAGCAACATACCTCTTTGTCGGCGATGACTGGTATGCCACAGAGAAATGGCAGGAATACGAGAAAGAATTCAACAAAGAAGGTATCAAGATCATCTACTTCCCTTACACAAAGGGCGTATCCTCGACAAAGATATCGGAAGCGTTGAAGGCGGTCCGCAAGTCTTCTCTGCAGGATGTGAAATAAACTCAAGGAGAGCCGGATGACAGTCGACCCTGTTTATTGCGCAAGCTCGTTCTTTCAATTCAGGATGATAGAAGACGACGATCACATATTTGCGCCGGGTGTTTACCCGCGCCGTTTTGACATACCCGAAGGAAGGACTCCCGTGCACGACAGCACAGAGCTTGAGGTAGCGCTCAAGGCATCCGTAGACAAAGATCTTAAGAGCGGAAAATGCGCGCTTATGCTGAGCAGCGGCATAGACTCAGCCATACTGGCTCGTATGATGCCGCGCGGCACCAAGGCTTACACACTGAGATGCTGCGCTCCGGGAGCTGTCGATGAGACGTCCCAGGCAGCGCGCTACGCCGAGATATGCGGTCTCGACCATGAGATAATAGACATCACATGGGACGATTATGTCAGATATACACCGGGGCTTCTCAGACATATGGGGCAGCCTGTGCATTCCATAGAGCCCCAGATACATAAGGCGGCTCTTACAGCAAAAGCTGCCGGCTATGATACGCTGATCTTCGGCGAGACGGCCGATATTATATACGGCGGACACAGCATACAGCTTTGCAGAGAATTTGAGCTGGACGAGTACATAGTTTATCACAATTTCATAGATCCGCGAGTAGTACTGAAAGAAGGCGTCATAATAAGGGAACCTTACGAAAGACATTTTGTGAACGGCAGGATGGACGTATACGGTTTTCTGAACGATGTGCATCTGAGGCAGTCGCCTAATTCGTATGTCGACGCATGTTCTCTTGCGGATATCAGATTCTCGGCGCCTTATCTCACTACGGAACTGGCGGCTCCTCTCGACCTTGCCCGTATCCGCGCAGGTGAAAACAAGTACCTTGTCAGAGAGTTGTTCCACAGGCTCTATCCCGATATGGGGCAGCCGAAGAAACTCCCTATGCCACGGGCGCTGGAACAGTGGATGGCGGATTATCCGGGGGCATCGAGGCCCGAGTTTTATCCCGGAGCGGGAAGGGATATGAGCCCCGACCAGAAATGGTACGTTTACATAACTGAAATGTTTATGAACATGGTATTGGACAAATAGCTCAAAGCAGGTCCTTTACCGGGGAGACGGAAATGGCAAAAACGTCACTGCTTTGGAGAATAGGGAGATCAGCCAAAGATGCCTTGTTCGATATTGAAAGAGCCGGCACGGAAAAGCGGATAAAATTCTCTCGGAAGCAGGTAAAGAGAAGAGACAGCAAAAAGAAGAAACGGATCGATGATGCCGGGTTCGAGCTCATGACCGCAGACAGCGGTCTCACAAGGAAAGAGCTCGAGGACAAGGCTTCTCAATTCCGTACTTTTGGCATATGTGATTTCAGCAATTACGAATTCAGGGCGTATGGCCTGTACAAAATGGACGATGAGCAGGCGAAGAAAACGCTCGCTTTTAAGAAGTCTGCGGATCAGCTCGAAGAAGACCTGAACTGGGATTTCAGACTTATCGATTTCGGCAAACTGACATATGAGGACGTGTCTGACAAGATACAGCAGTTCAAGGACAATGTATCCCATCTCCTCACTATGGACGCCAAGAAGGAGGTCGCGCTCAAGGCCGGATACCTTCATCCAGAAAACATGAGCGATGAAGAAATCGACGATCTCGTAAGAGATATGGAATTCACAAGGTGCATACTTCAGTTTGGTCACGGGGAATATGCAAGGTTCCATTTTAAGGATAAGTCGATCATCGAAAGGCGTGGATTCGTTTCTGACCGCGAAAGGAACCGACTGCTGTCCGCTGTCAATAGTGATACGAGCATAGCCGTGTTCGATGACAAGATGATGACGTATGAAAAGCTGTCTGAGTTCTACGGACGCGATATGATAAGCGTCAACAGCGAGAAAGATTATTTCAAGTTCAGAAACTTCTTTGAAAAAAACGAAAAGGCTGTTATTAAACCGAGATTTGATTCGCTCGGCAAAGGAATAAAACTGATCAATAGGTCGGAGATCGACAACTACGGTAAATATTTTCTTGGACTCGTTGATGAATACCGTCGCTTTCTCATGGAGGGATTCATCGAAGCTGCCGATGAGATCAAAACGCTCAATCCCGATTCCGTCAACACAGTACGTGTGATCGCTTACTATGACGGGAAGAATACATCGATCAGAAACAGCTCCATGAGAATAGGGCACGCCGGATCCTTTGTGGATAACGCGGGCGCCGGAGGGATCACAGTCTCCGTGGACAAGGAAACCGGAGTCATCAATAGCGACGGATGTGATGAGAATGGTTTCAGATATGAAAAACATCCCGACACAGGAGTCACACTGAAGGGATATCAGCTGCCGGCGTGGGACAAAGCCCTTGAAGTGGTTTACGCAGTGTCGGGAAGGATAGAAGGAGCCAGGTATGTCGGCTGGGACCTTGCCTGCACAGCAGACCATGAATGGGTGTTAGTAGAGGCAAACGGAAAGACAGGCTTCTTCGGAGCGCAGGCACCTTACGGTAAGGGGAGAAGAAGTGAGCTCCTTGAGACGATAGGCGCAGATCCGAGGGGAGAACTATACAACGAGGTAGCCCGCAGGATGGCAAAGAAAGTTCGCGATGCGAACAAGATACCTGTAGAAGAGACCATGGACAGACTCTCGCACTTTGAGAGCCTTGGTTTGGACGGACGCTATTACAGGCCATATCGCGCGTGGGAACTCAGCGACGCGGAGTGCCTTGAACTAAAAGAGGCGCTTGAAGGAAGAGAAGCATACGGAAAGAAGAGAGAGCAGGACGTCTGCAGGCTGATATCCGCTAAATACGGACTCGATGAAGAGGATGTGAGAAGAAAGTACAGACTTGCTCTGAAGGAAGGATATAAAGAATTCTGGTTCCTTGCCGACGGCATCTTTATGCTGACAGATGATGAGATAAAGGCTCATACACATCTTCGGGTCTCAGAAGCCGAAGATGACTGGGAAAGAGATAAGAAAAAGAAGCTGAACGAGATAAAAAAGAAAATCAGGGAGAAAAAACACTGGAGCAAAGGAAAGTACTCGCTTGAACAGTTGAAAGCCCGCAATAATTGCGGATGCGCCGCGGATGAGTTCATCGTTATGAGGATGTATGACAGATCCCCTGAAGAAGCTCGAAAATTCATCACGGCCGAAGTCAAGCACAAAGCATGGCTGATAAACGCCTGCACATATGAAGACAGCATGAAGCTTCGCAGCAAGATCAGCTTCAGCGATACCTTCAGCGAGTTTACGGATCGCATAGTTTTCTCCAACAGAGACATATCGCTTGATGACTTCGAAGAAAAGATCAAAGGCTTGGAGCAAATCGTCTATAAGCCTGAAGAGGGCGACAAAGGCCTGGGAATTAAACGGTTCCATGTTAATGGCGCTCCGGAGGAAAACAAGGCGGTTTATGAGTCGCTGATGTCTCTGGAGCCGGGCGTTGTAGAAGAGTTTCTCTATCAGCATCCGGATATGGCCGCATTCTATCCTGATGCAGTCAATACAGTCAGAGTTATCACCGCTCTTAAGGACGACAAAGCGTGCGTTGTGATGGCGGCGCTTAGGACCGGGCGATATGGGAACACGGACAACTGGTCGCAGGGAGGCTTGTCTGCAGGGATCAACGTAAAGACAGGGACGATCGAGACCGACGGAGTGGATCAATACGGAGAGCGCTATGCAGATCATCCGGTGACCGGAAAAACATTCTTTGGCGCTAAGATACCCGAATGGGATAAAATAGAAAGAAATTGTTGCGAGGCGGCAAGAAAGTGTCCGGACATCCCGCTTATTGGCTGGGATGCTGCTGTGCTGAGAGACGGGAGAGTCGTTCTTATCGAAGGAAATCTGTCGTTTGGAACTAAATCGATACAGACTCCGTTTTCTCTGGCTGATGTCGGCCTGAGGGAGCGCTTTGAGCAGTTCCTGCAGCAGTAAAACGGACACGAATACATAACATATAGAGGCAGAGGGGAATGACAGAAACACAGAAAGTCATACTTGATATTTTCAAAATCACCGCAGACATCTGCGAGAGGCACGATATACCGTACTTTGCAATAGGCGGCACCTGCCTTGGCGCGGTCCGCCACAAAGGATTCATTCCCTGGGATGATGACATAGATATAGCGATACCGATACAGCACTTTGATGAATTCTGGGACATCGCCGAAAAGGAATTGCCTCCGGGATATGAGACGTATACGTGCAAAAAAGTAAGGACATACGATAAGATCTTCGGAAAGATCCACAATACGGAGACCGCATATATAGAGACAAAAGAGATCGGATACTATAAGGCCTATAAAGGGATTTTTGTCGATATCATGCCGATCTCGGCGATACCCGACACTGGGGCTGAAAGAGAAGCCTTTTATGATAGTGTGCTGAATTATAAAAAGCTGAACTATTACCGGAGATTCCCATACAAGGTGGTTCAGTCGAAGCGCAAAAGGACAAGGCTCAAATGGATGCTCATGAGAGTGGCCGGCATGTTCGGCGGATTCGACTATTATTCCGATAAGTGGATGGACCTGCTGCGTGCCCATCCTTTTGGCAGCTCATCTCTGACAGGGTATTCGTGGTCCAAAAACATCAGAAAATACACCTTCCCGGCAGACTGTTTCGCAAATACAGTCGATATGCCATTTGAAGATACAACTATCAAATGCCCGGCGCTTTACGACAAGTATCTGACTCTTCAGTTCGGTGATGACTACATGGAATTGCCACCTGAAGAAAAGCGGGCGCCACATCGCACTGAAGTGGTAGATGTGAATAAGTCGTACAAGCAATACATACCGTCAAAGTAACGGTCGATCATCAAAGGAGAAGACGCTTGTTCAAACTTCTGATCAGAGTGATACAAGAGAATATTACGTACTTTCCACAGACACTGCGTCTGGCCAGGATAGATATGAAGAGGGCCCACATGACTTCTGATCTAGGCTTTTTCTGGGCTATCATGAAGCCGCTCATGTACCTTGTGATGTTCTATCTTGCCATCTCAGCCGGATTTAAAGGCGGCCATGACTTAAAGGGGACTGTGTGTCCATACTTCATTTGGCTCGCGGCCGGTATCGTTCAGTGGCAGTTCATCTCAAGCCTGTTGGTTGCGGGAGCAGGCTGCTACAACAGAAAGAAAAACGTGATCAAGAGTGTAAAATTCCCGTTGTCTACGATCCCGATGATAGAGGTGATGTCAAAGTTTTTCGTATATTTGATCATGATCGGCATCCTTATGATTATGTGCGTATTCATGGGCGTGATGCCGAGCATATACTGGCTTCAGTTACCTATATACATAATTCTTACTGTGATATTCCTGTATATATGGGTCATGATGACCTCGATGATGAGCATAATCAGTGTCGATATACTTGAGTTTCTCAAAACCATCAATACGGCGTTCTTTTGGCTATCGGGGATCCTCTTCAACGTCAAAGGGCGTACGAGCCCGTTCTTTACTTATAATCCTATAAGCTATCTGGCAGAAGGCTTTAGAAACACATTCGCATACCATATATGGATATGGGAGGAGAAAAGCCTGTTTCTGCATTTCGTTATCGTATTGTTCGTACTGACGCTGATATCAAGCCTTCTTTTCAGAAGAATGGAGAAGCGTATACCGGAGATACTGTGAGGCCATAAATGAGTGGAGATAATATTGCCATTAGGGTAAAGCACGTAAAAAAAACGTACAGGCAGTACAAAACAAACATGCAGAAGATCCGATTCCTCCTTCTTATGAGAGATGCAGGGACAAAAGACGAGGTCTTGAAGGATGTTTCATTTGACATAAAAAAAGGAGAGAAGGTCTGCATACTGGGCTATCAGCAATCGGGAAAGACAACTCTAATGCGCATACTCGCCAGAGTCATCAGACCTGATTCAGGCAAGGCCAGGATATACGGTGAGATCGCGCCTATTCTGGATGTGAGGCTTGGTTTTGACGGCGCAATGACCGGGAAAGACAACTACATAAGGATGAGCTCTGCCCTCGGACGTTCAGAAAAAGATATTAAAGAGCTCGAGGACAGCGTGTTTGCATTTGCAAGACTAAGCAAAGTTAAAAACGAACCCATCAAAACATATCAAAAGGGGGCTGCCACCAGACTGGGCTTCTCTATTGCGACGGCTAAAAAGAGCGATGTGGTATTGTTTGACAGTGGGCTTGCGTTCGGAACAAAGGCTTGGAACGATGCCTGCATGGAGAGGCTGAAAGAGTTGATATCGGGCGATACCACTTTTGTGATGACGGCTAGCAAGGCGAAGGTCGCTGCACAGCTGTGTGAGCGCGGGATAGTGCTTCACGAAGGACGAGTCGTCTTCGATGGAGCGCTTGAAGATGCCGCTTCATATTTCCGAAAGAACTGCAGACAACATAAAACCAAACTCGACGACGATGTTCCTGAGGAGCCGGCGACCGAACAGCCGGCTCAGGCAGATACAGATGATGAGGGCGTTGAATTCTAGAGTTCATGTTGATCAAACAAGCAGTCTGATCTAAGGATAAGGGCAGAGGATCGACTATTTAGGTGAAACACAGAAGGGGACAGATCACAATGATCGTCCCCTTCTTTCTTGTCATTTAGTAATGCTGATTATTTGTCAGTCATCGTCGTCATCGTCGTGATCATCATGATCATCATCGTCGTTGTCATCGTCATCGTCTCTGTCATCGTGATCATCAATATCATCGTGATCGTCGTCATCGTCATCACGGTCGTCGATGTCATCGTCTCGATCATCATCCTGAACATGACCATTGCTGACTTCTGCCCGTTCAACATCAGAAGATACGATCGTGCCGCTGGAAGCATCTATGTCATACTCGTATTCCATGCCTCCGCTATTGAATTCGATCTCATAGATGATGATCCCATTCTCGCAGTCAAACTCTGTCCGGATGTTCGATGCGGCGTCTGCGCTTATTCCCGCGTCTGCAAGTGCAGCCGCGATTGCTGTGTCCTCACCGATATAACTGCTGGTGTCTGCGCTTCCATATGTGAGCTCGTTTTCTGCATTGCGGCTCTGTCCCAGAAGGATCAGTTCCTGTGTGGACAATCCCAGCAGATCATCTTCGGTCATCTTGGTACTGCCGGTATTCAGCAGGCTGCGGATCAGATTTGCCTTTCCCACTGATATGCCCTTTGATTCGGCAAATGCAGTCAGCTCTGCATCCTTGTCAACGTATTGGGCGAGTATGGCCGGCGTTATGGAAGAATCCTTAAGGTAGGAATTGAGATTCGTCGAGATCTCCTGTTCCATCTTTTTGCCTTTATCCGGGTCCTTCGACTGTACTGACATCAGTATTGAATTAGACGTGTCTGAAAGATATCCGCGGGTAAGCATAGCTCCGGTGACCGCATAGCAGGCCGTATTTATATCGGTTCCTTTGAGGGACAGATCGTTCAGTATTTCCTCACCCTCGCTGTTCAGCGCCGAGGCGCCGGTCACCTTTTCCTTGCTGTTTATGGTAAATTCTATCGCAGGGTTCACGTCCATTCCGACAACAGCAAATGCGCTGTTTATACTGCGGAACACCGCCATACCTCCCACGAACAGCACCAGAACTGCAGCGATGCTTAACAGCGGCTTGAGCACTCTGCCGCTTATTCTGCCGCCGGTAGAGGAAGGTTTTACGTATATTGAGTGATCCTCCTCAAGCAGCTTATCGCCGAGGCTCTTTTGAGGAGCCTTGTCCAGCGAAAGCTCTGCAAGCAGATCGTCGAGCATGTCCGGGGTATTCTGTTCGACAGCCTGGGCGAGACGCCTTTTAAGTTCTTTATCTGTCATTGCCGTACCCCTTTCCTTCAAGTTCTGTTCTCATCTTTTTAAGAGCTCTGTTGTATTTTGACAGCACCGTGCCGACAGGGACTTCAAGTATGTCTGCGATCTCGCGGTGCTTCAGGCCGGTAAGCGCATGCAGGACCACGATCTGGCGCTCCTCACTGTCAAGTATGCCCATCGTTTGCTCGAGAACGATCCGATCAACGGCGTCATCTGTCGAAGCAGAAGTGAGGTGTTCGTATTCGGATATGTCCTCACAGACCTTGCCGGCGCGTATCCTGTTGAGACATAGATTGCGTACTATAGTCAGAAGCCAAGGCATCGGTTTGCCGGAAGGCCTGTAGCTGATCGCGGCACTGTATGCTCTGATGAAAGCATCATGCATCACATCTTCTGCGTCGTGCTTGTTGCGAAGAATGGACAGCGCGAATCCATACACGGCAGAAGAAGTCTGCCGGTAGAATTCGCTGAAAGCGTCTCTGTCGCCTTCGGCCATTTTTATGATCAAATTTTCATCGAGATGTGATGCGGTCATTTTTCTATTACTTCTTGATAAGTTCCCAGTTGTACTCAATTATCTTGCCGGTCGGAGCAAGAACGTCATACTCATATCTGCGGTTGCCTTTCTTGAATTTTACTTCATAAACACCCTTGCCGTCATCGTATTCATAGTGGCAGGAGCCTTTTTTGATCGTCTTGTAGCTTATTCCGGAATATTTGGCAACCTTTTTTCTCGCGGCCTTCTTTCCGATCTTCTCGCGAGAAGAGTTCCTCTTGTATTTGATGTCTACTGACTTTTCAAGGATCTTCCCGGTAGATGCGCTGATCTCATAGCTGTACTCTTTGCCGTTGGAGTTCTTTACAAACTCTATCTCGTATATCCCGTCTTCACTGTCATAGTCAGATTCTGTGACTGTGACCTTGGACTCCTTGAGCCCGGCATTTTTAAGAGCTTTTTTGAGGGCGGCATCCTCACTGCTGATGCCTGCTGCAAATGCGGACGCTCCCATTGCCGCAACCATCACAAGCGCTACGAACATTGACAGCAGTACATTTATCTTCTTCTTCATGATGTTTACCTCCTGTTCAGTCTGTTTGATTCGTAAGAACCTTACACTATGTATACACACGAACAGACCGTTTTATTGCACGGATAACTATTTTCTGAAAATATATTTTGAACAGTCTTAAATATTAATTGACATACTAAAATGCAGTGAACTTGACATAAAATATCAAAGTTGTTAACCTAAATTTAGTAATGTTTTGAAGAAGCGCAGCATTACCTGTTGATGTTTAATGGAATATATTAATATAATACACAGTCAACTCAGGCTTGACAGCTCATCATGTTGCGCCAAAATCGCTGATTATAGGAGGAGGGCTTATGAAACTCAAGAGAAGAGCAATAGCACTATTGTTGTCGCTGTCGCTAATAATGACATTTATGCCGACACTTGCCTTTGCAGAAAGTAGCAGTTCAGCAAAAGCTGAGGCAAAAAAGGCTATCGCTTCACAGCAAGAGGAAAAAGGACCTTTATCGAAAGACAAAGACTACAAGGGTGCTAAGGCTGGAGACAACGGTGTCGTTAGAGCCTTAGATGATAATGATTATTACGACGATGATGATTATTATGATGACGGTGTATATGACTACGATGGCATATATAGTGGAAAACCAACCATAAAGACGGTTGATGAGCAAAGCGATGGAGTGCTTGACTTTTACTATGATATAGAGCCAAACTCCGGCGATTCAATTAAAGTGGATACAGACGAAGGTCAGATTGAGTATAAGTGGCTCCAAGACGAAGATGGAGAATGGTATTTCGAAAGGCCGAATGATCCTAACGACTGGCTGAGTATAAATAATCTAATCATTGACTATGATTCGACATTTAAGATATATGCAACAAGATATTTATGGGATGATGAAGAAGACGAATATGTGAGAGAATGGGTTGCGTTAATAGCCATAGGCAAGTATTCAATCAAGAATACTGTTTCAAAGATAACGTTCAATCCTACCAGCATTTATTTGGTTGCAGAAGATATAATCAGCTATGAGGATGGAGTACCTTACTACTCACTGTACAAGAGGAGCACACATAAAGTAGGCAACGGTGAATGGGATTCTGTATTTGCAACAGGAGACAAACTGACTGTCTATTATACTAACGGAATAACACAGGTCTTTACTGATCAAAACAAATATGTAGAATACGAGGATGATGATGATTATTATGATGATTGGTTCATGAACGGTGATTATCGTATTTGGCCAGAAATAGATAATACTCAACTGAAGCTCGGAAGCAACACGATTACCTTATCCTGGCATGGAGTTTCGACGACGTTCAACGTTACAGTAGAGACAGCTGCGCAAAAGGCTGCTAGAATAGCAGAGGAAGCCAGAAAGGCTGAAGAAGCCAGAAAGGCTGAAGAAGCCAGAAAGGCTGCAGAAGCTAAAAAAGCTGCTGCTGCAAAAGCAAGCAATATCAACAAAGCAACTGTAGTAGCGTCGGACATCAAGAAGGCATCTGATCTTGGAGTAACATCAATTACTCTCGGAGCAAAGGTTAAAAAGATAAAAAAGAACGCTTTCAAAGGAACAAAGATCACTACAGTCACGGTAAAGAGTAAAAAGCTGACAGCAAAATCCGTAAAGGGTTCACTCAAGGGCTCGAAGGTGAAAACTATCAAAGTCAAGGTCGGAAACAAGAAAGCCAACAAAAAATTTGTAAAGAAGTACAAGAAGATATTCACAAAAAAGAATGCCGGCAAGAAAGTCAGCATAAAATAATACTAATAAACTAAAAACTGTTACAGGCGCCGGAGAATCAATCAAAGAATACTTTTGATTAGGTTACCGGCGCTTGTTGACCATTAAGACAAAGCAAAAATGCAATTACAGGACGGAATAAGAGGAAAAAGAATAATTACGGTGATCATTATGGTCGCCGTCTTGTTATGGTGTTATCCTTTTACATCCTCTGACTTTGTTTCTGAAGCAAAAATGGATCCATCAGGACAGGTGCTGGTTATGTATGAAGATAATCAGCTTAACGAACCATGTGCAGTAGAAAAAGACAGCGGACAGGAGGTGTCCGAAGACACACAGGAACAGATACTTAATGAAGCGCTTGGTGATAGCTATACGATAGATGAAACTATAGTGCTCGCTGAAACTGAAGAATCAGAAAATGAGTTGGTCATGGGCGTGATCTCTTCAGAAGATCTCAGTGCGGAAGAGATGGTGGATGCTCTTCAGAACATAGAAGGGATTAAATACGCAGAACCAAACTACAAATTCAAGGCATGTGGATTTACCAACTGGAGTGATACGTACATAAATGATTCCTGGCATTTGGGAGAAAAAGGCATCAATGTGGAAAAAGCTCCTGTGGCTAAGAGCAGTAAAGAATCCATCGTGCTTGCGGTGATGGATACCGGGATTGCCTATGATCATCCTGATTTGGAGTCGCGAATGTGGTCGGCTCCCGAAAGTGTGGATATCGGCGGCGAACATGGAAAGGATTTTTCAGACTTTGACGATGACCCATATGATGAAGAAGGCCATGGTACACATTGTGCGGGCATTATTGCGGCTGCGGCAGACAACGATGAAGGCACTGTCGGAGTCGTGGGTAAAAACAAAGTTGAGCTCATGTCTGTCAGAGTGCTTGACGAAAACGGAAGCGGTGATCTTTCACAGATTGTCAAGGCCTTTGATTACTTGATTGACGTAAAGAAGCAGGGCGTCAATATAAAGGCGGTGAACTGCTCTTTTGGCACCGAAGAGAGCTCATCCATCTTAGACAGCGTGATCGATCGTGCAGGAGAAAATGGCATCTTGACTATCGCTGCGGCCGGTAATGAAAGCTGGAATATTGATGAGCACAGTTGTATTCCGGGCAGCTCCAATTCTCAATATGTCATATCAGTAGCGTCTGTAGATGATGACAGTAGTCTTTCCTCTTATTCCAATTACGGAAAAAACAATGTGGATGTGGCTGCACCCGGCAGCAACATACTGTCCAGCATCTCATACAACAATTACACTCCATATCTCTATGATGCGGAGCAGGTCAAAAATACTACGCAGGTATACGGAGAATTCGGCGGAGCAAGCATTATTAAAGATATTGAAACAGGAAAGCCTTCGGTGACACCTGTATTGGGTACAGGATATGACGGGAATAAGATAACTGATGTAGAAGCATTTGGAGCTTCGAAAATGTATACGATTTTGTCAGATAGCAGCAGGGGCTATGCTGAACTTAGCATTACTGACGGAAAGGAAAACGGAGCATTTCAAGCAGGTAATAATCAAAAAAGCCTTAGATGGACGATTAGGAATGCCAAATACGGCGACAAGTATATACTCTATTTCCCTTATACAAAAGTCGATGACGATCCATATGTCAGCATAGTATTAAAGACACACTCAGATTACGATGAGCATTCCGGCGGAGATCTGTGGCTTGGAGATGTAACGATAGAAGAGGGCGACCAGGGATCGATCAATTATCACACGTCTTCTGAAAGGACCAGATGGGTACTCGGAAATGACAGGACATATAACAGTATATGGCATGCGTCCGGGGAACACTCCGTATTATATGACAAGGCAAAAGTAAGAGACCTTTCATATGGATCTTATGGCTTTGGCCTTGTTTATGAGGCCTGGGATGAAGGCGATTTTTATGTAGACATCAGCTCGATCGCTATTTCTTCTTCACAGGCAAATGAAAGAGACTTCGGGTCTTATGATGTTGCATCAGGAACATCGATGGCTACACCTGTTGTGACAGGCGCAGTCGGTCTTATAGCTGCTGCGAGACCTGATTTGAATGCGCGGGAACTAAAAAAAGAATTGCTCAAAACCACAAAAGCCAACAAGTCACTTGCAAACAAATGCCTTACAGGTGCAGTTGTCGACTTTTCATCGTATGGAAGCTCTGTGAAACCTGAAGACAAGAACAGTAGCGATGCGAAAAAAACAGTTATAAAAAAACCTATAGAGAGACAGAAGTTTGTCTGGGGCGGAAAAAAACTGACTTCTAAGGTTAAAGTGCGTATACATGAAGCGCTCGCGGCTTCGAAGACTCCTAAGAAATTCACGGTGAAGAAAAAGAACGGCAAGGCAGTTCTGAAATGGAAAAAAGTGAGAGGTATCAATGGGTATATCGTTTTCCGCAAGACCGGCAAAGGTAGGTTCATTCAGATAAAGAAACTTTCATCGAAGAAAAAAGCATTTACCGATAAAACCGTTAAAAAAGGTAAGCATTATAAGTACATAATTGTCAGTTATAAAAAAGTGGCAGGAACAAAGGCGGTGCGTATATCACCGGCAACCAAAGTTAAGAAGCTCAGATAAAAGCAATGGACTAAATATGCATGTGATTAAATTCGAAGTCAGCGAGGCTGGGGCTCACACCCTGTCCTCGTTTTTTTCTAGTTCGTATCTTCTCGCGAGAAGAGTTTATCTTATATTTGATGTTACAGCCTTTTTAAAAGGCTTTTTTAGTATGCTTCGGACGGGACTTGGTACGTAATGACATATTGAATAAGAGGTTGACGATGGGTACAATAATAATGAGCGGTTCGAATAACGAATAGCGCACAATAAATAGGAAAAGGAAGGATAGTTATGAAGAAGGTATTATCAAAGGTGTTGTCTTTGTGCATTGCGGTAATGGTGGCATTTGGTCTCATAATAGTTCCGGCTGCTGCTCCGGCACATGCTGACGGTTTTGTCTCGGGGAGTATAAAGTACAGAAAAAGCATGACGCTGTATTCAGGGTCAGAATACGGAAACGTTTATTTGATCAAAATGGGATCAAAGCTTAAAGGAGCCAAGAGTGTCAAGATCAAATCGAGTAACAAAAAGGTCCTGGAACCGTTCGGCTACTACAAAGGGGATAAAGACTTAATGGCCAATGCTAAGAAATCAGGTAAGGCTGATCTGACTGTCAAGGTCAAGAAAGGCGGAAAGACAAAGACATATAAGATAAAAGTCAAAGTGGAAAAATCCGGAAATCCATTCAAGTCATTCAAGGTGGGAAAGAAGAACATCACATCCCAGTTCAAAAGCGAACAAATTGCTGATTGCAGAGTGAAAAACAACTCAAAGCAGAAGATATCGATCAAGCCGAAAAGCGGAATGAAGATCAAAAAAATCCAGTTCTCTACTTATGATTTCGAAACGGATAAATCTATAAGAAAGAACATCAAAAATAACAGCACAGTTAAAGTAAAAAAAGATGAAACTAATATATACGTAGAGTTATATGAGAAAAAGAGCAAAATAACATATTGCTACTACGTTTTCATGTAGAAATCGTTAAAGAGAATAAGGGTCAATACACTGGGACATAGAGGTAAGTGGTGATGAGAAAACAATTCAGCAAAATAATGGCAGCGCTTCTGGCTGTACTCGTAGCATTCAGCATGGTGATAATAGATACGGAAACAGCTAGTGCGAAGAGTTCATGGGATGTATATCTTAACAATTACGCTTTTGTTGGACAGCAGGAGACAGTGTATGCAGGCAATGGCGACGATAGCGCAACTGTGACTTCTGTAAAGTCCGGCAACTCAAAGATCATTAAAGTCAAAAAATCTAAATTTGAAGGGGTGACTTATTATGATCTGAAGTATAAAAAGACGGGCAAGACAAAAGTGACAGTAAAATTCAAAACTCCTTCCGGAGAAGTCTTTACAAAAACTAAGACGATCAAAGTCCTGAAGTATCCTAATCACATCAAGAGTATCAAGATCAATGGGAAGAGCGTTAACGTCAAGAAAAACAAGTACTATTTTGACAAGAAGGTCAAGGGTACAAGCGTTAACATAAAGATGGCAACCAAGAACGGGTGGAAGATATCATATGCTGATATCAATATGTCTGGTAAAAATAACGAAAAAGAGGTCAAAAATAGCAAGTCTAAGATCAAGAAGGGCACGACCATTAAATTCCCTAAAGGATACGATTACCTTAGTGCTTGGGTAGAAATGTCAAAAGGAAATAAGTACATTACTTATCAGGTATTCCTATATAGGTAATAAAGCAAGTGACCGGGCAATGATATTATCAAAAACCCCCGCGCGTCTGCGCGGGGGTTTTGTTTTCACTTAGGGATGTTGGCAGACAGAAGGTATGATATACTGAATCTGTTAATAATTACTATCATCAGGAGATAGGAGGCATCTGTTATGAAGAAGGTATTATCAAGAATTGCAACACTGACTCTTGCTGTATTCGTGGCATTCGGGCTCATAATAGCGCCGGCCACAGCTTCGGTGCATGCTGATATGTTCGAAGGCTCATATGTTAAATATGCGAAAAAGATCACGCTGTATGCAAATCCGAAAAGCGATTCCTATTATACGATCAAAATGGGGAAAAGACTCAAAGGAGCCGACAGCGTCAAGGTCAAGACGAGCAAGAAAAAAGTACTTGCACCGGAATATTATGAAGGCGACACGGACCTCCTTGTCAATGCAAAAAAAGCAGGCAAAGCAAAGCTGACGATCACCGTTAAGAAAGGCGGCAAGACTGAAACATACAAGATAAATGTCACAGTTGAGAAGGGAAAAAATCCTTTCAAGTCATTCAAGATCGGAAAGAAGAACCTAACCTCCGAGTTTAAGAATAGCGCTTTTTGCAACTACAAAGTAAAAAGCAGCTCTAAGCAGAAGATATCGATCAAGCTTCAAAGCGGAATGAAGATCAAAAAGATGTTATTCCATTACTACGATCCTAAAGCAGATAGTGATGCAAACAAGACTATAAAAAACAACAGCTCGATCAAGTTGAGAGGCGATGCCGCTATCATTCTGAATATTTATGACAAGAAGAGCAAAGTGACATTTACATATATGGTGTACACTTATTAGTAACTGATCGGAGTATCAAGTCGGACGATCCGTTCCGTCACATGTAAAAACGAGCGTCTGTCATGAATGACAGGCGCTCAATTTTTTTGTCGGCCATAAAGTGTCAGTTGTCAGATATCAAGCAGTTCGGCGTATACCGAAAGCGCGCCGTCTGTCTCGTGGCTCAGGACTCTCTTTGCGAGCACTTTGCCAAGCTGGACGCCTTCCTGATCAAAGCTATTCAGATTCCACAGGAATCCCTGGAACATTATCTTATTTTCAAAATGCGCTAGCAATGCTCCCAGCGATTCCGGCGTTAGCTCTTCTCCTACGATGATGCTTGACGGTCTGCCTCCGTCGAATTGTTTGTTGAGGTCATTATCATCCTTGCCGCAGGCAAAAGCAACGATCTGGGCGGCAACATTGGCGCCCAGCTTCTGCTGACTTGTGCTTCCCTGGATATCCATATCGACACCGGACTGATTCTTTCTGAATCCAACAAACTGGAGAGGCACGATATCTTTCCCTTGGTGAAGCAGCTGGTAGAATGAGTGCTGGCCATTAGTACCCGGCTCGCCGAAAAGGACGGGACCGGTCTTGTAGTCGACAGGCTCTCCGAAACGGTTTACGGATTTGCCGTTTGATTCCATATCTGCCTGCTGCAGATGTGCAGGGAATCTCGACAGGGCCTGTGAGTACGGAAGGACAGCTGTCGTCTCATAGCCCAAAATGTTTCTTTCATAGACGCCGATCAATGCATCCAGCATCGCGGCATTGCTGAGAGGGGCCTCATGCGCGGCCAGTTTATCTGCCTCCGCGGCACCATTAAGGAATCTTTCGAATACTTCCGGCCCGAAAGCGAGCGACAGAACGACTCCGCCTACCGCTGATGTTGAAGAGTACCTGCCGCCAATATAATCATCCATGAAGAAGGCAGCCAGATAATCACTGCTTTTAGCGAGCGGCGATGTCTCACTGGTGACAGCCACCATATGCTTTGACGGATCGAGTCCCGCGTCCTTGAGTGCGTTCTTTACGAAAGCTTCATTCGTGAGCGTTTCGAGAGTCGTTCCAGACTTGGACACCAGAATGAACAGAGTGTGCGCAGGGTCGATGGAAGCAAGCACGTTGAGCGCGTCATCAGGATCGACGTTGCTGATGAACTTCGCATCCATAAGCATGCGACCGTTTGCGCGGGCCCAGTTCTCGAGGGCGATATACATAGCGCGAGGACCGAGATCGCTACCGCCAATACCTATCTGAACGGCTGTAGTGAATCTCTCCCCGTCAGCATTCGTTATCTCGCCGGAATGTATCTTTGCGGCAAACTCAGATATCTTTGCCTGTTCTTTTTTATAGAAATCTCTTTTGTCGACACCGTCCGCGACTACATCGTTGCCAAGCTGCCCGCGAGTGAGATGGTGCAGAACAAGTCTCTTTTCACCGGTGTTGATCATGGCGCCGTTGTACAGCTCTTCGAATTTGCCGGCAAGGTCGGAGTCTTTTGCAAGATCGTTCAGCATTTCGAGCACCTCACCGTCGACCTGCTTTGCGGCATAGTTGTATGTAAGCCCACACGCCATAGGAACAGAATAATTCCTGACCCTCTCAGCCCCGGCTTCACCCGCGAGGACGTCCTTCAGATCGACACGATGATCTGATGACGACAGTTTTTTATATGAATCTAATGTATCAAGGTTTTTCCAATCAGCCATAAATGTACTCCTTTCACACGAGCATTTTAGCATATTAGACGAGCTTCGGATAGATGCCTAAGTGGGTTTGCACGTTGACCATAGGGGATGACATTTTGTAAAATGTTATAGATTTGTTTGAATGATGAAGTTCGGTCAATGGATCACAAAGGAGGAAAGGGTAATGAGTTACAAGCTTAAGAGAGCAGTATCGCTGATGATAGCAGTCCTTGTCGCGTTTGGCATGATGACTTTTGGCACCGGAGAAGCCAACGCGGCATCCGGTAAGGTCAAAGTAATCGTAAAGAGTCAAGACTTAGACAATACAATCTATGTAGGGGAAGAAGGTTGTGTATGTGCATACAATCCAAAGAAGGGCGATTTTGCAATAGTCAAGGCTGTAATAATAACCGATAAATCCATTGCCAGGGTCAAAAGAACTACATACAAATATAAAGGCAAAAAGTACAAGGAGTACTATGTTGTCGGAAAGAAGTCGGGTAAAACAAAATTAAGCGTTAAATACAAATATAAAGGCAAAACAAGCACCAAAAAGTTGACAGTTACTGTAAAAGAGTATCCGAATGCAATACAGAGCCTTACAATTAACGGTAAGGACCAATCACTTACAGGAGAAAATGCGTTCAGATACACGAAAAAATACAGCAAAAAGAACACAAAGGCCAGTATAAAGATGATCCCTGCAGAAGGCTGGAAGATCTCTTATGCTTATGGTGAAATTGGTTATCCTAAGGGCAAAACTTATAAATCTAACGTAATCAAAAAAATGGCGACAAAAATTAAAAAAGGAACAGAAATCTCTTACCCAAAAAAGTATACTGACATGTGGATTACCGTTACTCTGGAGAATAAAAAAGGAGACCTTTTCAGCTACAGTATTGGTTTATATAGATTTTGATCACTATAGCTTTGTTCCTTTGTAATTGAGCCCCTATAACTTTATCTGGGGTCAAGCAAAATGACGCTTTTGCATTATTTGGGGTAAGAGTGAACACGGGGTGCACAACTGACTGAACTGCTGTCCGTCAAGAGGACAGTGAATAGTTAAAAGGTTTAGGCAACCAGTAACAGCAATGTTGCTGGTTGTTTATTTAGTTGTTCCCCTCGCTGGGGAGGCAGGTCAGCAGCGTGTTCCCGCTGCTGACGCAAAAGAGGGTATTCCGTGTCGCTACGTCAAGCGCTGCTCGGCCTTCGGCCTGCGTACTGTCACTTGACTCCTTTCCCGCTCCATGCGCATATTGAAATGATGTGTGGATTCGTGAGTGACTATGCGCTGCGAGAAGATATGTAGGGTCATACCCCAAAAGAAGTTAAAGGGCCTTTTTCAGTTGCTATGGAAATAACTAAAAGTATAGTCAGTATAATATGCATTGAACTAACTTAGAGATACAGCTTGTTGACGTTAAATGGCGGTGGGGTTACAATTATCTACAAATAAATATATGTGTAATGTTATGTTTTAGTAGATTAGTGAAAAAGAATATAGACAGATTAAAAAGTAAATACATAAGGAGGCCGGCATGAGAATCAAAGAAATGAACAGTAACCTTATTAGATTATTATCGATTACACTTTTTACATTTTTGATAGTGTTTGCTTTATTTTATGATTCATCTTTTGCTTCTGACTCAAACAAGAAGACGTTAGTTTCTCAAAGAACCTTACATTTTGCTGACTATTATGAAGAGTATGATGAGGAAGATGCAACACATTCTTCCAGTTCCCTTTCATTCAAGTTTAAGACGGATCGAAAAATGGTTTTTATGATGCCATTAACAATCCGGTTTGGTTATGATGATCTTGTAAGTGAAGGTGGAATAAGAGTTGTATTAAGAAATGAGCATGGAGATGTAATTCAGAATGATTATATTAGCTTGAACGGTTACGGCGGCGGTGTCGATTTCGAGGATTGGCTCTATAGTGATGGCTTTTTTCAAAAAGCTGGATCATATACATATACAATTACATGGAACGCAGACGAAGATATTGATTTAAAGTGTTCAGTAATAGGCTATTCAAAAATTGCGAAAAAGGCAGAAATAAAGAAAAAAGTATCAAAGCGTAGCGGAAATTGGGTTAAGATAGGGAAAATTGAAGGTGGACTCCCTTATGTAAAGAAGTTTAAATCTTCTAATAAAAAAGTCGTACAGTACTGTGATGTAAAAGCAAATGGCTCAGTCTATGTTTATGCAAAAAGGAAGGGAAAAGCAAAAGTAACCATTACCTTACAAAATGGTAAAAAGTACTCTTCCAATGTTACAGTAAAGCCTGGCGATTTCAACATGATGGCATTTGTTTATGACTACGCAACAAGGGATAATTATTTTGTAGTAAAGGTGAAGAACAATAGTTCAAGCCCAATTACAATTATTAGAAATGGTGGTAAGGTAAAAAATGTAGATTACAAGTCATATGACCGAAATATTAAAGGTGGAAATGTTACGGTAAAGCCGGGAAAAACTAAATATGTAAGATTTTACTTAAAAGGCTCAAATACTTGGTATGATTACTCAGATTTCACATTATACTCCAAGATAAGATATGAAGGTAAAACATATGAATGGCACGTGTGGGATGAAGATAGCGTATATAAAAAGAATAAGAAATGGTATGCTACCTATTGGAACGACAATCAGTATGAGAATTGGGTAGATGCAGATTAGAAAATAATACAATAATTGACATGCTTGTATGATAGTCCTGCATTTTAATCATCACATCAAGCGAAATATGCCAGTACAAATAAATAAGTAAATAGTAGCATAATAGCCGCAATGTCTTGATCAGTACTGGACTAGATCGGGGGGGCTCAACCGGCAATGTTGAGCCCCCCGATCTATTTATTTGAACGCCCCGCATTTTGTTGTAAATAACGATTGCTTGCCCGTTGACTATATATAATGGCTTTTTATAATATGAATACAACAAAACAAGCATCAAATTGTTTAGACTGGTTACAAAGGAGGGCGTGATTATGAAATTTGGACTTAAGAGAGCCATGTCGCTGATGATAGCGGTTTTTGTCGCTTTCGGCATGATGGCAGTCAGCACAGGTGAAGTAAATGCGGCATCCGGCAAAGTTAAGGTAGAAATAAATAATCAAATTGAAAAAACTAACCATATTTATGCAGGCGAACAGACTTATGTCGCTGTATATAACACCAAGCAGAAGAAAGTAAAGATCAAGTCTGTCAAAGTAAGTGACAAATCGATCGCAAAGGTCAAGGTAAAAACTTTAAAATATGCTGGTAAAAAAAATAAAGAATATTATGTCGTAGGGAAACAGCCGGGCAAAACAAAAGTCAGCGTCAAGTACAAATGCAATGGCAAAGCAGGCACCAAAAAAGTGACTGTTACTGTAGTGCCGTATCCGAATCCTCTTGCGAGCCTTGAAGTAAACGGCAAGAACGTACCTCTGTCAGGTGACACAGGTTTCTTATATGAAAAGAAATGCAAAAAAACAAAAGTCAATATAAAAGCTGTTGCGGCAGAAGGCTGGGAAATTACCTCTGCAGACAGTCGTTCTGTTTATGGAACCGCTAAAAATCCTAAATTCAAAGACACGGGAGTGAAGAGCAAGATCAAAAATGGGAAAACAATTAGTTTCCCTAAGAAGCATAAAGCTTTGTACACAAGCATTAATCTGGAAAATGATGAGGGAGTCGTCGTATTCTACGAGATCGTTCTCAAAAGATAGACTGATCGTTCAATATCAGCAAATCCAGAATACAGACACTATGGCAGGGAGCTGGGTCAGTTAATGACACGGCTTCCTGTTTTGTTCAGGCTGTTTAAATGATACAATACTCTCAGCAAATGAACCAAAGTACACATGCATGACATTGATAAAGAAAAGAAGAATTAAAAGAGTTTCAATAATAAGCCGTGAGAGTGACGCCCGCACTCTTGACGTCGCTATGCTCGAAGCGGAACTTTTGAGACGCGGCATCAAAGTAACTGTGCTGAGCAGACTTTTGACCAAAGAAAAGTCTTTAAAGGCCCTTGGTTATGCCGGGCATGTGCTGAGACAACAGGCAGAGATACTCAGATCGGATGTTGTCGTGCTCGACACGTACTGTATTCCGGCAAGCATGCTGCCACACCGCAAGGAAACGAAAGTGGTGCAGATATGGCATGCGCTCTCAGCCATTAAAAAATTCGGTTGGCAGACTGTCGGTAAAGAGGGCGGCTCGTCCGAGAAAGTGGCGAGACTGATGCGCATGCACCATGGCTATGACTATGTGGTCTCTTCAAGCGACATTACCGCAGAGCATTTCTGCGAAGCATTCAAGGTCGAACAGAGCAAGATAGTCAAATGCGGTTTGCCGCGCATAGACTATGTAAAGAGCGTTGCTTTAGGTGATAGGCGCGCTGATATGCTTTCGAAGATACATGCGGCATATCCTCAGCTGAATAACGGAAAGAAGACCATACTGTATGCGCCTACATTTCGCAAGGGGGCTACAGTCGATCCGGAGGAACTTGCGGCTGCGCTTGACCCCGGGAAGTACGATCTGATCGTGAAGCTCCATCCTCTTTACAGGGGAGCTGAGTCCGACGCTAGGCACGAAAGAGAGAACGTCATATATGATGACGACTTCTCATCATTCGATTGGCTGTCGGCTGCAGATATAATAATCAGCGACTACTCATCGCTTGTCATAGAATCTACGCTTGCGGACAAGCCGCTATATATTTACGCGTACGACCTTGATGACTACGAGGCAAACACCGGCCTCAACGTAGACTTCAGCAGCGAGCCTATAGCTCCGTATGTATTCAGCGACGCGAAGGAAATGGCAAAGGCTATAGATGCAGGCGACTACGATCTTGGCGCTTTGCGCGAATTCAGGGATCGCTATATAGATATTGATACAAACAATTGCACAGCTGCACTGGCAGACTTCATCGAATCATTATGAGCATCACACAGATATTCAGAAAAACGATTTTTGACATAGCCAAGAAGAACAAAGCGTTCCGCATTGCTTTCAGGAAGAGCAGGGATGCCGCTTACAGTGTCAAAATGATACTGGACGATCCTTTCGGGAAGATAGACGACAAGCTGGTCTACTTCCAGACTTTCTCGGGACGCGGCTACAGCGATTCGCCTAAGGCTATGTATGAATACATGCTGAGCGCGCCGGAATATAAGGATTACCGCTTCGTGTGGAGTTTCAAGGAACCCGAAAAATTCAGCTTTCTGCTTCAGAACGGCCGGACGGAAATCGTAAAGTTCCGCACACGCGCGGATAACATAGCTCTTCGCACGGCAAAGTACTGGATCACAAACTACCGCATGCTTGACCACCAGCTGCCGCGAAAGGGACAGATATACCTTCAGTGCTGGCATGGGACTCCGCTCAAGAGGCTCGGATACGATATCAAAGAGGGCGACAATGTAATGAACTCGCTGTCTGAGGTGAGAGAAAAATACAGGAGCGACGCAAAGCGTTTCGCCTATCTTCTTTCGCCTTCGCCGTTCGCGACCGAAAAATTTGCCACGGCATGGAACCTGATCGAGACGGGTCAGACGCACAAGATAATAGAGGAAGGCTATCCGCGCAATGACAGGCTCATCAACACTACTGAAGAAGAGCGCAGGGAGATAAGGAAGCAGCTGGGCGTAGACGATAAAAAAGTCATACTTTATGCTCCGACCTGGCGCGACAACCAGCACACGAGCGGGCAGGGCTACACCTACAAAACTGAGGTGGATTTTGACAAACTTCAGAAGGAGCTCGGTGGGGAATACGTGATACTGTTCCGCGCTCACTACCTTGTAGCCAACAGCTTTGACTTCAGCAAATACCCGGGCTTCGTTATCGACATGAGTTCTTATGGCGACATAAACGAGCTCTACATAGCATCCGACCTGCTTGTGACCGATTACTCGAGCACATTCTTTGACTACGCGAATCTTAAAAAACCGGTCATCTTCTACATGTATGACCTTGAAGAATATGCCGGAGAGCTGCGAGGATTCTATCTTTCGCTAGACGAGCTCCCGGGACCGATCGTCAGAGACGAACAGAGCCTGATAGATGAGGTGAGAGCGTGCTATGGCAGGCAGCCTGATGAGAAATACGAAGCATTCAGCAAGAGATTCAATCCGCTGGATGATGGCCACGCTTCGGAGCGTGTCCTGAAGAGGATAATGGAAAATGCTTGACGCGATATCGAGACTTCTTGAAAGAACAAGAAATATCTCGCGAAGCGCTTACATCTGGAATACTGTGAGCGCGATGATGCTCGCGCTGCAGGGACCGGTGATCCAGGCGGTGGTGAGCAGGACAAACGGAGCTACCGACTTCGGTATCATTTCGATTGCCTTTTCCGCCGCGACCCTCATTATGTATGTGGGCCAGTACGGACTAAGAAGATTTCAGGCTTCGGACGTAAAAGAGCAATTCAGCTTTGAAGAGTATCACGGCATGCGTGTCGTGACATGCTTGCTGATGATAGTTGCCAGCTTCGTATTCTGCGCTTACGGCATGGCCTTCAAAGGCTATTCTTCTTTCAAGTTTGCAGTCGTGTTTACGATATGCATTCTGAAGATGATAACCGCGTATTCCGATGTGTATCACGGAAACATGCAGCAGAAGGGCCGTTTCGACGTAGCGTCAAAGTCAACGGCGATACGTTATACAGCTGAGATAATCATATTTTGCGTTATAGTTGCGATCACGCGCGACTTGCTGATATCCGCGCTGGTAACCGTTGTGAGCTCAGCGGTCATGATGGCATTGCTGTCTATGAACGCGGGCAGCCACTACTGCAAATCGCTTAAACCGGTCTTCAAAAAGTCTGCTATAAGGGGACTGTTTATCGAAGGCTTCCCGCTGTTTGTGGGGATGTTCCTTAACACCTACGTGAGCAATGCGCCGAGATACGCGATAGATACATATCTGACCGATGATGTGCAGGCGGTGTTCTCTTCGATATTCATGCCTGTGTTCGTCGTACAGGTCGCGTCCCAGTTCATCTTTTACCCGCTGATCACATCGTACGCGCACATGTGGAGCAAAGAAACGCTGGACACATACAACGCGTTTGTCAAAAGGATATACAAGATGAGCGGGCTCGTTATCGGACTTGCTGTTCTGGGCCTTGTTGTCGCGGCTACTATAGGCATACCGGTGCTTTCCCTTATCTTCAAGCTGGATCTTACACCGTATAAAAAAGAGCTGATGATAATAATGCTGGGCGGAGGGCCGCTGGCATTCTCTGTCTACTTCAGCACTATAATAGCGATAATACGCGCGCAGAAAAGCCTGATAGTCTGTTATGGAGTGACATCCGTGATGGCTTTGGCGCTGTCGGGCGTGTTCGTGAAGGGGCACGGGATAACAGGAGCGTCCTGGATGTACGCATTGCTCATGACAGTACTGGCGCTGTCTCTTTTCGTAGCAATGCTGATCAGAATGAAGAAACAGAGACGGGATCTGACAAAAACAGAAGCTGGCTATGAGGCCGGTGATTTGGTACAATAGCAAATGGATAAATTTATTATCGGAGGAAAACAGCTATGAAAACAAACAAGCTTTTAATTACAACACTTTTGATCGTCGCATTGCTCGGCTTTTCGGTATTTCTGACAGCCTGCCTCAATGAAGATGAGGAAGAGGGCGGAGAATTCGTTCCTGATACAGCCGGCGGAGCTATGATAATGGTCGTGGCGCTTCCTTCCGATTCAGACAATGGCTCTGAATGGGAGTTTGAGCAGGACGGCGATCTGTTCACTTGTGAAGAAGCCTTTATGGACAATGGTGGTTCAGAGAGCCAGTCGTTCCAGCTGGTACCGGAAACGGCGGGAAAGACCAAAGTCAGCTTCACAAATAAGGCTGAGGATACTACCTACACATATGAATGTGAGATCAGCGAAGATCTCGAAAACATCGAAATAGTTAAGTCTGAAGGCGTAAAGGCCGGCGAGACCGTAGAAGCGCCTGAGCCTGTACTCGAAAGAGATTAACAGACTTTAAGGGAATGACCCGCAGTCATTAATAACTTGTAAGAAAGCGACCCTCTTATGCGTTTTGGTGATACAATCCATCATGTATCTATATGGAGACGTATAAGGGGGCTTATTATGTCTAAAAGGGGAAAAAGGTTAGTCAGCGTTTTAGTGACATTGGTCATGATGATTTCCGCAGTCAACCTTCAGGCTGTGGGAGCTTTTGCCACGTCAAGTGTGACACTGAAGGGCTCAAATGTGCCTAAATCGATCACCAAAGGAACCAATTTAAAGGTCAAAGGCACGATTGTTTCAAATGAAAAAATCAATCGTGTGGAAATAGGCATCGTAAAGGCATCGGATCTCAATAAATGGACTAAGTACAAATACGACAACGCGAAAGTAAAGTCCAAGAAGTTCAAAGTAAAGAAGGCGGCCAAGAAGCTCAAATTCAACAAGCTTAAGACCGGAACATATTACTATAGGATCTACGCCCATACCGATAGCGGGGTATCGATCGTTCAGAACAAGAAGTTCAAAGTAAAGAAAGCGCCTGTCAAAAAGACAGTGGTCGCCTCAACTTCCTCAGATAATGTCGTGGTCGATATGCTTAATGCGATCACAGGGGAAAAAGTCGACAAAGTCAAATTGTCGTCATACAACTGCCCGACAAAACTCAGCTCGAAGGCTAATTATTCCGTAAAAGGAAAGATCACGTGCAGCAGCACGATCAATCGCGTTGAGATAGGGATCGTGGTGACAGCCACAAACAAATGGACGGCGTACAAATATGATAATAGATATGTGAACGCGACATCGTTCGACATAAGCAACGCTGCTCCTGCGCTGGCATTCAACAGACTGCCGGGAGGCAATTTCACATATCGGATCTACGTACACACAGACAACGGCACTGCACTCTTGCTGGACAGACCGTTTGAAGTTGCTGCTAACAGCGGTCCTAGGAAGGCTATCAAATGGGCGACTGACCTGGCGGCAGATGATCATTTCACCTACGGTAAAGGCTATGGCAGGCATTCACAGTGCTGCATCTGCGCAGGCAAAACAAAAAAGAAATCACATGCCCAGTTTACATGCATGCCTTTCCTTGCGGCAGCTTATGCCCATGGTACAGGAAAACTCGACTCGCTTGATAAAGGACAAGCCGGTTACCACTTTATGCATCTTAATGATAAGAACTTCAAAGGTGAGCTGGGAGAATCATGGTTCAAGATCGGACTGTGCAGAGACCTTTCGATCGAGGATCTTCAGCCGGGAGACGTAATAATCAAGTGGTCTGACAACGACTCTACCGGTCATGCCTGGATGTATGGCGGCGGAGATAAGATAATCGAAGCGGTACCTTCAGACATACACGTGCTTGAAACAGGCGCTGCGGCAAAACTGAGAAGATACGGTACCGTTGAAGGAAAGCCTAAACAGAATTACGTAATGAGATACAGAGGCTGAGAATAGTTTTAGACTCTATGTATGAGCGGCGCTGCCTGTGTGGATACTGTCAGCGCATGCTTTGAAGATCTTTTCCGCTTTATCGAAGTAGTCAGGATCATAACAATTAAGCTCAAATACAAACTGCTCAATATCACTATCTGTTTCGACAGCGAAATAGTATGTATATGAGCAGTTTCCATTTTTTGAATTCTCTTCGGAATTATCTTGGGACTTGTCTTCTGCTGTGCCTGCGGACTGATCTTCAGTCTTGTCTTTAGCATTATCGTCGGATTTGTCTTCTGACGGCTCAACATTGCCGGTCTGTATCAGGAAGCCTTTGGTATCAGGAGTCTTATAAGGCTTTTGGTTGCTGTCCCCCTTAGATGCCTTTTCCCATTCGTCATACCACATGTCAAGAGTGTACTTCTTCCCGCTTTTTTCTTTTGGAGTGACTTTGTCTCTGTATAACAGGACTTCGTACCGGGTCTGTTCATTGTCATCGGTGTAATAGGCTGACGCTGATGAAGGGATCGATGGATATTCCGTGTCCTTCTTTGCCCAGTCATAACCGATCACATAAGTCGCGTCTTCATCAGGAACGATGACTCTGACGTTGTCATAAATCAACAAACCATCGTCAGCTGTGATCTCGGGGATGTCTTTAGTATCAGCATATTTTTCGACATTTCCGGCGCTTAGTGAAGAACGCAAAAAATAGAGGAGAATTATGAGAACAACTATAAGCTCCACACCGATCATCATGATCAGAGCTTTGTTTCTTTTTGATTGTGCGGAAAACCATCTGCTAAACATTTTTTGAGCTATTCAACCTCTTTTGAAACGCCGTCAAAACTTACTGCAGAATGATAACACCATACCCATTACATCGTCAAATGATATTGATTTGGACTATGAATGATGATAATATTTCTACGTCTGCACTTGGAGGATAAACGTTTGTTAAGAAAACTGCATTTTCTCACTTTTTTAATAACATGCATTCTCGCTTTCACGGTCATTTCAGTCGCTGAGTCTGAGGTGCGTTTTCACATCTATAACCCGACGACCGTAACGACCAACGTTGATGCTACATATATACAAGGCGATATCAGCAGGGCAAAAGGACAGATCATCAAAGTGAATGGTCCTGAAGGGCTCGTAGCGGAAAAGACACTACCTGATACAGGAAAGAAGTACTCATTCAGGATTAAAGTACCGAAAGAATCGATCAAGACCGACAAAATCAATTCTTATTCTGTTACAGCCACTACTGCTGAAGGCAAGCAGATCAGAACTACTTACGTAGTGGTCAAGTACAAGCCGAGAAAAGACCAGAGCATCGATGTAAAGAAGAAGGAATTCGAAGTTGAGTGCCCGGGAGAGCCGGTCGCCATCAATGCTTCTTCAAGTGCGGGCCTTGATCTTGACTATCAATCAAGCAATGAGGATATAGTAAAGGTTGATGACGAAGGTAACATCGAGGCGGTAGGCGAAGGTACTGCGGAGATCTCCGTCATCCAGTCCAACGACAACGAATATGAAGATGCTTCCGAGACCATAAAGGTATCCGTCAAAGAGGTCCCGCATTTCACAGTGCGTTTCCACCTGGGCAAGAACGCGGAGCTCAGCGAGGAAGAAGGCGGCAAAGAAGAAACTGAAGAAGACGCTTACATCGAAGCGGTACTTGACGTCGAAGAGAACGCCGAAGAGCCCGAAGAAGAGGGAAGCGATGAAGATCTGATAGTAGAGCAGAAGATCGCGGTCAATCAGAAGACCAAGCTCCTCGCTGCAAACGACAGCAAAGGCGACTATGAATTCATCGGCTGGGCTGAGTCGGAAACCGGACAGCCTCAATATGATAACTCTGAAACAGTAATTGACATTGCGGATGAAGATCAGACTATCGATCTCTACGCGGTATGGCACGGTGAGAGAGCGCAGAAGGCTGTCGACTGGGCGATAGAGCTCGCGGCCGATGACAGATTCGGATACGGGCGCGGCTCATCCGAATGCTGCATTTGCCATAATCTTGTGAAGAAATACACCTGTATGCCGTTTATCGCTGCGTCTTACGCGCATGGTATTGGAGATCTCAGTCTTTTGAGCAAAGGCAGAAGCGGATGGCATTACATACACCTGAGCGACAGAAACTTTACCGACGGCAAACTCAACGGAGTCTGGGAAAAGATCGGTCTTTGCAGAGATCTGACGATAGACGACCTTGAGCCGGGCGATGTAATCATCAAGTACTCAGCCGACGACGGGCATGGCCACGCATGGATGTATGCTGGTGAAGATAAGATCGTTGAAGCGGTACCTGCAAAGAATTACGCGGATCAGATCGCTGTAAAGAACGGCGCCGCGGCCAAGCTGAGAAGATACGGCAGCAGCGAAGGCACACCGAGTAAGAACTACGTGATGCGCTACAGATTCTAATATTTGATCAAAAAAAAGATCCGCTTTAGCGGATCTTTTCTACATCTGATCGATTACTTTCGGCCACTATGTAATGTGGTCGTTTTTTAGTCTCCATATATGTTTTGGCTAAGTATTGTCCCATGATCCCCAGGACCGCGAGCTGGACCCCGCCGATGAACACCACTATGCAGACCAGTGATGCCCAGCCTGCGACCGGATCTCCGAAAGCGAGCCGCCTTATTATTATGAACAGGAGAGCAATGAACGAGAGCCCGGTCATGATCACGCCTATGATCGATGCTATGTTGAGCGGCGCGAGCGTAAAGCTGATTATGCCGTCGATAGCGTATTTGAACAGGCCCCAGAAACTCCACTTTGTCTCGCCGGCAACGCGCTCAACGTTCTCAAACGGCATCCAGTAAGTCTTGAAGCCTACCCAGCCGTATATTCCTTTTGAGAATCTGTTGTACTCTCCCATAGCGAGTATGGCGTCTACCATCTCGCGCTTCATGAGCCTGAAGTCGCGGGCGCCGTCTACGATGTCCGCGTCGGAATGCCTGTTTATCAGTTTGTAGAACTTGCGGGCAAACCAGCTTCTTACCGGCGGCTCACCCTTTCTGTCGACTCGTCTTGTCGCCACGCTGTCGTACTCACCGGTCTCCAGGATCGAAAGCATCTCAGGAAGCAGTGAAGGCGGATCTTGAAGGTCGGCGTCAAGGACTGCCACATAGTCACCGCGGGCATTGCAGAAGCCTGCGTACATGGCTGACTCCTTGCCGAAGTTACGCGCGAATGACAGATAGACAACGCGAGGGTCCTTCTCGGCGAGTTCTTTCAGCACATCAAGTGTGCCGTCGCTGCTGCCGTCGTTAACGAACAGCATCTCGCAATCTACATCCATCCCGGACAGGACGCGGTCAGCTTCTTCATAGAACAGCGGCAAAGCCTTTTCTTCGTTATAACAAGGTATGATGAGAGAGATCAAACTCATTTCATGCTCCTTAATCAACTATTACCACCACCCGGATCCTTGTCCGGCGGCGCTTTGGAATAAACCGATTTGACTACATATTGCGGGGCGCTGCCCATAGTCAGGAACATTCGTCCCACGTATTCCCCGATCAGTCCCAGGAACAGAAGTATCACTCCCGAGAAGAACAGGATGGCTACCATTGTGGACGCGTAACCAAGCTGCATGTTCGGATGCATTATCTTTTCGATAAGCACCCACAGAGCCGCGATAAGCCCGCAGGCAGACAGTATGAATCCCAGATGGCGCGCGATGCGCAGAGGGACCACGCTGAAGCCGACGATGTTCGACCACAGATGGAGAAGTTTCTTGAATGTATAATTGGACGTCCCATACACTCTCTCGTGATGTTCGATAGGAACGCAGGAGATGTTCTGCGTAGTCCTTAAAAACAATCCCTGCATATATGCGTACGGGCTCTTGTACTGAATGACATAATCCCTGACGAATTTGCGGATGACCCAGAAGCTGGAAGTCTTCATGTCGCGAGGCTTTCCGATGAGCAGGCAGACGGATTCGTGATTGACCCAGCTGCCGAAGTTGCGGAAAGGACTGTGCTTTTTGTCAGGATAAAAACCATAAACGACATCGTAACCCTTGTCGATCTCGTCCAGAAGTATGTGAAGCTGAGACGGATGCGTCTGCAAGTCATCATCCATCGATATGATAAAGTCGCCCTGCGCGTGATTGAGCGCCGCCATGATGGCGTTGTGCTGGCCGGAATTCTGCGCCAGCTCGATCGCGGTCACGAACGGGTAGTCATCAGCGAGGGAGACCAGTTCTCTGTATGTCGCTCCGTCATCAGGCGAGTGGTCATCGACCAGAACGAATTCAAAAGGCTTTCTCTCAAGCCTTTCAAGTTCTTTTGCCGTCGTTTCGACAACTTCCCTGATAGAGCGGGATGAATTGTAGCATGGAATAATGACTGAATACATCAACAACTCCTCGATTTCTGATAATATAAGTATTATAGCATGAAAGATTATAAAAAACGATAAATGAGCAGTGGGAGGAACATCATGAGAGTAGCGGTCACAGGGGCAAGCGGATATCTGGGGAGGAACTTCATGTCGATGTACATGGGCTCGTGCGACTTCGTTGCCCTAACAAGGAACGCGTCTTCTGCCGGACTCATGGAAGGCGTAGAGTATCGTGAGAGCGACTACAGCGAAGAGAGCCTTAAGGAAGTGCTGAGCGGCTGCGATGCGGTGGTACACCTGGCATACGCGATGGCAACAAAGGAAAATGAGCAGGCGGGCATGGAGGCATATCGCTCGAGCATGGAAGTGACTGAAAGAGTCTTCGAGACGGCCCTGAGCCTTGGTATCAAAAATATGGTGTTTGCCTCGAGCAGGCTGGTCTATCCGAGCCGCTCCGAGGAGCCGTTCACAGAGGACAGTCCGCTTGACCCGGGGACATCCTACGGAAAAAGCAAAGTCATGATGGAGCAGCTATGCGAGGAGCTCAATCAAAAGGGAGCGCGCATCAAGGCGCTTAGATTCGGGCAGATAATAGGAGCGGACATGAAGGTGAGAGGCATGTTCCAGATATTTATGGAAAAGGCCGCGAATAACGAGCCGCTCACCCTTATCGGAAGCGACGTAAGAGACTACATTTACGTAAAGGATGCATGCGGGGCCATAATGGCAGCGCTTCAGCACCCGGAAGCTTCGGGCATCTTCAACATAAGCATGGGACGCGGAACAGACAACAGAGCGATGGCCGAAGGCATCATCAGCGAAATAGGGAGTTCGTCGGAAATATTGATCTCCGAAACAGGCAATACGAAGACACCTGACCGCATAGTGCTGGACACCCGAAAGGCCCAAAAACAATTAAGTTTCAGCTGTGAGTATGATACAATTAATAAGATAGTCAGAGACGTTTCGGCCTGCTGAGACAGGCGGAGAAATCAACATATCATGGACAATAAAAAAGTACTGATCCTGGGCGCGGGAAACGGCCAGATCGAAGCAATCGAATACTGCAAAGCTCAAGGGCTTTTTGTTGCGGGCTGCAGCTACACCAACACAGACAAAGGGATACCACTGCTTGACGATTTCCGTCAGTCCGACATAAAGGACATAGAGGCGGTTGCCGCATACGCGACAGACCTTGGCGCGGATGCAGTCTATTCTGTCGGCTCAGACCTCGCCATACCAACGGCAATGCGCGTGAGCGAGATACTCGGGCTGCCTCACTTCATATCCTACAGGTCGGCAGAGCTCTGCCACTCAAAACACCTGATGCGTGAGGCACTGGGAAATGGCTTCACGGGCAACGTGGACTTCATCGTTTGCGAAACACTTGATGAGGCTCTTGGCTGGGAGGCATTCCCGGCAATGATGAAGCCAGTAGACTCGCAGGGGCAGAGAGGCTGCTTCAGGGTGGATTCGGCAGAGGACATACGCGAGCACTTTGAGGCCTCGCTCGACTACTCGGTATGCGGTAAGGTGATCATCGAATCATATATAGACGGGCCGGAGATATCCGTCAATTCATACAGGGCAAATGGCAAGACTGTGTTTGCCGTAGTGTCCGACCGCGAGAGCTTTGAGGAGTATCCGGGAGGCCTGCCGAAAAAACACAGGATACCTTCACTGTTCGCCGGCGCGGAAGCCAGCGCGGAGGCTGAGGACATCGTGGACAAGGCTGCTGATAAGCTGGGCATAACAGACGGGCCGTGCTACTGCCAAATGAAGATCGGCACCGACGGCAAGCCGTATATCATTGAGATAGCCCCTAGGCTGGACGGCTGCCACATGTGGAATCTCATCAAGCACTGGTGCGGAGTCGATCTGCTGAGCGCCTGCTTCGATCACCTTCTCACGGGAGATCCGGGCATCGACCCGGTCGATGAGGAGCCTTCAGGCGGTATAGAGCTTGAATTCCTGAGCGAAAAGACCGGCGCGCCATTCGACCCGGACAAATACGATACATCGGGCGCGGAGTATGTCTGCCTGTATTATGAAGAGGGAGACGCCGTGTCAAAGGTAAACGGTTATTACGAGAAATGCGGATATATGATCCGCCGTACAAAATAGAGCGTACAAAAAAGAGTTATAGCAAATCGAAAGCAAGGGGGATGATATAGTGTCTATCCACAAGAAACTTAAAAACGTATATGTACTCTGGTACGTCCTCACACTCAAGAAGACGTTCGAAGGAGACCCTAAAAAGATCAAGGCGAAGCAGAACCGCGATATCCACAGGCTCATGAAGCGCGCCTATAAGATCCCATTCTATCGCAAGAAATTCGAAGAATCCGGAACGACTCCAGACGATTACCACTGCGCTGAAGACCTCGTCAAATTCCCGCTGCTCACCAAGCCTGAACTGAGAAAGTGGATGCAGGACGAATGGGACAACCATCCGGAGATCCACGACAAGGTCAATGTTCACGCTACCAGCGGATCATCGGGCGTTCCTCTTCGCGTGCTCTACTCTCAGAGAGAACAGGGCTGCAGCGACGCCAACTGGATCAGAGTGCTGATGGCCGCGGGCTATCATCCGTTCTTCGGCAAGATGTATTCGTTCCAGACAAGCCACAGGGACCCTAACGACAAGAGCAGGGATTCCTTTATACAGAAGTTCGGCGTGATGAGACGCAAAGTCGTTTCCGAGGATTATTGCGTGGGCGACGGCATTGCCGATACCATCAGGGACATCAACGAATACAAACCTGACATGATCTGCTTCAGGCGCAACTGCCTCGTGAGGATAGTAGCGTATGCCGAGCAGCACAACATGCCGGTGTGGAAGCCTAAACTGTACTGCCCAATAAGCGAGATGGTCGATGATGTCACAGTCAAGCTGCTGACAAAGACCCTCGGCGACGGACTGATCGACGCGTACGGCATATCCGAGATGGGAAGCAGCATCTACAAATTCCCGGGCAATGATTTCTATTATCTTGCCAACGACATCGCCGCCGCGAATGTTTACGATGACAACGATCAGCCGGTAGACAACGGCAGACTCATTCTGACCGCGACTTACAAGAAAGACTACCCGCTCATCAATTACGATGTGCTCGACATCGTCACATCATACAAGAAGGACGGACTCAGATACTTCAAATCCATCGAGGGCCGCATGAACGACCTTGTCAAACACGAGGGCGGAGCTGACTCATCCGCGCTTATGCTGATGAGGATCGCGAACAAGGTGGTCGGACTGTCGCAGTTCAGGTTCGTGGAGGAGACCTATCACGACATGCTGATCGAGCTCGCTCCTGACCCAAACAACACCTCGATGACCAGAGAAGAGATAGAGAACCACTTTATCACCGAAGTCAAAAAGCTTTACGGTGATGAGTTCAGGATCAGGGTCGAATGGAAAGACACCCTGCCGCCTGAAGAGACGGGAAAGCAGAAGTGCTTCATATGCAAAGTGAAAGATTAAGAGACCCTTACTTCGACAACTTAAGAGGCGCGCTTATATGCCTCGTGGTTGCCGGGCACTGTGCCAACCTGTATAAAGACAGCAATGTTTATTGCTGGTATTTGTTCAACTTTATCTACGCCTTCCATATGCCTCTGTTCTTCTACATATCGGGCTACTTCAGCAAGAATGTGGAGAAGACATATAGAAAAGCGTTCGAAGCGTTGATCATACCGGCGATACCTTTCGAATTGCTGTATTTCATAATGCATGTAGCGACCGGAGCAGACAATACGGAGCCGTTCCTGACTCCTGTATTTGCCTACTGGTTTTGCTTTGCGCTGTTCTTCTGCAGGGCGCTGCTGCCTTATCTCATCCGCCTGAGGTGGATCGTACCGATCACCTTTATCCTGGCGCTTGCGATAGGCTTCAACCCGCAGATCAACGAATACATGACTTTATCGCGCTTCCTGTGTATGCTGCCGTTCTTCCTGCTCGGCTATTACACGACACGCGAAAACATGGAGAGGATACGCAGCATCAATACCGGGCTGGCGGCAGCGCTTGGAGTAGCAGCGATCGCAGCGGTCTTTGCCCTGCTTAAGTTTACGGATCTGGCCCCGGGATTCACACTGAGGGCACCGTACGAAACCCCGATGGGCGTGCTGGTCAGAGCTTTCCAGTTTGTTGTTGCGATACTGATTTCCCTTGCGGTGATGAAGCTGATCCCGCAGGGCAAATCTTATTTAGCTACTATAGGACAGAGGACATTGCAGATCTATTTCCTGCATTTCTACTTCACGACAGCGATCAAAATGGTGAACCCTGTCGCTGAAGCATCTGTTCTCAATTTCGTATTGATGCTGGTCGCCGCGCCGGTGATCACGGTCATACTGGCGACTCCGCCGGTGACTAAGGTCTACGACGCGCTGATAAACGCGGTCAAGAAGCTGTTGTTAAAAAGAGAAACAGGAGAAGTATAAGTATGTATATAGATCCGGGTACCGGAAGTATGCTGTTTACGATCCTTGTCGGATCGATCGGTGCCGGCGCTTACGCGCTGAGGGACCGCATGCTTAAGTTGAGGTTTTATATGAGCGGCGGAAGGGCCGAGAAGAACACGGGCGACAACCCCGACTATGTCATCTTCTCAGACAGCAAGAGATACTGGAATGTGTTCGAGCCGATTTGCGATGAGTTTGAGGCGAGAGAGACAGAGATCATCTACATGACATGTTCGGAAGACGACCCTGCTCTCAGCAAGGACTACAAATTCGTTAAGTGCGAGTTTATCGGTGAGGGCAACAAGGCTTTCGCTAAGCTCAACAGCCTGAAGGCGGATATCCTGCTGTCCACGACACCGAGCCTGGATGTCTTTTACTGGAAGCGTTCCAAGGACGTCAAATGGTATGTGCATATCCCGCACGCATGCGACGACCTCACAAAATACAGAATGTTCGGCATCGACTACTACGATGCCATATTATGCTCAGGCGACTATCAGATCAACGAGGTGAGGAAGCTCGAAGAGCTGAGGAACCTGCCTCAGAAGGAGATGGTGAATACCGGGCTCACATACCTCGACACGATGAAGGCAAGGCTCGAAAAGACCGGCGGGCGCAAGACCGCGGGCAGGCCTAAAAGCGAGATCAATGTTCTGCTGGCACCTTCGTGGGGACCGAGCTCCATATTCAACCGCTTCGGGACCGAAATGATAGACAGCCTTCTGTCGACCGGATACCACATCATCGTAAGGCCTCACCCTCAGTCATTCACCAGCGAAAAGGAGATGATAGAGGGCATAATGGCAAAGTATCCTGACAGCGACAGACTGGAGTGGAACAGGGACAACGACAACTTCGATGTGCTCAACAGATCGGACATACTGATATCCGACTTCTCGGGCGTGGTGTACGACTTCTGCCTTGTCTTCGACAAACCGGTGATCTACGCCGACGTCTCGTTCGACGACAGCCCGTATGACGCGTGCTGGATCAAAGAGAAACCATGGTCGCTGTCCACCCTTGAGAAGGTGGGTACGCAGCTCACAAAGGACAATATAGGAAACATCGGGCAGGTGATAGACACCTGCATCAATGATGAGAGATTCCAGAAGGCAAGGGACGAAGCCCGCGAGGAAGCCTGGGTCTGCATGGGAGAGAGCGCAAAGCTCGTAGCAGACTATCTCATCGTCAAGCACGCCGAGTTGGAAAGGCTTGCTGAAGAGGAACAGGCTGTCAACGTAAAGGAAAAGAAAAAAGAAAAAGTAAAGGAACCGGCGTAGAAAGGCAGCACAATGACCATTTTAGGAATGTTATATAAATTACTGATAGGCCCTCTGGAACTGCTTTTCGAGGTGATATTCGTCATCGCCAACGGAAAGGTCAGCAATCCGGCCTATGCCATCATCGCGCTCAGCCTTGCGATGAACTTTCTGGTGCTCCCGCTGTACAAGCGGGCGGACGCCATGCAGGCAGAAGAGCGTGACCGTGAGGCGAGGATGCGCCCGTGGATCGACCACATAAAGAAGACCTTCAAGGGCGATGAGCGCTTCATGATGCTCCAGGCGTATTACAGACAAAACGACTACAAGCCTACGCACGCGTTCAAGGGCTCGGTATCGCTGTTCCTTGAGATCCCATTCTTTATCGCGGCGTACAGATTCCTCTCGGGGCTCGAAACTCTGAAGGGCATATCCTTCGGACCTCTCACAGACCTGGGAGCGCCTGACGCTCTGATCAACATCGGCGGAACAACAATAAACTTCCTTCCGATATTGATGACTCTTATCAACGTCGTAGCTGCCGCTGTATACATGAAGGGCATGCCTCTCAAAAATAAGATAACGACTTATGGTATCGCGGCGATCTTCCTGGTACTGCTGTACAACTCTCCGGCGGGACTGGTATTCTACTGGACTCTGAACCAGATATTCTCGCTGATCAAAAACGTATTCTATAAGTTCAAGGACCCTGCCAAGGTGCTCAGGATACTGGCATCCGTTACAGGCATCGTGCTTGTGGCTCTGGTGATAATCGCTCATCCATTCAGGAGCATTCGGGTGCAGGTCATGGTGATCGTGCTTCTTCTCTGCCTGCAGCTGCCTATTCTGCTCGCGTATCTCAGGAAAAGAGGCAACAGCCTTGAGATCAAAGCGGATATCAAGCAGAGCAATCTGCTCTTCCGCGCGTCGACCATACTGTTGACCATACTTACGGGTATACTGTGCCCATCAGCCGTGATCGGCGACAGTACCGAGGAATTCATCAATCTTAATAATTACGTATCGCCAAACTGGTTCGTGGTAAGCGCGTTCCTGCTGGCAGCCGGTACGTTCATCATATGGTTTGGCATTTTCTACGGATTGGCGGATACGGGCGGCAAGCATGTGCTCAGTCTCATCACTGCCATGATCGCGGTGATCGGTCTGGTGAATTACATGCTGTTCAGCAAGGATTACGGTAACCTCTCGGCTGAACTTCAGTACGACGAAAATCCATCGATATCCGGCAAGATGATACTCATCAATCTGGTGGTCGCGCTCGCGATCATGCTGGTGGTCGCCCTGATCTGGAAGTTCAAGGCGTCTCTGCTCGGCGGAGGCATCGCGGTAGTCTGCGTAGCGCTTCTTATAATGAGCGCGCTCAACATCGTATCGATCAATAAGGTGCTCGCGGCTGACAGCGACATGATAAAAAGCGCTTCAGTAGCCGAAGAGCCCGAGCTTGATCTCAGCAAGAACGGAAAGAACGTAGTCGTCATCATGATGGACAGGATGGCCGGCTTCTACATCCCTTACATACTGGAGGAAAAGCCTGAACTGAAGGAACAGTTCGACGGCTTCACATATTACGAAAATGTTGTGTCGCACGCGACTACAACTAACGAAGGTGCGCCGGCTCTGTATGGCGGATACGACTATACGCCGTTTGAGATCGATAAGCGCTCCGATGAATCGCTGAAGAAAAAGAACGACGAAGCTCTGAAGGTGATGCCTGAGATGTTCGGAGGTTCGGGCTATGATGTGACTATCTGCGAGCCGACATACGCCGGATACAAGCAGATCCCGGATCTCTCGATATTCGACGATCACCCTGAATACAAGACATTCAATCTGAACGGAAAGTTCTCGCTTGAAGAGTATGGATATGTCACAAGCAAGGATTCAAGTTCTGTGACTATGTTCCGAAACTTCTTCTGCTACAGCATATTCAGGATAGTTCCATCGGCGCTGCAGAAGATGGTTTACTCAAAAGGCACCTACAACTCATCCGTTACCAGCGGCTTTGTTATAGGCCACACCATGGATGGCTCATCGAAGTCACACGGATTCGTTAGGAACTTCATGAGGACATACGCAGTTCTGTGCCATCTCAATGATATAACCGTGACATCGAAGGGAGGCAAAGGCAACTTCATAATGATGTCGAATGACACCTCGCACGAGCCTATGCTTCTGCAGGAACCGGCATATGTACCGGCGCTGGATGTAGACAACACGGAATACGATGAGGAGCACCCGACACGCGTCGACGCTGACGGAAATGTTCTGGAGTTCGAAAACGACGAGACCCGCAAGCATTATCACGTCAACATGGCGACCATGCTGAAACTCGGTGAGTGGTTCGACTATCTCAAGAAGGAAGGCGTGTACGACAACACCCGCATCATCATCGTTTCAGACCACGGTACTCCTTACAGATTTACCGGGCCGTATTCCCTCTATTATACCGATGAAGATACCGGCGAGCAGAAGAACCTCGATATCCGCAGGTTCCAGTGCACTCTGATGTATAAGGACTTCGATGCGGAGGGCATCACGGTCGAAGAGGAATTCACCACGAATGCCGACGTGCCGGCACTCGCGACTGAAGGTTTAGTCAAGGATCAGGTCAATCCGTTTACCGGAAATCGTCTGGCAAAAGGAAATAGTAGTCTGCTGCCGATCAGACTCGTGAGGACAAGTGAGCACAACATAAGAAAGAACAACGGCAACACGTTTATCCCGGGCAATATATTCGAGCTCAGCGGAGACCCGCATGTCGTCGATAACTGGGAATATGTCGGTAACGATTACTAAAAGATACTATCATGCTGGAAAGAGACACTAATAGATCAAACGCAAAAGCACTCATCATAGCACTGTCAGTAAATATACTGATATTGCTGGTTTGCTTTTTCATTTTCTATCCTGTATTCGAAACAAACGACGACAACGGGCTTATCGCGATCGCGAGCGGCATAAGGGGAGTTCGCGAGGCGCATATAGTGCATACGAACATCCTGGTCGGGAAACTGATCACATCGCTCTACGCGGTCGCGCCGGCGATTCAGTGGTGGAGCGTGCTCCAGCTGCTCCTGCTGTTCATCTCTTTCTTCTTTGTCACGTATATCTTCATCCGGAGCGACACCGGCATCGCGAGGGTCCTGTTCGTGACGGCCGTTACATCATTCTTCGCTTATGAAGGCTATGTTCGCATCCAGTACACAAAGAGCGCGGGCATATACAGCGCGGCAGGGCTCATGCTTGTGTTCTACGGGCTGCTTCAGGAGAAGCCTGAGAAGAAGTTTATAATTCCCGGCATGCTGCTCGCTCTTGCAGGTTCGTTCTACAGGACGCAGCAGTTCGCCTGCATAGTGGCTATCTTCGCGTCCATGGTCGTATATTTGATCATGCGCTGCGTCCAGGATTTTGAGAAGCCTAAAAAACGCATAATCACAGCTCTTGCGGTCGGCGCCATACTGCTGCTCGCCGCGGGCGGATTCAGAGTATACGACAGGAGCCAGTATAAGGACCCTGACTGGGCGGCTTATCTTGAGTTCGACAAGTACCGCACCGAGGTGCTCGACTACAGGATCCCTGATTATGACGAGCACAAGGAAGAGTACAACGCTATAGGCATAGACGAGACAGCCTACAAGCTCATGAAGAGCTGGACCTTCCAGGACCCTGAGAAGTTCACTGCCGAAACATTCAAAAAGATATCCGATCTGAACGAGAAACGGACGATAGACGCGGCGTTCGCGAAGAAATTCCTCAAGAGATTCGCGAAGGGACTAAGAGATGAAGCAGTGTTCCTCTGCTTCGCCGTCATAGCGATAGGATGGCTGCTCACCGGCAGACGCAAGGCCCGCAACTGGGTGTGCCTCATCATCATGGCCTTGGCCATATTGGCGATGAACGCATACCTCTATTACGCGGGAAGGTTCATGATACGCAGGGTGGATGTAGGCATATGGTTTGCCGCCTCACTCATAATGATGTACCAGTGCTTCGCCGACAAGCCTGTTAAGGACAAAGCGGAGGCGGTCGGCGGGAGCGCCAAAGGCGGTGTGCTGAAGAATGCAGTGCTTGTTGTGCTCTGCCTGGCGATCATCGCCGTATTCGCCTTTGAGATGCCGTGGCGAAGCGGCTTCAGATCTGTGGTAGAGGAGAAAGCCGCAGCCGCCGAAGTCGAAAGAAGCGCTATAGAAAAGATCGGAGGCGACAAAGATCACCTCTATCTGACAAAGGTGGGCGTCCTCGGATTCAGCGAGGTCTATGGAGTGATGGACCCTCAGCCTTACAAGATAGCGGACAACATCTATCCTCTTGGAGGATGGGGAGCGGCGACTCCGGCTTACCTGAGCGTGCTCAGAAATTACGGCGTGAACAATCCGTTCCGCGACATGATCGGTAACGACAAAGTCTATCTCATAGACAATAAGATAAACGACACACTGGCATATCTCAGAAAATGGTATAAGCCTGACGCTGAAGCCGAACTGGTGGATGAGGTAGAAGGCCATAAAATATACAGGATAAAGTAACGACTTGACATGGATCGGGACAGACATCTGAAACCCTCTGAAAAATCAAATAATGGTATGTTAGCAACATGGCTGATAATTATCAGCTTGGTGATTTTGGGTATAGTTTACTGTCTGCCTCTGTTTTTTACAGACGGGATCCACAAAGTCGACGACACCACATTCCACGTCGGCAGGCTTGTAGGTCTCAGCAATGTATTCACCTCGCCTGTCAACTTCAACAGCTTCGGCAACAACGGCCTGATGGTCAACATCTTTTACCCGTGGCTCACCATGTACCCTATGTACATCCTGTACAAGCTCACGGGAAGCTATGTACTGGGATACAAACTGTACTATGTTCTCCTGTCGGTCGTGACGATGCTGCTGTCATATTGGTCGATGCTTAAGATCACCAAGAACAAAGCCGGGGCGTATGTGTTTGCTATCATATACGCGTTTTCGAGCTACAGGTTCGCAGACGTGTTCAACAGGGCGGCTCTCGGAGAGTCGATAGCCCTGGCGTTCCTGCCATTGGTCCTCCTCGGCATATACAAGATCTGCTTTGAAAACTATAAAGAGTGGCGCAAACTCGCGGCCGGGATGACTCTGCTGGCATACTCTCATATGCTTTCGCTTGTCATGGCTACGGCGTTCACGGGAGTCCTGTTCCTGATCGCGATCATCACTCAGGACAACAGAGGCAAGAGGTTTGTCTCCATGGTGAAGGCAGCTTGTCTCTCACTTGCGCTTTCGGCCGCCATGATAGTTCCGATGGCGGAGCAGATGCTCAAAAACGATTTATTCACTCCGTCGGGAGACGGGGGTACGATGTCAAAGTCGGCGTACAGCCTGGCAGAGATAATCAAATTCACAGTTATTAACAACCCTGCGGGCAGAGGCGTTGGAGCCATGTCTCTTGCGGCATTCCTGATGACGATAGTGCTGCTGATCTGCGGCATCATACTGCATGGCCGCTTTACGACCGATGACAAGTTCGTCATCTGGCTGCTGCTGATAGGGATCGTCATGTTTGTCGCCACAGCCGACATACTTCCATGGCATTATCTCGGGGACAACACTCCTCTTTCGACGATACAGTTTGTCTGGAGGATGAACGCCTATCCGACGCTCGCGTTCGCCGCGGCCTTTTCGATATTGCTGTCAAAGGCAATGAGTTCCGATAGGAAGAATGTTATAATACTAATTACAATTGTCACCTTGGCATTCGCCGGGGTGCAGTACTACACTCTGTATGCGCGGAACGCGGAGATCGTGAGTCACGATCGCATAGCGGAGGAGGACGTCGCGACCTGGGCTTCGGGCAATGTCGACTACACTCCGTACCAGGCATGGGAATACCGCGAAGAACACAGCGACAATATGCAGTACATGTATATTGACGGAAAAGAGATCGCCAAGAGCCCGGTGACAAAGGAAAGTGGAACATACTATGTTCAGGATCTCGGCGGTTCGGGCAAGGACAGGACAGCGGACATACCGGTCTTCAAATTCTACGGAGAGAAGGTGCTGCTGAACGAAGAAGCTGTCGAATCAGACTTATCCGCCCGCGGAACGACGGAAGTCAAGGTCCCGCGTTCCAAAGAAGCGGTAGTTACGATATCTTATGCCTACACGACTCTCGCGAGAGCATCATGGGCATTTTCGATAATTATATTAATTCTCAGTATCATAGTTGCCATGCGCGCCAAGCCTGAAAAGCAGGAAGGCTGAGGACGTGAACGGCAAACCGGAAGAAAGCTTATGAAAAAAGTAATCACATACGGAACATACGATATGATGCACGTCGGTCATATCAATCTGCTCAAAAACGCCAAGGCACTCGGCGACTATCTTATCGTCGGCGTAACGTCTGATGAGTTCGACATTTCGAGGGGCAAAATAGATGTCCGTCAGTCGCTCACCGAGAGGATCAACGCCGTGCGCGAGACAGGCCTTGCGGACGAGATCATCGCGGAGGAGTACGAAGGCCAGAAGATCGCCGACATAATAAAGTATGACGTAGACATCTTCACCGTCGGTTCGGACTGGGTCGGAAAGTTCGACTACCTGAAAGACTTCTGTCAGGTGGTATATCTGCCGCGCACCGAAGGCATATCGAGTACACAGATAAGGGAAGAGTCGAACAAGACAGTAAGGCTCGGAGTCTATGGCCACAAAGAGCCGGCTGGCCGGGTCGTAGATGAGACAGCTTTTGTCAGCGGCATCAAAGCGTCTTCGGTCTACTCGGAGGACGCCGAGGCGGGGAAAGCCCTGGCAGAGAAGAAATCGATCGAGGCATGCGGCAGTGTCGAAGAGTTTTACGATTCATGCGACGCCGTCTACATCAATGCGAATATCAATGAAAGAGCAGATCTTATAAAGGACGCGCTCAAAAACGGCAAGCATGTGCTCTGCGAGGGACCGCTTTCAAATGATGAAAAAGCAACCTCCGAATGCATAGAACTCGCGAAGGAGAAAAAACTCGTCCTCTTCGACGCGATCAAGACGGAGTTCTTCCCGGGATACAAACATCTCGAGCTTCTGATAAAGAGCGGAAAGCTCGGAGAGATCAAGGACATAGACGTTTCGTTCAGCCAGCAGGACGCTTCCCAGAATTACGATGAAATGACCAGATATGAGGGCAGCATCTATGACATGTGCGGATTCATCTTCCTGCCTATATTCCATCTGCTGGGCACTGACTTTGAAAGCATCGACTTCTATTCAAGTCTTAACTCGAACGGAGCGGATATATATACGCGCGGGCTCATCAAGTTCAGCAACGCCATCGCGTCCTTCAGGACCGGGCTCGGCATCAAGACCGAGGGCCAGCTCATCATAACGGGAACGAAGGGATACCTGTACGTGCCTGCGCCATGGTGGAAGACCGACTACTTCGAGATAAGGTTTGAAGACCTCAGAGATACGAAGAAATACTTCTGGCAGTATGAAGGCGAAGGCTTCAGGTATGAGATGATCGAATTCCTTCGCAGGATAAATACGGAAAAATATGAACCGGACTTCTCGCGCTCACTTGCCACGGCGAAAGCGCTTGAGGCCTTCAATGATCACAGAGAGAATGTCTTTTAGGAGAAACGGAGGACAGAATGGGATATTACGTAGACGAACATGTAAAGAATACCGAGAGGGTCTTTCCGGGCCAGGGAAGATACGGGAAAAAGAGATATGACATGAATGAGAACCCGGAAGGTCTCCCAAAGGAATTCGTTGACGGAGTCCTCAAGGAGATCACGCCTGAATTTCTCAGCATCTATCCTGAGCCTGACAGATTCCTCAGAAAATACGCGGAGTTCCTGGGCTGCGGCGTCAAGTTCGAAAACCTCGTAGCGACGAACGGCTCGGATATGTCGATCAGATATGTACTGGAAACATTCGGCGAAGAGGGCAAAGGCGTCGTTACTGTCAGCCCTTCGTTTGAGATGTACTGGGTCAACTGCTCTATCCTTGGGCTTAAGCATGTTCCTGTTACATACGAGGATGACATGACTATCTCGATAGACAAGATACTCGGAGCTATCGATGAGGATACGAGGATAGTGGTGTTGCTCAATCCGAACAACCCTATAGGCAACGTGTATACCGATGACGATGTAGAGAAAGTGATCGCCAAGGCAAAGGAAGTCGGCGCTATAGTCGTTATCGATGAGGCATATCATTACTTCTGCGAGAAGACCTTCCTTCCATACGCAATGTCAGAAGACAACGTGATCGTGCTGCGGACTTTCTCTAAGCTAATGTCAATTGCGGCATGCAGACTGGGTATCGCGATCGGTCATCCTCAGCTGATCCACTATATCAAAAACAGCAAGCTCACATTCGATGCCAACTCTATAGCGCTTCTGTTCGCGGAGAGGCTGATAGAGCGCCCGGATATAGTCGAAGACCTGATCAAGATCGAAAAAGAAGGAAAGGCGCATATACTCAAGAGGCTTGATGAAGAGGGATACGAGGCCAGGGGAGGCCAGGGCAATTTCATTTTCGTGAAGCCGAAGAAAAACGCGAAAGAACTGGCAAAGGAGCTTGAGGAAAAATACGACGTGCTTGTTCACGCTTACGGAAATCCTCTTCTGAAGGACTTTATCAGGGTAACAACAGGTTCGAAAGAATCGATGGATGTGTTCCTCGAAGCGTTTTTCAAGGCAGATACACTGTAAATATAAGGGTTTATGACCGAAAAGCCTTGCAAGATGCATCGGATATAATATAAAATTTTAACGCACATTAACATTTATTAAGTTAATACGCAAAAGGCAATGGGAGTTGTTAATAGAAGGGAGCTTGTTTATGAACAAGTATAAAAGCATTTTTATAAAAAGAAGGATCGTATCGATCTTTCTGACGGTACTGATGCTTGTAGGATGCATTGCGCCACTCGAGTCCAGAGTATTCGCCGAGGGCGAGGGCAACACGACCTCAACTGATCCTGCACCTATAGCTACAAATGAGACCACAGTACCGGCTCCAAAGAAAGTCAAGGCGAAAGCCGGCTTCCAGAGAGTATATCTTTCGTGGACAAAAGTCAGCTGCAATGCAGGTGATGACGGCAAGGTCTATTACGAGATCCGCGACGGTAAGGGAAAGAAGAGCACAGTCGTTTATATGCAGAAAAAGAAAAACAGCGACAAGCTCATAAAAGCAAAAGATCTTAAGAAGACCGAGGCTTGGATACCGTTCGATCCGTATCCTGGAAAGAAAAACGGAGAAGCAAAGAACGGCAAAAAGAAATCAAGCGCCGAAGCCAGAACGGCAACATTCGCTGTCCGCGCATATATCAAAAAGGACGGCAAGAAGGTATACAGTGACTATACTGTAAAGGAAGACATCGAACTCGTACACCCGATGTATGTTATCGTTAAGGCCAAGGGCAACGTTCCTATCCTGAAGGCTTCTGATAGCAATAAGAAGGTGGCCACCGCGAAGAAAGGTCACTACTATATAGTCTTCGGAGGCTCTCGTATCAAGGGCGAGAACAAGAGAGTCATCATAAAGATCTGGAACAAAAAGGATCATTGCTGGGATGCCAGATACATCAGATCCCGTAACGTGGAGATCGTCAGATATGTGTATAAGGCTCAGACCGGTTCGCGCACAAAGAACCCTGCTAAAGGTTATTACTTTACAGAGAAGCAGGTAGAGGACTTCATCAACGACAAGAAGCCTGTCAGCAAGAACAACAACTTTATCTGGGTAAACACATATAATCAGCGCGTATATCTTTTCAAGAAAAAGAGCGGCAGATGGGAAATCACCAGAAACCCTAAAGGCGTGCTTTGCAACACCGGAAGAGAACTCAGCCCATATGGCAGTTATAAAATAACCGGTTTCATGGCAAGGAAGAAGACTACAGGAACAAAGTGGTGGTGCCTCTTCAACCACGTCGGCATCCACGAGAAACTTCCTGATGCACTGGGTAAGCCGGCAAGCGGAGGCTGCGTCCGTATACCTGACTCTGAAGCTAAATGGTTCTATGATAATATCAGAGGCGGTACGGGAATCTTCGTATACTAGTATCAAGAAAAGAATACTAGAGATTGAAAACTAACTTGAAGCCGGGATCGATTTCGATTCCGGCTTCGTTACATTATGGTGATTGTCAAGCATTTCATGTGCCGGATGCATCATCGATCGTTATACGGAAGGTAAATCAAAATGAAGACACGTAACAGATTGTTCACGATACTGCTCGCTTTTGCGATAGCCATCACTTTTATGCCGGGAGCAGCATTCGCTATTGATGACCAGGCTTTCAGGAGGTTCTAAAATAAAAGATCCTGTAAGCAGGGAGCCCGAGACAGTTGCTACCGATGTTGATGTGAGTGACGATCTGCTGCAGGAATATATAGACAGGAAAGTCGCGGAAGAGCTCGGGCAAGCTTCGGGAAGAGCTTACACAAAGAACGGGATGACTAAACTGAGCGGCGCTGAACTAAACCTTTATAAAGCGCTTCTTCCGCTGATAAAAGAAGTAGCCTCAGGCGATAGAGGAAGCACGGAATTCAAGATCCCGGCCGCGAAATTATTCGGCGCCAAAGCGGCGGACGCTATCTATTCGGCGAGCGATCTTGGGCTCGCGACTCTGTTCGACAATAATGGTCACATAACCGATGAAGCGGCAGATAGATTCTACGGGAAATATTCGATCGATTTGAGCGCGGTGTTCGACGCGCTGCTGTCAGACCTGCCATATGAACTCTACTGGTATGACAAGGAAAAAGGTGCCCGTAAGCTCTCTCCGGAGATCGGTATATACACTTACTATGGTAAAAAGTATCTGTGTTTCTACGATGATGATCCGGAATTCACTTTCAAGCTTAGTGTATCCGCCGATTACAGCGCGAACGCGTTTTTTGATGAGCAGGGTGTTTTCCATAGAGGCGATCAGGGTACAACAAATGTGAACCGCAGCCTGACGAAGGCCGCTTCGGCTGCTCCCGAAAACATCGCGGATATAATAATCAATAACGCGAGCAAAGAAGATTACGACAAGCTGGTTTCTTACAAGGACGCCATTATCGGACTGACCGACTATAATGACGACGCTTTAAAGCCGGACGTTCCATATGGCAACCCGTGGCAGCTGATCTTCGTGTTTGACGGAGATCCTGCTACCAATGTGGTATGCGAAGGTTATTCAAAAGCTTTCCAGTATCTCTGCGACAGCACGAGCTTTGACCATGCTGCGATAGAATGCCGCTCGGTGACAGGCTCGATGGACGGAGGCGTCGGCGCGGGACCGCACATGTGGAACATCCTCCACATGGAAGACGGCAGGAATTACTTAGCGGATATCACCAACAGCGATACCGATAGCGCCGGTTATATTGATAAACAATATGATCCTGATGGCTCATGGCTTTTCCTCAACGTTTACGATGAAGGAAATGTCGAAGACGGATACATTTATCGTTACTATGAAGACGATACTACGGGTATCTATTACGAATATGATGAAGACGCAAAATCGCTGTATTCAAAAAAAGAGCTGACAATGTCAAGCGCCGAGTACAACAAATCGGTACAAGTTATCTCCAAGCTTGATCTGACATTTGATGAGCCTGCTTGCGGTACAGAGATAATACTGACAGAAGGAGAGCCAAACGAAAGACCTGCGGTAGAGGTCACGTCAGATAAGGACTCGAAAGTACAGGCGTACTGGTCGAACGATGATGGTAGCGAGAAATTCGAAGGCAAGATGATGGGCGTAGACGACTATTCAGCAGTCATTACGGTCGATCTTGACAAGCCTGCGGAAGAATGCGTTTACTCTGGGGATATAGAGGTGAAGGTCAATGGTATTTCTGTCCCACCGAGCAGTGTAGACTTGTCGGAAGTGACACTCTTCGTTTGTATAAATGTCGAGCATGATCTGACACTTCACAAGGCGGACCCGGTAAATTGCATCCTCAAATACTGGCACTGCGAAGAGTGTGGAATGAACTTCGCCGATGAGGACGGGACAGAGGTGCTTAAGGACACGACAGATACCGCCCTTAAGAACGCAAAAGCCGCGGCTCTTGCCGAGCTTGACAAGATCGATCTGAGCAAGTACAGCGGCGCGGAGAGGACTAAAGTCGAAAACGCGATCAAGGCTGCAAAAGAAAAGATCAGGACCGCGGCTACTGTCGATGCTGTGAGATCTGCCAAAGAAGATGCAAACAAGACGATCAGCGCCCAGAAGACAAATAAGACCAAGGCGCTTGAAGCCGCAAGCAATATCAATAAGACGACCGTCACTGCTAAAGATATCAAAAAAGCATCGAATCTTGGGGCGACGACCGTGACCCTTGGCAAGAATGTCAAAAAGATCAAGAAGAACGCCTTCAAGGGCACAAAGATCAAGACAGTCGTAGTCAAGAGCAAGAAGCTGAAGGCTAAAACCGTAAAGGGTTCTCTCAAGGGCTCAAAGGTGAAAACCATCAAGGTCAAAGTCGGAAGCAAGAAGGTCAACAAACAATACGTAAAGAAATATAAGAAGATCTTCACCAAGAAGAATGCAGGCAAGAAGGTATCTGTGAAATAGCGCAAGTATGATTTGCTTTACACCGATCATACATACAAGGTAAAATTTAATATTATAATCAAACGTTTTTCGAGCCAGTATGAGCTCGTCCAACAGGCTCGACCAACAAAGAAGCAACTCCAAATCGCAGTATAAGCGGGAGGGAGACATATGACCTATTCTATAATGGGTATCGTCGCGGCTATCATTCTGGTGATCATAAACCGCGATGCATTATGGGGCGCAGACGGAATAGAATTCACGAAGGTCCAGCGAAATTACCGCTACTTCCTGATGGGCGTGATGGCGTATTACATCACGGATATGCTCTGGGGCATACTCTATTCGCGCGGCCTGATCACAGCGACATATGTCGACACCTTCATACATTTTATCGCCATGGCGGCGGCCGTATTCCTTTGGACGCGCTACGTGGTGTCATATCTTGAAGAAAAGAGCGCTTTCGGCACTGTGCTAAATTACGCCGGGTGGCTGTTCATGGCTTTCCAGATCATTGCTCTTGTCGTGAATTTCTTTAAGCCTGTGATGTTCGGCTTCGACGAGAGCGGCGCGTATCAGGCAGGGATCGCCAGATACATCTCTCTCACCATCCAGATAACACTCTTCCTGCTGACATCGGTCTACACACTGGTCATCACATCGAGAACAGAGGGCAAGGTGCGCCGGCGCCACCTCACGATAGGGCTGTTCGGCATAGCTATGGTAGTGCTCATGTCGATACAGGTGTTCTACCCACTGCTCCCGTTCTACGCTATGGGATACATGCTCGGCACATGCGTGCTCCACACTTTTGTTGTGGAGGACGAGAAAGAGGAATACCGCATAGAGCTTGAGGAGAGCCTCAAAAGAGAGCAGCTCCAGACAGAAGAACTGCAAAAGAACCGCGAGACGCTGAGAGAAGCTCTGGACGCAGCCGAGAGGGCGAACAAAGCAAAGACATCGTTCCTGTCCAACATGAGCCATGAGATACGCACACCGATGAACGCGATAATCGGGCTCAACAACATAGCGATGAACGATCCGACAGCGAGCGAAAGCGTGAAGTCCTACCTCGACAGGATAGGAGGTTCCGCTCAGCATCTGCTCGGGATCATAAACGACATACTCGACATGAGCCGCATCGAATCCGGCCGAATGACCATCAAGAACGAAGAGTTTTCTTTCTCGAAATGCCTCGAACAGGTCAACACCATGATCAGCGGTCAGTGCCACGACAAGGGTCTCGAGTACGAATGCCGCATCGAAGGCAAGGTAGATGATTACTATATCGGAGATGCCGGAAAGCTGAGACAGGTATTGATCAATATCCTCGGTAACGCGGTGAAGTTCACTCCGGAAGGCGGCAGAGTCGACTTCGTTATAAAGGAAGGCAAAAGATACGAAGGAAAAGCCGTGCTGGAATTCGTTATAAGCGATACGGGCATCGGCATGAGCAGCGACTATCTGCCACATATTTTCGAGCCGTTCAGCCAGGAAGACTCGTCATCGACAAATGTATACGGAAGCACCGGACTCGGGATGCCTATCACCAAAAGCGTCGTAGAGCTGATGAATGGCAATATAGAGGTCGAAAGTGAAAAAGGCAAGGGATCCGTATTTACGGTGACGGTCACGCTCGGCGAATCCGACAGGACAGACGCTGAGACTGCTATCGGAGACATCAAGCCTCATGAGATGAACGTCCTCGTGATCGACGATGACAGCATAGCTCTCGAGCATGCCGAGATAGTGCTTGGACAGATAGGCGTGAGCTGTGAAACGGCTGAGTCCGGCTGGGAAGGAGTCGATAAAGCGCGAATCAGACATGCACGCGATGACGACTTCGACCTTATCATCGTGGACTGGCGCATGCCTGAGATGGACGGCCTGGAGACTACGCGTCAGATACGGGAGGTCGTCGGAAGCGATACGCCTATAATCATACTCACTTCGTTCAACTGGGACGAGATCGCCGACGAGGCCAGGGAAGCCGGAGTCGACACATTTGTCCCGAAGCCGCTGTTCGCCGGCACCGTAATGGACGAATTCAGGGAAGCTTTCAGACGCAAGAACGAAGAGCTCGAGAAGAAGACGGCGGATCTGAAGGGAAAGCGCGTCATGCTCGCGGAGGACATCACCGTCAACGCCGAGATCATGATGATGGTGCTTTCAATGAGAGAGATAGAAGCCGATCTCGCGGAGAACGGACAGATAGCCGTGGATATGTTCGTCTCGCATGAAGAGGGCTACTACGATGCGATACTGATGGATCTTCGCATGCCGGTCATGGACGGGCTCGAGGCCACCAAAGCGATACGCGCGATGGACAGAGCGGATGCCAAGAGTATCCCTATCATAGCTCTTACCGCGAACGCGTTCGACGAAGACGTGCAGCGCAGCCTGCAGGCAGGCTTGAACGCTCATCTGTCAAAACCGGTAGAGCCTGAGGCATTGTTCAAGACGCTCGAGAAATATATAGAGGAATAGGGGAAACGGACAGGAGCATACGGGGGAACATACGGTAAGCACACGACATAGACTGATCGACCGAAAGGAGAAATGCGATGGCCGACAAAACTGTAAAGAACCCGGCTGACGCCAATGGGATAACACGTGATTATCTGGATTCGATCCTGATAGAGGAAAGGATAATCGACGCAACTACTGCGTCACTTGAGACCGAGATACTCGGACAGAAATTCAGCACACCTATAATGATGCCGGCGCTTTCGTTCCTCAGAGCGTTCCTGCCTGAGCGCGAGAACGCGATGATCGAATATTCCAGAGCCGCCATGAACATGAACATGGTGAACTGGGCCGGAATGACAGACAACGAGGACTTCGGAAAGATACTGGCAACAGGAGCGAAGACCGTACGCGTCATAAAGCCTTTCGCGGACAAAGACAAAGTGTTCGACGAGATAGCGTTCGCAGAGCAGAACGGAGCATTTGCTGTCGGCATGGATATAGATCATGTATTCGGCGATGACGGCGGATATGATGTTGTGGCAGACTACCCGATGGGGACACAGACCAAGGAAGACATCCGCTCGTATGTGGAAGCGACCAAGTTGCCATTCGTGGTGAAGGGAGTGCTGAGCGTATCCGATGCTGTGAAATGCGCCGAGAGCGGAGCAGCAGCCATAGTCGTAAGCCACCACCGCGGCCGCATGCCGTTTGCTATACCACCGCTGATGCTGCTCCCTGATGTATGCAAAGCTCTCGAGGGGAGCAAGGTTGAGATCTTTGTGGACTGCGGCATGAACAGCGGAGCAGACGCATACAAGGCTCTGGCTCTGGGTGCGAAAGCCGTACTGACGGGGCGCGCGATAATGCCGCCTTTGGCTAAGGAAGGCACGGAAGGCGTCGAGAAGCAGATCGACAAAATGAACCGCGAGCTCGCGATGCTGATGGGGTACACTGGATGCGCGCGCACCGAAGACATCTCGGCAGATGCGCTATGGTTGAATGGTAAAAAACTGGGATAACCGGGATGATACCCTGGCAATATATTGAAAAATATTGAAAATATTGAAAAATGCGCGTTCGCGCGCAAAGAAACCGGCAGTTGCAACCGTCGGTTGACATATTTCAAAGCCTGATTGGTAGAGTGCAACCACCCGAAACTGTAGATTATAGGTGCAAACAGTCAAGGGCGCGCATGAAGAGGCGCTCACAAAGACGCACTCGAAGATCAGGGAGGTAAAAAGATGATTCTCGCAGATAAGATTATTGAAAACAGAAAGAAAAACGGTTGGTCACAGGAAGAGCTTGCTGACAAGCTCGGAGTATCCAGACAATCAGTATCCAAATGGGAAGGCGCTCAGGCAGTGCCGGATATGAAGAAGATAGTGCAGATGTCCGAGGTGTTCGGAGTAAGCACAGACTACCTTCTCAGAGACGATATAGAAGAAGCAAATACACCGGAGAACGCGCCGGTAGATAACGGACTTGAGGAGACAGTAAGGCAGGTCTCGCTGGAGGAGGCCAGCGAATTCCTCGAACATAATGAGAAAGCAGCGAGCAGCATCTCGACAGGCGTGATGCTCTGCATACTTTCACCGGTCATCTTGATCGTACTCGCCGGACTCGCGGAAGCCGGGAAGATCGCGATGAGCGAAAATATAGCCGAGATGGGAGGGACCGCGATACTTCTGGTTATAATAGCCGCAGCAGTCGCGATGTTCGTTATGTGGGGAATCACGACGCGCCGATTACGCCGAGACGCACAGCCGTCTGCTTATAGTAGGCATCATTCTCTGCATCGTCGCTGCTATACCGATGATCATACTCGGTATGAGCAAATACTCGAACAACACGGACGTGCTTCCGATCATCGGAGTAGCCGCCATGCTGGTGACTATCGCTGTCGGAGTAAAAATGATCGTACTTACGTGCATCCGTAACGATGGCTATGACAAGCTTCTTGAGGAAGGAGACTTCACAAGGCTCAACAAGAAAGCCGGAAAGTACGACGGCATCTACTGGGGGATCGCCCTCGCCATATACCTCGGCTGGAGCTTCGTAACGAATAGATGGGAGCTCACATGGATCGTGTGGCCGATTGCGGGAGTACTCTTCGTAGTCTATCGCGAGATCACCAAGGCGATCGTAAGAGCAGCCAACAAGTAATGAACGAGCGGCTGACAGATACCGAAATCGAAGCCGGATGAGAACAAAACGATCGATCAAACAAACAATCATTCATTTGGTAACAGACCTGCGAAAACCGCGGGTCTTTTTTTGAGCGGCCCGGGCAAATAAATCGAAATGCGAGGCCGTTCGGGTATGGAATAGAGTGGTTTGATGCTGTAAACTATTAGGCAAATAAGAAAGCAACGATTATTGAATCAGAAAGCGATCAATGATTCGGAAAGCGATCCTAAGGAAAAACAAAAAAGGACAGATAACAGATAAATGAAGCTAAACTCGCTGAAACCCGGTGAATCCGCCAGAATAATGACCGTAGGAGGAGAGGGCGCGTTGCGTCAGCACTTCCTTGACATGGGCGTGATACCGGGAGCGGAAGTAACGATGATCAAATACGCTCCGATGGGTGACCCTATTGAGCTCCGTATACACGGATACGAGCTCACGCTTCGCCTTGCGGATGCCGAGAAGATAGAGATAAAGAAAGAGCCTAAGAAGACAGAGGAGACCGCGGACGAGGCCGGTGACGAAACCTCGGCCCGCGCAAACTCGCGGAAAAAGACCGAACACCCGGGACTCGGTGAAGAAGGGCGCTTCCACCCTAAGGGCACGGGAGATCCGCTTCCTGAGGACACTGTTCTGAGCTTTGCCCTTGTTGGGAATCAGAACTGCGGCAAGACGACACTGTTCAATCAACTCACCGGAGCCAATCAGCATGTGGGCAATTTCCCGGGCGTGACTGTGGACAGGAAAGAGGGCGTCATAAAAGGCTACCCGAATACTAAAGTGGTCGACCTGCCGGGCATTTACTCGATGTCGCCTTATTCGAGCGAAGAGATCCTTTCGCGTAACTTCGTGCTCCTTGAGAAGCCAAAGGCGATCATCAATATAGTCGATGCCACAAATATAGAGCGAAACCTCTATCTTACGATGCAGCTGCTTGAGATGGACACTCCGATGGTGGTCGCTCTCAATATGATGGACGAACTGCACGGGAACGGCGGGACGGTCGACGTCAACGCCATGGAAGAAATGCTGGGGGTTCCTGTAGTACCTATCTCGGCTTCGAAGAACGAGGGCGTTGACGAATTAGTGCGTCACGCCGTTCATATAGCGAAGTACCAGGAGCGGCCGGTCCGCCAGGACTTTTGCGGGGCGGACGATCACGGCGGCGCGGTCCACAGGGCCATCCACGCTGTGATCCACCTGATTGAAGACCATGCCGCAGCCGCCGGGATCCCGGTGCGCTTCGCCGCGTCAAAGCTGCTTGAGGGCGACAGCACCGTGGCCGCTCAGCTCAACCTAGATCAGAACGAAAAAGAGATACTCGGGCACATCGTGCTCCAGATGGAAAAGGAAAGAGGCCTCGACAAAAGCGCCGCCATGGCAGAGATGCGCTTCGAATTCATCAGCAAGGTATGCGATGCCTGCGTTATAAAGCCTCACGAAAGCAAAGAACACATCCGCAGCCAAAAACTCGACAACGTACTGACCGGCAGATACACAGCCGTACCTGTCTTTATCGGCATTATGACGCTCGTGTTCTACCTCACGTTCTTCCTCATCGGACCGTTCTTCCAGGACCTCCTGGCGAGTGGGATCGATTCCCTTATGGAGGGAACGAAGAGTGCAATGGAGCACGCTTCCGTCAACCCGATAGTTCAGGACCTTATCATCAAAGGCATATTCGAGGGCGTCGGAACAGTCGTGAGCTTCCTGCCGATAATCGTGATACTGTTCTTCTTCCTCTCGCTGCTTGAAGACAGCGGTTACATAGCCCGCGTGGCGTTTGTGATGGACAAGCTATTAAGGCATATCGGACTCTCGGGTCGAAGCATAGTCCCTATGCTCATCGGTTTCGGCTGCACAGTTCCGGCGGTCATGTCGACACGCACGCTGCCAAGTGAACGCGACAGGCGCATGACGATACTGCTCACGCCGTTCATGTCGTGTACCGCCAAACTCCCGATATACGGATTCTTCGTCACAGCCTTTTTCCCTGAGAGGGGCTGGCTGATAATAACAGGCCTTTACCTGCTCGGCATCCTGACAGGCATACTGATGGCATTCCTGTTCAAGAGCACGCTGTTCAAAGGCGAGGCTGTGCCATTCGTGATGGAACTTCCGAACTACCGCCTGCCTAGCCTGCGCAACGTTGCCCAGCTTCTGTGGGAGAAGACCAAAGACTTCCTGTCGCGCGCGTTCTCGATCATACTCGTCGCGACGATAGTGGTCTGGTTCCTCAGCAGCTTCGACTTCGGCCTGAACCCTGTCACCAACTCGCACGACAGCATGCTGGCCGCGGTGGCCGGACTGCTCGTCCCTATAATGAAGCCGATCGGTCTCGGCGACTGGCGCATGATCACTTCTCTCATTTGCGGATTCATGGCAAAGGAGAGCGTTGTCTCGGTAATGGAAACACTTTTCCAGGGCGGTGTAGCGGCGATCGGTTCATTGGCGGCAGCATCGATGCTGGTGTTCAGCTTGCTCTATACACCTTGTGTGGCAGCCGTCGCGTCGATACGCAGAGAACTCGGAAGAAAATGGTCGATATATGTGGTCCTGTGGCAATGCGGTATCGCATGGCTGCTGGCACTGCTCGTCCGATATATAGGAATAATGCTCGGCTGGTAGAGGTTTATTCCTTACGAAGAGCTTGAAGCGGAAGGATACGGAGAATACAAATGAAGAAGATAACGATGTTCCATTTGATCGATTGCAAATATTGCGACTTCGCGAGGAAGGCGATCAAAGAGCTTAGGGAAGAGAACCCGGAGTATGAGAAGGTAGAGATCGAGATGGTCGACGAGAACGAACACCCGGAGATAATCGCGAACTACGATTACTGGTCGGTGCCGAGCCTGTTCATCGGTCAGGAAAAGATCTTCGAGGCGGCGCTTTTCATGCCGTACGAAACTATAAAAGACGGAGTCAAGTTGGCATTCGATACGGCGCTGGCAGAATAGGAATAGACCGGAGGGGCAGATATGCTGATCAGACTGGATGTTACGACAACAAAGCACACGCAGATGCTGGACATAACTGATAAGATCCGTGAGGCTGTGAGGGAAAGCGGTGTCAAAGATGGCATTTGCACAGTGTTCGTGCCGCATACTACGGCCGCGGTAACGATAAACGAGAACGCTGATCCGGATGTGGTGAGAGACTTTACGACCGAGATCGATAAGATAGTGCCATGGGAAGACGGCTACCATCACATGGAGGGCAACTCAGCCGCGCATCTCAAGTCCAGCATGATCGGTTTCTCTGAGCAGATCATTATCGATGACGGGAGGCTGGTGCTCGGAACATGGCAAGGCATCTATTTCTGCGAGTACGACGGACCACGCCATCGCAAGGTGTATGTGAAAGTAATGGGATAGCGGAAACAATGCTGTGAGTATCGCGGAGTAAACTAAGTAGTCTAAGGAGTGTGGGGATATGAACAAGCGTCAGATCGACAGGATCACGAAAATGGAATCGTATCTGGATGACTCTGAAAAGGCGATCAGGGAATTGTCAGAAGCATTGTCTAAATACGAGGAGGTCCGGGACAGATACTACAAGCTAGAGGCCTATTATGGCAGCCGGAACTGGATGGACGACTTCGAGGCGGATGAAGAGGGAAGGATCCCTGCCGATTTGAAGAGGGGCGTGCTGTCGGAGGATGCCGTATACGATCTGATGACAGAGCATAGAGAGCTGATGACTAGGATGCAGCGGGCCGTCCTTAAGAGCATGGAAGAGACGGAATTCTGATAGTCTGTATGCAATGAGGCAGGCAAAGTTTCAAAAAAGTAATAGACATTTGTTTGGATTATTGTATAATGCAAGGCTAGATATTTCACATGCAACCTAATACTGAAAGGAAAGGTGAAATCATGGAACATATCCAAGAAATCGATTTACATGATCTTGAATCCATATCCGGTGGACGCGAATTAACAGCGGAAGAGCGCAAGGAGTACTTAAAGTTGGTCGAAGCTTTTGATCTTGCTTATCAGAACAAGAAAGCCGGTCTTGCAGATCGGGCGGAAGTAGAATTAGCTTATAACAGAGTGCTTGAGTATGTAAAAAGGATCACCGAAGAGTAAGATTAAAGCGCGCTTCGGAGTATAGTAAAGCTCGCAAAAAGTAAGGGCGGTCTGCAAAATTGAACCGCTACCCGTCAAGAGGACAGTGAAAAATCAAAAGATTTTGGCAACCAGTAACAGAAATGTTGCTGGTTGTTTTTTGTGGAAAGCAGACACTGT
>CADBXM010000008.1 GCA_902798745.1 uncultured Eubacteriales bacterium
GTGTTGAGGCCCCAGCAGTTGTAAGCCCATGTGCACCATGCTGAGAAGTACAGCGGAGCGCATGACCATGCGATGACTCTGTGTCTTGTCATTGGGAATGTGTTGATGTCTTCATCTACGCACTTCTCCATGATCTTTCTGACCTTGGAGTCAACATCATGCCAGAACTGTCTCTCGCCGTACTGTGAGTAGAAGATCCTGTACAGAGCCTGAGCTACACCGTTGATAGGATAGCTGTGAGTATTTGCGGCTACATCCCATTTCTCTCTCTCGAAGAGGTTCTGCTGGTTCTGAAGCTCGATATGTTTCTTGAGCTCTTCCCAGTGGAACTCGAGTCCGGTCTGCTCTTCCATGAATCTCCATGCCATCTCGATTTCCTTGGCGCAGTTTTCGAGAACGGAATCATCGTCGAACTGCATTACCTGAGGCATTGCGAAGAGTGGCTTGTTCATCATCCAGTCCTGAATGACGGAAGTTCCTACCGAGCTGTCGCAGGCTTCGTTTTAGATGCCGGCCTCGGCCTGGCACATCGGACAAGGGTCTCCCGGAAGTCCGTAAGCCTGAACCGCGTCGATATAGTTGAGTACTGTGTGGTTGTTGCAGTGGCATGTTACGAAGTACGGGATCATCTGTGTTGGCAGGTAATAGCCGCCCTGATCCATGTATGGATAGATAACTCCGCCCCAGACTGTCTCGTCAGTACCGATAGTCTTCGCTCTGAGAGCTGGGTCTCCGCCGATGTTGAGGTCTCTGTTGAACCAGCCTGTGATCTGATACAGGCAGGCGCTTACGATTCCTCTGAAGTGCCATGCGGATGCGGCGAGTGTTGGACCTCTCATGCCTTCAAGACATCTGTCGAACCAGTGGAGTACTGTCAGGTATGTCTGACCCATCCATCTGTATCTCCATGTTCCCTTGAGGAACTGGATCAGGCCCTTTGGGCCGCCGCCGTAAACCATGATGTCGCGTACGCAGCCAGATATTGTTGAAGTAGTACATGGTGTCTTTTACACCACGCCATTCTCTGTGCTTATAAAGACCTGTCTTAGGAATGTACAGGTCGCCGAGACGTCTTTCGCCGTGAGGCTTGCCATACCAGAAGTCCTTTGCCAGCTTCTTGACGCCCTGTTCTTTCAGTTTGCTTAAATCTGGTTTTTTCATCTTCTTAGCCCTCCTGGATCTTCTTGAGCTCTACGCTCTCAACGAACGCCTGGAATCTTGTTCTGAGCTGTCCGGATGCTGTGTTGATGTACTCCTTCTCGATGGAGCATACCGGGTATCCGAAGTCTCTAGGAAGAATGATAGTGTCGATCATTCTCTCAAAGCTCCAGTATTCGCAGAACTTGTTGGATTCCACGATGATACCGTCTGCCTTGTATTCCTTCGCGTAGTCGGCAAGCACCTGCTTGCGGTGTCTCATTTCCTGCTGCTCCATGAATCTCGCGCACTGGCTTGTCAGCAGGTAATGTCTTGCGACAGCTGTCAGAGGATCATCGCCCTCCTTGATGTCGATGTGCTGTCTGGCCTCGAGTGAGCCGTAGCAGTGTCTGTCAGCTACTACGAGAGCTCCGCAGCCTTCGATCAGCTTGATGAAGTCAGGATCGTCGTTCTCGGAACCTGCGAGCAGGACCTTGATCTTGAAGTTTGGCTTGTCGTCAGGCTCTCTTGTCTTGAGCTCTTCGAGGGTCTCTCTGAGCGATGTCGTTCACCTCGTTATTGACCTCGATCGCCTTCAGGATAGCTTCGTCCGATGTGTCAACGCCGAATTCCCTGTTCAGGAAGTCAAGCACGTGGATCTTGAGCTGTTTCCTGTAGTGGTCGATGCTGTTCTCGTTCTTCTTGAACGGAACGTCTGTAAACTCTGTTTTGAACGTCGCGTTGTTGATAACGCCGTCCATGTATCCGAGATGCTCCTGGAATCTGCATGTTACCGTACAGGTCTCTGTAGAAAGCTGGGCGTCAATAAAGTTGAAGCCGCCCTCAAGAGCTCTCTCGAGAAGTGATCTGCCGTAGTGGCATGTACGTCCGGACATGTAGTATGAAGCCATGTCTGGCGATGTGCACTTAGGCGCTCTCAGTCTTACTGCGAAGCAGCCAGGCAGATCGAGGAGGACTTCAGGCATGAAGTAGCATGTGTAGCCGAGACACAGATTGCCGTCTTCTTTACCCTTGCGCACGAGCTCATTGTTAGCTTCTTGCAGCAGGTCCTCAAAGTAGATCAGATGCTTTAAGTCACGCATTGTGTGTCACCTTACCTCTCCCTCTCTCTGAGTTGAAAACTTTTGTAGAAAAAACAGTTCCCTACAATAATACTATTGTATATATTTTAAAGCCGTTGTAATAAACGTGTCAATCGAATAAGAGCGTGGAAACTGCTTTTTGCGGTTTAGTTTTTGTATTTTTTTTAAACTAATTTTTTTTTGGCCATTTTTACTCTATATAGTGGTGTGAAAAGGGGAGAAGGTACTATATTTTCGATTATCATATGTAAGCGTTTTCTATGAAAATGAGGCCTCCTCGGACGCGGCAGGATGGGGGAGAGGGGGTTGAAGCCGGCAGGTAATTCTGTATACTTAAAGCTGTACTATCTAACAGACAAATGACAGGTATTTGCATACGTTTTTCACAGTAAAAGAAGACTTTGATCGGGGAGGAGCTGACATGTCAGAACATATCCATGAACATACTCACGCGGACGGAACGGTCCATTCGCACGCGCATTCTCATGCAGGCGGAGACGCTCATTCGCACCCGCACACTCACGCGACTGCGTCTTCTCCGGAAGAAGCCCTCGCGCTTCTCAAATACATGCTTGATCACAACAGGCATCATGCCGAAGAGCTCCACGACCTGGCGCACTCATTCGATGATGTTGCGGCCGATCTGATCCATGACGCGGTCGACAAGCTTGGCGAAAGCAATGACCTCATTGAGCAGGCTCTTTCGCTTATTAGCAACGCAGACAAATAGCGGTTTATCATTGCAATTAAAAAACCGGCAGCGGGGATCCACCGCCGGTATTATTTTGCGTTTATTCTACTGGAACGCGTTGATAAGCGAGTTGAGGTCGTCAGGCGAAAGCCCGTAGTCCTCATCGCCTCCAAGGCCCTGAACGCAGATCGAGTAATCGATGTCATCGACAGTCCATATGGTCTTGGTAGCTTCGCCTTCGCGGTTTCCGTAGCACGTCACTTCGAGGCCCTTTATATTCTGGGTCCATGTATTTGCGTATTCGCCATAGTCACCGGATATGTCGCCATCAGCCATCTCAAGGCTCTTGTCATTGCCCTTGCGGATAGTCATTTCCACAGCAGGGAACTCGACGATAGCCTCGGCAAGGCCTTTCATACATCTGTACTGTTCGACACCGACTTCACCCAGGCTTATAACGACACCTTCAGGTGGTTCGAAGAACTCCAGGCCTGCTCCTTGCGCTGCTTCTTCCGCGGAATTGACATCACTCCAAGGATTTGGCATTCCCACTTCGCCCTCTTCAGGGGCAACTCCGACATACTCGAAGACCATGTCGTCAGCCATGTGTTCCTGATCGTCTGTCCATGCAAGAGTGATAGGATCTCCCTCAGTGAATTTAAGGACTCCGTGTCCGTTTACGTACACCTCTTCCTGAGACTTCACGTCGCCGGATTCTTCGTACACGTAATCGGTCCTGACGCAGTCGTTGTACATCATCTGAAGCTCTTCGGCTTCGAATTTTCCGCTCATGGTCCAGGTGCTGTTTTCAGAGACGCTGCTCCCCCAAGTAACAGTAGCGATCATCCCGTCTTCGCCATCAGCCTCGATGAAGATATTGGCCCTGTCGCAGGCATAGTTTCCAACGAAGTTCATCGCAGGGTTCTGTCCGCTTTCTTCAGGCTCGTTTCCGCCCTTGCTGCCGCAGCCGGTGAATACGAGCGCCATGGCCAGCAGAAGCACCGTGATCAAAGTTAGCATTTTAGATATCTTTTTCATTTCCGGGATTCTCCTTTCTGAATGATAAATATGATCAGCCGATCAGGTGAAAATCGCCTATAAGAGGCAGCGGCTCCTTGCTTCCGATAACGGCTCTGTAAATACCCATGATGTCAAAGATGAACACTCCGATCTCGACTATTCCTGTAGCAATAGCGCCGAGTATAGGGATCACTGCCACCACGCCTCCGACTATGCTGATTACATTGATGACAAGTGCCTGGTTCATATGGTGCAAATGGAACGGGTCGGTCCTGTCGCCCATGAGAAATGCGACGAAGAAGCCTATCCACGTTATGTATGACGCCGCAGCTAATAGATTCCTTTTGCTTTTCATGGTATGTCTCCTTCCCGATAGGGACTAATGCATGCTGTTTTTTATGGAACTATTTTAGCCTATTTGAATATAAAAAAGAAATTCATATATGAATTTTAATCGCCCATGAGTGCATCGTGCCGGTAAGGGGGGCGCTTCTCTTGAAAGTCAAAAGCTCCGGCACGAAGGCCGGAGCTTCTAAGTATCTTTCCGCACATTTTGCTCGGATGTTTTTGAACGATCGAGCCTAATATGTCGAAGTTAGATGATAGGGATCTTGATCTTCAGATCGGAAGTAGGGTAGGCAGAGCAGGCGTGGAACCATCCGAGCTCCTTATCCATCGCTCTTCTGCCGTCATTAAGAGGCGATACGAAGATATTTCCTTCGAGGAGCTGGGTCCTGCAGTATCCGCATTCACCGCCTCTGCAGTGAGTGTCGATAGGAATAGCTGCTCTTTCGAGTGCTACCGCGACCGGCTCGTCTGCTGCAGCGTCTATAACATCCTCGTGGATGCCTCGGACTACTGTAAGCTTGTACGACTTGCCTACCTGATCCATAGGGAAACCCGGGATCAGCTTTACTGCAGGCTGAGCCGAAGCGTCGTGTCTGAATCTCTTCAGAGGAACTCCCATCTCTTTCATTACCTTGTCGATCAGGAAGAACATCACCGGAGGTCCGCAGAAGAAGTACGAAGCTCCTTCAGGCGAATACTTCTTGATGATCTCTTCTGTGACGAATCCCTTCTCGCCGTCCCATTCTTCATCATCGCTCATAACGTGGACTACGTGGATCTTTTCAGGCGCGGCTTTGCGCGCTTCTTCAAGCACGTCGTAAAGCACGATATCAGTATGCTTGACGGATCCGTAGATGATCGTCAGATCGATGTCGAGACTTCCGTGAGCGATCTCCTTGGCCATGGAAACGAACGGGGTGATGCCTGATCCGCCCGCAAGACCGACTATGTGATCGGAGTCGCGGAGAGGCTCATAGTGGAACTGTCCGAAAGGCAGTGCTGCTGTGATCTCTGTTCCTACCTTTGCATTCTCGAGGAACCAGTCAGGTACCAGGTAGTGAGTGTTATGTCTGATCGTCACCTCGAAATAAGGATCATCAAGCCTTGCCTCGTAAGGTGCCGACGAGATCGAGTAAGCTCTTGTGAGCACACTGTCGCCAACGTTCAGATAGAAGTTGACGTACTGACCGCTCTGGAATATAGGTACATGGCCGTTGACCGGCGAGAACCTGAATGTTGTCGAAGTAGGAGATGCCTCGCGTATCTCTGTGATCGTGAACTGCTGCTTGCCCGGATGGAGCAGGTCTGCGAGCTCGCGGATCGGATCCTTAGGATCAGGAATCGGAGAACCGTTGGCAATCAGCTCCTGACGCATTTTGGTGACGCGGGAGGCGCCGCCGACATCTTTCAAAAATCCTTTTACTTTCATGTGGCTGCCTCCTTTCTAAGCCTTCTTGCTGTTTACCGCGTCAATGACTGCCTTGGCGGCGGCGCGGCCGTTCGTGACGGCCGGACCCATGCCGTTACCGCTGATGGCATGGGCTCCCGCGAACTCGAGTCCGTCAATAAAGTGATCGGCCTCTTTCATCTGGAGCCTCGCCACAGCGTGGTCATCGATGCTGTGGGAATAACCGTAAATGCTGCCCTTCCATGCGCCTACATAGTGGGCTATCGTGACAGGTGTCGAGACTTCGATCTCAACGATGTGGTCACGCAGGTTGACCCCGCTGACTTTCTCGTATTCGTCGATCATATCGTTCGCCAGCTTACGCTTGAAATCGTAGTAGTCCTCTTCCTTGAGGTCGAGGAATCCCTGTACGAGCGGCAGGAAAGTGATCGAGAACTGGCACATGCCGTCCGGCGTCGCGTCCGGATTTGCCAGATCGAGGCAGATGGAAGTCAGATACTTGTAAGGTCCGGCAGTCTTGCCCTGCTCCCAGATCTTATCGGTATCCATAGTCTCGCCAGCCGAGAAGATGTTGTAGTCCTTGATGCCGAGGTTCTCAGGAGTGTCGTCGAGCACCATCATGGCCGATACTGTCGTGACCGAAAGCCTGCGTCCGTTTACCATCTTTATCGCTCCGACCGGCACCTCAGACAGCGGCTCTATCATTTGGGTGTATACCTTGTTTGGATATGCTCTGCTGATGACATAGTCGCAGTTGATAGTATCGCCGCGCTTTGTGCGCACGCCCGTGACCTTGCCGTCCTTCACGAGAATCTTCTCGACTTCCTGGCAGAACTCGATCTGAGCGCCGTTCTCCTCGGCCTTGGCCTGGAGCTTCATGCTCATCTCGTGCGAATACTTCCTGGCCACATAACTGCCGCCGCGGAAGTAGTCTGCCATCAGGAAAGCATAGATGGTGAACGGAAGAGTGCTCAGCGGATTGCCGACGTAGATCCAATACGGAGACAGGATGTCGACTATATCCTGCGGGAATCCGAATGTGTCGATGACCTCGGTCGCTGTATAGCCCGCAGTCTTTACGAAATCAGGATGCTTCATCAGCATGGCAGGCTTGCTCATCGGCGTCACCGAGAGGGTGTTCATCGAATCATAGACCGTGTTGCAGAGATTCATGAGCTCAAGCACCTTAGGACCCCAACCTGGATACTGCGCGTCTATCTCGTTCGCCATTCTCTCAAAGCCCGCGTGCAGAGTGATGTCGATGCCCTTGCTAGGCTCGACGAATCTGTATGCTTCAGGCACCTTGAGCCAGTCGATGTCGACACCGCACTCATCGAAGAAGACTCCTACCTTGAGGCGGTCTTCCTTTGAGCCGATGCTCATCATTTCGTGGAGTGTAGCCTCGATCTCGATTCCGTTGCGGACATAGCTCGTCGCGAGTCCACCCGGGAGATTGTGCTTCTCCAGGATAAGGATGTCGTTGATGCCCTTCTGCTGAAGCTGAAGCGCCGCGGAGAGACCCGAAAGGGCTCCTCCGATGATCACGACATCATAGTGATCTTTGTAAAATTTCATATGTTCTCCTTAAATAACAGATATGAAAAGCCTCGGCTCAGGCGCATTACCTGCGGCTTTCGCTTTGGCTTTTCGTTTCTGCTTAAAATGCGATTTAGAAGAATCTCTCTACGAGTTCACGGCTGTACTCTGCAGTCTCATCCATGTCGCCGAACGCCATGACTTCGCCTGCGTAGTAAGTGTCATACTTGCCCTGCATAGCTTCGACCTTGTCATACCAACCGGCAGCGTAGTCTTCGCTGAATACATGTGGGAAGTAGTATACTGACCACTCGTTGATGACCTCTTTTGCAGGGTTGTGCATTGTCTTGAGGTCGTCCTGTACAGTCTGTCTTACCTTTTCATAAGGGATCTCCGCAGTGTCTTTGTGCTTACGCAGAGCGTAAGTTGTGATGACCTGATCGATCTCGTCTCTCCATCTTCTGTAGTAAACCATCAGATGTCCGAGTCTCTCTTTGACCATGTTGTCGAATACGTAGTAGCTGATCTCAGGGTGATCCTGTGGCTCTGTGAGGACAGCCTGTACATCGTATCTCTCGTAATCGATCTTGCTGAAGAGTTCCTTCTCGTCGTCTCTGGCGTCGAAGTAGTCTACCATGCCTACCTGTCCGTCGTATCTCTTGTTAGGGATGTAGAGCGGAGCGGTAACGATGATCTTGTCATACTCTTCAACCTTGCCGTTGACTGTTACATAAACCTTGCCGTCCTTACGCTCGACCTTGTCGATCTTGCTGTTGAGTCTTGCAGGATGTTTCAGCTTGGCGTCGAGGCACTCCCAGATCCACTGTGTTCCCTCTTTCCATGTCCAGAGGTTGACCTTTACGAAGTTCATTGTTGTCTGGAAGTCGAGATACTTCAGAACGTAGCCTGCAGGGATCTCGTCAAAGTAACCATATCCGAATGATGTGTAAGGTCCGATCCACACATCCTGAACCAGCTCAACGTTGTTCTTCTTGCAGAACTCGCTGAATGGAAGAGCGAGGTCTTTGAGGTTAGGGTTCTCGCCGCTTACAGGCTCACGCTCAGGTGTGCAAGCGAATCCCTCGTAACGACCCTCGGCAACGCCGCGGTGACCATTGATGTCATATCCCTGATACTTTGTCTCGAGAAGTTCTCCGAATTCCTTCAGCTGCTTCTTCATCTTGAGCAGTCTAGGGATCTTGAGGATGTTCTTCTTAGGCTCGAATGGCTCGATAACCTTTCCGTCTTTGTTCTTGTAGTTACGGTTCAGCTTTGGACCATCGTGAGTGATGCCGCAGAATTCCTCTACGTCGTGTACTGCGTAGTAGGAAGGAACGCCCATGATAGCTCCCATCTCGTAACGTCTGCCGTTGTATGTCGGCGACCAGCACTTTCCGCCTACGCGGTCAAGTCTCTCGAGGATAGTGTAGTTCTCGTAGCCCTTCTGCTCGAGATACATACCCGCGGACAGTCCTGCAGGGCCTCCGCCTACGATGCAGATCTTGATGTTCTTATCCATTTAGAATTGCCTCCTTAGTATAAAACGTGCAAATATGTTCTCCGTTTCGTTCATGTTGAAATGCACAATATATGTAGAGAACTCAACGCTGTTATTATATAATCAAGTTGCTGTATTATCAACGAAAACGACCAAGAAGGAAACTAAAAATGTATAAAAAGTTTTCATCATTCGAAGAACTCGTATCGGATTTCAGGACTCGCGACCTGATCGCGCTCAGATATGCCGACGACGAGGATAATCTACACGATATTTCTTATGCCGAACTCGCTGAAATGATAGTCGCGGAGACGAAGCGCATCAAAGCCGGACACAGCGATGTTGAGGTGGTACGTGATGAGCAGTCGCCCGAGACCATCGTGAGCATCTTCGCCCACGTTATGGCGGGCTGCGACATCATCATCGCCGATCCAATGGTGCCCGATGATGCCGTAAGCAGAGCTGACGCCGCGGCGACCGCCGCGAAAGCAGCCCGCGCTGAAGCGGAAGGCGAAACCGGCAGCCACGCTTCCCCAAACGGCGAGGGAGAGCTTCTCTTCTTCACTTCGGGAACCACCAGCCGCTCAAAGATAGTAAGGCTGACTTCTCAGTCCTTCTGCACGAGCGCATGGAGCGGCCAGAGCATGCTGGCCTGCGGTGAGGGTGACATAATACTCTCGATACTTCCGCTCTCACATGTGTTCGGTTTCGTATGCTCGATGCTGTGGGGCTTTGCCTACGGAGCAACGATTGCTCTCGGCAGGGGAGTCAGACATATAGTGGACGACACTCTCTTCTTCAAGCCTACGATACTTCCTGCGGTTCCGACACTTATCGGCGCGATGCTCAAATTCGATACACTCAATCCAGAACTCAAGGTTGCCTTGATCGGTGCTGCTCCTTGCACACCTGAAGTCACCGCGGCGCTTAGAGCGAAAGGCATCGACGTATATCTTGGTTACGGTCTAACTGAGACATCAAGTGGCATAGCGATCACGCAGGATCTCGACGAGCCCGAGGCTCTCTATCCTTGCCCAGGAGCGGACTTCCGCATCGAAGAAGACGGGGAAGTCACAATCGCGACTCCTTGTATGATGCAAGGCTACATAGGAGCTGAGCCAATGTTTGAAGGAGACAGGTTCTTCACCGGTGACCTCGGATGGTTTGATGAAAAGGGAAGGCTGCATTTGAAGGGCCGCAAAAAAGACGTGCTTCTTATGCCAGACGGCACCAAGATCTTCTGCCCTGAGTACGAAGACGATCTGATGAAACACTCGAGCCTTCCTGACCTCGGTATCGTTATGAAGGATGGTCACGCGGTGCTCGTTGCCGGCTCGCTCACAGATGACCCGGCCATCGCTGAAGACATCAGAAGCAAAATGCTCAAAAAAGTCGGTGAATACAACAAATCTCTGCAGCGCTCACAGCAGATCTACGACGTGATCGTCAGAAAAGAACCGCTGCCTCGCACCGCGACGGGCAAGCTGAAGCGCTACGAGCTGCAGGACGAGATAGACTGCTCCTGCTGACATCACGAAACAATATTCATATATATAATCATTCACAATTTAAATTGACCCCTACAAAAGGAGAACTGTAAATGGAACTTACACGCGACGAAATAAAGGAAAAGGTTATAAAGCTCATCCACAACTTCATCCCTGAACTTCAGGACGCGGAGCTTGAAGAAGACTCGATCATCAACACCGATACAAACATCGACTCGCTGAGCCTTATCATGCTCATCACAAAAGTCGAGTCGACTTTCAATATCCGCATCCCACGCAAGGAATGGACTTCGATCAATACTCTCGGTGAGCTTCTTGACAAGATCGAAGAACTCAAATAGATGGAAACCCGGGATCCACTGATTTACGAGAAAAAAATCCTCATTAGAAGCGAGCAGGTCGACATGACCCGCCGTCTTCGTATGTCCGATCTTTTCAGGCTTCTTGAGGAAGCATCGATCGCGCATACCGAGCTGCTCGGCTGCACCAGAGATAAGACACTCGACAGGGGTCTGCTGTGGATAATCACACGCCAATTCGTTGAGATCAATGAACTTCCGGCCTACGACGATGAGATCATCGTAAGGAGCTGGCAGGGCGAGATGCAGCATGTATTCTTCCCGCGTTTCTACGAGATAGAAAGGGCGGGGGAGGTCCTCGTGAAAGGGCAGGCTCTCTGGATGCTTATGAAAGAAGATGACCGCTCGATGGTGATGCCTGAAGACTACGATATCTCTATCCCTGGCAAGCCGGACGCGGATGATATGGTGCTTCCTGCGATCGTGATACCAAAGGATATAGATGCAGAGGAGAGCCATCAGCTGGTGACGCGCTTCAGTCAGGTCGACATCAACGGTCACATGAACAACACTCGCTACTTCGATGTTATAGATGACATGCTCAACTCTAGCGCTGACTCTCAGCCCGCAGCAGTGCCAAAGCGGGTGCTCGCCAACTATCTGTCTGAGCTGCGACTGGGCGATGAGTTCACGCTCAGCAAGTATGTGAATGATGGTACGCTGTATTTCGAAGGCGTTTCAGATGGACCGTGTTTCAGAGTCAGATACGAATACTGATCACTTCGCTCGATTGCCTGCTCAGCAATAAATCATGCAACAAAAATCCGGGGAGCGTTCCCCGGATTTTTCGTGCTGTCTTATATCCAGTTTCTTCCTGATTGAATCTAAAATCCGGAAAGAACAAGTCATTTACCACATGTTCTCGTCTGGAATATGCTCGATAGTCGGGTCAAGCGGCTCTTCGCGGAGTACAGTACGCATGTACTGGCTGAACTCGTCGCGGATGGCCTGTCTTGTGTAGACTCTTGGATCGCAGAGGTCGTGGCATACCCAAACAACGTGGATACCTCTCTCGCGTCCCTGCTCCTCGAACTGTCCGTGGAGTCCATCGAGAGCTTTGCAGCTCATGTGCTCCCACATCATTACCATATCGGCGTTCATGATCTCGCAGAACTCCCAAAGCTCGTCAACGAGCACTTTGTATCCGCCGTGTGTACGGTTACGCATGATCATGTTCTCGTTGAGCCATGCCATGTCGTACCAGGCTTTCTCTCTGTTCTCAGGAGTATCATCTTCTGCGATCGGGAGGGTATTGACCATGGAGAGCATGTCTGTCAGTGGCAGTACGCCCCAGCAGTGGATCATCCAGTAAAGCATGTGGATGTTGTACTGTGGCTGAACGCCCCATACGATGCAGCGGTGCCTGTATTCAGGCGCCATCATGGTCTTTTTCTTGTATCCCTGCTCGACGAGTTTGCTGATCTTCTTGTCCTTTGGAGGGAAGAGCTCGGAACGTCCGCAGTTGCCCATGTAGTTGGTGTCGTTATACAGCGAGAATACCGAGCCGCAGAACTGCGGATAATCGGTGCTGTTGGTCTCGAGCCAGAATGCTCTGTGCTTGGTAGCGTCGTTCACGCGGGCAGCGCTTTCGAAGTAGCGTTTCCAGCTCCATTTCTCGTGAGCGTGCTCTTCGATGAACTTGACAGCTTCCTGCATATCTCTCGCAGCGTATTCCTGTACGTCGTCTTCTCTGTGACGCATCGGGGCCGAGAGCTGGAAGGTAGGAATGCCGTATTCTCTCTCGAGTCTATGAGCGATAACCCCGTTGCCCATCAGAGAACCATCGCAAGTCGTGTTGACCTGTACCGCGCAGCATCCGAGTACTGCGAAGTCATCGTCGATCGAGATGCCGGCCTCAGCTTCAGGCATCGGGCAGACATCGCCAGGAAGTCCGAATTCCTGAGCCACGTCGAGATAGTGAGTTGTCGAATTCTGTGTCAGGAGGTTGGCGACGAACATGGTAGGGACCTCTCTCAGGATAGCTGTCGTATCCTTGAATCCCATCATGAATGCTGTCATCGCGTTTTCATCTGTCAGTACGCAAGTCTTCGAGAACTCCTCGTCGTTACCTGTGCGGCGGTCGCCTTTGAAGATGTTGTCCATCGTTTTGGCTACGTCGTAGATAACGAAGTTCATCGCGGTATGCGTGATGCGCAGAGGCTCATCTCTGAGACCCAGCGTGAATTTATCCATCATGTAAGGAACAGCCAGATAGTTGGCCATCCATCTGTAGCGGAACATCGCTTTGATGTTCCTTGGCTTCGCGATGAATCTCGCAAGGATGGACATGATGTAGAGCCATCTCGAATAATCGTAAAGAGTATCCTTTACGCCCCTCCATTCACGACGTACAAAGACCTTGGTCTTGCCGTTCGTTGGATAGAGTTTACCGAGAGTCTGGTCACCTTTTTTCTTCTTAGGATTTGTGATCTTCTTAACTGTCTTGTAAGCCATTATTTCACACCTCCCTGCAGTTTCTTTATCTCAATGCTCTCGATGAAGGCCTGTACACGTGTACGCATCTGGCCTGCACCGGAACTGATGTTATACGGCCTGTCTACGGAAAGTACAGGGAAGCCGTAGTCTTCACGAAGCATGTGCGAACCGAGCATCCTCTCATAAGCCCATGGGTCGCAGAACTTGACCTGCTCGTAGATGACACCATCTGCATTGTATTCCTTCGCGATGTCGTTCACGTATTTCTTGCGGCCATAGACCTTTTCCATGTTCATCATACGTGGGCACTGTCCCTTCATAGTGTAATGGCGGCAGATCTGAGTAATGATGTCGTCCTCTGAATTGTCATCGATCTCGATAGGAACTCTGCCAGGAAGCGAGCCGAAGCAGTATCTGTCAGCGCATACATATGTGCCGGTGTCTTCGATCAGTTTTATGAATGCGACGTCATCTACCTCGGAGCCGACTACCACGACGCGTGCGCGCCACTTCTTGCCGTCCGGTTCTCTTGTCTTGACCTCCTCTAGTGTCTCACGGAGTTTATCGATGAGGAGATACTTAGGAGCAAGATACGTAGCAAGTGTGAATACCGCGAATTCGTAACCTGTGATGCGTGGGTCTTCCTCTTTACGGAACTCACCGAGCTCGCGGATCAGCCTGCAGACCTCGTTGTGTTCTTCAACGGCCTTGCGGATGGCTTCTTCCGAAACATCAACTCCGTAGTGCTCGTGAAGCGGATTCAGGATGTGGTTCTGCACCTGGAGCTTCATCAGATCTACGCCGATCTCAGTGGCCTTCAGCGGGATCTCCATGAAATGATAGAAGAAATTGCTCTTGCCTTCATCCATGGTATGCAGAAGTTCCATGTTCTCGGCAGCACGGTTCATCATTGTGCAACCATCAGCAGCTACCAGGCAGTCAGCAAAATTGTATCCGCCCTCGATAGCTCTCTCCAGCAGCGCTCTGCTCGTTTCGCACAGGAAGCTCGTCATGTAGTATGTAGCTATGTCAAGCGATCCTGAATTAGGCGCAAAAAGACGAACTGAAAAGGCATTGCCGATATTAAGCAGCGGTTCAGGAATATTCTCGCATGTAAAAGCCGCGCAAATATTCCCCTCCGCTTTGGCCTGCTCGATCAGTTCGTTGTTAGCGTTCTGCAGGAGGTTTTCAAAATACAAAAGATGCTTAAGATCCTTCATACAACACCTCTTTCGTTATTCGGTTTTAACTTCCCTCTCTATAAGATACAAAGAACGTCCCGATTCCGGACTGTACGAGCTCGGCCACGGCACGTCTTTGAAATCTTTACAATAAAATTGTAACCTTTGCTTCTGTTTCGTTCAAGAGCAATTTTATTGCTTCTTCATCAGCAGCTTTGGTTTCTCGTTCACCACCTCTGTGATGATATCTCCGGTCACATTCATCAGGTTGAGCATAGCGCCGAAGAACACTTCCGCGAAGATCGCGAATGGAATGAATGTGTATGCCTGTACATAATGCAGTATGATCAGTATTCCGATGATACATGAACCCGGCTGGTTGGGAGCTCCGAGTGAGAGCACGAACACCAGCATGGCGATAAGAAGCATTTCCCAAATAGTGGTTCCCGGGCCGCTGAAAGTGACAAAGATAAGTGATATGAGTGTCAGCAAGTAGCAGTTTCCGTCCAGATTTACCTCTGCCAGCACCGGCATATTGGTTTCCAGCAACTTCCTGTCAAGTCCATAGTGTCTCATGCAGTATCTGATGTTATACGGAACGGCGTCTATAACGGACGCGATCTTGAAATTCTCTCTCAGGAAAGGTCTGCTCCTTTTAAAGAATTCACGTATCGAAATGCCTCGCGCCGCGAGCCTAAGTGTGTAGTAGATAGCAGGCACGATCATGCTGATAAATATAAGCAGGATAAATTTGCTGAAAAAAAGCAGAACGTCGGATGTGTTGTTTACAAGCAGAACATCCATCGTTGCGCAAAACGTGAAGACCGGCAGCGTGACCATGATTATCGTCAGCATTCTCGCAAACAGCGCGTAACAAACGTCGATGGCGTCCATCATCTTATCGAAGTACTTTCCAACAGAGCAGAACGCATATGTTACTAAGGCTGCAAGCAGGATCAGTGGGAACGGCGAAATCGTCTGGAATGGCGTAAAGATATCCGAAGGCATCAGACCTCGTATAAAGCTGCCAAGTTCCATATGGATGTTGAGTTTTCCGTAGCCCTCGAGCAAGCGCCTGAATGGCGAAGTCGCGATATTCAGGACTCTGCAGGTTGCCACAGCCAGCAAAACGCAAATAATGGAAGACGCCATAGTCTGCCGTGTTATCTTTCGTATGCCTGAATCTCTTTCGGCTAATATATATGTGTCAGTAAGGTGCTTAAGCAGAGAAAGGAATGTTACCGGAGCACCGATCATAAGCATGGCATTTGCAAAAAGCGTTTCAAGCGGGAAGAAAAGTTTTTCCCTTAAAGCCTCATCGCTTTGTCCTCCGGTTATTGAATGAAGCACTGCGTATACAAGAAAGCCCAGCAGTATCGCAACAATATACGCTACCGACGCGCCGACATAACTTCTCCTTGCCTGTATGCGGATGCTGTTGAAGTGGCTCCTGTAGGAATAGTCTATTCTGTCAGCATAGGCGTTGAATATTCTGTCCTCAGGAGTCGGCTCGCCCGGAATACCGCTCTCCGCGATAAACATGCTTCCTTCGTAGTTGAGATTGATGCTTGCGCCATGGAATCTCTTGTGGCCTTCAGTAGTTACTACGATAGAACTTCCGGCTTCCTGCTCAAATATCCTGTAGCAGACCGCCTCAAAGATAAGCATGGTCTCGTAAACGATCGCTTCCGAAACCCTGCTTCTGTTAAGGAAGTCTTCCACCAGACTTCGCGCAGCCTCATAATCTTCAGTTAGATTTCTAATTTCAACTGATTTCATAACATTTTTATAATATCTATTTGCAGCCTGTTATTCAATATTCATGGACGTGATTCACGGTCGCTCTCGTTGATCTCTCTGACGACACGGCATGGATTCCCATAGGCTACGACATTCGCGGGAATGTCCTTTGTCACCACGCTGCCAGCTCCTATGACCGAATTGTCTCCGATCGTGATCCCCGGCAGTACTATAGTGTTCGCGCCTATCCAAACACAACGGCCAATATGCACGTCCTTGTTAAACTGAAGTTCCGGGCTCTCTCTGAGCTCGGGATGTATAGGGTGGCCTGCAGTCGCGATCGTAACATTCGGACCAAATTCTGTCCAGTCTCCGACATATATATGCCCGTCGTCTACGCAGGTAAGGTTGAAATTCGCGTAGATATTGGATCCGAAGTGCACATGATGCCCTCCCCAGTTGGCATAAAAAGGAAGCTGGATGTAGCTGTTCTCACCGCACTCCGCAAATACTTCCTTCATATATGCCTGTATCGTATCAGTGTCTGTTGGATCGGTCTGATTCAGCTCCCACAGTTTGTGAGAATAGACCGTCTGCTCAGACAGTATTTCTTCATCGCCGGGATAGTATAGCTTTCCCGCGATCATTTTTTCTTTTTCAGTCATATAGCTTTCCTTATACGGGCCGTTATTCGGCAACGGCTTCGCTGATCTTGGTCATGATGCCCGGTATGTCTATCTTCTGCGGACATACTTTGGCGCATGCTCCGCAACCTATACAGGCCGATGGTCTCTTGTCCTCTGGGTAATCCGCGATATCTCCCTTCAGCATGCCCTTGTTCCCCGAAAGGATATACTCATTGCTGAGTCTGAGGAGCTCAGAGATAGCAAGTCCCTGAGGGCACTTCGACATGCAGTAGCAACAAGAAGTACAAGGAGCCATGCCGTTCTTTGTGTTTGTTATTTCGAAGTGAGCTGCTGTCAGAAGAGTAGCGATGTCGTCATCGTTCAGCGTCTTTTTCTCATTGAAGAATTCGACGTTCTGCTTCACCTGCTCGAAGTCGGACATACCCGAAAGTATCATCGTGACGCCCGGAACAGACTCTACAAATGAGAACGCCCAGTTTGCAGGTGTGTAGTCAGGATTGCTCCTGGCAAGCATCTTCTCTCCGCCGAGAGCCGACTTAGCCAGTTTGCCTCCACGCAGAGGCTCCATCACCCAGATAGGCATGCTGAGATTGTTCAGTTCCTCAACTTTAGCCCTTGCGTCCTGGAATTCGAAGTCGAGATAGTTGAGCTGGATCTGGCAAAATTCGAGATGCCTCCAGTACTTTTTGATAAAAGCGTGCATGGTTTCCAGCTTGCAATGGCATGAGAAGCCGAGGTGTTTGATCTTGCCTTCTTCCTTCATCCTAAGAAGAAAATCTGTGAGCCCGCAGTCGTCATTGAGATATCTCTCGATGTTATCCTCTGATACACAATGGTAGAGATAAAAGTCAAAATAATCTGTCTTGCAGTTCTCAAGTTGTTTGTAGAAGATCTCCTCGTGCTTTTCGAAGTTCTCAAGATCATATCCCGGGAACTTTGTCGCCAGATAATAACTGTCTCTGTCGTATTTTGACAGAGCTTCTCCGATCGCGCTCTCACTGGTTCCGCCATGATAGCCCCATGCTGTGTCGTAGTAATTTATACCGTTGGCCATAGCATAGTCGACCATCTCCTGAACTGCCGCATGATCGATCTTTGATTCATCACCATCTATCACAGGGAAGCGCATGCAACCCATGCCAAGCCCTGAAAGCTTGATGTCCTTGAAATCGTTATAATACATACCTTATCCCTCTCTTATCTCTGTGATTTTCAGATATGCTTTAGCTCGCATATTCCCTCGCCGGGAATTGCTACTCGCTCGACTTTGCCGCTTGGAGAACCTAGTCTGACGCTTCGCTTGCGACGACCGGTTCTTAGCCAATCGCCTGCAGTCTCGTCGTGCAATACCAAGCGGCTCCTCCATGAGCTCGCCGCATCATATCTGAAAATCACAGACCTACTTTACGATAACGTAATTGTCCATGAGATCGATCTTTTCGAGAGTGCCGTCGAAGACCGTGCGTATCCCCATTAAGTCAGTGAAGATGATCTGTCCGTTCTCCACTTTGATATCCGCTACGTTTCTTGCGAGCAAATTAGCGTCGTTGACTTCATTTTTGTATACAGTAGAAAGACACATATCTTATCCTCCTTCTTTCTTTATGTTCGTTATATTCTTACTGCAATAACCACACGGTCCAGCTGAGCAAGATCACGAACGACCCTGACATTGCCGTAGGTCTTTGCCTTATTGAGCAGTCGCTTCACATCGATAGCCTGATCGCAGCCGATCTCGAGCGCCAGGATACCTCCCGACTTGAGATGCATGCTCGCTTCTTCTGCTATCACGCGGTAGTAGTCGAGTCCGTCGGCACCGCCGTCAAGGGCGATCCTCGGTTCATGCTCTTTTACTTCCACATCGAGTGTATCGATCTCCTCGCTCTTTATATACGGAGGATTGCATACTATTACATCGAATGTCTTATCCTCGGGTATTGCTTCGAACATATCTCCGAGCAGGAAAACGCAGCGGCGGTTGACGCCGTTTAGCCCGGCGTTGCTCATCGCGGTCTGAAGAGCCTCTTCGGAAACATCTGTCATAGTAACGACAGCTTCCGGCACCTTTGCTGCAATGGATATGCCTATGGCGCCGCTTCCGGTGCAGAGATCGAGCACTTCAGGCGTTTTCATATCTTTTCCTTCTATTATGCCAAGTACCTGCTCAACAAGTATCTCGGTATCCAGTCTCGGTATGAGAACAGTTGGATTCACTCTGAAAGGCAGCCCCATGAATTCCTGCATACCGACTATATATTGAAGAGGCATACCTTCTATCCTTGCGTAGATGCGCTTTTCAAACTCATCAAAATCATCATCTCGCATCAGTTCCCTAGCCCTTGTGATCAGCTCAGTAGAACCGAGTCCGGTCGCGTATGACATTATTGTCTTCGCTTCGTTCTTTCCGTTTGGCAGCATGCTGAGGGCTGCCTGTCCCCAGGCAAGCGCGTTCTCATAGGTCTTTATGTCCTTGGTGTATCTTCGCGCTATTGTCCTGGCCTTTGCCTCAGCAGCCTCTCTGTCCACTATGGCCCTTACGATAGAACGTCCGTCAGTCTCTTCCGGAGCCACGATAGTGTATCCGTCAGTATCCAGATCATCCAGGAATTTGATTGCCTCTCTTATCTGCCCCTCGTCAGCAGGCCGTATTCCCGGCTCCTCAAATACAGTGCGGGCTTCCATTCTGCGGTTCTCTTCTATGACGTCTTTTGCCGCTTTCTTGGCCACTTCGGTATGTGCCTCGAGCTCGGCTGCCCATTTTTCCATCTCTTCGCCGATCTTTTTCTCCTCGGCGGCGGATCTGGTTATATTGCCGTCTTTATCCACGAAAGCGTCTATCTCGGGCACTCCCGGGTCGACCAATACGGCTTTGAGTGAGAGTATCGCCACTTCAAGCTGCTCGTTCGTCGGTTCTGCTGTAGTAAGTTTCTGGAGCATCAGCCCCGGCCAGCTTAGTGTCTTTACGATCACTCCGTCGGAGCGGCCCGCCCATTTGAGCAGTTCATAGCTGATTGCAGCGATCACCGGTATCAGCAATACCCTTGAAGCGATCCTAAGAGCCAGATTAGGCCAGCCTAGGAAGCTGAACAGCAACAGGCTGATGATGAGAACGAACACCATGAAGCTCGTACCGCACCTCGGATGAAGAGTGTAAAACTGCGCGGCGTTCTCAGGTACCAGAACTCTATCGTTTTCGTAGCAGTGGATCGTCTTGTGCTCTGCTCCGTGGTAGCGGAAGAGCGTCTTTATGTCCTCCATATTGCGTATCGCCGCGACATAACCAATGAACATCAGTATCCTGAGTATTCCTTCGATAAGGTTGAGGACTATAGCGTTCTCGATCCATTTGCCCGCAAAGTTTACCACCCATGTCGGAAAGATCACGAACAGTCCGATGGAGACTACCAGCGCGATAACGACAGCGCTCCAGAGCAGGAAGTTCCACGCCGCCTTTTGCCCGAATTTCTTATTGACCCAGGCTTCGATCTTTCCAGGCTCTGTGCCGTATTCTTCAGGCGCGTACTCTTCAAGGATGTCCGCCGACTCCATCAGAGTTCCCATTCCGCCCACCAACGCGTTCCAGAAAGCGACTACTCCACGCACAAGCGGAACTTTCATAACTTTGCTCTGATCGGGGTTCTTTTTAGTCCTCAGATAGAGCTCTCCCGAAGGCAGACGCATCGCGATCGCGGTCCTGTCAGGACCCTTCATCATTACGCCTTCCATTATCGCTTGTCCGCCGATACTGGTTGGGCATGCGTTCTTTATGAAAATTTTACTGTAATCCAGTTTCGCCATTTTTTAGTGCAGTTTCTTAAGCATGAAATCCACAAAAGCCTTGTTGCTCTTGGTGGATGAAAGATTGTCTATGATCTCCTCTGTAACGTCCATCACGTTTCCGCGGCTCATCTCCCGGCGCAGCATGTACATCACCTGATATTCCTCCTGAGTGAGAAGCAGGTCTTCCCTTCGTGTGCCTGATTTGTACAGGTCTATGGCAGGGAATATGCGGCGCTCGCTGAGCTGTCTGTCGAGGTGTAGCTCCATATTGCCTGTGCCTTTGAATTCCTCAAAAATCACATCGTCCATGCGTGATCCGGTCTCGACCAGCGCGGTAGCGAGTATGGTAACGCTTCCGCCTTCTTCGAGATTCCGCGCTGTGCCGAAGAACTTCTTCGGAGGGTGCAGGGCACCCGGGTCGAGACCGCCCGAAAGTGTGCGTCCCGATGCGGGTACTTCCATGTTATAAGCTCTTGCGAGCCTGGTGATGGAATCGAGCAGTATCATCACGTCTCTGCCGCTCTCGGCAAGGCGTTTAGCGCGTTCTATTACCATCTGAGCTACTTTGACATGGTGTCTTGTTTCCTCGTCAAATGTCGAGTAAATGACCTCAGAGTGTTTGAGGCTCCTCTTCATATCCGTGACTTCCTCAGGACGCTCGTCTACAAGCAGCACTATCAGCTCGATATCCGGATATTTATCTTCTACTGAAGCCGCGATCTTCTTGAGAAGAACTGTCTTGCCTGCTTTAGGCTGAGCGACTATGAGACCTCTCTGTCCGCGTCCGATAGGTGCAACGAGATCCATGACTCTGGTCGAAAGATCGATGCTGGAATTCTCAAGTACTATCCTTTCATCCGCATAGACAGGGGTGAGATTGTCGAAATGAGGGCGTCTCTTCGCTGTCATTGGATCGAGTCCATCGACATCTTTAACGAAGAGCAGAGCTCCGAATCTTTCAGTGCCTCGCGGCTTTCTGGCGATGCCGTTTATCTTGTCACCGGTACGCAGGCCGAAACGTCTTATCTGCGTAGGCGACACATAGACATCCTTGTTTGAAGTAAGGAAATTATCAAAACGGAGGAACCCGAATCCGTCGTCTGCGAGTTCCAATATGCCCTCGACCTCGTACTTGCCGTCGTCTTCAGGCGCCGCTTCCGCAGCTTCCTCTTTGGCCGTCTCTTCGGCTTCTTCGACCATAGGGATCTCTGCCTCTGCTTCCTCAGAAGGGTGGTCTTTGATCTCAGGTTCTTTTTCTGTAATCATTTCTTTTATCTCTTCAGACATGATTGGTTCCTCTATAATTCTTCGTTCGCTCCTACTGTAGTCAGTACCGTCTCCTCGGACTTATCGACCTGACTCACCTTGAGCTTATTGATATCGTCCTTATCGATCTCCTCGTTGAGCGCCAGCAAAGTCGGCGATAGATATACCGTCGACAGCTGTTTATTGCCCATGCTGATGATCGATCTCTCAGTAAAGTTGTTTCCTCTTATGTAGTAACGGTCGCCGATCTTGACGATGTCTTTGATCTTGATCTCTTTGTGTCCCATCCTAAGGTCTATTCGCTCATAAGGATTGACCCCGCCATAGGCGTAATGCTTACCATAGAGCATGTCGTAAGCGAGAGCCTCCTGGTCGTTCAGGTATGACTCGGACTTAGGACTGTTGGACTGCTGATAATCGAAAAGCACACCCTCATGCGCAAGACCCGCGTCCGCAAGCAGCATAGCGCCTGCCTGATATGAGTGGATATCGTGTTCCTCTTTCTCAAGACCGATATTATCCCAGATGGCGTAACGTGTCGTATAGAGATCTTTCTGCTTGTAATTCTCCTCCTTGACATCGATAGCCGGGATATGGTCGCCGTATACTATCATGACGGTCGGCTCGCCGCTTTCTTCGATCTCGTTTATAAGATCCCCGATGAAGGTATCCATCTCGTGGCATTCATTCAGGTAATACTCATATTTCCACTTCGTATCCTCATCATCTGCCGTGACTACGGTATAAGGATTCTTGAATACCTGCTCAGTCGGATAGCCGCCGTGTCCCTCAACGGAAATGACATGCATGAAGTCCCTCTCATCGGTCTGCTTCATAATCTCCATGATCTCGCTCGTGAGAACCGTGTCCTTGCACCAGTTCGTCGGTGTGAAGGATACGTTGTTCATGTACTCGACGGATGTGAATGTGTCGAATCCGAGATCAGCGTACACCTCGTTTCGGTTGTAGAAGAGCGCGCGGTGATCGTGAAGAGCGCTGGTCGCATATCCATGCCTCTTGGCCACATATGCCATGCTCTCAAGCGTGTTCTCCCTTAGCTTTCCTTTGTATGGGTATTCTCCCGGGCCGAAGAACTTGGCACTGATGCCTGTCAAAAGCTCAAACTCTGTATTTGCCGTGCCGGCTCCGCAGGCAGGGACTTCAAAAGCGCCGGATGTATAATTCTTGCATAGTGAATTGAATACAGGCGTAGGGTCTCTCGATACCTCAATGTTCTTATAATCCTGTGCGACTGTGAATGATTCCATCTGAAGAACGATAATGTTAGGATGCTCGGTGCTGTCGTTCTTCTCAGGCAGTATGGTGTCGGTACCTTTCTTGGTCTTTTCCTTAAGTATCCCGGTTATAAGTTCTTCCGAATAGCCCTTAGGCTTGGAAATACCGGCATCTGTGGAAGTCGATACGAAGCAATAAGCGAAGCCGTAGTCTCTGTATGCGTAGTTGAGGTTACCAAAGAATGTGCCGACGAGGCCTGTCTTGATACCGCCCCAGGTGGCCAGACCCAAGGCCCCAAAGGTGATCAATATCGCCAGCAGGCTCTTGCCGTATTTAATATTCTTCCACTTTTCGCTTCGAATAAAGATGAGTACTATGGCAGCGACACCCAGCGATATGCCAATGATGCCCAGTGTGATCTGCCATGCCGTGTAATATGTGTTGACGATCGATACTCCGTCAGTGATATTCTTAGCGTCATACAATGTGAATGGAGTCATTCTCGATAGCAGGATAAAGCCGTTGACCGTGCCTATCACTACCCAGACCAGTGAGACTATGAACCACACAAAGCGGCGGCGCCTGAAAAGAAGTGCGATAGTCATCGTTGCGAAGATGATCAGGGTATTGTAAAGGAATAGGAGAGGGTGCGTGAACGCCCATCTGAGGCCTTCGAAAATGCCCGTCGTAAGTCTCGCAAATTCTTCTATGTAAATATTGATCGCGAGCGCGTAAAGACCCATGAGCGCAATGTACTTGATCTCATGTCGGTCTGCGTCGAAATATTTAGCAGTTCTCTTTGGGAAAATCTTGTAGAAAAGTCCCTTTATGGCGTTTCCGACTTTGAAGAGTATCATCTTCAGAAACGCGAGGACTTTATGTAGTATGTCCTGCAAGTCTATGCCTCCTGCAAGCTGTCTGAAAGCTTTGCGAATTCCTCAAGAGAGAGTGTCTCCGCCCGCCTGGACGGATCGATGCCTGCAGCATCGAGAGCTTTTGACAGTATTTCTTTATTTTGATATCCCAGCGCGGTGAGAGAGTTGAGCAGTGTTTTGCGTCTCATCGAGAAGCCTGCCTTGATGCAGCGCATCATCAGCTCTTCGTCTTTGACGCAGACAGCCGGTTCGTTTCTCAAGTCAAGTCTCAGCACTGCCGAGTCGACCTTTGGCGCCGGATAGAAGCATTCTCTCGGCACGAAAGCGATCTCGCTGACCCTTGCATGGTAGTGCACAGGGTAGGTGATGGCTCCGGAAGCGCGCGTACCCGGCTCGGCCGCGATACGGTCTGCGACTTCCTTTTGCATCATAACGGTGATGCTCTTTGCTCCGGTATCCGATTCCAGAAGCTTCATGATTATAGGTGTGGTTATGTAGTATGGCAGATTGCCGATTATGCGAAGCTCGGTGAGCCCATGTTCTGCCATCGCCTCTGTAGCGAGGCTCTTTATATCTGTTTCCAGTATGTCCTGATGGATGATCTCGACATTGTCCATTCCAAAGGTCTTGATGCGAAGGCCTTCTATCATGTTTTCGTCAAGTTCCACAGCTATGACTCTTCCCGCGGCTTCAGCCAGAGGAAGAGTGAGTGCTCCTGTGCCGGGACCTATCTCGATCACAAGCGTATCTTTAGACACGCCGCTCTCTCTGACTATGGTCCCGATCACCTCTTCATCTATCAGGAAATTCTGCCCGAGCCCTTTATCAGGCCTTACTCCTGCAAAGCCTCTTGGCCTCGGTGCGTGATTACCTTTGTTTCCGGATCTTTTCGATTTCTTCTTTGAGCTCATTTAAGCCTATTCCGAATCCTTTTAGTTTTTTAACGAATGCGCCTGCATTGCCGTAGCCGATCCCTAGCGATCTTGCAAGTTCTGCCCTCATCTCCGATGCGCCGTCTGTGCCGACCAGTCCGAGATCCCTTAGGTCTGCCATGTCAGCAAAGACAGTCTCCGCAGGAACGGATGAATGATTATCGCCAGGTTCACCGTCTTCCCGAATGATCCCGGCCCTAATGAGGGCTTTCTCCAGAGCAATGGCTATTGCTTCGGGCTCGGCGTTTTCTATCCCTATATCATCCGCCGTGATCGCGTCTTTTCTTGCTACATACGCCTGTACTGATTCCGGAAATCTTTCCGTCAGTCTGCGCCGTATCTCTTCCCCAGCATAATCGGGGTCTGTAAGAATTACCAGGCCTTTTTCTTCGTAAGCCTTTGCGATCATCCCCCATGTCTCCGCTGTGATGCCAAAGCCATGTGTCGGGATGATAAGCGCATCGACGGCTCTGGATACGGCGTCGACGTCATCGCGGCCTTCGACTACTATCGCCTGATCGATCTTCAGTTTATTCATCGTCATCAAATGTGAATAGTATCTCGCCCGGATTGAGCAGTTTGAGCTGCTTGCGCGCCTGCTCCCTAATGTATTCGCTCTCGCCGGTATTCTTGAGCTCTTCTTTCAGTTCATCCCTCTTCTTTTCAAGCGCCACCTGCTGTTTTTTTAGCTCGGTGTTCTCTGCTTTCAGCCTGATAATGTCCCTTCCGCACATGGTTGCCAGAAGTACAAAAGCAATCAAAATGACGATCAGGATCCTGCGTTTACTTTTTCTTCTGCTGGATGCGATTTTTTCTCTACGCCTTTTCTGGCGCTCGTCAAATTCTTCCTGCCAGATCCTTTCCTGTCCGCTCTCTTCCTGTTCCGGCTCTTCTATTTTGATGTACTCTTCGTATTGTTCCTGTTTTTCCTGCAATTTTTTTATTCCTTGCTTTATGGATTTACATAGTTTCTCGGGTTCTGTGAAGCTCCGTTGATCCTGACCTCGAAGTGGAGATGTGATCCGAAGCTGTTACCGGTATTACCTACCAGTCCAATCTCCTGCCCCTGATATACCTTGTCGCCGACGTTCACCATGATGCTGCTGCAGTGCGCATATCTTGTAAGGAATCCGTTTCCATGATCTACCTCAATACAGTTGCCGTATCCGCCATAGTAAGATGCTCTTACAATGGTTCCTCCGTCAGCTGCGTAAATCGTGGTTCCGGTCGGGGCTCCGAAGTCCATTCCTTCATGCATGCGTCCCCATCTGCCGCCGAATTCCGAAGTGACGACGTAGGACTTGATCGGCATCTGGAATGTGCCGGTAGCCGCTGTCTTAGGTCTCTCCTTGGTACCAACCAGGATGATCTTGTCCTTTGGCTCTTTTGTTACTTCTTCGCTGATAGTATCTCTATCTGTTTCCTCACCGGCTACTTTGGTTATGGTTCCTTCGAAAATGCGGGAACCGTTCTTTCCTTCCTGTTCGATGTATGTATCGCCCTGATATAACTCATCAGAGTCTTTCTTGATGGTCTGGTATTCTATGACCTCTTTTATACGGCCTGTCTCAACCATCCTGACACTGACCGGATCCACGGTAGTCCTGATACAAACAACATCGCCCGCCTCTACGCTTGTGATGACTTCCTTGTTGTCTTCATCGTAAATGCTTTCCGGGTCCACGCCGAAGGAATCTGCCAGCATCGCTATCCTTTTGCTTTGTATTACTTCCTCGGTGTCTGTCTCGACGATGTCAGGGCTGTCGATATCCGGGCTATCTACGATACTGTGGACCTCCATTTTGCCACCGTCTATCATCTGGCGTCTTGCGGCCACATTGCTCTGGACGCTTCCGAGCAATACATTGAGTGGTTTGATCTCCAGCGGATTGGTAAACTCTGACGATACCAGATCCATTCCCTTGTCAGGAATGGAAAGTTCTGACTTTGTCTCTTCAAGCAGCTTCTCCGCGTCTTCCTGATCTTTTACGATGGCCTTGAGCTGTGCGCCGTCATAAACCCCGTATGCCTCAGTCTCGATATCTGTCATGTAGATGAGCTTGTTGACTGCGGTATCGGCGTCATCGGTGCTTTTGCCTCTTCCATCCACCGGGTTGAATGTCACGTTCTGATTGGCGACAAATTCAACCTTTGCTCCTGTCTCAGTATTTTGTGTCAGCTTTTTGCCGGCAACATCGAGCACATCGGTTACTTCCTCTTGTTCCTTCACGTAGCCGAGAGTTTTGCCGTTGTATGCATACTCATAGACTGTGAAGCGGTCGAAGACAACAAGCAACACAGCACCAAGAAGGCCCATGATAAGTATTCCCAGACCAATGGTCTTTCGCGTGTTGCGATATGTTGAAGCTATATTGTGGGCGCCTCTGGCAAAATCTCTGCCCACATTTAGAGCTACGCCATCTGTCTTGTCCTGAATAGTATCGTGCAGGTCAACGATGGCTGTAAGAGGATCCTTTCCGATTTTTTTCTTTTCGAATTCTTCTTTCAGCTCCTGATGAGTATGCTTTTTCTTCTTGCCGTTCCTTGCCGGTTTACTATTCTTTTCGTTTTCTTCCGGCTTAGCCTCTTCTTCTGCCTTCGCTTCTTCTTCAGCTTCGGTCTTTTCCGGTTCAGTATCTTCAGTCTCTGTATCTTTTGCTTCTGCTACGGTCTCTTCCAACTCACTTTCGGCTACCGGCTCTTCTTGTTCCACCTCAGCATCCGCTTCGGACTCGGTTTCTGCCTCGTCTTCAGCTTCTGTTTCAGCTTCATTCTCATCTTCAGACACTGAAACTTCGCCCGGCACCATGCCGTGCTCTTTCAGATACCTTGCATATGCGAGGGCTGCGGCCCTCATGAAGTCTTCTTCCGTACCTTCTTCTTCTGTTGTCTTTTCTATCAGTTCTTCTATATCTGTCATTCGGACTATTTATTATCTCCGATCCATTTAAATGCTTCTTCCGCTCTTTCCTTCGCGCAGCTGCACACCATTCCATCATCTGTGTAGCCTGTGTCCTTGCAGATATCGCATTTGAATTTTCTGTTTATGTAGTCTGCCGGGAATCCGCCGGATTCCAGCAGTTCTTTCTTTGTTTCCTCTATTCTTGACCTTTCGGCTCTCAATAGCTTTCTGTCGTTCTGACTCACTTCGCCGGGCTTCAGCATCATCAATTTTGAATTGATCTCATTTTCAGCTCTGAGCGCGGCTTCCATATCGGGCACCTTCCGGATCACTTCCTCTATCCTTCTCTTGCGATCCTTTGCTCCCTCGAACCTCAGGGATTCGTAGTAATCCGCGAGTACCTTCTTGCTGACAGGGCTTCCGCCTTCGCTTACAGGCACATTCTGACGGGAAGTGTTTTCTTCCTGTTTTGGCTTTGTGTTGATGCCGCCTTTTTCAAGCCTTTGGTTTTCAAGCACTTTGTTTACGTATCTGAGATTAGGTTCTCTGATACCGGCGCTCGCGTTGCATGCATCAAGCACTTCGCCAATACTGCAGCCCATCTCGTCGAACCACCTATCCATTATCTCCCTGTCGGCAGGTGCCGGGAGTCTCCTGAAGCCAAGTGCTTTGAACACCTGAGTGTACCATGCGTTCCTGCGACTGTGCTTTTCGAGAAGCTTCTTGACTTCATCGATGCTCTTGCAGCCTTCTTCTGTCCAGCGGAGCGCCACCTTGTAAATATAGTCGATGCTGTATTTCTCAAGATCGGCGCAGTAATCGATGGCGAAACTGAATATATCCGGTTCAATGCCGTATACCTTGATGGCATCGTCTATCTTTCCTGTCTCGCGGCGGGACACCGTGCGACCCGTGACTTCCTGATATTTCCTGTAGATATCACGAAGCCTGTTGTCGTTCATCTTCCGTTCAAACATGGCATCGAATTCAATATCGTCCATGTTCACGAAATGTGGGATCTCTTCATCTGATGAGCTTTCCATATCAGTGACTGCAGGATCCTGTTCTTCAGATACCTCAGGCTCTGTCACCGTGGAAGCTTTTCCGTAGAGTGCCTCTATCTGGCTCACGAATACCAGTCTTTGGCACTTCTCTCCGCCTTCAGTGACATCCGTCTTGAACTTTACAAGCCCTCTTGACTCCCAGTAGATCCATGCCTCATCTATCTCTTCTTCGCTGAGACCGAGGATCATGGAAAGTATGGAACTGTCGATCGCCTGCTCGTACTGAGCGTACATGAGCCCGAACAGATACACCTTAACATAGTCCCCCGGAGCATCCGGGAGAAACTCGTTGATAAAAAGGTTCTCTACCTTTGTAGTATGCAGGAAGATGTCCTTCCATTCGTCAATTATCGGTTTTATTATCGACATTTATATCCTTATCAGGCGTTGCTCGCGGCGAACATATTTATTCTCTTGCCATATTGCCAAACTTTACATACCTCGGGATCCATGTGAGGTTGGCGATCCCGACCGGACCGTTTCTGTGCTTGGCTATATTGACCGCGCAGGTAAGTGCCGAGTTCTGATCTATGTCAGCCTGTTCATCTTCCGAACTGTAGTAATCGTCACGCTTCAGGAATATGACGACATCGGCGTCCTGCTCGATAGCTCCCGAATCTCTGAGGTCTGAAAGTTTTGGCATATGATCGCCGCCTCTCTGTTCAGGACCTCGTGAAAGCTGTGAAAGCAGCACTACTGCGCAGTTGAGCTCTTTGGCCATGATCTTGATCGATCTTGTGATGGCCGCGATCTCCTTTTCTCTCTGTTCTATCCTGTAGCCGCCCATGCTCATCAGCTGGAGATAGTCGATAACCACAAGGTCGAGATCTCCTTTATCCTGTTTGAAACGGCGGCATTTGTTTTTCATCTCTACAGGTGTGATGACCGAAGATTCATCGATCACCATATCCATTCCGAAGAAACTGTCCTGTGCAGCGGAAAGATCGTCCCACTGATCCAGCGAAAGTTCTCCTCTGTGAATATTTTCAAGCGGAACGGATGAAGCCATGGAAAGAAGTCTCTCTCCGAGCTGGGTATTGGCCATTTCGAGGCTGAATACTATCACCTTTTTGCCGATCGACGCGGCGTGCTCAGCTATATTGAGCGCGAAAGCTGTCTTTCCGACGCCCGGCCTGGCCGCGAGTATGATGAGGTCTGTCTTCTGCAGGCCTCCGAGTATCTTGTCGACATCTCTGAATCCTGTCGGGATACCTTTGTCCATACCGCCTTTTTCAAGCTCCTGGAGCTGTCTGATGTTCTCGATAATAACGTCGTTGATATCGACATATCCGGAGCGCTGCGCTTTGTGCGCTATCTCCAGTATCCTCTGCTCGGCGTTATCGAGTATATCTTCAGGCGGGATCTCAGATGAGTAAGCAGCGTCTCTGATAGCTTCAGCTTCGCTTATGAGCTGGCGCATCTTGGACTTGTCAGAAACCGTTTCCGCGTAGTAGCGGGCGTTGGATGGAACGATGGCCTCATCCATAAGCTTCGACAGATAAGTCATGCCTCCTACCATGTCGGCTGTCTTTCTCTGTTTCAGGGCGGAGTAGACGGTTGTGATGTCTATTCCCGTGCCTTTCTGATCCATATCAAGCATGGTCTTGAAGATTTCCTGATGCTCTCTCAGGTAGAAATCTTCAGGTCTTAAGAGCGCACTCGAATCGGCCCTGGCATCCCTGTTTTTGAGCATGGAGCCAAGTACGGCCTTTTCAGCTTCTATATCTGTTGGTGGAAGCAGTACGTCTTTTCTTTCTTCGTCCATTACGCTTCGCCGCCTTCGATCCTAATCCTTACCTTAGCGCTTACTTCAGGGAAGAGTTTGACTTCGACTTCGTAGTTGCCTGTCTCCTTGATAGGCTTGTCGAGCACGATCTTCCTTTTATCAAGTTCTTCACCGGTCTGGGCCTTTATCGCTTCGGCGATATCCATAGATGTGATGGAACCGAAAAGTCTGCCGCCCTCACCGACCTTAGTCTTTACAATAACAGTATCTGCAGAGAGTTTAGTCGCGAATGCTTCTGCCTCGGCCTTTTCCTGGGCGTATTTCTCGGCTGCCTTTGCTTTCTCTCTTGCTATCGCTTTCTTATTGGCCTCTGTAGCTTCTACTGCAAGGCCTGCAGGGATCAGACGGTTCCTTGCGTAACCGTCACTTACCTTTACGATATCTCCTGCCTTACCCGATCCTTTAACGTCCTTTTTCAGAATTACTTCCATTTTTTCTGTCCTTTTCTATCTGATTAGTTCTATTTCCATTGTTTTGCTCAGAGTTCTTCTGCGCTCTTCCTCTTCACGGTCGAGATACTCCTTAACGAGTTTCTTCAGCTGAGCCAATACTTCTGCCCTAGGCTGATCTGTCTGAGCTGCAGCGGATGTGAAGTGTCCTCCGCCTCCGAGTTTTTCCATAAGCGCCTGCACGTTGATCTCTCCGAGAGACCTCGCGCTCACAATGGTCTGTCCTTTTTCGTTGCGTCCAAGCGCGAAAGTCGCTTTCACTCCCTTGACCGTCATCAGTTCGTCTGCGACCTGAGCGTTGATTATCATCATGTTGCTCGTTATCCCGTCTGTGGTCGTGTAAGCGATCCCGCTGTCAGTGAATTCCGCGCTGGCGATGGCGTTTGCTTTGGTGAGGAAATCCTCCTGGTTGATCTGGAAGAACCTCTTTACCTCAGTGGTATCAGCGCCTCCGCGTTTCAGCCACGATGCTGCTTCGAAGGTCCTTACGCCTGTTCTCCCCGAGAAATTGTTCGAGTCGACCATGATCCCCGCGAGCATGCACTCCGCTTCCAGTTTATTGATGAATCTCTTCTGCGAGATATGCTGCAGCATTTCTGCCATCAGTTCACTGGCCGATGACGCATATGATTCTATGTACGCGACCGCCGCATTCTGATAAGAATCGTCTGTCAGTCTGTGGTGGTCTATGATCACCTTGGTATTGCATGCCTCTACCAGTTCGGGACTTTCCACAAGCGTCGGTCTGTTCGTATCAACGATGATGAGCAGCGACTTGTCAGTCACCATGCGCAGAGCCTTTTCAGGCTTGATGATGTTGTATTCATCTGTGTCAGTTACATGTGTGTATACCGTGTCGAGAGCATCGTTGTGCTTTTCGATAACTATATAAGGTTCCTTTTCGAGGAATCTGCACATGCTGCTGGCTCCGATCGCTGAACCGAATGAATCCATATCCGGCCAGTGATGTCCCATGATAAAGACTTTGTCCGCATCATTTATGAGCGCTTTGAGAGCGTGTGCTACGACTCTCGATTTGCCGCGGTTGCTCTTTTCCATGGTCTGGAGAGAGCCTCCGTAGTAGGTGGTGCCTTCATCAGTCTTCAGCACTGCCTGATCGCCGCCGCGTCCGAGTGCCAGCTCAAGAGCCGATTCTGCGAGTTGCTGAGTTTCAATTATCGATTCATCTGAGATACCTGCTCCGATGCTGATCGAGACCGGAAAGTCTATCGTAGGTTCAATATCTCTCACCTCGTCGAGAACGCTGAAGTTGTCCTCCACCATCTTTTTGATGGATTCCCGGTTGGTGTACATGACATACCTCTCATCACCTGTGCTGATAACAGGTGAATCGTAGGTATTTCCCCATTTTCTGAGGATCCCGTCTATCTGTGAAGGGATCACGCGCCTGTAATCCTCCGGAGCGCTCGCTATGAGTTCATCGTAGTTATCGATGTTGATATGAACGATGGCAGCCCGCTCTCTTTCAAGTCTGGCGCGGAAAGTCTCTCTTCCGGACACCTCATCAAAGAATACTGTCACGTCCTCATCAGCCTTCGCGTCATCGTTGACCCAGAGCTTGAAAACTCTGCCGTTTCTGTCAACTATGATCTCCCCATGGTTCGCATCGTACAGCTGCTCACGCTTTACTCCTGTCAGGGTAAAGAACTTAAGACCAACGATGTCCTCATATGGGAATACTTTATTCATGCGGTGATTCGCCGCTTTGATACAGCCCTCTTCATCCACAATACAGGAAGGTATTGGAAGGCTTTCAATAAATTGATTGTCCATGATGTCTAACCCCTCTATTTGAAGGCGTCTCTCAATGTGTCAATTAATCTGTTCAGCTCGTCAATGCTGTAGTATTCGAGTTCTATCTTTCCTTTGCTTTCATCCCCATTTATGCGGACCTTGGTCCCCAGCAGAGTCATCAGCTCTCTTTCGACAGCCTCTGCCTCCGCAGTTTTTGCTGTGTTCTTCGGATCTGTTTTAGGCTTGCGGCGTTTGCGTCCCGGCTTTAGCTCATCTTTCACTCTCTCAGCGAGCCTTTCGGTCGCTCTTACAGAGAGATCGTTTCTGATGATTTTTTCCGCGATCTCTTTTTGCCTGTCTTTGTCCGGAATATTTATAATTGTTCGTCCGTGTGCAGCAGACATTTGTCCACTTGACACGTACTGCTGTATTTCTTCAGGAAGTTTCAGAAGTCTGATGCTATTGGCTATATATGTCCTGCTCTTACCGAGAGAAGCTGAGACCTGCTCCTGTGTAAATCCATATTTTTCAGTCATCGACTTAAGGCCGAGAGCCTCCTCGATCGGGTCGAGATCTTCTCTCTGCATATTTTCGATGATCGCGACGATCGCGTTCTGTCGATCGTCAAAGTCGCGAACGATGCAAGGCACTTTTTTGAGCTTTGCGATCCTCGATGCTCTCCAGCGTCTTTCACCTGCGACGAGCTCATATCCGGTCTTGCTCTTACGCACGATCAATGGCGAGATAACTCCATTCGTTTTGATGGACTCTGCCAACTCGTTAAGCTTGGTCTCGTCAAAGTTCTTTCGAGGCTGTGCGCTGTTAGGCATGATATCGTTTATGTCGATATAGAGGATCCTGTCTTCGTCATCTCCAACGGGTTTTGCTGCTTTGCCTGAAGACTTTTTCCTGGTCTTCGCCGGAGCTGCCGGCGTAGGTTCGGCTTTCTCTTCAGGCGCTTCGGTCAGTTCTTCCATTACCGGAACTGCATCAGCAAACAGTGCGTCTAGTCCTCTTCCCAGTCCTGCTTTTTTTGCCATTTCTGTTTCCGCTTTCTATGATTGTCCTTATTTCAGTGTCGGGCTTTCTTTCTGGCTCTGTCTCTTGCCAGGAACTCTTTTGTAAATTCCTGATATGCCTTTGCTCCCGGAGCGCTAGGATCGTACTCGATAATAGGCTTACCATAGCTTGGGGCTTCAGCGAGTCTTACATTTCGAGGAATGATCGTATCGTACAGAGCGTCACCAAAGAAATTCTTTACATCCTCTACAACGGCCTGAGATAGATTTGTTCTCCCGTCAAACATTGACAGTATTACCCCGTCTATGTAAAGATCCGGATTCATCCTCTTTCTGACCATCTCAATGGTACTGATAAGTTGGCTCACTCCTTCAAGTGCGTAGAATTCGCACTGTATAGGTATGAGCACGCTGTCGACAGCTGTCAACGAGTTGATAGTGAGGATACCAAGGGAAGGAGGGCAGTCAACCAGTATATAGTCATAGTCGGACTTGACTGCGTCGATCACTCTCTTTAGTCTGCCTTCTCTGCCTTCGAGCTGCGCGAGCTCTACTTCGGCGCCTGCAAGATCAACGCTTGCCGGAATTATAAAGAGATTATTCGTATTGGTCGGCAGCACAGCTTTCTTTACGTCAAAACTCGTATCTATGAGCGCATCGTATAATGTGTTCTTCAATGTCCTCTTGCGAATGCCGATTCCGCTTGTAGTATTGCCCTGTGGATCAATATCCACCATCAGCACTTTCTTGCCTTTGTGCGCAAGGCCGGCTGCAAGATTAATATTGGTTGTAGTTTTGCCTACGCCGCCTTTCTGATTGAAAATAGCGATTGCTTTTCCCATTTTTCCCTCCTGCGGAACATAAACCCCCATTTAACAGTTGCGGTCATTTTACTCTTTTTGGAAAAAGTTTTCTACTTTATATATGGGAATTAAGGTGATGTTTTGGTGAAATCGCGGATTTTATAATGTGCAAAGTACAAATTGTGTTCTGTTTAGACTTAAACCACTATATATAGATGTTTCACGTGAAACATTTTGACGATAGAATGTGGGTCGTTTGCAAGATCTTTTTATTGTTTCACGTGAAACAATATTATGATTTGGAAATAACAAGAAGGACGTGCCCGGCTATTTCTTCCGGTACATTCGAATAACGCTCGACCCTCTCAAGGCTTCCGTTGTATTTATTTAGATTTTTAGAGGCAGGATCAAGCTCAGCCTCGTAGTTCTCGCCTTTATAAGAAATGAAAAATCCGCCCTTTCTTACAAATGGAAGACACCAGACAGAAAGCGTAGTAAGATTTGCGACTGCGCGTGAGATGCATAGATCATAAGCAGATCCATGTGGTGGCTTTCGATTGATCTCTTCTGCTCTTGCATGAATGGTAGAAATATTTGTGATGTTAAGCGCTTCAGAGAATTCATTTATGACTTTCAGACGCTTAAGTGTTGAATCAAGAAGAACAAACTGCTTTTCAGGAAAAGCGATTGCCAGCAAAGCTCCCGGAAAGCCTGCGCCTGTCCCTACATCTATGATCTTATCAGCTTGTTGAAATTCAGGCAGATCAATGACTGCCAATGAGTCAACTACGTGCTTTATCAGTGCCTCTTCTCTGTCTTTGACAGCAGTCAAATTGATGTGCTCATTCCTTTCGAGCACCATATCGAGATAGGAGATAATACGATCAGCTGCATCTCTTCCTATACGCTTTTCAATTGATTCGTAGATTCTATCGAAACTGTCGTTCATTTAGAGCGCATCTCCTTTTCAAGGTAAACAAGGAGCACATTTATATCGGCAGGGGAAACTCCGCTGATACGGCTTGCTTGGCCAACAGTAACAGGCCTTATATCGCTGAGTTTTTGTCTTGCTTCGAGTCTTAGCCCGCCGATAGACTTGTAGTCAAGATGTTCAGAAAGCTTTTTATTTTCGAGGCTTTGAAGTTTTTCCACCTCATTGATCTGCTTCTGGATATATCCATCGTATTTGAGCATCACTTCTGTCTCAGCCGCCTCATTTGCCGAAAGGGCCGGGCGTGTCTCATCGTCTATCTCAGCCAGATCGGAATAGGATATAGCCGGTCTCCTGAGTATGTCGGCAAATGTCTGATTAGCTGTTTCGGAGATCTCCGCGGTCTTTCTTTCGAAAGCTTCTTCATCATGCTTAAGTGGCAGAGCCTCATGCTTGATCAAAAAATTCCTGAATGTTTGAATATCAACCCTTTGAGCCTTCAATCTTTCGACTTCCACATCTACCTTTGCTTTCTTTTCGAGATATCTTTGGTACCTGTCTTCGCTGACACTGCCCATCTCATATCCGATACCGGTCAGTCTCCTGTCCGCGTTATCCTGTCTGAGAAGCAGGCGGTATTCCGCTCTTGATGTCATTATTCTGTAAGGCTCGTTAGTCCCTTTTGTGACCAGATCATCAATAAGAACGCCAATATATGCCTGATCTCTTCTGAGTATCAGAGGATCCTTGTGCTTCAGTTTCCTTACGGCGTTGATACCCGCAATAAGCCCCTGAGCTGCAGCTTCCTCATATCCGGAGCTGCCATTGAACTGGCCCGCACAGAATAATCCATCCATCATTTTGCTTTCGAGGCTTGGTTTAAGAGAGAGCGGGTCAACACAATCATACTCGATAGCGTAAGCAGGACTGAGTATTTCGGCATGTTCAAGGCCCTTGATGGTAGCATAGAAAGCATGCTGCACATCTTCAGGCAGGCTGGAACTCATGCCCTGTATATACATCAGATCTGTGTCCAGGCCCTCAGGCTCAACGAAAAGCTGGTGTCTCTTTCTGTCCGCAAATCTCGCAACTTTGTCTTCAATAGACGGACAGTATCTCGGTCCGACTCCAACGATATTGCCGGAGTACATTGCTGATTTTTCTATATTATCTCTGATGATCTGATGCGTTTCCTCGTTCGTATAAGAAAGCCAGCAGGATATCTGCTCTTTGTCATAGTCCTTATCCTCGTTCATAAAGCTGAATGGAACTATCTTCTTATCGCCCTTCTGTTCTGTCATCAGATCATAATCGAGCGTGTCCTTATGCATCCTGGCTGGTGTGCCTGTTTTGAAACGGCGGATCGGGAAGCCTAATTTTCTCAGCTGCACACCTAGGCTTGTAGAAGGTCTTAGTCCGGAAGGACCTGATATTTTGACATTATCTCCAATGAATATCTTGCCTCCAAGGAAGGTCCCTGTACAGATGATTAGGGCTCTGCAGGAATATTCTTCGCCATTTGCAGTCCTTACTCCGCCTACCTTCATTTGCTGATTTTTTGCAGTAATATTGTGATTATTGTTATTATCTTTTGAAATTTCGCTGTTTTCAGTGAAAATCAGCTCTGTTACTTCGTCTTCTATAAGAGAAATCCTATCCTGCGCGTTTATGGTTTTGAGCATCTCCTCGTGATAGCGCTTCTTATCTGCCTGAGCTCTGAGAGAATGCACTGCAGGCCCTTTGGATGTGTTGAGCATCTTGGACTGGATAAAGGTTTTGTCTATATTCAGACCCATTTCCCCACCAAGTGCATCTATCTCACGCACGAGATGTCCCTTGCCGGTTCCACCGATAGAAGGATTACATGGCATCATGGCGACTGACTCGATATCCGTACAGAACATTGCAGTCTTCATACCCATACGCGCGCAAACAAGCCCGGCCTCGCATCCTGCGTGCCCGGCTCCAATCACGATGATATCGAATTCTCTTTTGTATCTTGCTTTATCCTTTGTCATAAAGCTTTTTTATCCTATCACTTACCCAGACAGAACTTGCTGAAGACTGTGTCAAGGACTTCATCTCCAACTTCTTCACCTATAATGGCGCCAAGAGAGTCATATGCATAATGTGCTGAAAGTTCGGCAACCTCAATTGGTTCACCGTTTTGCAGCATAGCGATGGCATCATCAAGATCTGTCACAGCATTCTTGAGCATCTTTATATGACGCTCATTTGTGACAATATTCATCTCCTTTACTCTGATTGAAGACAGTTCAAACATCTCACCGATCGCATCGGATACTTTGTGGGCTGCCTCTAACGCGCCTTTACCCACAAGAGATGTTGTTATCATCCTTACTCCCGGGAGTCTTTCATTCAATTCTGTTTCATTAACAGATTTTCCGAGGTCTTTTTTATTTATAACGGTGAGGATATGATCGGCGCTCATTTTTTCAAGATAAGTGAGTACCTGTTCATCCTCTTCATCAAGCGGGTGACTCCCATCAAGCACAAGTATCACTATATCCGCACTTTCAATAGCGTGAGCTGTACGCTCGATACCTATTTTTTCCACCTTGTCATCAGATTCACGTAACCCAGCTGTATCAATGAGAACAATAGGAATACCACCGAGAGTAGCGCTCTCTTCGACTGTATCTCTTGTAGTCCCAGGTATATCTGTTACTATTACACGGCCTTCGCCGAGTATAGCATTCATAAGAGAACTCTTACCAGCATTAGGTTTGCCCACTATAACTGTTCTAATTCCTTCGCGCGCGATCTTACCGATCGATACGGTATCAAGAAGTGTTTTTACATCGTCAAGAACTCTTTTGAGATCAATAACGGTATCGCTGTGAGCTTCTAAACTATCGTTGTAATCCTCATCCGGATAATCTATATCCACTGCCATCTCAGCAAGTATATCCAGAAGCTGTTCTCTTATTGTTTTTATGTTTTCACTTAGGCGTCCTTCCCGCTGACCTTCCGCTATTTCAAGAGAAAGATCGGTCTTTGCCTTGATGATATCAATCACGGCTTCGGCCTGGCTGAGATCCATCTTACCGTTAAGAAATGCGAGCTTGGTAAATTCTCCTGGTTCGGCCATCCTTATTCCATTTGTGCCGGAATCAAGAATGGCTGCCAGTATTTTTTTAAGTGAGACATTACTTCCATGAGCCTGTATTTCAAGCATGTCTTCACCTGTATATGATGCCGGTGATTTCATTAAAAGAAAAATCGCCTCATCGATGACTTCTGATGAAGCATTTTTCGAATCAGCCACTACTTTTCCAAAATATGCGTAACGTGGCTTGATTTCTTCAGGGCAATTCTTCATGAGCTTGCGCATTATATTTTCGCTTTCAGCTCCGCTTACCCTTACAACTCCTATTCCACCCTCGCCGGGTGCTGTTGATATAGCTGTTATGGTTTCTGCCATTTAATTATTATTATCCCTTTTGAATTCTTTATCATCCGCTATCATCATTCGTATAGCTTCTATAGCGACACGGATCGCTTTGTCTGTGTCATGTTCCTGAGGATTAGGCAGACCTGCCTTTTCTCTTTCCTGATTGGCTACTACAAGAAAACATGAACCAACTCTTACTTTTCTGTATGCCCCTACAATGAATAATGTGGATGATTCCATCTCCGATGCTTTACATCCAAGTTTCAGCCAGGCTTCCCATTTATTTAGAAGTTCGTGGCTATTTGGAAGAGCTTCCGGCATATGCTGACCATAGAACGAATCCTTACACTGCACTACACCTGTATGATAAGTCACGCCGAGTTTTCGCGCAGCTCTCATGAGAGAAGATGCTGCAAGAACATCAGGTACCGCCGGATATTCGATCGGAGCATATTCCTTTGATGTACCATCCATTCTGACAGCTCCGGTGGCTATAACAATATCCCCACCTTTAACATCTATGTCCATTCCACCGCAAGTCCCGACTCTGATGAAAGTCTTACCCCCGACGTTGCATAATTCTTCCATAGCTATCGATGCTGAAGGTCCTCCAACACCTGTCGATGTGCAGCTGACTTTTACACCGTCAAGATAGCCGGTATAAGTAACAAATTCACGACTCTCAGCTATTTTTTTTGCGTCATCAAAATAAGCTGCTATTTTAGGTACTCTATGTGGATCACCCGGAAGTATAACATATTCTCCTATATCACCCGGTCTTAATCCGACATGATATTGATAACCGCCGCCTTCTGTATAATCTACCATTTTTATACCTCTGTTTTAATTATTTTATGATTATTATTAATATATTTAGAAATTTGCATTATTTTTAATCATTTTTAAGTGATTTGACAGCTTTTACAACTCTACTGGTACCGAGTCTTTTTGCTCCTGCTTCAATAAACATTTCCGCATCTTCAAGACCGGATATTCCTCCTGCTGCCTTTACTTTTATACCTTCACCGACATTATTTACCATAAGTTTCACATCTTCAAGAGTAGCTCCTCCTTTAGAAAAGCCGGTTGAAGTTTTGATAAAATCTGCTCCTGCAAAAGTAACTATCTCACATAGTTTTTTCTTTTCTTCATCGGTAAGTAAACATGTCTCTATTATTACTTTTAAAATATGATCATCACATATTTCTTTTATTGTCTTTATCTCATTTTCTATATCTTCCCATCTACCATCTTTTACCCATCCTAAATTGATAACCATATCAATTTCATCAGCGCCATTATCAATAGCATCACCTGTTTCAAATGCTTTGACAGCAGTTGTTGAGTATCCATTTGGAAAACCTATTACCGTGCATATTTTAAGATTATTTCCTGCATAGTCCTTAGCCTGAGCAACATAAGAAGGAGGAATACATATACTTGCTGTTTCATATTTTATTCCTTCATCAATAACAGATCTTATTTCATTCCAGGTAGCTGTCTGAGCAAGTAAAGTATGATCACAATATTTTAAAATATCTTTTATATTCAATTTAATTACCTCTACTATTAATTGTATGTATTTTTATATCTATATTTTATCCTATATATCTTAGTGCCACTTTACATTTATATGGGAGATCCCAACTGCGCTCAGTCACTCCACCGGATTTGGATGCGCAATCTATGATTTTTTCTTCTCCTATATACACAGCCACATGCCAGAAAAATAATACTTTGTAATAAATTATTATATCTCCCGGTTTGATATCATTTTCATCCAATATTTTTCTATATTTTTTTCTAATCAATTGGAATCTGCCGGTTCCCAATTTTGAATTAATGAAAGCTTGAGCAATTCTTCTTGGTAAAACCAATATCATTGTATATGAAGAACTACCACCAAGCAGGCCATTACATGCACATTTGACATTATTTATGCCCATCCCGTGTCTGAGGTAAGCGGAAGCAAACCATATACAGTTACCTCCATAATGATTTCCTCCTTTAATGTGATCGTGGCAAATAGGGCATTCCTTAGCAAGCTTTGAACCATCCCATTTTACATAAATAAACCCTTCTTTAGTTGCTGCCTTGACCCATTCCAAGCCATTCTTTATTTTATTATTCATAATTTTTTTATTAAATCTTCTAACTTCTTTTATTTGATTATTTTAGCACGAAAATATATTTTATTACTTTATTAAAAAAACCGCTCTTTTATGAGCGGCCTTGAACTTTATCAGTTCATTCTTATCGGAAGTATCAAGTAGGTATATTTATCTCCTTTTAAAGGTTTTATAATGGCTGGACTCACACTGTCTTTGAAATTAATACTTATTTCTTCATCTTCAATTACAGATAATGCATCTTTTAAATACTTTGAATTGATACCTATATTCAATTCTTCTCCATCATTTATTATTTCAACCTTTTCTTCGATATTTCCTTCTTCATTGAGAGAAGTAATGAATATCATATCTTTTCCGATGTTGAATCTAATAAGATTATTATTCTGTATAGAAGCCAGGAGAGAAGCTCTTTCTGTACTTCTCAGAAGATCATCTCTTTTTACTCTGATATTTATATTTCCTTCTTTATCAAGTATTCTCTGATAATCAATAAACTTACCTGAATATGTATTGATGATTACTTTATTGTTGTCGAATTTCATTATTACTTTATTGTCGACTATTTCAAAGCTCATCTTATCTTCACCATCATCATCTATGAATTTGGCAACTTCCATGATTAGTTTGGCCGGAATTATCACACTTACATTATCATTATTTTCAATTTCTATCTTATAAGTTGCTATTCTGTAAGGATCAACTCCAACCATTTTCATGCTTCCATCTTTTATTTCAAGAAGAACTCCTGTGATTATTCTGTTGAATTCATCTGTTGAAGCGCTGAAAGCAGTTTTCTTAATGATTTTCTTGATATCTTCTTTGCTTAAATATATTACATGCTCGCCTTCCTGTAATTTGATTTTAGGATATTCTTCTCCTTTGAAACATATTATTTCAGAACTTGATCCTGCGCATTTTATATTGATTTTAGATTTTTCTTCAAAATAATCTATCATCATTTCATCTTCCGGAAGTTTTGAAATGATAGCGCTGAATAACTTGAAAGGAACAACAAATTCACATGCTGCTTCTGAATCAACATTTATAAATACTTCTGTCGTCATATTCGTATCTGTGGAAGTTATTTTCATTTTTTTATCTTCAACTTGTACGAGAATACCTTCCAGAATATTGGAAGTTGTTCTTACAGGAACAGAATGAGATACATTATTTAGTGCCTTATTAAGTTCACTTCTGTTACAGTAGATCTTCATGATGTGTCCTTTCACCTGTCTCCGGATTTCTATTATTATTTATAAATGATTGAAGTAGTCTTAGTATAGCTTGTTGAATATGTGGAAAACTTATATATAAGTTGATTTTTGAATATTATGATAAATCATTCAAAGTTGAAAACCATCTTTATAATAGATTAATAATTTGTGGAAAAATTAATATTATCTTCCGGTTTTGAGTTTTGCTCTCAAAGTTTCAACATTTTCATAAAGTGATTCATCATATTTAAGCTGTTCTTCTATCTTTTCAATAGAATGAATAACTGTTGAATAATGTCTGTTACCGAAAAGTTTTCCTATTTTAGGAAGAGAAAGATCGGTTTCTTCTCTGCACAGATACATTGCTATCTGTCTTGGCAGAGTTATTTCAGCATTTCTCTTTGGAGAATCCATATCAGCTATCTTGATTTTATAGTAATTTGCAACTATTGATCTGATTCTCTCAGGAGCAACAGCCTGCTCATTATCTTTGATTATATCTTTTAATATGCTGCGTGCATTATCCACATTTATTGGATCATTCAGAAGCTGTGAAAGACCGATGACTCTATTATAAGCTCCTTCAAGTTCTCTGATATTATCTTTGACTTGATTGGCTATTAGGTTAAGTACATCGCTGACATCTCCATTGATCTCAATATCAGATTTTTCGGCAAGATTTCTTAAAATAGCTACTCTTGTCTCATAATCAGGAGGCTGGATATCAGCTATCATATTCCAGCTGAATCTTGTTCTTAATCTTTCATCAAGACCTTTTAGACTACCCGGTGGACAGTCACTTGTAATTACGATCTGTTTATTATTTTGATAAAGTGACTCAAATGTGTGGAAAAATTCTTCCTGTGTAGCTTCTTTTCCCTGTAAAAACTGGATGTCATCTATAAGAAGTACATCAAGTTTTCTATATTTGTTTCTGAAAGTTCTTGTTTTACCGTCATTGATAGCAGTAATAAGTTCATTTGTGAACATTTCAGAAGAAACATAAAGGACCTTAGCTTCAGGATTATTCCTTATTATATGTACACCAATGGCCTGCATCAGATGAGTCTTTCCAAGGCCGGATCCTCCATAGATAAAGAGAGGATTATAAATATCTCCCGGTGATTCAGCTACTGCAACGGATACAGCATGTGCATATTTATTTGATCCACCGACTATAAAGTTTTCAAAATTAAATCTTGGATTAAAGAGTTTTTCCTGATTTAAAGGATTTTTCATCCTGGAAGTATCTATTTTTACTACTTCATAGTCTTTATCATGCTTGATAACTACGCGGTACTTTTTATCCATGCTGCTGTTTATTGCATTTTCGATCTGTACCAGGTAGTGATCATTTATATGTGAAATCAGCTTGGCCTGATTTGGCCACGCAAGATAAATAATACCGGAATCCTCCTCGATATGATGAATTCTGAGAGGAGCAAGCCAGGTATTATAACTTAGAGCCGTATTATGTTCCTTAAGAAAATTGAGGGTAGTCCCCCATATCTTGTTTTTATCCACTTTGATCTCCTAACAATATTAAACACATTTTACATGGAGTTTTCCACATATGCAAAGCATAAAAACTCCTAAAAATACCCATCTAATTTGAAATCAAAAAAATAGTTTTCCACATATTGTTGACAAAGTTGTTAATAAGTTGGAACCATCACTATATGTTGTGTATAACCTGATTTTTGAATCAATTGTATTTTATTTAAAAACGAATATGTGTGAGATATAAGTTTTGCTCTGTATTGACTTGAAAAAAGCATTAATTTATAATTGTTTGGCTTATGTCCTTGGAATTTAGAGGGCATGCATAATACATTATTCAGAAATGTAAATTAATAAGAGTAAGGAGTAAGAAAAATGAAGAGAACTTATCAGCCTAAGAAAAGGCAGAGACTTAAAGAACACGGCTTCCGTAAGAGAATGGCAACAGCCAACGGCCGCAAGGTGCTCAAGAGAAGAAGAGCAAGAGGTAGAAAGTCCCTCACTGCTTAATTATTGGTGCCAGGATGAGAGACCACAGCGAACTTACACTGCGTAAACAAAAAGACTTCACAAGGGTTTATAACAGAGGGAAGTCCAAAGGAAGCAGATTTGTAGTTGTGCTCTACAGAAAAAACGGACTTGATCACTCAAGGACTGCTTTTGTAGCAAGCAAAAAAGTAGGCAATTCTGTGATGCGTAATCGCGCGCGTCGTCTGATGAAAGAGTCTTACAGAGCTCTCAGCACTATGATAGCAGAAGGCTACGATATAGTATTCGTTGCCAGGGCAGGAATAGCGGAGCATAAAGAGAGCGAAGTGGAAGGCTGTATGAGATCTGCTCTTAAGAGCTGCGGACTCATCTAGAAAACATCAATGGAAGCAAAAGAACAAACAGCAGTACAAAAAGTATTTATCTCTATGGTCAGAGCATATCAGAATGGGATTTCTCCATATCTGGGACCACACTGCCGATACTTCCCTACTTGCAGCCAATATTATATAGAGGCTGTTCAGAAATATGGGGCTGTAAAAGGCAGTTGGCTGGGTATGAAGAGGATCCTCAGATGTCACCCGGGTCGTCCGGGCGGATATGATCCTGTACCATAAGAACGGAGAAAAGAATGGGAATTATCGCAACACCTATCGGATATCTGCTGATGTGGATATACAGATTGGTAGGCAATTACGGAATAGCCCTCATCATCCTCACTGTCATCGTTAAGTGCGCACTTTATCCTCTCTATGCGAAGCAGATAAAGTCGACGGCAAATATGTCGGATATGTCTGAGAAATCAAAAGAGATTCAGCGCCGCTACGCAAATGACAGAGAAAAGCAGAATGAAGAGATGCAGAAGCTGTATGCCGAGAGTGGATTCAATCCGCTGAGCGGCTGTCTTCCAATGCTCATTCAGTTCCCTATCATCATGGGACTGTTCACACTTCTCAGAAATCCGGTAAAGTACATGCCGGCCGGCAGTGAAATGATCTTCGCGAATCACGAATCATTCCTTTGGATCAAAGACCTTGCTCAGCCGGATCCATGGATATTGCCTATAGCTGCAGGTGTCTCCACATTCATCGCATTCAGCATGAACTCGATGATGACACAGCAGCCGGGCGCAAGCGCAGCCCAGAATAAGGCAATGAACGCAATCATGAAATATTTCTTCCCACTGAGTATTCTTTGGCTCGCTCGTTCATACCCGGCAGGTCTTGCTATCTACTGGGCAGGCGGACAGTTCATGCAGATTTTCTTCAATCTCAGGATCAATAAAATCAAAGAAAAAATGAATGAAGAAAAGGAGCAGAAAAAGATCGCACAGAGAGCAGAAAAGGAACTCGAGAGGAAGAAGAGAGTCAGAATGAAAGGAAGTTATTGATAAATGAGATCTTCAGAAAAATGGGGAGTCGATGTTGATACCGCAGTAGATCTCGCACTAAAGGAACTCAAAGCAGACAGAGATGATGTGGAGATAGAAGTTCTCGAAGAATCATCGAACGGATTCCTCGGAATAGGATCCAAACTGGCAAGAGTAAAGGTTACCGTAAAGGAAGAGTCGGAACCACAGATCAAAGAAAAAGCAACATTCGACGATATAGATGCAATACTGGCAGGACTGCCTGAAAATTCAGCGCAGCAGCTGCCTGACGAAGTCAGAGCCGACTACGACAAGTTCGAGGCCGAAGAAAGAGAAGACGCGAAGGCCAGAGAAAAAGCCCACGAAGGAGAAAAGAAGCGCAGGAACAAGAAAAGATACAGCCTCTCTCTCGAGGACACCATGCTTTATGAAGTGAAGCAGCTTGAACCTGTAGAGGGTCATCCTCTCGAGAGTTTCTTAAGAGACATCGCAGAGAAGATGGGTATAGATCTTGACTTCAGCGTGAGAGCAGGGGAAGAGCTTGTATTCGTTGAGATCACGGGCAAGGATACCGGAACGATCATCGGTAAGAGAGGTTCCACACTTGACGCAGTACAGTGCCTCGCAAGCTATGTGGTCAACAAGGATTCGGACAAGTACATAAGAGTTATACTCGATGCTGAAAATTACAGAGCCAAGAGAGAGAAGACTCTCGTCAATCTCGCCAACCGCCTCGCGGGCAAGGTGGAGAGGACCAGAAGGCCTGTGACACTCGAACCGATGAACCCTTATGAAAGAAAAGTGATCCACTGCACACTTCAGAATCATCCTGAAGTGACAACAAGAAGCGAAGGCAAAGATCCTTACCGCAAGGTCATAATCGAACTGAAATAATCAAAATAAAAAATAGACGCTGCAGGAGTTAAATATTCTGCAGCGTCTTTTTTTATAAGTATCAGGGCAGTCTTAATCAAAAGATCGTCTTTATTCTGTCTACCATTCTGTCAAGATCCGAGCGATTCTCAAGTTCCTCGGATATCCGAACAGCCTGTGAGACATTATCGGTTATCAGACCGTCGACATTGGTGCAGAGGAAGAACTTCTGCGATTTCGCCTCATTCGCCGTCCACACCAGCACATGTTTTCCCTCCTTATGGATAGTAGCAGTCGAATAATCGGTCACGGATTCCTCTTCAAGACCGATATAGTCGCAGTTAAGATGAGAGGTTTTTCCGAATGAAGCAAATAGAAGGAATCCGGTCTGTATCTCAGGGTACTTGGTCTCTATATAGTCGATAATATCGTACTTGAGGGAGATCAGCACACATTCATCCTGCATTCCATATTGCTTGATAAGCTTTACAGCATCATCAGCCATCTTCTTATCGGCAGTTTTACCTTTGAGCTCGGTGAAGAGCACTATCTTCCCCTTGCTGGCTTCAAGCATCTCTTCGAATGTCGGCACAGGATCGCCATTTACATCCAACTTCCTTATTTCCGAGAGAGTCATTTCGCTTGGTTTCTTCTTTACTCCGGCTACGCGTTTGAATGTATCATCATGGTTGATCACGTAGTGACCATCCTTGGTACGCTGTATATCTATTTCACTTCCATAAGCGCCTGTTTCTATGGCAGTCTCAAGGCCCGAGATCGTATTCTCATTTCCTTCATTACCACCGGCTCTGTGTGCTATGATTTTTACTTCCGTATCAAGAGGGAATAAGCGGTCGAATTGTATGAACAATATGAGCACTGAGACGATCACCGCAACCAACATAATGATCGCGCCTCTCCTGTTTTTTCTGCGATCTCTGTGTTCTCTTAGTTTGAATTCGAATTCACTTCCCTGTTTATATGAGTAAAACAGCTGCGTCATCTTCAGCAGATAAAAAGGAACGCCTAAGAGGTCGACCAGGACTGAAGCAATCGTTCCGGCTATGACAAAGAATATCGTAAGAAAACGACTAAACGGGCCTGCAGGAAGCAGGGTGATGAGCTTTAAAGGTATGAAAAGACAGATCACCGCGCCTACTACCAGAATGACAGCGATAGTAAGGATGCAAAGGATGTTCTTCAGCAGAAAATCCTTCCAGTTCTTTTTCATGAGTTTTCCGGAAAGCGCACTCGCATCCTTTACGGACAGACCGTCTATAACAATGCCGTGAAGGATAAACAGATTTGCTATGCCGACAGATAGAAAAACAAGTACCGCAATTCCGGCAAGCCCTGAGTACAGCACTGAACTTTCAATGAATGAAGAAATAAAAGTCGGTATATAGAGCCCTTCTGTCAGCGAGATCGAGATCCCGATCCCCAGGATCGGAGCTATGAGAGCGATATATATTACCACAATGGCTCCACGAAGATTGATCAGTTTTCCTATTGAACGATAAGCGCTTATCACGCATTCCTTGAGAGAGAAATCTTCTCCGCTTATCATCTCTTTACTGAGCACTATTTTTGCGTTTAGATCAAGCGCTACATAAATGAACAGCGATACCAGCCCGATTAGAAGGATAGTAATGCCCTGCCAGGTCGTGAAAAGGAACTTCCAGTCTCCCGATGTGACCGCGACTTTGCCGCTGCTCCTCAAGAGCTCATGGAAAATCCAGCCAAGCAAAAATAACCAGAGCGCTATCAGTAGTTTTGAAGCGATCTGGTATTGGATTATTGCAGGCATCGCCTGTAAATATGGATCCAGTTTCTTTTTTAGCTTAGTTTTAGTATCCACTTATTTCATATTTACAGATTGTTATCACAGCCTTAATCAGTTTCCTCCTCCGCCACATCAGCGGAAGCCACGTCAGCGGAAGTAAAGGAAGCTTTTGCTACCTCTTTATCCTTGTATGTATAGAACACATTGACGTTCACTGCCTCTATACCCGTCTTTTCCTCGATGGTCAGACATACATTCGCAAGCGAATCCTTCTGCATTTCAAGCGAATCCTCGATAGTTTTGAGGAAATCCTCGTCTTCGAGCATTTCCTCTGTAATACCATCGACATTCGAAATATCGTAGGAATACGTAATGGTATTATCCTTGATATCTATTTTGACTCCGGCTTCGTCGGCTCCGCTCTGTATCGTTGTGGCAACATCATCGTTGGAACTGACGATGCTCTCTACTGTCTTTGGCTCGCTTTCTTTAGTGCAACCCACAAACAGCAGTGCCGTGACCGCCAGCGCGGAAAGAAGTACTGTAATGGATTTCTTCATTAGTCGTCTCCTTTCGGGAGGCTAAAAGTGAGATCAATTGCCTTTCATCGATCCAAGCAGACTGTCAAGAATACCGCCCCCGCTTTCCTCGCTTTCATCGGAACCGTTTTTGAGCTGATTGCTTTTGTAGCTGCCGCCGTTGTTGGAATCGTCATAGGTATTATCCGATGGCTGAGTTGTATCGGTATTGTTGCTGCCGTTATTATCGTTGTTATTATAATTATTATTGGTGTTATTTTCGTTTTCCTTCTTGGCTTCCTCTGCAGCCTTAAGGGCTTCTTCAAGAGCTTTTTCGTTCTTGGTCTGTACCTTTTCGACATCAGAGATGAATTCGCCGAGGACTTCATAGACTTCTTTTCGTGTCTGGACCTTTTCAAGATCCTTCGTCGCGTCGTCAATGTAGTTCTGGATCACGACCTGCTCAGGCTCGTCGTAATCCGAAACATCCACATCCGCGATCGCGTTCTTGGCGTCGCGAACGGCTACCTTACCGTCGAAAATCCTGTAAGCATATGCTCCGCCTACGGCCGAGGCGATCATCAGTAAGAGCACGAGTACAAATTTTGCACCAAAACCACCTTTTTTGTTATTCATTTCTTCATCTCCATATCTGCGTTGATGTTTTGAAAACTGTATACAGTATAGCACATAAGAATTATCTTGTAATTACGTCATTTGACCCTATGCTAAAGAGAAATGATCAGTATTTGTCCACACGTGTGACAGTGCCGTCTTCTATGCGGAAGAGGGTGCCGCCGCGAAGTGCGCTCACGACGTCTTCGTTCAGCTCTGCGCTCGTGATGAAGAGCTGCACTTCGTCGATCTCGCTCACAAGGAATCTTTGGCGATCGAGATCGAGCTCCGACAGAACATCATCGAGCAGGAGCACCGGCGGCTCGTCGAGAAGCTGCTTGGCTATCCTTATCTCAGCGAGCTTAAGTGACAATGCGATCGTTCTCTGCTGACCCTGCGAACCATACTTCTTCGCGTCTTTACCATTTATGAAGAACTCTATATCGTCGCGATGCGGCCCGAGCCCGGCATAACCGTTATAGATATCGCGGTCTCTGCTATGGTAGATCTGGCTATAGAGTATGTCTCTGCCCTCAGGACTTGTCACGAAGTCACAGGCTGTTTTGTACTCGATCTTGAGCTCTTCTCTGCCGCCCGAGATCTTGTTCATGATCTCTCCGGCTTCCTCGCTGAGCATCTCGGTGAACTCCTTGCGATAGCGGATTATCTCATATCCCGCATCCGCAAGCTGATGATCGTAAATGTCCAGCATCTCCTCGTTATACTTGCGGCTGTTGTCGTACTCACTTCTTTCTTGAACGGCGCCCGCCTGCAGATCATTCAGACTCAGATTATCCGCTCTCGAGAAAGTTTTCTTCTTTATATTAAAGTAGCCCTTGAGCAAAGCGTTCTTTTCTCTCAGCGCCTCGTTGTATCTCCTCAGCTGCTCATAATATCGCGGCCTCATCTGTGAAAGCTCGCGATTGATGAAAGCGCGGCGCTTATCGGGACTGTCCTTGATGATGCGAAGGTCATCGGGCGAAAAGATCACGACAACGACATTGTTCAGCAGTTCGGTCGTCTTGCGTATCGCCTTGCCATCCTTTTTTATCATTTTCTTGCCGTCGGATCGCAGCTGGATATTGATGTTCTTCTCGATATCCTCGCTCACGATATCGGTACTTACTCTGCCGGCGCTCTCGCCGAACCTGATCAGGTCTGCGGAATTCGACGTGCGGAACGACTTCGCGAACGCGGTAAGATATATCGCCTCGATGAGATTGGTCTTGCCCTGGGCGTTTTCACCTATGATGATATTCCGGCTATCATCAAAATCGAGTTCGAGATTCTTATAATTCCTGAAATTTTCCAAAATGATGCTTTTGATCTTCATGCCTGTATTGTAGCACAAATCAAAGAGGGGAAATCTTGTATTTTTGAAGTTTGAAGAAACTCTCAAAGACCTGCTTCAAGGGAAGGTTTTGAAGGAACCGAAGCGAAAATCGTCGATTTAAGGGATTTTTTCGAAAATACAATATATTGTGCGATTACTTGCAAAAAAATCGCTTATATGGTAAAATTCGGGCGTAAAAATTTAGGGATGCGATGCCCGTTTTTTAATGCAAGCCAGTGACCGCAAGGGTTTTAGAACATAGTTACAGATTGTTTTTTTGAAGCGGACCACTGATCGCTTTTTATGCGCGTCCCGGCTATACAACAGACAAGGAAGGAGAGCTTTGAATGGCTCAGAAACAGGAATACGGCGCAAGTCAAATCGAGGTCCTCGAAGGCCTTAAACCGGTCAGACTCAGACCGGGAATGTACATCGGAAGTACAGGCCCTGCGGGACTCCATCATCTCGTATATGAGATCGTGGACAACTCGGTAGACGAAGCGCTGGCAGGATACTGCAAGAACATAACGGTCACCATAGAACCGGATAATTCCATCACGGTAACGGATGACGGACGCGGAATGCCGGTCGACATCCATCCGAAGATGGGCATTCCTGCGGTGGAAGTCATCCACACGCAGCTCCACGCCGGCGGTAAATTCGGCGGTGGAGGATACAAGGTATCTGGTGGACTCCACGGCGTGGGCGCGTCCGTCGTTAACGCGCTTTCGACACATATGGTAGTCCAGGTGCGCCGCGACAATAAGATCTACGAGCAGGAATACTTCAAGGGTGAACGCTCAACGGAGCTGAAGGTAGTAGGCGAGTACAAAACAGGCAAGACCGGATCGAAGACACAGTTCTGGCCTGACCCTGAGATCTTTGACGAGACAGTATACGACTACGACACACTTCAGAGGCGCCTCCGCGAGATGGCCTTCCTCAACAAAGGTCTTTCCATCGACCTCACAGACAGGAGAGTCAGTCCGCAGAGAAAGGATCACTTCTGCTTCGAAGGCGGTATCAAGGAATTCGTAGCATACATCAATAAGAACAAGGAAGCGGTCAACCCTACGATCTTCTACTATGAAGCCGAAAAGCAGGGCTATTCCGTTGAAGTCGCGCTCCAGTATACCGACCGCTACAGCGAGAACATCGTATCGTTCGCGAACAACATCCATACTAACGAGGGCGGTTTCCACGAAGTAGGATTCAAGAGCGCGCTGACCAGAACGATCAACGACTACGCCAAGAAGAACAAGTTCATCAAGGAGAACGACGACGCGCTCCAGGGCGATGACGTAAGAGAGGGACTCACAGCGATCGTATCGGTCAAGCTCACAAACCCTCAGTTCGAAGGACAGACAAAGGCCAAGCTCGGTAACGCCGAGGTAAAGGGCTTTGTCGAGACAAATACATCCGAGCAGCTGACTTACTTCCTCGAGGAGAACCCAAAGCAGGCGAGAGTCATTATCGACAAGTGTCTCAAAGCGCAGAGAGCAAGAGAAGCAGCCCGCAAGGCGAGAGAGATCACCCGCAAGACATCGGTACTTGAGACCACATCGCTTCCGGGCAAGCTCGCGGACTGCTCCGAAAAGGACCCGGCACTCAGCGAGATCTTCCTGGTAGAGGGAGATTCAGCGGGCGGTTCCGCCAAGCAGGGACGCGACCGTAAGCGCCAGGCTGTACTGCCTCTGAGAGGTAAGATCCTCAATGTAGAGAAGGCAAGGCTCGACAGAGTTCTCAGCTCAGACGAGATCAAGAACATGATCACAGCCTTTGGCTGCAATGTCGGCAAGGAATTCGACCTTGACAAGCTCCGCTATCATAAGATCATCATCATGACAGATGCGGACGTCGACGGAGCTCATATCCGCACACTTCTGCTGACATTTTTCTTCAGATATATGACACCGCTCATCGAAGGCGGATACGTATACGCTGCCCAGCCACCGCTCTTCAGAGTAAAGCAGGGCAAGCAGATATGGTACACATACTCCGATGCTGAGCAGGACAAACTGCTCGCGGAGCTCAAGACCAAAGGCGGAAACAACAAGATAGAGATCCAGCGTTACAAAGGTCTCGGTGAGATGGACTTCACCCAGCTCTGGGAGACCACGATGGACTACGACCACCGCACGCTCATCCGTATCACCATGGATGACGCGCAGGCCGCGGATGAGATATTCACCACACTCATGGGCGACAAAGTGCCGCCGCGTAAGGCGTTCATCGAAGAAAACGCGCGTTACGTAAAGAACCTGGATATATAGCGAGCGCATTGCACGATCCTCTCGGGTACGGCTCTCGTCTCGCTGCGGCTATACGCAGCGGTACTAAGCTCTGTCGGCACCTTCGGCTTGCCAATCGCATCTATCGGAGGTGCTCGCCACCGAAGATCAATGCTTTCGACATTGCGGCAACGCCGCTATGACGAAGAAAGCATTTAGTGCCGGCTACCGCAGAGCCCCGCGAGTCCCGTGTAAGGCACTCGAGTGAAAACAAAAAGGTAATAATAAATGGCAGACATATTAGACAACAGCACAATAATCGAGCACGAGATATACGATGAGATGAAAAACTCGTACATCGACTACGCGATGAGCGTAATCGTAGGACGTGCTCTTCCTGACGTGCGTGACGGATTGAAGCCGGTACACCGCCGTATCCTTTACGGTATGCATTCGCTCGGCATCACTCCGGACAAACCGCATAAGAAGTCGGCGCGTATCGTCGGTGAGGTAATGGGTAAATATCACCCTCACGGCGATTCATCCATCTACGACGCAATGGTCAAGATGGCGCAGGACTTCTCGACGCGCTACCCGCTGGTCGATGGACACGGAAACTTCGGTTCGGTCGATGGCGATGGCGCCGCCGCTTCAAGATACACCGAGGCAAGGATGTCACCGTTCTCGCTCCAGATGGTACGAGACATCGAAAAAGACACCGTCGATTTCATGGACAACTATGACGGCGAGGAGCAGGAGCCTGAAGTACTCCCATCAAGAGTGCCTAATCTCCTGATCAACGGATCCAACGGTATCGCTGTCGGAATGGCCACATCGATCCCGCCGCACAATCTCGGCGAGACCATCGATGCCTGTGTCAAGCTCATCGATGAGCCGGACTCCTCAATAGACGATCTTGTAAAGATCATAAAGGGACCGGACTTCCCGACAGGAGCGATCATCCTCGGCAGAGGAGCTGCGAGAGAGGCCTATCAGACAGGGCAGGGCAAGATCAATGTCCGCTCGGTCTGCGAGATCGAAGAGGACAAGCGCGGACGCATGCGCATCATCGTCAGCGAGATCCCGTTCCAGGTCAACAAGGCCAGGCTCATCGAGTCGATGGCAGAGCTCGTCAAGGACAAGAAGATCGACGGCATATCGGCGATCCGCGACGAGTCCAACCGCGAGGGCACACGCATAGTGATAGAGCTCAAGAGAGACACGAATCCTAACGTGATCCTCAACAGGCTTTATAAGCACACAGCACTCCAGACGAGTTTCAGCATGATCATGCTGGCGCTGGTCGACGGCGAGCCTAAGATACTCAACCTCAAGCAGATCCTTGAGGAATACCTGAAGCATCAGAAGATAGTCGTGACGAGAAGGACGCGCTTCGACCTTGCGAAGGCTGAAGCAAGAGCCCACATCTTGGAAGGTCTCATCATCGCGCTCGACAATATCGATGAAGTCATCGCGACCATCCGCTCGTCTTACAACGACGCGAAAGAAAAGCTGATGCTCAGATTCGGACTCAGCGAGATCCAGGCGCAGGCCATACTCGATATGAGACTTGCCAAGCTGCAGGGACTCGAACGTGAGAAGATCCAGAACGAGTATGAAGAGCTCCAGAAAAAGATCGCGTACTACAAGAGCCTGCTCGCAGACGAGCACAAGCTCATGGGCGTTATCAAGGACGAGCTGCTCGAGATCAAGGATAAGTGGGGCGATCCACGCAGGACAAAGATCATAGCAGACGAAGGCGAGCTCGATGAAGAGGCTCTCATAGATGAAGAGGATGTCGCTATCACACTGACACATCTCGGCTACGTCAAGAGAGTTCCGGCAGACACCTATAAGGCGCAGCGCCGCGGAGGCAAGGGCATAGTCGGGCTCACGACACGCGAGAGCGACTTCGTACGCGACCTCATCATCACGAGCACGCACGACTACCTCATGTTCTTCACCGACATGGGACGCGTCTATAAGATAAAGGCCTACGAGATCCCTGAAGCATCGAGGACAGCCAAGGGCACTCCGGTGATCAACTTCCTCAATCTCAACTCGACTGAGAGAGTCACCGCAATGATACCTATCCGCGAGTTCAAGGAGAACGAATGCCTCGTGATGGTCACTAGACAGGGTACCATCAAGAAGACGCCGCTGTCAGAGTTCGACACCAACCGCAAGACGGGACTTATCGCGATCACTCTGAAGGAAGGCGACAAGCTCATCAGCGTGGCGCAGGCCAACGGAAACGAGAACGTGCTCGTAGTAACGAAGCGCGGCAAGGCGATCGCGTTCAGCGAGAAAGATGTAAGGCCGATGGGACGCAATGCCGGCGGAGTAAGAGCGATACTGCTTGAGAAGGACGATGAAGTCGTTTCGATGGAGCTGGATATCGATCAGACACGCAAGATGCTCGTCATCACCGAGAACGGATTCGGCAAGCGTACAGCTCTCGATGAATACAGGCTCCAGGCGAGAGGCGGCAAGGGCGTCGCCACCTACGACAAGACCAAGTTCGGCAAGACAGGCCTCCTGGTCGGAGCTACGATCGTAAGCGAAGACGATGAGGTGATGGTGATCAATTCCAACGGAGTCATCATCAGGATCCGCGCCAACGAAGTCTCGACATCCGGCAGAACGACTCAGGGTGTCAAGATCATGAAGGTCGACAAGAACAACCACATCGTTTCCTTCGCGAAGGTGGTCGATGAGGATGCTGCCGAGAAGAAAGCCGAAGCGGTAGAGAAAAAGGACCCTAACATCGGAGCCGATGGCAACGAGCAGCTGACACTGGCAGAAACTGCAAAATAAACAGAAGAAAACAAAACACAAAAACGAAAAAGACGCCGGGAGCTAATCAAAGGCTCGCCGGCGTTTTTTCTTACAAATAATTGTCCTCACACTTTTATTGACACACTGATTGTGTCGTATTGACACACTGGTTGTGTCGTAGCGACACAATGAATTGTTCCCGATATGCTTCATATTTATTATTCAGTTGCAAGATGAAACAAGTGGGGAAAGATTCACGTAAAAACGAAACCAGCACAGAGGCTGCTCGTATTGTTAATAAATAGGAGGACTATTATGAAGAAGGACAAGTTTATTAAAAGAATACTAACTCTTCTTCTTTGCGCAGCAATGATGGTTGCATACTTACCTTCATCAGTATATTCATCAACTGATGATAGCGCCGAATCGCTTAAAACGACCATTGAATCCGAAGAGGCAGCGCCGGCCGCAGAAAAAGAAAAGGCCGATGAACCTGAGAAACCGGTCGAAAAAGCAAAACCGGCTGAAGAGACAGCACCTAAAGAAGAGGCAGCGCCAAAAGAAGATACTGCGCCAAAAGAAGATACTACACAGAAAGAAGATACTGCATCTAAAGAAGATACAGCATCGGCTGAAGAGACAGAACAGGCCGAAGCGGCAGAAGAAGCAGATGAACCTGCGGTGACTGAGGAAGAATCCGTATCTACAGAAGAACCAATAGGTTCAGAAGAAGTATCTTCAGAAAGGAAGAGCCTCTCTTTAACCAAGACAGCCGAGACAGAGGCAGACGAGACAAAGGCGGAAAAACCAGATAAAGTGACCGTAAAAGTCCATGTTTTCGCATGGGACGCGAATGGAAATTACACTGAAGTATATACTGCTACAAAAGCAAACTTAAGCTCCGGTGCTGCTTCCTGGTATATCCCTACATACATGGATGCCAAAGTAACCAACAAGACAGTGGTGAAAGACGGGAAAACCTATAAGTTCTCGAGTGGCAGCTGGAAATATGCAAATGGAACACAGATCCCAAAGACTAAGGCAGACGGGACCGGTAGCGGAAGCTATTACGCTATCACATTCGATGACGCAGCGGAAAAAGCAGTGGATGGGATCGCTGACTATTCGATTTACGCTGGGTACAGACAAGACATTACGGTTACTCTGATCTTCAAGGATATCAAACATACTGATGGTACCACTACATCTTCAAGTCAAAGCAACACTCTTTCCGGAGGGGGAGGCTGGAACTTCACAAAGAAAAAGCTGGAGCAGACCACAGGCCTGACAAGCGGGACCGTTATCTCATATATGGGTTACGAATACGCATATACCGGACAGTGGAAAGACGGTAACGGAAACGTCATAGACGCGTCATCATCGATTTCCATTAAGAACGCAGCTGGAACTACAGAGGGAAATAACTATTATATTGATGAAGATACTACTATCGAGTTCTCTCCGATATATAAGCCAACAAAGATCAACGGCCTTGACTATCAGTATATAGATAATATTTCTACCGGATCCGGGTCATGGTCTAATGCGGACGCTTTTGACTATCGAAGCAAATTCGGATCACTTACACACACATACAGAAACCCTGAGATCGCGTCGCCGACTCTGACTCCTCATTATAGCTTCAGATACTGGCAGACCGATAAGTATGAGTACACTTATACAGACGGGAGCAAAGGCTCAAACAGCAGTGAGATAGGTAAGAGGTATAAAGATGGTGACACAGGAACCTATACTCTTATCAGCGCAGACTCTCACGGAACGATCAAAGAAACAGAGGTCGATGTCTACGCCTACTGGCAGCCATCGGTGACAGTAAGATATCACTACAACGGTAAAGAAGTCGAAGACGAGAAGTTTGCTGATATCACTGTTTACGAGGATGCAGCTTCGGTAATAGACAATTACTCCGCAGACGGAAACACTCTTACTATAGACGGCGAGGAATATTCCGGCTGGTATGACGCAGAAGGAAATCTGCTAAGCGCCGACAAGGTATACAGCGCGCCGGGAATCACAAAGGTTCCTGTTGACCGCACTGTCTACGATGTTTATGCAAAAAAGCCGATCACAGTAAAGGCTGCAGATAATACATGGGTATACGACGGTATAGAGCATGCTGATAACGGCACTTCCATTACAGCCGGCAGCCTTATCGGAGACGATGCTATCGAAGCCGAGAATACAGGTCGTATCACAGATAAGGGCACTGTAGATAATGAGGTTGGCGAGATCACTATCACAAGAGACGGTAAAGATGTCACATCATATTACCTGATATCATTTGAGAAAGGATCGCTGACAGTCACACCTGCTCCACTGAAGATCGCAACACAGAGCGCGACCAAGGTTTATGACGGAACAGCCCTTACAAGAACTGACGGAACGATCAGCGGACTTGTGAATGATGAGACTGCAACAGTTACAGGAACGGGCTCACAGACCGTTGTCGGATCGAGCAGAAATGGTTACACCATAAACTGGGATACAGCAAAAGCATCGAATTATGAGATCGTTTCTGAAGACCTCGGGACCCTGACAGTTACGGCAGCATACGTTCCAGGTGATAACGACGATGCTGATGATGATGACGATGACGACAGTGACAACGACAACGATAATCCTAATGGAGGCAATCCTGTAGGAAGAAGAACTACCCGTGGCGGTGGAAACGGCTCTGGAGCAGTTCCAGCAGGAGCTGCAGGCGCAACGACTGTGCTTGAATCCCAGACTCCACCAACAACTCCTCCAACTACGGACATCGTTGATCCTGCACCGCCTCTTGCAGCCGGCGCATGGGCTCTTATCAACCTGATCTGCGCAATAGTTACAGCCCTCGGCGCTGTCATCGCGCTCTTCCGCAGGAAAGAGGAAGAAGAGGAAGAAGATGATGATGAGGACGACAACAGAGGAAAGAAGATGCTTGCCGCGAAGATCGCCGGAGCGATCGCAGGTATAGCCGGACCGATCGTATTCATCTTCACAGAGGACATGACTTTGCCAATGCAGATGATAGACAAATGGACGCTCCTCATGGTTGTGATTCTTGTAGCACAGGTAATTGCAGCAGTCTTCAACAAAAAAGCATCTGAACTTGATGACGAGGAAGAAGAGGGAGAGGCAGAGTCTGCAAACTAGAAGATAAAGCGGATATGGCCTAAAATGACAAACAAAGAAGGAAGACGAGATCGCTGAGTTCTCGTCTTCCTGTTTATTTTGATCTAATAAAACGTACTGATTTGTCAGGCACGATCAACTACACGAATTTGTATGTCGTGCGGGATGTGAATTTCTCTCCGGCTTTCAGTATGCCGCCCGGGAAGTTCTCTTTGTTGACCGCATCAGGCCAGAACTGGGTCTCAAGGCATACTCCCATTCTGTATTTATAAGTGAAGTTGCACTTACCGTTCTCTTCCGTGATACCGTTTCCGGTATACAGCTGGACTCCCGGCATATCCGTCAGGACTGTCATCCTCACGCCGCTCGTCTCAGAACCGAGAGCCGCAACTTCTCTGTAGCCTTCACCATCAAGACAGAAATTGTGGTCATAGCCTTTGCAGAATCGCAGCTGCTCATCATCTTCATCTATGTCCATGCCGATAGGCTTGGCGCATCTGAAGTCAAAGGGCGTTCCTTCGACAGGCGCGATCTCTCCGGTCGGCAGATTACCTTCGTCATTAGGCGTATAGCACTCCGCTTTGATCTTGCAGAGATGTTCCTCGACAGAGACTCCGCTGTCATGACCTGCGAGATTGAAATAGCTGTGATTGGTTGGATTGAAAGGTGTGTCCGCATTGCTGACAGCGCTGTAGTCTATGTGGAGCTCTCCCTCGTTGGTGAGAGTGTATGTGACTTCCAAATGCAGATCTCCCGGATATCCCTGGTCGCCATCAGGGCTGTCCAGGATAAACGTTACCGAATCACCGGTAGGAAGGTCCTGCACATATGCCGGACCACCGTCGTTCATGCTCTCACTTGCGCCCGCCTTGGCCGCTATGTTTCTCGAGCTCATGCTTGAGAACGGGATGCTGGTCTGCCAAAGACGCTTGGTGTAAAAGTCACGTCCGCCGTGAAGTGAATTAGTGCCGTTGTTTGCGGTCAGCTCGTAGGTCTCGCCGTCAAGAGTGAACGATGCTCCGCCTATGCGGTTCGCAAAGCGACCTACAGTCCCGCCGTAAGTGTTTTGACCGTCTTCATAGCCCGAGACGTCACTGTAACCGAGAACCACATCGATCCTCTCGCCTTTAGAATCATGTACTACAAGGCTGACAAGCGTGGCGCCGTAGTCTGTGACCGAAGCTTCCATCCCGGAAGCGTTTCTGAGAATGTAAAGCCCGGCGCTGCGGCCGTCTTTAAGCTTTCCGAATCCACGCATCTTCATCGCGATCCCGCTCCTCTCTTGTTCTGCGCATCGCAAGCTCCGCAAAGACAGAGCTTACATACTGATACTTATACAAAAACCATTTTAGTTTCATATGGTCTCTCTTCGCAAATATATAAACAATTTGTAATGAAAACTTATCATTGAGATAGGCCCCCGGGTTGTGTATGATTAGTAATGGTTTGTTAATAGCCAGATGTCGGCCATAGCGATTCGGTAGTTCGGCACATAACGCACATACGATTGGAGAGATTTTTTGAGTAATACAGTTGCAATTAGAGAAGTAAAGACCAAAGCGGACAGAAGGATATTCGTTGATTATCCCAACCGTCTATATCGCGACAATGAGAAGTTTGTGCCGGCATTTTTCGGTGATGACATGGCTGACTGGGATGAAAAGAAGAATCCGGCTTTCGAATATTGCGAGGCGAGGTCATGGCTCGCATATAAGAATGATCAGGTAGTCGGACGCATAGGCGCGATACTGAGCCATGCTTCCAACGAGAAGTGGGGAACAAAGCGCATGCGTTTTTCGCAGGTCGACTTTATCGATGACCGCGAAGTGTCCAAAGCTCTCTTCGATACTGCCGAAGGATGGGCGCGCGAGAGGGGCATGGAAGAGATGCACGGTCCGCTCGGATTTTGCGACCTCGACAGAGAAGGTATGCTCATCGATGGATTCGACAAGCGCAGCATGTTCATTACTTATTACAATGAACCTTACTACATTGACCATCTCACAGAACTCGGATATGAAAAGGACGTCGACTGGGTCGAGCACATGATCCCTCTCGGCGATGAGAACAGCGAAACATATCAAAGGCTGAAGAAGATCTCCGAGACTGTTCTCCGCCGGACAGGCTACCGCAAAGTGGACGTAAGCAAAAGATCCGATGTGGGGCCATACATTCACAAGGCGTTTGACCTCCTGAACATCGCATACGCTCATCTATACGGTACAGTGGAGCTGAACGAGAGACAGATAGATAAATACGTCAACAAGTTCCTTCCTCTGATCGATCCTGATTTCTGTTGTCTGCTGGTGGATGACAAAGACGATTTGATGGGATTTGCCGTTGGAGCGCCATCGATGGCCGAGGCGATGAAGAAAAGCAGGGGAAGACTCTTCCCAACAGGGTGGATCGGAGTGCTTCGTTCCCTTAAGAAGAACAATGCTCTCGACCTGTTCCTGATAGCGGTGAGACCCGAGCTTCAGGGCAGCGGAGTTAACGGCATCCTGATGGAGCATCTATACAAGGGCTGTATAAAGCATGGCATAAAGTATGCCGAGACCGGTCCTCAGCTTGAGACCAATAACAAGGTGCAGAATCAGTGGAAGATGTTCGACACCATATTGCACAAGCGCAGACGCTGCTTCAAGAAGAAACTGTAATGTCGAGACAGATCAGGGCAATTGAAGACAAAAAGTATCAATGAAAGGTATTAATAATAAATGATAGAAAATACTCACGTGTGTGAAAACATACTGGAAGCGATAGGCAACACTCCGATGGTAAAGCTCAATCACATAGGGCCTAAGGACGGAGCGGATATTTATGTGAAATTCGAGGCCATCGATGTCGGAGGTTCCATCAAGACCAGAACAGCATACCTCATGATAAAGGCCGCCGAGGATGAAGGCTTGCTTGATAGCAATTCAATAATCGTGGAACCGACAAGCGGCAATCAGGGCATCGGACTGGCTCTTGTTGGAGCAGTCAGAGGATACAGAACGATAATAATCATGCCGGATTCAGTGAGCGAAGAGAGACGCAAACTGGTACGTCATTACGGAGCTGAAGTGCATCTGGTGCATGATTCGGGAGATATAGGCAAGTGCATCAAGGAATGTCTTAAGACAGCCGAGGATATGGCTGAAAATGACCCAAGAGTCTTTATCCCGCAGCAGTTCAAGAACCCGAACAACATCCTTGCTCAGATCAACTACACAGCGCAGGAGATAATCCGTGATGTCAACGGACCGATCCACGGATTTACATCCGGCATTGGAACAGGCGGCACTATCACCGGCATTGGACAGATCCTCAGAGAGCAAAACCCGGACGTTGAGATCTGGGCTGTAGAGCCTGAGAACGCGGCGATGCTCGCAGGAGGCAGCATCGGAACTCATCTTCAGATGGGTATAGGCGATGGCATAATGCCTGACATCCTTGACACGAGTATCTATGACGATATCTGCATAGTAACGGATGAAGAGGCACTTGAGATGGCCAAGAAGATGGCGCGAAAGGAAGGCCTGCTTTGCGGTATCTCCGCAGGCACAAATGTTGTCGCTGCAGTCAAGCTGGCTGAAAAACTGGGACCGGGCAAGACCGTGGTCACAGTCCTTCCTGATACGGCCGAACGCTATTTCTCGACCCCGCTTTTCGCAGGAGAATAAATAACGCAGGAGAATAACACAAGAAAAAACGGGAGACACGCTCCCGTTTTTATTTGTCAGGATTAAATCATAGAGTATCGGAGTCCAGAAGTATGGTGAATGGACCGTCATTCACAAGTTCGACAGCCATTTCCGCTCCGAAAGAACCCTTCTCAACTACAGGAACGCGCTCACGGCAGCGTTCGATGATATATTCATATAGAGCATTTGCGTGATCAGGTGAACCGGCTTTTACGAACGAAGGCCGATTTCCTTTTTTGCAGTCGGCGTACAGCGTAAACTGGGAGATAAGCAGGAGCTCTCCGTCTACATCCGCAAGAGAAAGATTGGTCTTTCCCTCTGCGTCCTCGTTGATGCGGAGCTTGATCATCTTGTCCACCATGCGGTCTGCGACGGATTCATCATCAGCATCGCAAACGCCTATAAGGATCATATATCCTCTGCCAATTTTTCCTATAACGTCGCCATCAACAGTGACGGACGCGTGTTTTACTCTCTGGATAACAAATCTCATTCTTTTCGATCCATCCTATATTCATTATCTCTTATTTAGAATATCCCTTAGGATTTTTGCTCTGCCAGTTCCAGGCATCACGGCAGATCTCGTCGATACCGCGTTTTGCCTCCCAGCCGAGTACTTCTTTGGCTTTGTCAGCGTTTGCCCAGCTGTCCTGAACATCGCCTGCGCGCCTTGGACCGATCTCATATGCGACCGGGTGTCCGCACGCCTTGCCGAAAGCCTCTACCATCTCAAGGACACTGAACGGATCGCCGGTACCAAGATTGAACACCTCAGAACCTTCGTGTGAAGCAGCGTACTCGGCTGCCTTTACATGGCCTTCAGCGAGATCCATGACGTGGATATAGTCGCGGCGGCATGTGCCGTCAGGAGTGTCATAATCATTGCCGAACACAGTCAGATGATCGCGGCGACCGACAGCCACCTGCGAGATATACGGCATGAGATTGTTTGGGATACCCTGAGGATCTTCACCGATCAGACCGCTTTCATGTGCTCCGACCGGATTGAAGTAGCGAAGTAGAACCACTGAGAGAGGGGTTTTCCATTCGCGTTTACCTGAAGCGCTGGCAGAAGCCGCGTCAGTCAGCATCTGCTCCTGCATCCATTTTGTCCAGCCATATGGATTAGTGCATACGCCTCTTGGCATGCCCTCTGTAAACGGAGGAACGTTATCATCACCGTAAACAGTGGCCGAGCTTGAGAAGACTATGCTCTTCAGCCCGAGCTCTCTCATGCACTCAAGCAGCGTCAGCGTGGAATCGATATTGTTTCGATAGTATTCGATCGGGATCTCCACTGATTCACCGACTGCTTTGAGGCCTGCGAAATGGATGATACAGTCAGGCATCTCCGTTTTCAAAATCTCCAACATACGCGTGTTGTCACAGCAGTCCGCTTCGTAAAGAGATACGTTCTTTCCGGTGATCTTTTCCACTCTCTTGATGGCCTCAGCAGAGCTGTTGGCATAATTATCGACCACAGCAACATCATGTCCGGCTTCGAGCAATGCAACAGCCGTATGTGAACCTATATATCCGGCGCCGCCGGTAAGTAACATTTTCATATTCTCAGGACCCTCCTTAAATCAGCGTTCCGTTATGCGTCTATTCTACCAAAAACAAAATGACCAATAAAGGAGTAGGCTATCTTCATCGTCACAAAGTTTAACACAATTAATTCAGTCTTAATCTTTCGTTAATTTTTTTGTGCTATTATGTACTTGGCAGAGGTTCGTCTTTCGAAGGGGGAAAACAAAAAGGGAAGGACTTAGAACAGTGAGATTATTGGTAGTTGAAGATCAAAAGGATCTGAATGAAATTATCAGCCGCAAACTTGCAAGAGAAGGCTATGCGGTAGATTCCTGCTTTGACGGCAAGGATGCGCTTCTTTATATGAATGGCGCTGATTATGACGGCATAGTAATGGACATTCTTCTGCCGGAAAAGTCAGGAATAGAAGTGCTTAAATCCATGAGGTCACGAGGTGACGATACTCCGGTACTGCTGTTGACCGCGCTGGGAGAGATCGAGGACAGAGTCGCCGGTCTTGACGCGGGCGCTGATGATTATCTGGTCAAACCATTTGACTTTGAAGAACTTCTCGCGAGGATACGCACTATGATCCGCAGAAGGGGAAGTCAGTTCTCGAGTGTCATCAATTACAAGGATCTTACGGTCAATACAGCTTCACATGAAGTTAAGCGCGGCGGCAAAACAGTAGAACTGACCGCCCGAGAATACAATATACTGGAATACATGCTCCATAATATCGGAAGAGCCGTTACACGAGACAACCTCTCATCGCATGTCTGGAATTACGACTATGACGGCGGTTCAAACGTTATAGATGTCTATGTCCACAGGCTCAGGAAAAAACTGGACGCTGCAGGTAATGAAGATTCGGATAAAATAGTTGAGACAATAAAGGGCGTTGGTTATATAATCAAGGCATGAAAAAGATCCCTTTCTCGACTAGAATCACCCTGTGGTACACGATGTTCCTTGTCGTTGTCTCAGTGATACTGATGGTCGTGCTCTATCAATACTATGATTTTCGCGAACAGAGCACTGCCGAAAAGCAGATCATACAGACTATAGAGGACGTCAGCGACAAGATATCAACAAACGGAACAGACTATGCCCGTGAACCGGGTATGGTTTATTACACAAAAGATACATATATAAGCGTCTACGATAAAGAAGGCGCTTTTTTTGCTGGAATGATTCCGGAAGGTATTGGACAGCTTCCCGAGCTCCAGCTCGACAAGACGCAGACTTTCGATGACGATCAAGGACGTCAATGGTATATCCACGATACTTCTATATACATGAAGACCGGAGGCAATATGTATATACGCGGTATCATGGAAAATACCGGCTACGAAAGGGCTGCCGGGAGGATGGGCAGGTTCTTTCTGCTTGTAATACCGGCGCTGTTCCTGCTTGCCGTGGCAGGCGGCAAACGTATCACGACAGGAGCTATGCGTCCGATAAGAGAGCTTATAAGTGTTATGAATGAGATCCGGGATGACGGAGATCTGTCGAGAAGGGTCCCTGTATCGGAGAATCTTGATGAAGCGAAAGAACTGACAGAGTCCATCAACGGGATGTTCGATACCATCGAAGAAGTGGTCGAAAGAGAGAGGCAGTTCACATCGGACGTGTCACATGAACTGAGAACTCCACTGACCATCATCCGTACTCAAAGCGAGTATGCGATGGAGGATAATAGCTATGCTGAACAGGCGCTCAAGACCATCAACCGCGAGAGCCATCGCATGAGCAAGATGATCACCGATCTCCTTATGCTTTCAAGGAGTGAGTCGGGCAGAATGCATCCTGAAATGAAACCAATTGATATAAGGGCGATGCTTTCCGATCTGGCGGAACAAGGCAGGATAGCGGCCTCGGACAGAGACATAGATATTATGTATATCGATGAGACCGACAACAGCATGCTCAAAGTCGAGAGCGACGAAGATCTGCTGATGAGGATAGTACTAAACCTGCTTGAGAACGCGAGCAGATACGGAAAAAGTCCGGGCGGGCATATCGAGATCAGACTCAGAAGCGATACAGATAGCGTTGTCATAACAGTGGCTGACGATGGCGAAGGCATAGCTGCCGAGGACCAGCTGAAAGTGTGGAACAGATTCTATCGGGCAGAAGGCTCTAGAAGCAGAAGGGATTCATCAGGACTTGGCCTCGCGATGGTGGAATCGCTTACAAGAACACTTGGAGGCAGTATACGAATCGTGCCGGCTGAAGAGAAGAGGCCGGGAGAATTGCCGGGAGCAGTATTCGAACTCACTTTACCTGTGGGAGAACAGAAAGGGGAATGATATAACTTTTTCTTAAAAAAATATTACAAAAAAACAAATATATACACGAAAATTAATCGGTTTGTAATATTAGACCAATACAATATGCCCAACAGCAAGTAATATATTTACTGGCTAATAAGCGGACATCCCCCCGCAGTTAAAAAAGTCCCGAAGTTTTACCTTCGGGACTTTAATTTCTATACGATTTGATCGTTAATCAAGGGCGCTCCGTATAGTAGCTTCGATCTCCTTTTGGGCTTCTTTCTGGGCATGTTTGTCCATCTCCTCGATGTGCACAAGAGGGTGAATCGTCACCCTTATATGCGGAGCCTGATAGCTTCCTGTCTCCTCGAATAAGTGATAGCCGCCGTCGACTGTAACAGGAAGGATAGGAACACCGGCCTTTTCCGCAAATTTGAAAGCGCCCGGCTTGAATTCACCCATCTCATGACACTTCGAACGGGTGCCCTCAGGGAAAATGAGAAGAGGGAAGCCGAGATCGAGCAGAGACTTTGCCTCGTTGAGAGCTCTCACTGCCTCTTTAGGATTGTTTCTTATCAGATAGATGGAGCGTGACAGCTCGATCACGTCTCTCAATATGCCGGACTTGCGCCATTCTTCCTTGGCTACATAGCTCATAGGATAGCGGTCCTTCATGATCCAGAGAGTAGCGGCTATGTCCGCGTAGCTCTGATGATTGGAATAGACCATGAAAGGAGCAGCGTCTGGAATATTCTCCCAGCCTGTCACTTCGTATGTGAAAACGAGTTTTTTCGACAGACCTTCGACCCATTCTTTCTGAGCTCTGCGGATCGCGTCTTTCTCTTCCTCGAACTTACCGAGCTCACGAAGTTCTAAAACCTCGGATTTATGAGAGATGAGTTTCATTGTCTGAAAAAAACCCTGTATAAATTTCGGACCTGTTTTCAGTATGTTCATGATTGACCTCCTTCACCTAAAGGATACAACAAAATAGTATCACTTTCATGAAGAAACAAGCAAGATAACGAGCGCTATGAGGCCTCGATTTGAGTATTTGCTTAAAATAAAGTAAAATTAAAGTCTAATTACAGCAAAAACGATAATGGGGGGGGATGTGAGAAACAGCGCACGGATGCGTTAAGTGACCATTGCTGAGACAGCAATATCGGAGATTTTTTATGATAAAAAAACAATTTGATAATCTGGAAAAAGGAGTATTCTTTCTATCAGCAGGAGTTGTGATACTGATCACCTTACTGCTTCTGATATATCCCGATGAGAGCCGCGTCATAGTATCGAACTTGATGTCTTTTCTCACCAATGACCTGGGATTTCTCTACATAATCACTTATGTTGTCGTTGTAGTATTCCTGCTGTGGCTGTCGTTCGGCAGATACGGCAAGATAGTTCTGGGAAAGCAGGACGAAAAACCCGAATACAGCGACTTCAGCTGGATGGCCATGATGTTTTGCACCGGCATAGCCAGCGCGCTCATGATCTTTTCTTTCATAGAACCGATCTACTATCTGACGGACACACCGTTCAACATAGAGCCATTGTCACCTCAGGCATATGAATATGCCCACATGTACGGGCAATTCCACTGGGGTCCGAGCGCATGGCTGTTCTATACGCCGGTCACAGTTGCCATCGCCTATAAGTTGTTCGTAAGGGGAGGAGACTCCATCAGACTGGGCGATGTATGCAGCGAGTCGCGCTATGTGAAGCCGTGGCTTGCCAGGATCATAGACGTGTTTACGGTGTTCGCGGTGCTCGGTGGCATAGGCACATCCATGGGTCTGGCGGCTCCGCTTGTAACACAGATCGCAAGCACTGTCTTTGGGATCCCTAACAGTACAGGCCTTACGCTGGGGATATACCTTCTGTGGTTCTCGATCTTTGCAACGAGTGTGTGGCGAGGTCTCGATAGAGGGATCAAAGTCCTCAGCAACATAAATATCTACGGGGCGATCATCTTTATACTGATAATAATGGTCATAAGCGGAGTGTCACGAGTATTCGATGTCGAGCTCAACAGTATAGGTCTTTATCTGAACGACTTCTTCCACATGAGCTTCAACACGGATCCATACGCCAAGTCGGGATTCCCTCAGTCATGGACTATATTCTACTGGGGCTGGTGGCTGTCATATATCCCTATCATGGGACTGTTTACCGCACGTATATCCAGAGGCCGCACGATCAGGAGCACCATCATAGGCATGGTAGGATACGGATCGCTCGGTTGTGTGCTTAGTTTTGCATCGCTCGGATGCTACTCGCTTGATCTCCAGATGAGCGGAAAACTCGATGTGGTGAGCATACTGGCTGAGCAGGGAAAAGACGCTGCGGTGATGGCTATCCTAAGCACACTTCCTGTACCTAAACTAATGGCATTTGCTTTCGGAGTGATATCCATCATCTTTCTGGCTACGACGATCGACTCGTCAGCTTACATATTGGCTTCGGTAACGACCGCAAAGCTCAAAGGATATGAGCAGCCACCTAGATGGAACCGTTTGCTCTGGGCTGTCATCTTCGTGACATTCGCTATCGCGCTGACACGTATCGGCGGTCTCGAGACCATGCAGACCGCGGTCGTACTAACAGGACTTCCTATGATTTTAGTATGTGCAGTTACACTGTTCGTGATGTATAATCTGCTGGAAGAAGACTGGGGCGAGTTGCTGAACAAGAAAAAGAGAAAAAAGACTTCTGGATAGAAGAAAATCCATTAAATTATTATTAAATATCATACAGAGTCTGCAATAATGTGTCTGTAACGTTTACAATATAAGAGGAAGGGAAGGCTCAGACGGCCAGGTCCTTCCTCTTCGTGTCGCAACTTGCAAACTACCCGGTACGAAGAAATACGGGGGATATTCCCAATGGGAATGATCAGACTAAAAAACGTTTCTAAATACTATTACAACAAAGGCATAATCGCCAGCGGCATTTCGAGGATCAACCTCGATCTTGACGAGGGCGAATTTATTGTGATCACAGGTGAATCAGGTAGCGGCAAGTCTACACTTCTCAATGTCATCTCGGGCCTCGACAGTTATGAAGAGGGCGAAATGTACATCGAAGGCCAGGAGACCAGCCACTATTCGGCTGCGGATTTCGAGGAATACAGACAGAAATATATCTCATGCATCTTCCAGGATTTCAATCTGGTGACCAGCTATACGGTGTATCAGAACATAGCTCTGGCGATGCAGATCGACGGGCGAAGCGAAGCAGAGATAAAAGAGAAAGTCCCTGATATCATCGCGAAGGTAGGTCTTAGTGAATTCTCCAGGCGCAAAGTCTCTAAGCTGTCCGGCGGACAGAAGCAGCGTGTCGCCATAGCCAGAGCTCTCGCCAAAGATACCAAGATACTGGTCGCCGATGAGCCTACCGGCAATCTTGACAGTGAATCAGCTGAGGGCATAGTGGAACTGCTCACAGATATAGCTTCCGACAAATTGGTCATAGTGGTAACACACAACTACGATCAGTTCAAAGACCATGCCACAAGAGTCATCAAGATGCACGACGGCAGGATAGCTGAAGATACGGGAGCGGCTTCGAAAGCTTCGGCATTTGAGAGAGCCCCTCGGGTCGGAAGAGCAGAGCGTGATCACAGCAAGCATGAGATAGCCTATGGCACACAGCTGAAGCTCGGAGTAAGGAACACATTCAACCTTCCGGCAAAATTCCTGCTTCTTCTGCTGGTGTTCATCTTTGTAGTGGCAGCAGTAAGCTCACAATACGTGACAGTCAGGAAACAGCGTGACACCATTAGCGGAGAGGGCTGGAACGACTTCTTCACTAATTACGATCCAAAACGTGTAGTAGTGGAGAAGAGCGATCGCTCGGCATTCACAAAGGCCGATTACGAGGCAATAGAAAACGCTCCTCACGTTGAAAAACTGATCCGGGAGGACATGATATACGACTCCCAGATATATATAGAAAACTCAGACTTTTCGTTCTATGGCTTTATGCTGAGCATAAGCAATCTGGACAACGAACTATCGCTGGGCACAATGCCGAAAGCCGAAGACGAAGCGGTGCTTGAAGGCTATGACGACGATTGGACATTCGGAGAAGATCCGGAGTCACTCATCGGCAAGACATACAATGTGAGCATGGACAACGGCACCGAGAAAAAGATCAAGGTCACCGGCATAGTGCTGCTGGATCCTAAGGACGGCGATGAAGATAGTTTTATGGATACTTCGGCGATATATTTCTCCGACAAGCTGACCGGCGAGCTGAGAGAGGCTATGTACGCTTCAAACAGCACCACGACCATGCTCATCAACGGTACTGAAGAAACGCTGTACCCGGGTGAGGGAGGCCTCGTAACGAACGAGAGAGTGCCTGAGGGATATATATTGCTGCCTACTTCCTATGACCCTGCGTTCAAAGAGGGATATGCAGCGGGCAATGAGATCAAACTCAAAGCAAAAACACTGTATTACGAGCAGACCCTCGAGCTCATGATAATGGGCACATACGGTGAAAAAACGTTTGAGCAAAAGACCGGACTCAAAGATTTGATGGAACACGACGGCGAGATATACATCAATCCGATCGACTACCGCAGGCTCTACGAGAAGGGCAGCTTCCAGGCTTCAGTATTTGTCGACGATACACGCAATCTGCCGGGAATGAAGGATATGCTCGAACGCGGCGGCTATAATGTGCTGGTGCTGAAAGACCACATATACAACTTCCTGGATACCGATCTTCTCAGCGTGATACAGCTTCCGGTCGCGGTGCTCATTTGCTTCGCGGTGTTCTTCATCGCGTATTTCGTGGTGAGGCTAATACTGAAATCGCGAGGCGTGTACTTCGCCACAGTCAGGATGCTGGGCATGGGCAAAAAGCCTGCAAAGCGCATCATGAGAGTAGAACTGATGCTTGACTGCGCCATCGCGTACGGACTCTTCCTGATATTCGTATGTCTGAACATATCAGGTGTTATAGATATACCGGCGCTGGCCGACCATATCCTGTATCTGACAGTCGTAGACTATGTGATACTCGCAGCCATACTGCTTGTGATGGCGGTCCTCATATCCGGACGTTTCATGAGGACCATCTTCAAGAGCTCGGCGATGGGCACATACAGAGAGGAGGTGTAGCGGGAAATGGTAACATTGACACATGTTGATAAATATTTCTACCGCCGCAGATCCAATCAGATACATGTCATCAACGACACGACTCTCGAATTCGCCGAAACAGGGCTTACAGCTCTGCTCGGGCCCTCGGGTTGCGGTAAGACCACACTGCTCAACGTTATAGGTGGTCTCGACAAGGCTGACAAGGGCAACATTTACATAAACGGACAGAAGATAAGCGGCAGATCGGCCGGAGCAGTTGACAAGATAAGAAACCTCAACATCGGCTATATCTTCCAGAACTACAACCTCATAGACGATATGACGGTCTTTGATAATGTCGCCATGGTGCTCAAAATGGTGGGCATGAAGGACAAGGCCGAAATAAAAGAGAAGGTGGAATACGCGCTCGATCTGGTCGGAATGTACCGCTACAGAAAGCGTTACGCCGATATGCTCTCGGGCGGTGAGCGCCAGAGAGTAGGTATAGCGAGAGCCATAGTAAAGGACCCTGCCATCGTTATCGCCGACGAGCCTACGGGAAACCTCGACAGCGCCAACACTCTTGAGGTAATGAACATAATCAAGACGATATCCCGCGAAAAGCTGGTGATACTCGTCACACATGAAGAGGATCTGGCGAATTTCTATGCCGACAGGATCATTCGTCTCAAAGACGGCAAGGTCATTTCGGATGAGATCAATCACAATTCCGAAGGGCTCGATTACCGACTAGAGAACAGGATCTATTTAAAAGATATAAAAGACAAACGCGAATACGGAGACGACGACCATGCTGTGCGCGTGTTCAACGAGAGCGGCGGCAGGATGGACCTCGACATAGTCATTAGCCGTGGCAATATATTCATACAGTCACGGGACAAGTCTGCCCGTATGGAGCTGATCGACGACAACTCCAGCATAGAACTGGTAGACGACCACTATAGGGCGCTGACCGCGGAGGAGGCTGAGGCCAGGAGATTCCACGCGGATAGACTGCGCTCGTCAAAGCCGCTCCGCCACTCTTCCATTTACAACCCGATCTCCATGATCGCCTCGGGTTTCCGCACGGTGGGGAGTTATCATATACTCAAAAAAATACTGTTGCTGGGATTCCTTTTGTCGGCCATGTTCGTGACTTACTCCGTATCGAGCATCGCGGGCATACTCAACATAACCGACGATAAGTTCGTGAAGGACGATAAGTCATATGTAGGCGTGGTGCAGAAGAAGATAAGGATAAAGGACTACCTCACCTACGAACAGGACCCTTCGGTCGAATATGCTTTGCCGGGCGACGGGCACATCAACATGAGGATGAAGTACGATGAGTACTGGCAGACAACATGGGGAGAAGCTATGCTGAGCGGATCGCTTAGCTCCACAAAAAGCCTGAAGGAAGAGGATATCAAATACGGAAAGCTTCCGGAGGATCCTTATGAAATCGCGGTCGATGAGCTCATACTTACGCGATTCCAGAAAGATGATCCGGATATCATACAGGCCGGCTACAAGACACCGGACGAGCTGATCGGAAGACATCTGTTGCTGAAAAACATGCACGAATTCACAATAGTCGGGATCACTGACAAAGAGAGCCCGTGCATATACGCTTCGCCTACGCTGTTTATAAACATGCTCAAAAATAACGGCAGTGAAGAGGAAGATTATGAATCCTATGCGGGTGAAGATATGGCAGAAGAAAGCGATATCAGCGCGCTGGAGTATGATGAAGACGGCAGCATCACTCCTGTAGATCCGGAACCCGGGCAGGTCATCGATTACGGCCTTTATCAGTCAGAGCTCAAGCTGATGGGCGGAGACAGCAAATGGCCGGAGAATGACTATGAAGTGCTGGTGGACAAAGACTTTGCTAAGTCACTTAAGCTCGGCAAGAAGATCAAAACCAAGATCAACGGCCAGAAACTCGAGGTCGTAGGATATTACACAAGCGATACTGTAAAAGGTAAGTACTTTGTCAACAATAATATGATAAAATATCAGCTGATACAGAGTCAGAGCAATATGACCCTGAAGGCTGCCGGCGACAAAGAGACTACCATACAGGCAATGAAGGACTACGGACTCAAGGCGCGCGATCTGTACAAGTATGAAAGAGCGAAGTACAGAAAGAGCCAGTTGGCAACTATGAGGACGTTCCTGCTGGTAGGAAGCGTGATCATCATAATATCGCTCATAGAAGTGTTCCTTATGATGAGAGCGTCGTTCCTCTCCCGTATCAAGGAAGTGGGAACTCTCCGCGCCATAGGCGTCAAGAAATCGGATATTTATAAGATGTTCACGGGCGAGATCTTCGCTATCACATGCGTAGCTTCACTTCCGGGCTGGTTGTTTATGAACTACGTGGTCTATAAACTGAAAGATATAGAGGCGGTCTCAGGAATGTTTACATGTAATGTATACACCGTGTTGATATCACTCGCGCTCATATTGTTGTTCAATATAGTGTTTGGTCTGCTGCCGGTATTCCATACGCTGATCAAGCGACCGGCTGCTATTCTGGCTAGGACAGATGTGAACTAAAGTCTGAACTGAGGAAATGATCATGAAAAAAATGGAAAACAGATACATACATGCGAATTGGTTCGCTCGTATTGCAGCTATCATGCTTGCGGCGGTGCTTGCGATATCGTATTTGCCTGCGACTCGCGCATACGCGGCAAAAGACAAGACGGATAAATCCAAAACTTCAGTCGCAAAAGCTGCCCTAGACAGCGAGCCGTCTATTCGAGAAGTCCACAAAGTGAAAGTAGGGAAGAAACGCTACTGTTTCTTTGTGACTCACAATGTCGTGATGACACCGGCAGAGATATCCCAGTTTGGCGATGACGACGAGAAACTCACAGACGAAGTCCTCAAACGGGCCGGCCTTTATATTAAAGAGGAAAACTGCAAGCTGGCTTCCCACAAGGTCATCTCTCCTGAAGACTGGAAGAAGATGGGCGGCACCCTCTCACTAAGCCAGGTCGAGATCTACGAGCCGGACGAGGAAGAAGTCGCCCCAAGCATACCTGCTGAAGAGAAAAAAGACGATACAACCGAGACAAGCGACGCGGGAAATACGAGCGATACTGGGAACACAACAGATACAGGAAATACGAGCGATACCGGGAATACAACAGATACAGGAAATACCGGCGAAAGCGGCAATGACGGCAATACAAGCGACAGCAGCAATACCGGTGACAACTCCGGCGAAAACGGCAATACAGATGATACATCCGGCAACGCAACAAATACCGATAATGCAGGCGATACCAACAATACATCTGATACGGGCAATGGAACCGCTGCTGAAGGTGCTGCTGAAGGAAGGATCGTTAAAGTTGAAGCCGTCGAGGCCCTCAGAAAAGCAGCTCCGACCGATGGCGATCCGGCTCGCTTCTATATGGATCTCATAATCACCACCGAGACGCCTAAAGAAGGGTCTGCCGAGCAACCGAAAAAGTATTCTACATTTAAAAAGAGCAGCCCTAACAGTCCAAAACTCATCTATCTCGCGGTAGCCACCGAGGAAGACGCAAAGCTCGGAGAAGATATCTGCGAGATAAAAAATGGATCGTCAAAGAACAATGGAACAAATAAGCAAAAAATGCCGTCGTTAAGGGAGACAGGCGAAGATGATGATGAGATGTTGCCTGAATTCAGATCAATAAGCATGACCGATAGGTCGGGCGAACCGCTCGAACCGACACTCAAGGACGGAGACCCTGTGACCCTCGAGTGGAAAGAACCGGGAAGACAAACCGATGCTGAAGGAGGCTCGGGATTCTTCGAACAGAAATGGGCGATCCCGGCGCTGGGCGGAGTGGCTCTGCTCTTAGCCGCCGCGCTGGTATTTATCCTGCGCAAACGCAGAGAGACAGAAACAGAAGAAGAATGATAATGGCAATCAGACCGTATCGATATGTGTGATAGAAAGCTCCCGTAATGCAGACGCATTTCGGGAGCTTATTACTTGTTGATTAATTCTAAAACAAAGCAAAAAGAGATTGATATAAAACTATTGCTTATATGGTACAATATTATGTAAAGCAGAAAATATGCAAGACTTCAGACAAGGGGGTAGACATATGAAGAAAAAATATCTGATATATCTGCTGACATTTCTGATGGCGTTCAGCCCGGCGGCAGTATTTGCAGACGCTGTAGACGGGGGAACACCTTCGAGTGATCCAATCGTCGAAGAAGATCTCGATGCTCCGGAAGATGTTCAGGGTCAGGAAGCGCCTGCACAGGTAGATGAGGAACAGCCTCAGGAGACACCTGCACAGGCAGATGAGGAGCAGCCTCAGGTAGAAGAAGAGCCTCAGGCAGAACCTCAAGCAGAGCCGGAAGCAGTTGTCGTTCAGAAGAATGCGGCTCCATCGGCAACACCAAAGAAGGCTCCGACGATGAGCATTGAAAACGATGCGAAGGCAGATCCACCTGAAAACGGTTGGGATGAGTCAAAGACTCATTTCTACAAGGATGGTGTAGTTCAGTGGGGACTGTTTAAAGCTCCTAAAAGGAATAAGGAATCAGTAAATACTATGTACTTTGCTGCTACAGACGGTACGCTCCGCACTGTAGGAGGTCCTATCACTGTAACATCAAGCATGACAACGGACTTCTACCGTTATTCAGATGAGGGAACAACTGAAGGTTATACAAAACAGACGGGTGAAAAGGGACCTCTGACATACTTTGTTTATACTGTAGACGGCGACTGTGACATTATGCACAAGGAAGGCATGTATCCGGCCGGTGGTAAAACATACTATATAAAACCGGATGGTACAGTCAGAACGAATGCCGGTCCTCAGCAATATAATGGAGCCTGGTACTATATCACAAATGGTGGAGCTGTCCAGACCGGCGAGGGCTTCTCACCTGATCACATGTACTATGTCAAAAACGGCAAGATTTGGACAACAATAGGCCCATTCAAGGCTAATGACGGTAATACATATTTTGCACAGAACGGTGGCGTGATCCCATCAAAAGTAGGTCTGTACCCAGCAGGCAGCAGCCAGTACTATGTTAAGAACACCAGCGGACAGGTCAAGACTGACGCGGGGTTCATAACGATCGGCAGCAAAAAATACCTTGTCAATAGCGGTGGAGCTATCGCAAAGAAGAGCGGAGTGTTCACTTATGGCGGAAAGAAGTATGTTGCCAACTCGGATGGCTCGGTCCGCACAAAGGTAGGCTTTGTTACTGTAAACGGCAGCAGATACTACGTTAGATATAAAAGTGGCGTGCTCGCTGTCAACAGACTGATCAAGTCGAATGGGAAAAAGTATCACGCAAAGAAGAGCGGTGCTTTAGCGGTTGGTGTCCATAAGTGGAAAGACGGTAAACGCTACTATGGAAACAAATATGGCGTGATCCGTGTCAAGAAGGGCATCGTTAATTGGAATAAGAAACGTTACTACGTCTATAAAGGCGGCAAGATCGCAACAAGCAAGAAGATCAAATATAACGGAAAGACATATATCGCAAACAAGTATGGCGTCTTCCGTACCGGAATCTTCAAATACGATGGTAACAAGTACTACGCAAATAAATATGGAGTAGTAAGGACTAAAGCAGGCGTATTCTCATATGACGGTGACAAGTATTGCTCACGCAGCGGCGGCGTACTTTACAGAAACACACTCTTCAGCTCAGGCGGAAAGAAATACTTCGCACAGAGCGACTGCACACTCAAGGCAGGCCTCTTCACCTGGAAGGGCAAGATGTATATGACCGACAGCGACTGCGCGATCATCACTAAAGCTGGCATATATACATATGGCAAAAATGACTATTATGTTAAGTCAGGCGGCGTGATCGCGGTCAAAGAATTTATAACTATCGGTGAAAGCTATTATTACGCGAGCAGTGACGGTACGATCGCCAAGAAGAGCTTCAACTATAATGGTGTAAAGGTCACTCCTAATTCAAAGACGGGCAAGATCTCTCAGGAAGATTACTGGAAAGTTTTCCCTGAGAAAGCTCCAAAGGAAAAGAAGACCGATGACGATAACAACAACAATAACAATGAAGCAGAAGGAACAGACTAATAAGATCTAGGAGCATAAAATAGTCTGGTAACAAAAGAATGCACCCGAAGAGGTATTTGATCGACTAATACCCTTCGGGTGCTGTTGTTCATAAGGAGTGGAGATGAAAGCAATAGTATTTCTGGCTGACGGCTTCGAGGAGTGTGAAGCCCTCATAGTTGTGGATATCCTGAGAAGGGCAGAAGTGGAGGTCGTAATGGCATCCATAATGGGCCGATTGGATGTCGACTCATCGCGGCACATTATCGTTAGGGCGGATGCCCTGGCAGGGGAAATAGACTTTTCAGCTGCCGATATCATAGTGCTTCCGGGTGGTCGCCTTGGAACTGAAAACATGAACGATTGTGAGCTTGTGAGAGAGAAGTGTATAGAATTTGCCGCGGATAAACTTGTTGCGGCAATATGCGCGGCACCAAGTGTTTTGGCCGGGCTCGGGCTTCTTGAAAACAAAAAAGCAACCTGCCACCCAGACTTTGAGAGCCAGATGGCAGGCGCTGATTTAACATACGATAGCGTTACTGCAGACGGCAACATCATTACCGGACAAGGCCTCGGCGCAGCCTTTGACTTTGCATTTGAGCTCGTCAGAAGACTGGTTGGTGAAGATGTGGTCCGGCAGATCAAAGGAGCAATCTGCTACAGGTAGAACTGGTCATTAATTGTATATCTGCCAATTGGTGACTTTTCCATCGCGGAAATACAGATACGCATCGTTCAACCCATCCCCGCTCCAGTCATAGCACCATTGCTCTGTGTAGGCTGTATAGTTTTTTTCATCCGGATCATTCCAGTTTGTAAGCCATCTGACTTTTTTCTTGGAATCTCCGACGTGGACGTAGTTGCTCAGATAAACATAATCTATTTCTTTGGCAACAGTCTTACCCTTTCTCATAAGAGCCAGTCTGTATTTCTTGCCATAGAAGCCCGGCTTCTTTATTTTGATTTTGATCTTATAGTTCTTTGCAGTCTTTGTGACCTTTTTTGTATAAGTTTTCTTTCCGATTTTGAGCTTGATCTTGTCTCCCTTGACTACGTTGGTCGCTTTGACGGTGACCGTCTTTGTGTGTTTATAAATCCAATAGTAAGATTCTATAGTCGCTTTGCCGGGCTTGACAGTGACATATATGAGAGACTGCCGCCCGTCTGCATTCCTTGCTGTGATGGTGGTACTTCCAACAGTTTTTGCTTTAAGCATGAAACATTCACTACCATCTAGGGTGGTAGTAGCAACAGTCGGATTGGAAGATGTAACCGATTGGAGATCGGCATAATAGCCGTAATCGCCATAACTATACACCCATATTTCATCCCCCATCTTGACAGTCAGATCATAGTTGTTTCCGATATCAAAATTGGTAATACTATCATATGTCATGGTCTCCGTTGCTCCGAATGCGTAGATTGGCATCATTGCCAACATCACTAACAGGACAAGCATTCTGGAGAGATGCGTATAGATCTTTCTCATGCCTTTGATCCTCCCTCTTTTGTACGTTTTCCAATCAATTATCAGTTTTATTTTAAGAGGCGATTAAAAGGAATATAAGAATGATACACCTGCGAGTCTTGTTGTATTCTTTGGAAATACTATTGCTGAAAGTATGATACAATCAAAGCGTAAACAACGTGCGCGCAAACAGACGACTCAAAGGAGATCACTGACATGAAAGGAAAAGCAGTTACTACCGGTGTATGACAAGCCAATGATTTTTTACCCACTGTCAACGCTTATGTTGGCTAGAATCCAAGAGATACTGATTATCAGCACTCCTGAGGACACTCCGAGGATAGAGCAGCTTCTGGGCGATGGTTCCAAATTCGGGGTCGAGCTCTCATATGCCGTTCAGGAGAAGCCGGAGGGGCTTGCGCAGGCGTTCACAATAGGGCGAGATTTCATTGGAGATGACGCATGCGCGATGGTGCTCGGCGACAACATCTTCTACGGTAACGGTCTCAATCACAAACTGAGAGACGCGCGTGAAGATGCAGAAGCCGGCAAAGCCACGATATTCGGATACTACGTTGAAGACCCTAAGCGCTTTGGCATTATGGAATTTGAGAAAAATGATGAAAGCGGTCGTTCTGTCAAAGTGCTTTCAGTTGAGGAAAAGCCAAAACAGCCGAAGAGCAACTACGCTATTGTCGGTCTCTACTTTTATCCAAAGGGCGTCAGCGACATGGCAGCCGCTGTTAAACCGTCTGCGCGAGGTGAGCTTGAGATCACGACTCTCAATGATATGTACCTGCAGGAAGAAAGACTCAATGCGCAGCTGCTGGGTCGCGGTTATACGTGGATGGATGCCGGCACATTCGACAGCCTGCAGAAGGCAACCGATTTCGTTAGCATGATAGAACAGTATCAGGGCATGACCATCTCTTCGCCAGAGGAGATAGCCTACCACATGGGATGGATTGATGACGAGATGCTTGCCAAGAGCGTCAAGCGTTATGGCAAGAGCCCTTATGGCGAGCGCCTTAAAGCAGTGCTTGAAGGTAAAGTGGTGCTGTAGCCGATATCTGCAAATATCTATACAAAACAAATATGACAAGGATCGGAGCCTGTATTTAACAGGGCTCGGTCCTTTTTGCATGCCCAGATATTTCATACTGCTTTTCTTGAAAAAAGGAGTGCCATGTGTAATATTAAGATTACGTTAATGGAAGTAATGAGGATGTAATGAGATAGTAAGAAAGTACGCAGAATGACTGTTTTCGTTACCGGTGCCGGCGGACAACTGGGGCATGAAGTGATTGAGAAATTTGCTCGGGCGAATGAGAATATGAAGACGTTGTAATACGGGACAAGAGACAGAAGACACAAAAAAGTGGACAAGAGAAGAGGCTTACTGAATATAGGAACATCCATATCAAGCAGGATCCTGCTCCTGCTTGTCGCGCTTTATATTAGGAGACTTCTGATAATCAGCGTAGGCAATGAGGCTAATGGTATCAATGCCCTGTACGGAAGCGTCCTCGGCCTTCTTTCCGTTGCGGAACTCGGTGTGGGAAGTGCCATAGTCTTCTCGATGTATAGTCCTATCGTCGAAGGAGACAAGCGCAAAGTCGCTGCGCTTTATTGCCTCTACCGCAAACTCTACCGCATCATCGGAGCGATCATATTCGCAGCGGGACTCGCGGTCATGCCTTTCCTGCCACGCCTCATGAGCGACTACAACACACTTGATATCAATGTCTACACGACATTTTTCCTAACACTGATTTCAGTTGTGCTTTCGTATCTGTATGGCGCCAAGACCTCTCTGATCGAAGCTCACAAAGATAACTACATCACCACGGGAATCGCCACACTGTCGAGGCTCATAAGATACGCGCTGCAGATAGCGACCCTGCTAATCTTCAGGTCTTTTGAGATCTTCCTCATATGCCAGATCATAGAGACAGTTTTCGTTTGGGGAATCACTGACCGTGTTGTGAAGAAACTGCACCCGGACATCATTGCAGTGCGAGAATCATTGGACAGCGAGACGAGCGCTGAAGTCACCCGAAACATCAAGGCCATGTTCATGCATAAGGCCGGGGGCATACTGGTCGGAGCTGTGGACGGAATGGTGATATCTGCCTTTATCGGAGTAGCAGTACTTGGCAGATACTCGAACTACACAGCTGTGGCAGCTGCGGCCACAAGCATTATTTCGCTTTTTTTCACCCCTCTTACATCAGTGCTGGGGCATCTCTGTGCGTCTGAGAGTGAAACAGAGATCGAGAAAAACTTCGAACATTTTTACAGCCTTAATTTTATACTTGGAGTCACCTTCTTTCTGGGCTATTTCGCTGTTATAGACAGCGTTATAAGCATCTTGTTCGGCAACGATCTGCTCATGCCCGAAGTGGTCTCTTTCGTGATCGCTCTCAATTCGTTCACCGGGTACATGCGCTATTCGCAGCTGACATTCAGAGACGCATCGGGAACTTTCTACTACGACAGATGGAAGCCGGTCGCCGAAGGTTTGTTGAATCTGGTCCTGTCGATAGCTCTGGTGAAGGTGCTTCCGCCGGAATACGCAGTAACGGGTGTCATCGCAGCTACCATCATCACTACGATCGTTATCTGTGATATTGTGGAGCCTCACATACTCTTCAAGTATGTTTTTAAGCGATCCGCGAAGACTTTTTACATAAAGAATTACTCAAACATACTGATATTTGCAGTAGCACTTGTTGTCATTGGGAAGATAAGGCTTTCATTGAGCAATACTATAGTGGACATTTTCGCTAACGGCTGCATATCCCTTGCTGTAACTGCAGTAACACTGCTGATAACCGGAACAATTGATAAGAGTTTTGCAAGCGAATGCCAAATAATAGTTTCACAGGCTAAAGAATGGCTGAGCAAGAAGGGAAAGGAAGGCTCTAAATGAGAGTGTTATGGATATCATGTGAATGTTCCCTTCAGAGCAGAGAGGGCACCCCAAACCTTACTGCCAGGCATGAGAGTGTTATGATCCGCTATGGGGGCGATCGTATAAAACTGGCGATTGCATTCATGGCAGACGATCGACACAACGACTTTGTTGAAAAGGACGGCGTCAGCTATTATCCGGTCCATGCAGATATGAGGGTCGGATCGAGAGCGAAGGACTGGCGAAAGGCTTACACTCAGCTTGTTCGCATCATCGATGATTTCCAGCCCGATGTGATACAGTGTTTTGGCGCGGAATGGCCATATGGAAGAATAGCCGAAAAGACAGACATACCTGTGATCATACATATGATGGGCTTCCTCAACATTTATTTCATGTCACTTGGAATGATTCCGGGCTATTATAAAGAACCCTCGATTCTGCAGTATGGGAAGTGGGCACTGTTGTCACTGTCAGGACGCAGGCCATATGATGCCGAAGCGACAAGGATGGAGTCAGAATGCAGGGTCATGGCCGCCAACCGTTATTATCTGGGCAGAACAAACTGGGATGAAAAGATCGTGAGATACTACTCGCCGGGCGCGAGATATTTCAATGTTCCCGAGGCTGTCAAGCAGTCAGTAATCGATGCTGCCGGATGCTGGGAATACCACTTCAGTGGCAAACTGAGGCTGTTCTCACACTCTTCAGGCGACATACGCAAAGGGGTAGGCATCGTGCTTCGTGCTGCGAAAATATTAAAAGAACTGACAGACATCGATTTTACCTGGAAGATAGCCGGACAAAAAGAGGCTTTCAGAATGGCTGAAAAACGACTGGGCATAAATGGAAGCGAGTTCAACATAGAACTGATCGGGATGCTTGATGACGATATGCTGATCCGCGAGATGACGGACGCGGATTTATGCATCCATCCGTCTATCATTGACAATTCACCCCATTCGATATGCGAGGCACAGCTTATAGGCTGTCCCATCATCTCATCGAATGTGGGAGGGGTGCCACAGCTGGTAGAGGACGGAAAGACTGGGTTTCTTTATCCTTACAACGAACCGCACACCCTCGCTTTTCTTATAGCAGATATCTGCCGGGACCGGAAACTTCTCAAGGAAATCTCAGAGAACGAGGTAAAAACCGCGTTGAAGAGACATGATCCAAAGAGTATTGCGGACACACTTATTGACACATATAAGGAAGTAATAGGAGATCATGACAGACATTGAACTCGAACTGAAAAATAACAGCGAGACCCTTGAAAACACAAGACATTCGCGAAAGCTCCGGTTGTTTTACGCTGTGAACAGAAAGAAGTGTTGAACGGGGAATACAAATAATGCAAGGTGGCAGTAATTTAAAAAAGAGCAAGAAAAAAAGAGTGCATTTGCTACGGATAGGGATTACAAATCTTAAACTGTACGGTATAAGGAAAACCGCACGGAAGACTTTGAGATTCTTTGAGCGACAAATTAGGAGAACGGTAACGTTCAAAGAATGGGCGGCAGTACCACTGTTTACTGAAGAGGAACTCGAGGCCAAGAGACACCACAGTTTCGATAAAACCGTCATATTCAGCATCATTACACCGCTCTACAACACGGATGAAACGTATCTCCGGGAGATGATAGAGTCAGTTTTGGCGCAAACATATCATGACTGGGAGCTATGCATGGCAGACGGCAGCGACAATGGGTATCCTTATGTTGAAGAAATCTGTCGTGAATACGTGACCATGGACAGTCGCATCAAGTACCGCAGGTTGGGTGAAAACCTCGGCATAGCGGGTAATTCGAATGCCTGCATAGACATGTCAGATGGTGATTACATCTCGATACTCGATCACGACGATTTACTGCACCCAGCCGCGCTGCATGAGACCATGAAGGCAATCTGTGAAAAGGGTGCTGACATCGTATATACTGATGAGCTGACCTTTCGGGGCTCGGATATCAACGATATAAAAAACATCCACTTCAAGCCTGATTATGCACCTGACAATCTGAAGGCGAATAATTACATATGCCATTTCACATCGTTCAGACGCGAATTGCTGGACATTTGTGGCAGGTTCAGGGAAGGGTTTGACGGCGCTCAGGATCATGACTTGATTTTGAGACTCACAAAAAAGGCAAAAGTGATAGAACATATACCTGAAGTCCTGTATTACTGGAGATCACACGGGGACTCGAGTGCGCAGACAGAAGACAATAAACCATATGCAGGAGAATCAGGGAAAAAAGCGGTTCGGAGTTTTCTTGAATCTGAGGGAATTAACGCAACCATTGAAAACGCCAAAGGGAATCCGACTATATACCGGGTATCCTATGCTCTGCCGTAGCATTTACCCAAAGTCAGCATTATAATCCCGAGCCTCGACCACACTGATGATCTACAGTGCTGCATCGATTCCATAATGAAGAAGTCCACATATCCGAATTATGAGATCATAGTAGTTGAAAATAACAGCAGGGAGCCTGCAACATTCAGATATTACAGAGAATTGTTGAAGAAGTATGACAACGTGAAGATCATCACCTGGTCGGGCAATGGTTTTAACTGGGCAGAGCTCAACAACTTCGGAGCATCGGAAGCAGCTGGTGACTATCTGCTACTACTTAACAACGATACAGAGGTAATCACTCCGGAATGGATAGAGGAGATGCTGATGCACGCCCAGCGACCAGAAGTGGGGATTGTTGGTTCAATGTTGTATTATCCTAATGACACCATACAACATGCAGGAGCCATATTATGTCTTGCAAATACCGTTGGTCATGCATTTTCTGGTGTAGATCGCGGGAGTGGAGGATATATGAGACGGCTCTGCTATGCGCAGAATCTTATGGTCGTGACGGGAGCTTGCATGCTGATGAGAAAAGATGTCTTTGATGAAGTCGGAGGGGTAGATGTGGATTTTGCTGTCGCCCTGAATGACATAGATCTTTGTATGAGGGTTCGCAAGGAGGGATACCTTGTCGTGTGGACCCCATTTGCTGAGCTGTATCACTATGAAAGCAAGTCCCGTGGCATTGACGACACGGAATGTAAGAAGCGCCGTAGTGAAGCTGAGTACAGTTTGTTCCGTAATCGTTGGCAGGACGAGCTGTCAGAAGGTGACCCATATTATAACCCGAATTTTTCTACAGAAAACGCTAGTTTTGAACTTGATAGGCCGAAGAAAAAGAATATGCGTAAACCTTTCAAAAAGTGAGTGTGTTGAAATGTAGCGCTTGTCATAACCTATAAAGATGTTGATGCGCTTCAAACACCAAAATAATTAATACTATTATTATACAATCAAATCATAAACTACTAGGGATGCATCCGGGACCTTCTACTAAGGCAGCAAGGAGTGGTTAAAATCTATGACAGATATTGAACTTGAATTGATGAATAATAGCGAAACGCTTGAGAGAATCAGACGTTCATGGAAGTTGCGCTTGTATTTCGCTTTAAATATGAAGGCCAAAAGGTTGTACTGTGAATTTATCAAAGAGGAGCAAATCGAGAAGAAAGCTTCTATATGCGCAGAGATACTAAACGCTATCGAAAACAGCATAATTTGGAGATATTCCATCAACCTTCGCTGCAAGATCCGCTACTATAGAGTAGGGATACAACAAATTGGGCATCATAAAGTGATAGACAATTCACCACGTTGCGTAAAAGACTATTATTCAGTTGTTGTGATAGTGAAGGACGAGGCAAGGTACATGAAAGAATTCCTTTTATTTTACTTTGCTACCGGAGCGGACAGAATATATGTATACGATAATGATTCGACTGATGATTTGCTTGAAGTGCTGAAGCCATTCCTTGCGAACGGCAGTGTAGTATATAGGCGTTGGGGTGGAGACAATGTTCAGACAGCTGCATACATGGATGCTGTGAGAAGAACAAGGAAAAAGACAAAATGGCTCGCAATAATCGATGCTGATGAATTCCTGTTTTCGCCAAAAGGGAATATGCCGGATCAACTCAGGGAATATGAGTGCTTCCCAGGAGTGTGCGCCAACTGGATCATGTTTGGCCCAAACGGACATGATAGACGTCCTGAAGGTTTGGTGATGGACAATTACACTACTACACCTGCAGACTATGACAGCATAATCAACCGACATGTGAAAAGCGTTGTACAACCTGCGCAGGTAGAGTGCATACATCATACGCATTATTCTAAGTACAAGAAAGGGCTCTTTGCCGTCGATGAGACAAAAGAACCTGTCGATAACCATCATGCCTATGTACCAAATTCTGGAAGAGCTTTCACGGCGCACAACCACAGGGATGTTTTCAGGATCAATCACTATAGAACTAAATCGATTGAAGATCTTGAAGAAAAATGCAGACGAGGATACGCGGACGGAGCACCAAACGCAGAGATTGAAGATTTGTTGGGAATATACCGAGAACCGCTTGTAGAAGATCATAGCATTAAGTTATATGCGGACATGGTAAGAGAAAGCTACTCAAAAAACCATTTTCGTAAAACAAGTTATATTTAATAATTGAGATTAATAATATTAAAGTGATATGTTAATTGCTGTAATTTGCAGTTTTTCCAATAATAAGATATCATTATATGAAATATGAAGAAGAAAAAAATAGGTCATACATCATGGCCATTAATGTTATTTATTCGGGAGAATAATGGTGGAAGCAAACGACAACAATAACGGTAGAAGGTTGAAGCATTGGCAGTTTATAGCATTGTTTCTAATGCTATATGACGCAATAGCAGTCACCTTCTCGTTTTTTATTGCCTTACTTTTGAGATTTGATTTCAGATACAGCACCATTCCATCATATTACTTTCAGACTTGGCTGAAATTTGCTCCGTTATATGTGATGATTTGTCTTATGGTATTCTGGGCTTTCAAGTTATATAGAAGCATATGGCGATTTGCCAGCTTTACAGAGCTTCAGCGCATAACAGCAGCGACAGTTGTCACGGGAGTGCTCCACATTGCAGGATCGATTATCGCTATCCATACGATCACAGCACAGATGGGATTTGAGATGAACCGCATGCCCCTCTCATACTATGCGATGGGTATAGCTCTTCAGTATTTCCTGACCACAGCAATCAGGTTTTCATACAGATTTATTCTATTACTCAAAGCTGCAAGGGCTAAAAAATACGCAGATAATATAATGATAATCGGCGCAGGCGCAGCCGGTCAAATGCTGCATAGGGACATCGTAAGATCGGGCAAGTTCGACGAGAAAGTAGCTTGCTTTATCGATGACAATAAAAACAAGTGGAACAGAGAGGTCGAAGGAGTGCCTGTAGCCGGTGGCAGAAACGCGATCATTGATTCTGTAAAAAAATATGATATCGACAAGATATACATTGCACTGCCAAGCATTGAGGCAAAAGAACGCAAGAAGATAATAGATATCTGCAGACAGACAGACTGCGAGATAATGAATCTGCCCGGAATATATCAGTTGGCGCTCGGCGATGTGACGGTGAGTTCTCTCAAGAAGGTAGATGTTGAAGATCTTCTAGGCAGAGAACCCGTAAAGATGAACTCAAGAGAAGTGAGAGAGTATCTGTACGGTAAAACTGTGCTGGTGACAGGAGGCGGAGGCAGTATAGGATCGGAGATTTGCAGGCAAGTAGCAAAGGCTCCGGGTCTTAAGAGACTCATCATATTTGATGTATATGAAAACAATGCCCATGAGATAAAATTGGAATTGACAGATAAATATCCGCAACTTGATATAGTCACACTGATAGGTTCTGTGCGTAACAGCCGCAGAGTAAAACAGATATTCGAAGAGTACAGACCGGACATAGTATTCCACGCGGCTGCACATAAGCACGTGCCTCTTATGGAAGATAGTCCTTGCGAGGCCATAAAGAACAATGTAATGGGCACATACTTCTGTGCCTATGCCGCTATGGCATATGACTGCGAAAAATTTGTTCTCATATCCACTGACAAAGCCGTCAACCCAGTCAATATAATGGGCGCCAGTAAAAGGCTTTGCGAAATGATAATCCAGTCATTCGCGAAAAAGATATCTGAAGGAAAGGCAAACGAACTGCCTGATATGCATACAGATACCGGCACGTTCATGTCGGGGGAGGACAAGAATCAGTCAGATAAACGTCATGCCATTGCACCTCCGGAGAGACCGCGGACAAGCTTTGTTGCAGTGCGATTCGGCAATGTTCTGGGATCTAATGGATCTGTGATACCGAGATTCCGCGAGCAGATAGCTGCAGGAGGACCTGTGACAGTTACACATCCAGACATAATAAGATATTTTATGACTATTCCTGAAGCGGCAGCACTAGTGTTGCAGGCAGCAACATTCGGGGAAGACGGAAGGATCTTTGTCCTGGATATGGGAACGCCCGTAAAGATTGATGATTTAGCTAGAAACATGATAAGACTATCCGGATTCAAGCCAGATGAGGATATACAAGTGGTCTACACAGGGCTCAGACCAGGAGAGAAACTATTTGAAGAGCGCCTGATGGATGAAGAGGGCATGACCAGAACATCCAATGATCTTATAAATATTGGTAGCCCTATCCCGTTTGATGAAGATGAATTCATAAAGAAACTGCCGGCATTGTTTGACGCAGCATATGAAGACAACGAAGATGACATAAGAGACATAGTAGCAAGCTATGTGACAACTTATCATGACGCAGGCAGACACGGGACAACAAAAAAAACAGTCGCCTATGAAAGACAAATGCTGGAGATGCTTGCAAAAAGGACAGAACAGTTATAAGGGAAAGAGAGATAATATGTTCAAAAAAGATACAAAGATAAAACCGTTTGAAAGCAAGCTATGGCTTGCCTCGCCTACCATGCATGGAGAAGAACTCAAATACATGCAGGAAGCGTACGAGACAAACTGGATGTCCACAGTCGGAGCCAATATAAATGAAGTAGAGCGCATTACGTGTGAAAAAATCGGATGTGGGTATTCAGTAGCACTTGCATCCGGTACTGCTGCTTTGCACATGGCTATCAAACTGGCAGGTGAGAGGCTATACGGGCAGCCTACGGCTGGCCATGGAGCGCTCGAAGGCCATAAGGCGTTTTGCTCTGACATGACGTTCGATGCAACAGTAAATCCTGTTGCATATGAAGGCGGAGAACTCATATTTATCGATACAGAATATGATACATGGAATATGGACCCGGTTGCACTCGAAAAAGCCTTCGAATTATACCCTGATGTCAAACTTGTAGTGCTTGTACATCTATACGGCACACCAGGCAAGGTAGATGAGATAAGAGCAATATGTGACAAGCACGGAGCACTTATAGTTGAGGATGCTGCGGAGTCTCTTGGAGCTTCATATAAAGGAAAGCAGACTGGAAGCTTTGGAGATTTCAACGCGATCTCTTTCAATGGAAACAAGATCATCACAGGGTCTGCTGGTGGAATGTTCCTGACAGATAACAAAGATGACGCAAATAAAGTGCGCAAGTGGAGCACCCAGAGCAGAGAGGACGCTGCATGGTATCAGCATGAGGAGCTTGGATACAATTACCGCATGAGCAATGTCATTGCCGGTGTTGTAAGAGGACAGTATCTGTATCTTGAGGAACATATCGCACAGAAAAAAGAGATCTACATGAGATATAAGAAAGGCTTCAAAGGGCTTCCTGTACAGATGAATCCATATGACGAGAGCAAGTCAGAGCCAAACTTCTGGCTTTCTTGCATAATCATCAACAAGGATGCCATGTGCAGACAGGTCAGAGGAGAGAAGGATGCACTCTATATTCCGGAAGCCGGTAAGAGCTGCCCGACTGAGATACTGGAAGCGATAGCTCTTATAAACGCAGAAGGCCGTCCTATATGGAAGCCTATGCACATGCAGCCAATTTACAGAATGAATCCGTTCATTACAGCTAACGGAAGCGGCAGGGCGCGCAGTAACGCATACATCAAGGAAACCGGCATGATGGATGTCGGAGCGGATATCTTTGAAAGAGGTCTGTGCCTGCCAAGTGATAACAAAATGACAATAGAACAAATAGATGTAATTATTGAAACCGTTAGAGAATGTTTTAAATAAGAAGAAATGTACACTAAATATATTAAACGATTACTCGACTTTTCATTATCTTCTGTGGCTGTTGTCTGCTTGTCTCCTTTATTTGCACTTCTGACCATCGCAGGATCATTTAGCATGGGCGGTAATCCCTTTTTTGTACAGGAAAGGCCAGGAAAAGACGAAAAAATATTCAAGCTGATCAAATTCAGAACTATGAATAATAAAAAGGGTGCCGATGGTAACCTACTCCCTGATGTTCAAAGAATCACAAAATATGGAGATTTTTTAAGAAAAACGAGCCTGGATGAACTACCGGAGTTAATAAATATAATTATTGGCAATATGTCAATAGTTGGACCAAGACCACTGCTTGTTAAGTACCTTCCTTTATATAATGAGGAACAGAAACACAGGCACGATGTTAGGCCAGGGCTTACAGGATATGCACAAGTCCAGGGAAGAAACTGCATTACATGGAAAGAACGATTTAAACTAGACATATTCTATGTAAACAATATTTCCCTCGCTCTTGATACAAAAATTATTTGGGATACAGTGATGCTTGTATTAAAACGAGATGGAATTAATACAGATTCAACCTCTATATTTACGATGACGGAATTTACAGGTGACGAGGATGAATAACAACGATATCGAGACCCCTTATTTTCTGATAAATAGAGATTTGCTTCAGCAAAATACAGATACATTTATAGAAGGCATGCAATGCAATTGGGAACGAGTAAAGCTTTCATATTCTGTAAAAACAAACTCTTTACCTTGGATATTGAGATTTATGAATCAAAAAGGGGTTATGGCAGAAGTCGTTTCTGATGAAGAGTATGATTTGGCGATAATGTGCGACTTTAATCCAGAAAATATAGTTTTTAATGGACCAATCAAAGGAAAAGAACATTTAGAGTTTGCCTTAAAGAACAATTCGTATGTAAATATCGATTCAGAGTCTGATCTCGATGTAATCCAATCATGCAATATATACAGCAACCGAATCGGGATCAGGCTAAATATACCCCCAGCGCTTTTCTCAAGTAAAGATATTGAGTATACAGAAGATGGATTTCGTTTTGGTTTTTCCGTTGAAAATGGTAGTTTCGAAAGAGCTTTAAAGAAGATAAAAAACCAATGTGATATTAAAAAAATAGGAGTACACCTTCATTGTAATAGCATAACAAGAAGCCTGAATGTGTATAGAGCTATAGCAGAGTATGTAGTTGCAGTCGTAGATAAGTATAAGATCGAGCCCTGCTATCTGGACTTTGGGGGTGGATTTTTTGGGGGTGTCCCAGGAAAAACCACACCATCTGAATACTTCAACGTTATTACATCAATTATAAAAAGAACCCCTCGTCTTAGAAATACTTTGCTGCTGGCAGAACCTGGATCAGCACTGATAGGATCAACTGTGGAATTGCACACAACAGTTGTTGATGTGAAGGATACGAATTGCTCAAGAATCATTACCACTGATGGGAGCCGAATTCATATAGATCCTCTCTGGATAAAAAATGGATATCTCTATTCAATCTCATATAAAGACGGGGAAAAGAGAAAATATGAGGAAAAGCAAATAATCTGCGGATATACATGCATGGATCATGACCGTTTAATGGTTTTAATGAATGAACCAGAGCTAAAAGCAGGTGACAAAATTATATATCAAAGAGTTGGAGCATATTCGATGACATTTGGAGGACCTTTTATAAGGTATCTTCCTGACGTATATGTCGACAGTAATAACGAGTTGCAGCTTGTAAGACGAAGAATGAAAACGGAAGAATACTATCGAATAAATACAGCACAATCAATGCAGTAGATACAAAAGGGGTGATTACCAGATGAATAGGAAAAAGGTGTTAGTATTAGGTGCTACAGGCAATCTTGGGGCATACTCTGCATTGGCGCTGAAAGACGCAGGCTTTGACGTTGTAGCTGCCGGAAGAAGAGCCTCAGACAATTCCTTTTTTGAGGATAGAGGTATTCCGTATTATTCTATTGATATTACCGATATAGAATCTTTTAATCAACTGAAGGGGCTGAGCATAGAAATTGTTGCTGATTTTGCAGGGGAACTGCCTTCAAGATGCGCTTTTAATCCACAGAAATTGATACGGACTATTACAGAAGCAACGGTAAATGTTCTGGAGTTTATGAAAGAAGAAAAGTGCAAGAAGATCATATTTCCAACTACTCCGTATGATTTATTCGCTTATCATGAAACCGGTGAGCCGATTGATGCTGACGCACCAAGGTCCTTTCCTCCTACAGGAGACCATAGCATATATGCAATTGCAAAGAATGCCGCGGTCGATTTAATAGAGAACTACCATAATGAGTATGGAATATCGAGGTTCATATTACGTTTCTTTACTATTTATCAGTATCACCCGAATGCATATCATTTTGCTGATGGGATAATGCGTAAAATGCCATACAGAGGGTTAATGGATCGCGCTGCAAAAGGAGAGCCGATCAATATTTATGGCAATCCGAACAGAGTAAAAGAGATGGTGTATATAAAAGACTTTGTTAAAGTTGTAGTGAATGCTGCAAAGTCTGATTTAGAAGGAGGTTTTTATAATATTGGAAGCCCTCACAGAGTATCTCTTGAAGAAATGATTAGAGGAATAGTTGAGGTGTTTTCTCCAGAAAATAACAAGTCAGAGGTTGGCTATGATCCCACCAAGCCAGACACATTGCAGTCGATTCTGGACTGGGAAAAAACAGCGAAAGACCTGCATTATGACCCACAGTATGATTACCTAACCATGTTGAAGGACTTTAAAATGGAAATGGAAAATGAACCAATGGCGCAATTGTGGGGTACTGGAGAATACTATGAAAAAAAATATGGTTCCATGCTGTCGGAGGAGGCTACAAAATGAATTTTTTAATGTGCAGTGCAGGCAGAAGGTGTGAGCTAATCAAGGATATACGCAAGTCCATGACAGAGGGCTCAAGAATAATTGCTACCGACAACAGCCAATACGCGCCTGCACTATATTTAGCGGATGGATATTACCTTGTTCCAAGAATAGATGCGGATAATTATATAGATGTTTTATTGGATATCTGTGTCAAGGAAAGGATAAATGTAATTACTACATTTATCGATCCGGAAATTTTGGTTCTGGCGAGGAATAGAGAGAAATTCAAAAATATCGGGGTGGAAGTATTAGCACCATCCGTCAGAACAGCTGAACTTTGTTTTGATAAATACAAAATGTTCGAATACCTAAGGGAAAACGGCATCAACACAGTAATGACATGGGGCTCTTATGTTGATGCAGAAAGGGCTATCTTGAATAACGAAGTTGCCTTTCCAATATTTATAAAACCAAGAATGGGAAGCGGGAGCGTTGGCGCAAAAAAGATCGAAGATTTTGAAACTCTCAAAAATAGTTTTCTGGAAGATGACAGTCTGATAGCTCAGGAATACATGGACGGACAGGATCTGGACGCAGACATTTATATTGATACGATTTCACACTTGCCTGTGTCTGTTTTTTCAAAAAAGAAGATTTCGACGACTATTGGCGGCGCGAATAAGACAATTTCCTTTAGGGACCAAAAGCTGTTTAGCTTTATTAAAGCTTTTTTGCCGTTGTTTGAGTTTAATGGTCCTATTGATGCAGACTTTTTCTATAAAGATGGAGTGTATTATCTTTCAGAAATAAATCCAAGGTTTGGAGGCGCTTATCTTCATGCCTATGGCGCCGGCGTTGATTTTATAAAATTAATAGAAAACAATCTGCAAGGCAAAGCAAATAAAGCGTCTATTGGAGATTATGACGAGAATGTTGTCATGATGATGTATGACAGTGTGGTCATTCATAAATTCTAGGTGAAATGAAAATAACAATAATAGCAAACAATTCAAATGGCCTGTACCTGTTCAGGAGGAACCTGATTGGAGAATTGGTCAATAAGGGTGTAAATGTTACTGCACTTACACCCTTTGATATGGATGTAGATAATCTCAGAGCGCTTGGCGCGGAACTAATTGAGGTGCCTATTGACAGGAGAGGCACCAATCCTGTTTCTGATTTGCTATTATTAACGAGATATATCAGGAACTTAAAGTCTGTTAAACCGGATGCAGTTATTTCATATACGATTAAGCCGAACATATATGGCGGATTCGCATGCAGGCTACTAAGGATTCCTTACTGTGCGAATATTACCGGACTTGGGACAGCCTTTGATAATCCAGGGCTTTTAAAGTTTTTAGTGACAGAACTAAATAAAATCGCACTTAAAAAAGCGAAAGTAGTATTCTTTGAAAACAACGCAAATAAAGAGTTGTTTGTTAATTCCGGAATCATTAAAGAGAGACAGGCACATGTGCTGAATGGCGCAGGCGTAGATCTGGACCTTTTTTCTCTCAAGAAATATCCTGACAGTGATGATCCTACACGGTTCCTGTTTATTGGCAGGATAATGAAGGAAAAAGGAATCGATGAGCTGTTACAAGCAGTTCGTGAACTTGTTGAGAAGGGAGAGAAGTGTGTTCTCGATGTATTAGGATCTTTCGAAGAAGATTACAGTGACATCTTTGAGCAGTACGAAAAAGAAGGCTGGTTATACTATTATGGGCAACAAGCAGATGTACGACCGTTCATTGAGAATAGTCATTGTTTTGTTCTCCCAAGTTATCACGAGGGCATGGCGAATACAAATCTGGAAAGTGCATCATCAGGACGACCGGTAATTACAAGCAACATCCCTGGGTGCATGGAGGCGGTTCTGGATAACGTTAGCGGTTTTCTTTGTAAAGTGCGAAATGCAGATAGTCTTAAGGATACTATGGAAAAGTTCCTGCATTTATCTAAGGAAAAAAAGGCTGCTATGGGGTTAGAAGGCCGTAAATACATGGAAGCTCATTTCGATAAGCGTGCAATAGTTCAGGAGACGATAGAAGCAATCATGCAGAGTCTGCATGATTAGTAATACGCACAGGAATTATTATAGAGAGGTTTTCGCATGAAGAACAATTTATCTATTAAATCTGTCCTTAGCAGGATAGGTTCTGCAGAAACAGATGAGAAGGGGAGTAAGGTTCCAGTAGAGGAAGTACAGAAGAATCTTCTGCTTATCTACAAGGACGTTTATGATGCATGCGAAAAAAATGGACTTAGATTATTCCTTCAGGGAGGAACTTTACTGGGAAAAGTAAGGCATAATGGCTTTATTCCGTGGGACGATGATATGGACTTAGGGATGGCACGTGAGGAATATGACAGATTTATTGAAATATTTGATTCTGTATTGGGAAAAGAATATGCGCTGAAAGCACCAGGTTATAAAGATGGATCTGATGCCAGATTCATACATATATATAAAAAAGAACCGACAGAACAATTCATTGATTCCGATAAAACTCTATGTCTGGATGTTTTCCCGATTGATTATGCTCCCGACAATATTGTTAGGCGGACCTTGAAGGGAATTAAAAGTAATGCCTTGATGTTTATTGAAGGAAGCAAGTCATTTGATGACTATTGCTCTCCTGAGATGGCTGCTTCTCTGAAGAAGTCTGCATCCGGATATATTAATTATTATATTCGAAAAACAGTAGCATGGGTTTATCGGAAAAAAGCTATAGATAGTATACAAGGCAAAATTGATAAGGCCGTTTGCTACAAAAAAAAAGGAAAGCTATGCACCAGCGCTACAGGAAGATGGCATTATTTCGGGGAGCTGCAGGATAGCAACGTATTTTTCCCTCTTAAGAGAACTGATTTCTGTGGAATAGGAGCATGGACGATCAATCAGGAGGAAGAATATCTGAGACACAACTATGGCCCTGATTATATGAAAATACCTCCAGAACACGAGAGGGAAAGACACTTCTGATGATTTGTCACGCACATATATGATTAGTTAAAGAATAATTGATAGGGGAGCCGCATCCGGTGTATATCCTTTTTTTGGGAATTCTAATATTCTGCTTCTCTGCTATTTTTAAAAAAAGCAGAACTCTGTATGTAATCCAGCTTTTATATTTGTGGCTGGTTGCTTCTTGCAATACGGATAATCCGGACTATATCAATTATTATAATGGCTACACACACATGTACAATTATCAAGGCACCATCTCGGAACCACTTTACTGGGCGGTTGCTCGATTTGCAGAGAGTATAGGCTGTGATTATCAAGGCTTTAGATTTATCTTATATGGAATTGGCTTTGCAATACTAGGGTACGCAATTTGGAAGTTATCGATACACCCAAACTGCATTTTGAGTTTTTACTTTGTTTATCCTTTTGTTATGGATGTTATACAGGTCAGGACGCTGTTATCTAACGCATTGATCCTTGTAGCAATATACGAACTGATAAACTTTAACGAAACCAGAGCAAAGAGGTATCTAGGATATAGCATCATTTTTATCATTATAGCGTGTGGGTTCCATTTCAGTGCAGTCAGCGCTGTTATTATATATTTATCACTGATTAAGAAAGAAACGATAATTTCACAAACCCCAAAACTGGCTGTACTGGCGCTGGCGGGATTGATTGTAATGTTTTTGTATCGAAACAGAATTATCAATAAGATGATTTCACTTGGAATCATTGGAAAGGCGGGTGATTATACTTCATCAGGAATCAGATTGGGCGGATATATTATTTGTGTATTTGCATTCAGAATAGTATTCGCTGTTCTTTGCATATTGGTCATGCGCGCGGTCAGGAATAATGATATAAATTCTCCAAATAGAAGAGCAATGGATATATTGCTTAGGTGCGTTCTGTTGTATAGCTTGTTCGGCTTCGGAGAAATTGTAGTTTCCATGGAACTTGAACGAATGTCAAGAGTCGCTCTTGTTTGCGGATTATCTCTGATATCACGGGCTTCCATTGATATAGAAGTAAAGAATTACAATCTGTTTACCAGACTAACAGCTTTGTATTACGGACTATACTTTTACCTGATGATGTTCATACACTATGCACCAACATCAAATTGGTTTGAGTTCACTTTTATGGCAATTTATCAGAACCAACTTATCTAAGATAGTAAAATAATCCTATCTGAATCGGAGATTACGTATGAAAAAGCCTTTAGTAACAGTATTACTAAGCACATATAACGGGGAAAGGTTTTTAAAAGAGCAAATTGACAGCATCATTGCACAGGAAGGGGTAAAAGTAAGGATTCTGGTGCGTGATGACGGGTCGTCAGATTCTACGCTGCAAATACTTCATCAATATGGAGAGAGGCTGACTTTAATTAAAGGAGAAAACGTAGGTCCAGCATTATCGTTTGTAAAACTTATGGAAGAGGTTTCACCTGATGCCGATTACTATGCATTCGCTGACCAGGATGATATATGGATTGGAAAGAAGCTGCTCTATGCAGTTCAGATGATAGGTGATCCAGAACGGCCTGTGCTTTACTCATCTAATCAGATCCTTGTTGATGCTAAAGGCAACAAGTGCGGTATGAGATACAGTTTTATACCGCCTACCGATGTGCTGAATATAATTGATAAGAATTATCTTGCCGGCTGTACGATGGTAATGACAAGAAGCCTTTTGCTTGAAATCAGATCAAAGTTTCCTGCAGAAGAGTTGCTTAAAAGCAGAATGCATGATACCTGGTGCGCAGCAGTAGCCGCGGGGATCGGATCGCTGATCTATGATTCTGGTTCATATATTCTCTATAGACAGCATGAGTCCAATGTGGTAGGTGCGGCAGAAGCCGGCAGGATAAAAAGGCTCTGGAATAAGCTGTCCTCAGAGAAAAACAATTATTACAGATTCTTTGCAGATGAGCTTGAGGCCTGTTTCGGTAATCAACTGAATGACTATTCAAGGCATGTTGTAGAGCTGTATAGGAATACAGATAACTTAAGAGGGAAAATCCACCTCTTAAGAGATAAGGATTTTCAGAAACATTATTTCAGAAACAAAACAGCACTTTTTATAAAGCTATTAGGATTTACATCATAAACGGAGGGAGTAGTTGTGGTTTTTGTAGTGATTTTTGCCGGAGGAGTCGGCTCTAGAATGGGTTCAGAAATACCAAAGCAATTTCTTAAAGTTGATGAAAAACCTATACTTATTCACGTGGTGGAAAAATTCAACTCTCATCCACTGGTAGATGGTATTGTAGTAGTTTCGAAAAAAGAATACATAAACTATTCAAGAGACCTGTGCAATGAGTATGGCCTGAATAAAGTCCTATCGGTAATAGAAGGTGGCGATACCGGACAGGGTTCGATCAGAAATGGGATATATGTAGTAGCGGAACACTTTTCGAATGACCCTGATAATGACATAGTTATAATTCATGATGGCGTCAGGCCGCTTATTACAGAGCAGCTTATTACTGATAATATTGCTTGCGCAAAGAAATATGGCAACAGCATCTCTGTTTCGAAGGCAATAGAAACGGTAATCAGGGTTGATGAAAATGGTATGGTACTTGATGTGGTCGACCGGTCTATGTGCAGAAATGCCAAAGCACCTCAATGTTTCCGTCTCAGCGATATATGGAATACACATAAAAAAGCCGAGGAAGATGGAATCAATAATGCCATAGATTCCGCAACCCTTATGAGTTCTTACGGAACAAAGCTTTATACCGTTGAGACTGATTATGAGAATATAAAAATAACGACGCCAAATGACTATTACATGTTCAAGGCGGTATATGAGGCAAAAAAGGAAAACAGAAATGTGTAATAACAGAGATGTAATGAGCTTCCTTGATGGCAAAAGTATTATGATTACCGGCATTACCGGGCTTATTGGGAAGAACATTGCCACGGAGATAATTAACTATAATAAGGACTTGTCTCATAAACCGGTAAGAATTGTCGGATGCGTCAGAAATACCGGAAAAGCAGAGCGTATTTTCGATAAGGATATACCGTATTTATCATATGTTGTAGGGGATATAAGGCAGATAGACTTACCGCAGTCCATATCAGTGGACTATATTATCCATACAGCATCGCAGACATCGAGCAAAGGCTTTGTTGAGAACCCGCTGGAGACTATAGATGTAGCTTTGCGCGGGACTGAAAAATTACTTGAATATGCGAAAACTCAACCGGTAAAGAAGTTTATTTATCTCTCGACAATGGAAGTGTACGGAACTTTTTTAGATGACAGCAAGGTTGATGAAAGCTTCCCTGCACATATAGATACAATGAACCCAAGAGCATGCTATCCTGAGAGCAAAAGGATGTGTGAAAGCATGTGCGCATCTTATTCTTCTCAATATGGCATACCTGTGGCTGTCCTCAGACTTACACAGACCTTTGGAAGGGGCGTTGAGTATAATGATGGGAGAGTCTTTGCGGAATTTGCAAGATGCGCTATAGAGAACCGGGATATAGTACTGCTTACTAAAGGTCTTACAAAACGAAACTATCTGGATGTGCGTGATGCTGTTCGTGCAATAATGATGGTTATGAGTCAGGATGAGACCTGTGCTGTATATAATGTCGCAAACGAGAGTACATACTGCTCCATTATGGAAATGGCCCATCTTGTAGCCGATGAAGTATGCAGTGGGAAGATAAGCGTTATAGTAAATGAAGACAGCAGCAATGAGTGGGGGTTTGCACCTACGCTACATATGAACCTTGATGTGACAAAACTTCGGAGCAGGGGATGGAAGCCACAGTTTAGTTTGCGGGAAACATTTTCTGACATGATCAGTTATATGAATGAAAGAAAAGCATAGAGTTTATTTCTTGCTTACGTATAAAAATGGAGGAGAAACAAGTGAAACTTGATACACTGGAGATGAAGGCGATCGACTTCATTAAAACCAATAAACTGACAATACCTGTCTACAGGAAGCTGAAATCATTACAGAAATCGCGCAGCTTTCATGTTTCAAGTATAAATACATTTGAACCAATCATCGAAAGGGGAGAAGATGTGCGGTTCAATATAGTCATTCCTACATTAAGGAAAACCCGTGTTTTTGCTGGCATCAGTTCAGCATTATCTTTCTTTTCCAAGCTGGCAGGAGAGACAGACAGATGCAGAATAATAGTAATCAGCAATGAGGAACATAACAAAGAAACTACTTATGAGATTGAAGGCTATAGTGATGATCCGAATGCACCTAAAACACTCTTTTTTGCCAGTAATGGCAAGGTAATTCCTGTTTCCAGAAATGATGTTTTTGTTTTTACCAGCTGGAAGACGGCTATTGCATTTATTCCGGTTCTGAAATGGCAAATGGAAACATTTGGATTAAAAAACAGGAAAGCGGCATACCTTATTCAGGATTTTGAACCGGGATTCTTTGCATGGTCAACGGAATATGTTCTTGCCGATTCAACTTACCTTGAGATGCCGGAGTCGATTATAGCTATATTTAACTCAAAACAGCTGTATGACTTCTTTAAGCTTCATAATTACAGTTTTGCTTATGAAGCATTCTTTACGCCGTCTTTAAATATAGAACTTAAAAAGCGACTTCTTGAAAATGCAGAGAAAAACGCAAAAAGAAAAAAGCAGATCCTGATTTATGGCAGACCAAGTGAACTACGTAATGCATTTGAGATAATCCGCTATTCTCTTGAAAAATGGTCACGCTCGTATCAGAAGGCAAAAGACTGGGAAATAATATCTTTGGGAGAAGGCTTTGAAGATATTGAGTTGCCGAATAATAAAATTGTTTCAAAAGGAAAAGTAAGTCTGGATGAGTATGCAGAGTATATGCTTAACGCTTATGCCGGTATATCTCTTATGGTTTCACCACACCCATCCTATCCTCCGCTTGAAATGTCTACTTTTGGTGTAAGGACGATAAACAATCAGTTTGAAAATAAAGATTTGTCTTCGTTTAATGACAACATAATTTCCATAAAATCGTGCTCTCCTGACTTGATAGTTTCAGAACTGACAAGAATATGTGATGAGTATGATACATTTGATAATAAAATGAGTTTAAACAAGGCTTATCTTGAGGATAGCGATATGGAAAAAACTGCTGGAAATGTCAGATCATATATTAATGAGATGCTTACAAATGAGTAAAAATCTGTATAAAGTAAAAAAACTGAACAGGATATTATATGCCAGACGCAAATTCAAAGGAGCTTCCCTGGGATATAGAGTAGCTGCGTGTAAGCGATTAGCGGTTATGGGCTCTGAATATATGAAGGTTGGAGATTATTGTTATTTTGGGCCTGATTGCCGGATAGAAGCCTGGGCGCAGTACTTAGGGCAAACATTTTCCCCGCTTATAGAGCTCGGAAAAGATGTCAGGATCAATTCAACCTGTCATATAGGAGCAATAAACAGAATAACGATAGGGGAGCAGTGCTTGCTTGGCAGCAATGTGTTTATCACTGATCATGCACACGGAAAGAATACGATCGAAGAAAGCTTTGTTCATCCTTCAGAAAGAGAACTGTATTCAAAAGGGCCCGTTACTATTGGCGCGCGCTGCTGGATCGGTGAAAATGTTGTTATACTGCCAAATGTAAGCATCGGCGAAGGATGTGTTATAGGAGCTAACGCTGTGGTAACAAAGGATATACCGAGCTTTTCTGTTGCTGCTGGAAATCCTGCAAAAGTTGTCAAAACGATTAAATAATAAATAATTGCATGAACAATACTAAGAGTTTAAAGGTGAATGCTGTACTGAACACTATGAAAACTGTTCTTGGCATCATCTTTCCGTTGATAACATTTCCATATGTTTCCAGAGTTTTAGGTGTAGATAATATCGGATCGTATAATTTCAGTGCGTCCATTATTTCGTATTTCTCGCTTATTGCTGCTCTTGGAATTGCGACCTATGGTATCAGGGAGGGTGCAAAATACAGAGACACTGAGGAAATAACTGACTTTATAAATGAAGTATTTTCTATAAACATAATTGCAACCCTGCTTGCATACATGCTTCTTGCTATGGTGGTTGCACTGGTTCCCACTATCAGAAGTCATAGTGTTATCATAGCAATTTTAAGTATCGAGATATTTGCAACAACAATTGGCGCTGCATGGATCTGCAATGTTTATGAAGATTTTTTCTTTATAGCCGTCAGGTCATTGCTTGTACAGTTTATATCCCTGATCCTGACATTTGCACTTGTCAAAACAGCTGATGACTTATATAAATATGTGTCCATAGCTGCCTTTGCAAGTTCCGGTGCAAATATATGGAATCTGTTTTATATCAGAAAAAAGTATTGCAAATACAGGTTTACTACTAAAATCAACTGGAACCGGCACATAAAACCGATACTGATCATTTTCTCAACAAATGTAGCAATAACAATTTATGTAAGCTCTGATGCAACTATGCTGGGATTTATGGTGTCAGACTATGAGGTAGGACTGTATACTACTGCGGTAAAAATTTATACAATAATAAAATCGGTACTGGCGGCTATGCTCATGGTTCTGATACCGAGATTTTCGATTTTATTTGAACAAGAGAGCAAAGATGAACTGAATAAACTGTTTTCAAGTGTATTTGGTTTTTTAAATGTCTTGATGCTTCCAATGGTCGTTGGTCTATTCGTAATCAGTGATGATGTAGTTCTGCTGATAGCGGGAGCAAAGTTTACTGAATCCGGAGCTCCATTGAGGCTGCTGAGTGTTGCGATCCTGTTTTCTCTATACTCGTATCTGTACACTCAATGCATTCTTATTCCTGCAAAGAGAGAAGATGTAGTTTTCAAGGCAACTATGGCAAGTGCCGTAGTTAACATTTTACTGAATTTCATTCTTATTCCGGTCTGGGGTAAAAATGCAGCAGCAACCACCACTATAATCGCGGAATGCATAACCTTTATCATAGCTATACGGGCATCCGGGAAGTATGTTGAAATGCCGCGTATAGACAGGACAATAACATCTTCAATCGTGGGATGCATTGCGATTGCTATTGTATGTTACATTGCGAAAAGCATTGCTTTATTCGTGCCGAGACTGGCTTTATCGTTGTTCGGTTCCGCAATAATATACTTCGTTATTCTGCTGCTTATGAAAAATCCTGTTATAAATAATATAATTCGTTCGCGCATCAAATCATAACAATCAGGTACTGCTCTATAGATAATGCAAACAAGAGGTAAACTTAATGGACGGCAACAATCGAATTGAAAATAGGAAAGAGATCGATTTTACAGAAATAGTATGGGTTCTGCTATCGCAATGGAAAATGATCTTGCTGAGCGCACTGATTATGGCGGTCCTCTTAGGAGGGGTAAATTATCTGAAAGCAGTTCGCAGTTATAATGCAAAAAAAGGAAGCAGCGAGCCTGTTGTTGAAAACGTTGATGTTGACGAACAGATAAGCACAATTATGGGATCTCTGGAACCATCAAAACAACTTGCCGTGCGTAATGCGGTAAATCAAAAGAAATATCTTGATGCCAGAGATAAATATACAAGGGAGTCAATCCTGATCAATCTGGATCCATACAATCTAAGAGTGATCAACATCGGCTATAAGATTAACGTTTCCGGAGACCAATCAACAGTACCGGCCTTACACGATAGTTATACGGCAGCGTTTGACAGTGAAGCTGCAATGGAGAAAATAGGTAAAACTATTGATGAAAACGCTGACCTGGCATATATTCGTGAACTCATTTCGTTCCAGCGCTCAAATCCACTAAACAGCACTGCGCTTGCTGATGACCCTACAGACTCTATCACAGTATTTATTACATTACCTGATGGAGTAGATGAGGACGCAGTAGTTGCTGCAGCAACGGATGTTATGAAAGACTTCAGCAAAACCCTGTCTTCCAGCATAGCACCACATTCAATAAAACAGACTTATGCAAATGCGCAGAACGTTGTAAACTATGACCTTGTTACACAAAGAAACGATGCGATAAACTGGGTAAACAGTCTCCAGAACATTCTTAAAACAGATATAAATGAATTAAGTACTGAACAGAGAACAGCATATGAAGGCATTGTAAAACTTCTTGATGCAGGCAATGGCGTAAAGGCAGTACAGGATAGTGTGGAAAACCAGACTCCGAAGCCGTCTGTAAGTAAAAAAGCCGTTTTATTCGGCCTTATATTCGGAATGCTTTTATACTCATTATTGAGTGCGCTTTTTTTCATAAAGAGAGGAAATGTTGAGTCTGCAACTCACTTACAAAGTATTACAGGTTCACAGGTCATAGGAGAGATGTGTTATTCTCTTGATACTTCAGGAATTAAAGCTCTGTTTAGCAGTGGTGCAGTATTTAGAAAAAGATTCAATAATTTGACAGATGAAACTAAACAAATAGAGAAAATTGCAAGAGTAGTAGTAGCGATTTGTCAGAGACGCGGGATTGAAAAGGTAAACATAATTGAATTAACAAACGAGAATAGCAAAGCAAATGATTTTGCCAGGCTATTATCAAAGTCCATCAATGAAAAAGGGGTTGAAAATAAAGTCTTTGATAAGAGTGTTGATTTATTAATTGAAACTGACCTGACATCAAAGGATAGTTTCGTTATTATTACTAATAATAAAACGGCAATTAAGTCTGTTGAGGAAACCGCCTTTAATATAGAGGAGATAGGAGCAAAAGATATAGGAAATGTTTTTGTTAGAGAATGAGGAAGTGGAGGTTAGTCAATGCGACTTTTTGTAACTGGTGTTGGTGGCCAACTTGGCCACGATGTAATGAATGAACTTGCTCGAAGAGGATATAATGGCTTTGGGTCAGATGTCCAGGATGAATATTCAGGCATTCAGGATGGTAGCGCGGTTACTTCGATGCCATATATTGGTCTTGATATTACTAACAAGGATGCGGTTCTGGCTGCTGTAAAAGAAGTGACTCCTGATGTAATCGTGCACTGTGCTGCATGGACGAATGTTGATGGCGCAGAAGATCCCGAACAGAAACCTCTTGTACACAGGATAAATGTTGAGGGAACGCAGAACATTGCAGATGCTGCAAAGATCGTGGATGCAAAGATGATTTACCTCTCAACAGATTATGTGTTCAATGGTCAAGGTGAAAGACCCTGGCAGCCTGATGACAAGAACTATGCACCTCTCAATTATTATGGACAGACAAAGCTAGAGGGTGAACTTGCTGTAGAAAACACTGTAGACAAGTACTTCATTGTTCGCATTGCATGGGTGTTCGGCCTTAATGGCAATAACTTCGTTAAGACCATGGTTAACGTTGGTAGGACTCACAATACAGTTAGGGTTGTAAATGACCAGATTGGCACTCCGACTTATTGCTACGACCTCGCGAGGCTTCTTGTGGACATGGCTGAAACCGAAAAGTATGGGTATTATCATGCAACTAATGAAGGCGAATACATCAGTTGGTATGATTTCACATGCGAAATATATAAACAGGCTGGAATAGATACGAAAGTAATCCCAGTAACTACGGAGGAATATGGATTGAGTGTAGCCGCAAGACCATTTAACTCGAGACTTGATAGAAGCAAGTTGATACGAGCGGGGTTTGAGCCCCTTCCACCGTGGCAAGATGCAGTCAGTAGATATTTAAAGGAGGCCAAGCTTTAATGGGACAGATAAAAGTAACACATGATCTTGGGGGTATTGAGGGGCTATGTCTGATTGAGTCCCAAGTGCATGGAGATTCACGTGGATATTTCATGGAAACATTCAGCCAGAAGGATATGTATGAGGCCGGTCTTTATTTTTCATTCGTGCAGGACAATCAGAGCATGAGTACAAAGGGGGTACTTCGCGGACTGCATTACCAGAAGAAGTTTCCGCAGACAAAGCTTGTACGGGTCATCAAAGGAACCGTGTATGATGTTGCTGTGGATCTCAGAGCGAATTCTCCGACATTTGGAAAATACTATGGAGTTACGCTCACAGAGGACAACAGAAAGCAGTACTTAATACCACGCGGGTTTGCCCACGGGTTTCTAGTGCTTTCAGATGGGGCAGAGTTTTGCTATAAATGTGATGATTTCTATCATGCAAACGATGAGGGCGGTCTTGCGTGGAATGATCCGGAAATTGGAATTGAATGGCCTGAGTTGATTGGAGAATACAAGGGAAGTGCATCAGGAGAAGGATACTCTCTGTCAGATGGAACGCAGATTATATTGTCTGAGAAAGATCAGAAGTGGGCTTGCCTTAAGGATACATTTATATTTAAATAATGCATGGTTAGTTGTATGAAGGACACATTTTTTAGCATACTTAACGCATATAGAAGGAACGAGGCGATACTTGCTTAAAAGGCTCACTTCAAGTAATTGTTGCCTGTTAATTGGACAAGCCTACAATTTATTATTCACAAAGACAACTATCTTGGAAGATACCAAAGTTATTCTCATCATATCTACGCCTGAGTTGAATACTTATGTGAGAATGATCGAATCATAAAAAGAATGACTCGAGAGTGCAAAAGCATATGGTAAGTCGCCATACGGTGATTACCATATGGCAATTACAGATAATAGGCCGCAACAAAGATACTAACATATTCTAAAAGAGAGGACTGGAATTATGAAAATCCTTGTGACCGGTGCAGCCGGGTTTATCGGAAGCAATTTTGTCTTTCATATGCTGGAGGCGCATCCCGATTATGACATAGTGGGACTCGACGCTCTCACATACGCAGGCAATCTCGAAACTCTCGCGCCTGCGATCGACAATGAACATTTCAAATTCGTAAAGATGG
>CADBXM010000009.1 GCA_902798745.1 uncultured Eubacteriales bacterium
ACAGTGTCTGCTTTCCACAAAAAACAACCAGCAACATTTCTGTTACTGGTTGCCAAAATCTTTTGATTTTTCACTGTCCTCTTGACGGGTAGCGGTTCATTGCGATGTGATAGTCCCCGTTTTTTTATTCATTGTTAGTTGGCTTTTTTGATACTCACTTCACCGAAACGGAGTGTTTCTGCAGTTCCATCCTCATATCTGACCATGAGGCTGCATTCTTCATCGATGGCGAGAGCATGAGCCTGCCTTACATTGCCATGTATATGGACCTCGATGTCTTTTCCCGGCACGATAGAGCGTTTTACGTATTCATCAACATAATTCTTGTCTGTTGCTTTGCGGTAGTATGACATGAATCTGTCTATGATCTCGGCAGCCAATTGATTTCTTTTACCGGATTCCGAATGACTGAATACAGTTCCCGCAATATCTTTCAGTTCATCTGGAAAGCCGTCTTTAGGAGGGTATACGTTGATACCAATGCCCACCACTACAGCAAAAAGAGTATGCTCTTCGATCGAATATGATGCCTCGCACAGGATGCCGCACACCTTTTTATTTTCAATAAGTATGTCGTTGACCCATTTTATATCACAACTTTTGCCGGACACCGACTCGATCGCTTCGCATACGGCGACGGCTGCCATTGTAGTCAGCCCCAGCGATGCGCTTTTTGGATCACCTGAAGGCTTTAGGATGATGCTCAAATAAAGCCCTGAGTCAGCAGGGGAAAAGAAAGTCCGACCTTGGCGACCTCTTCCGCTTGTCTGCGCGGAAGCGATCGCAACATAGCCCTCTTGCTCTCCATCATTGGCTTTGTTGCGGCAAACCATATTCGTAGAACTAGTTTCGGAAAAGACTTCGATCCTTATGTCATCGCAAACATCGCTCAGATATTGTTGTATGCCTTGCTCAGAGATGATATCCGATTCTTCAGAGAGACAGTAGCCCCGATTCGTGACAGCATTGATCTCATATCCGTCGCGTCTGAGGCTGTTCACAGCCTTCCAGACAGCAGTTCTCGATATTTTGAGATCTTCTGCTATTCTTTCGCCTGAGATATAAATGCCTCTATTACTCTCGAACAGTTCGAGCAATCTTATTTTTGTGTCTGACATGGCTTCACCTTATCTTTGACATGTATTATATTTAGAGAAGATATTAATACATTTTTCACGTATTAGCAACCAATATTTTCTTATGGTTAACAATAGCTTCTTATATATTCATTGTTAACTGATATCAGGGACAAAGATAGGATAGAAAAAAGAAAATGAAGTATTGTAAACCCGAATTGCTCGCGCCAGTGGGCGGCAAACCACATTTGACTGCTGCGGTGAACAGCGGAGCAGACGCCGTATATATGGGCGGTATGGCTTTTAATGCCAGATTATTCGCTGATAATTTCAGCGATGATGAACTATCTGAGGCGATAGATTTTGCGCATCTTCATGGGGTCAAAGTGTATATGACCATAAACACGCTCGTTTCGGATAATGAACTCGCGAGAGCGTTTGAATACTGCAACTACATCTACGGACTTGGAGTGGATGCGGTAATAGTTCAGGACATGGGGCTCGCAAGGTTGCTCAGACTTTATCTGCCCGATCTTCCGCTCCATCTTTCAACGCAGGGAACTTTGTATAATGTTGAGGCTCTTGATACCGCGTCACGCTTGGGCTTTGAGAGAGTAGTTCCTGCCAGAGAACTCAGCATTTCAGAGATAAAGGAGATGGCTGAGCATGGAGCGTCCCTTTACGATCCGGTGGACATCGAAGTGTTTGTTCACGGAGCTCTTTGCATGTGCTACTCAGGCCAGTGCCAGATGTCTAAGGTGCTTGGAGGGGGAAGCGGCCGCACAGGTAACCGCGGAACTTGTGCTCAGCCATGCAGACATCCATATACCGATGAAAACGGCGTGACATATTACGCTCTCAGTCCTAAAGATATGTGTCGTATCGAAGTCATTCCGGAACTAGCCGAGAGCGGCGCGAGGTCTTTCAAAATCGAAGGCCGTATGAAGAGCCCTGAATATGTTTCGACTGTAACGAGGATATACAGAAAGTATATCGACCTCTATGACGAGCTGAGGAGAAAGCATGGGCCTGAAGTGGCTGCTGAACTTTACAGCGTCGAAGAAGAGGATATACTGGAACTTCGCCAGATATACAGCAGGGGCGAGTTTACGGAAGGTTATCTTCACGGCGATCCGGGAGAGGACTTGCTTTCCGGTTCCAGCCCTAAAAACCAGGGATTGTTTATCGGAAGGGTGATCGCGGTTATTGACAGCGAGAACAAGGCTGAGGGCAAGGACGAAAAGGCAGCCGTAAGGGGAGCGCTCAACCGAGGTAAAGTTCTGGTTTGCATTGAGCAGAGCAGAAACGCCGTTTCACAAGGGATCCGTCTGGGATACAGCGATGGTCTCGAGTTCAGAGGCGAAGACGTGGATTATCTTGTGAATCATCCTATCTCAGGCACAACGACATTCCTAAAAGATATAGGACAGGGCTGTTTCATAGCAGGCGACTTCGAAAGAGGCGTAATGGCCGGAGACCTAGTCTACAAGGTCAGCGACCGCAAGCTGATCGAAAAGGCACGTAACATGCCTGAAAAGAAGATCCCTGTCACCATTCTGTTCACTGCCAGAGAGGGGCAATTCCCGACTCTTGTGATGACAGATATAAAGTCGGGAAAGAACGTTGAGATAAACGCTGATTATAAGGTGGAAAGAGCGAATAAAACAGCGACAGACGCGGAAAGGATCGAGAACAGCCTATCGAGATTGGGTGATACTCCGTTTGCTCCGGGTCTTACCGGAATCGATGTACAGATCGATGACGACATAATGATGCCGCTTTCCATTGTAAATCAAATGAGAAGGGACGCTGCGGATGAGCTGCTGAAATCAAGAGCAGGTTCAGTTGCCGCCGAAAGGAAGCCTAGACTTGGAAGAGACGAACTGGACCGTGTAAAAGAGACCGAGGCACTAGGGACGGATATCCTTGATTTTGATGCGTATCCAAAGGCTTTCGCTGGGAATGGTATTATACCTGTCCCACTTGAGACGTTCATGAAAAGATATAAAACGGACGAAGTTTCTGAAGGAGAGGTCCCGTATATACTCAATGTATCTAAGGGCAATCTCGATACATATATTAGAGGGCACTTCGATGAGATCGCAGCAGCAGCGGCTGACAGAGGGATACTTATAGGAAATACGGGTTGGATCGAATGCTTCAGAGATGCCGGGGTAAAAGTCCTTGGCGACTATGGCCTTAACATCTACAATTCGCAATCGAAGAAAGCATATGAGGAACTTGGTGCCGAAATATATATGCTTTCTCACGAGACCGGAGTGTCCGATAGCAGAGGCATTCCGCTTATGATCACAGAGCATAGAGTGGACGCTGAGACACTGACAGACAGAAAGGGAGGGGTACACAAAGTGCGCACTTCCGAAAGTGGAGATAAGACTCTCATTTATTGATGTAAGGAGAGTCGAAAAGTGCTATACTTTCATCGTAAGTAATAGTTGATGACCGGGAGGTAATACAATGGCAAACAAGATCACGGTAGACAAAGTAAAAGAACTTCTTGAGACTAACGCGTATGCGCCTCTTAAGGAAGCAGCTGAAAAATGGCTTGCTACAGCTGATGAGAAGTACGGAGACAAGTTCGACGATCTTAAAGAAAAGGCAGCTCCTGCTGTTGCTGACTTTAAAGAAAGCGTAGAGGAACTCAAGGAGAGTGTAGGAGAAATCAAGGAAAAGGCAGCTCCTGCGGTTGCTGAATTCAAAGAAAAGGCAGCTCCTGCGGTTGCTGAATTCAAAGAAAAAGCAGCACCTGTAATTGAAGACCTCAAAGAAAAGGCGGCGCCTACAGTAGAAGAACTCAAGGGCAAGGCTCAGCCTACGATCGATAAGATCAATGACAGCGAATTCATCGCAAAGCTCAAAGAGAGCATTTCTACATTCAGTGAGAATATCGATTTCTTCGGTTCAAAGGAAGGAGAGGATCTGGTAGGCAAAGAGGCTGCTGAGCAGATCAGAAAACACGCTGAAGAGATGAAAGCTCAGGGCAAGACATTCTGCGACTGCCCTGCATGCACTAAGGCAAGAGAAATCCTTAAAGAGCTTGGGGAAGATATCGGAGAATGATCTCATAACGCATAGTTTTTATGTAAAAACAGCTCCGACAAAAGCCGGAGCTGTTTTTTGCGGCAGAGTATCGGTTGTAAATGAAAAAAACAGAGAACGACAAAGAAATCAGTAAAAAAGCAGAGAAGATAAAAACTCAGATCGTAAATGCCGGGGATATTTGTGTTGCCAAAATTAAAAAAGAGTATAGAGAACTTAAAAAAGAAGTAAAGAGTATCCGTGCAGATTACGGTTATGGGGCTAACGCGACAATGATCGTGGCCGTTTTGTGTATAGCTTTGATACTGTATGCAGCTGTTTATATCAGCAAAGGCGGGGAAGCGTATGTCGCAGGGAAAACCGGAAACGTCCAGGCACTTTTTATCGATAAAGAAGCGCTGGTTCAGGGTGCGGATCCTGCAGGTTTTCAATCACCGGAGACATATCAGATAATACGTGGAACGGCTGTTAAAACATACAGAGAAAAACTAAAGAAGGGCGGCGTTACATATGTCAGGATACAGGATACCGCGGCTCCGCTGAGACGAGCGGTGGCTATGCTCAAAAGAGGCAGCGAAAGGCTGCCGTCATGTCCGGAATATCAGTATATAAGTGAAGAATCGCTGACAGATAACATAAACGATGTAGTACGCGAGACCGAGGTATATGTAAGGACTCCCGTGACAATCTATTCTGATAAAGAAGGTCCTGCGATAGCTTCGTTTGCTCCGAAAGGAACGTGTTTGAAGGTGACCGGATATGACGTTATGAATGCTGACGGGTCGATCAATAAATATAAGGTGGAATATAAAGAAGGGGAAGAAGACCCTGCCGAGGGCTATGTATACAGTAAATATGTGACTGACACACAGGAAAAGGCTGATGCTGTGTATAACGGAGGAGGCATACAGGACAAGGTAAGCAAGGACAATTACGACATGAAACTCTACGGAGGCAAGGCAGAACATCTTGATTACTATCCGTATGAGAGGCCTGTGATAGAGGGCAATGAATTCTGCCGTAATGCGAGAACGATGTATCTTAACTGCGCAGCAGGGACCCATCCAAAGAATTACATAAAGATCATCAACGATACGGACTGTAACGCGGTCGTAGTGGATATAAAGGATGGGGTACTCGCATATAAATCTGAAGTGGCAAAGGAAATGTCGCGTCGATCATACAAGACTGCATACGCCTCGGTGGAGGAATACAAGGAGGGCATAGACGCTCTCAAAGAGACGGGTGTATACCTCATCGGTAGGATAGTGGTATTCAACGATCCTATCTACGCGAAAGACCATCCCGAGCACTGCATCATATGGGGCAAAAATACGGGCTGGCCGAGTCCGTATTCGAGAGAAGTTTGGGAATTCAATGTAAGACTGGCTCAGGAGGCCATAAAAGAATTCGGCTTCAACGAGATACAGTTCGATTATGTTAGATTCCCCGAGAATTCATATGAAATGAGCAAATCGGGCGTCGCCAAATTCCACAACAAATATGACGAAGAAAAGGGGCAGGCGATCCAAAATTTCTGCTTCTACGCTGCCGATCAGATACATGAGGCGGGAGCCTATTTCTCAGTAGATGTATTCGGAGAGAGCGCATATGGATATATGACGGCGTATGGTCAGTACTGGCCGGGGATATCGAATATCGTCGATGCGATCAGCGCCATGCCGTATACCGACCATATGGGCGCCGATGGATCTTGGAGAGATCCTTACGGAACCATGAAAGCCTGGGGAAAGAGGGCTGCTAAAAGGCAAGCTTATCTCAAAGAACCGGCGGCGGCAAGGACGTGGATCACAGGCTATGATACTCCGCATTGGGCCCCAGAGGTGAATTACGGAAAGAAACAGCTTAAGGCGCAGATAAAAGCTCTCGAAGAGCAAGGACTGGACGGAGGGTTTATCCCATGGAACGCGGCTTCGAGCCTGGAAAAGTATTATCAGTACAGGAAAATCTGGAATAAATAGGCTGAGCCGGCTAGATCTGTATTATACACAGGCAAATATCCGTCCGGATCGATACGGCTCGCGCCTGTCTGCGGCTTTACGCAGCGGTACAAAATTCTGACTTCGTCTTCGACTCGTCAATCATTAAGTACCGGCTACCGCAGGCTCGATCCTGCCGAATATTTGCCTGTGACTATGCCTAGTAACGAAAAAGCGGTTCCCGCATTGCGTAGGAACCGCTTTTTGATTTGATCCGAAAGAGTGAGATCTGTTAGATCTTCATTGCAACATCCCAAGCTCCCCAGATAACGTGTCTCAGGTTGCCCCACTTCACGCAGGTACCGACTCTGTGGAGATTCTTGTACTTGTAGCTGCTGAATCTGTCGTTAGGAACGAATCCGATTCCGTTGATAACAGCATCGCATTCTTCTTTCCACTCTTCGTTTGTCTCGAAGTTCTTGATCATGCAGTAACCATCACCGATCTCTGTGACCGAGCTTCTCAGATGTACTGGAACGTTGTTGAACGGCAGCGCATCTCTCAGGTATGAAGAGTTAGCAAGGCATGTTCCAGGAGCTGTGATCAGGTCATCCAGGAACTCAACTACTACAGGGTGCTTGCCCTCGAGAGCCTTGTCTAAAGCAGCTTCGCATGATGACTGTCCGCCGCCGAGGAATACTATCTTATCCCACTTCTTGCCTTCTTCTGTAGTGAGGAGGTCTGTGAAGGATCTGGTCTTTTCGAATCCAGGGATATTGAGTTCCTTGGAGTATGTACCAACGGATACGATAACGTCATCATATTTCTTCAGAAGAGGAATGATATCCTTGACTTCTGTGTTGAGCTTAACAGGGATATCATACTTCTTGAGCTCTCTCTCATACCATGCCATGAGTGCCTTATCAGCATCCTTGAAGGACATTGCTGCAGCTGTGTTGTACAGACCGAACATCTTGTCATCCTTTTCAAATACGATAGGGTTGTGACCTCTCTTCTTGAGTACGAGAGCAGCTTCAAGTCCACCGAAGCCAGCGCCGACGATAGCGACGTTCTTTGGCTTGTTGGTAGGAACGATCTTATATCTGTTGTGCTGCATTGTCTCAGGTGTCAGAGCGCAACGAGCCAGCTGGAGCGAGTCGAACAGAGGCTGAGTGTTAGCTGTATGTTTCGACTTAGCGAAGCTGAAGCAGGCGTTATGGCATCTGATGCATGGTTTGATCTCGTCTTCTCTGCCTTCTTTGATCTTGGTTACCCAATGTGGATCTACGAGGTTCTGACGAGCGATACCGAGTCCGTCGATCTCACCTTTCTTGATGGCTTCTGCAGCGAATTCGATATTCATCTTACCTGCGCAAACAACAGGCTTGCTTGTGAACTTCTTGATGTGTTTGACTTCTTCGAAGTTGCAGTTATCCGGCATGTAGACAGGTGGGTGGCACCAATACCATGCATCGTATGTTCCGTTATCGCAGTTGAACATATCGTATCCTGCATCCTCGAGGTACTTGACTGCCTTCTCGGACTCTGCCATATCACGGCCGAATTCCTCGAACTCTTCGCCAGGAAGAGCGCCCTGGAGCCAGCCCTTTGTCTTGGATACTACGGAGTATCTCAGTGAAACAGGGAAGTCGTCTCCGCACTCTCTCTTGATAGCCTGAACGATCTCAACAGGGAGTCTGAATCTGTTCTCGAACGATCCGCCGTACTGGTCAGTTCTGTAGTTCATGTTGGCGATCGTGAACTGGTCGAGAGTGTAGCCTTCGTGTACAGCGTGGATCTCAACTCCGTCTACGCCTGCATCCTTGCACATCTTGGCTGTCTTAGCAAAAGCCTCTACCATTTCCTGGATCTCCTCGATCGTCATCATTCTGGACTTGATCGAAGGATACCATCTGTTTGGAGTCTCACCCGCGGAAGCGCAGGAGTACTCGATGTCAACGATTGGCTTAGCGATAGCGCCGAACACTTTGTTCTCGAGCATCTTTACGAACATGTCGTTGATAGCCATCGAACGTCCGAATCCGCCAGCAAGCTGGATGAACAGCTTGGAACCTGTCTTGTGGAATTCAGGCATCCATGCTGCAAGATCCTTGAACATCTTCTTGTTCTGATAGAGCCATCTTCTGCCCATTGTGTCTCTTACGCACTGCATTCCAGGAAGTACCAGTCCTACGCCGTCCTGTGCACGGCCGAGGATATGGTGAGCTGCTTCCTTATCAAAATGGCAAGGCTCGAGCCAACCGAACAGGGATGTACCTCCCATGGAGACCTGCACGATCCTGTTAGGGATCTCAACATTGCCGACCTTCCAAGGGGTGAATAGAGGTTCATATACTTTCTTCATCTTTTTTATCCCTCCCTAGGTATAATTACAACTGACCCATTGCGAATGATATTTTCTATACCGACTGCGCTGGTCATCACATATTACATTTATTTTAACCCATAGTATTTTGTTGGTCAATTAAAAGGTGGTAAAATAAACCCGTTAAACGTTGAACGATGTTGCTCAGACGTCGAAAGGAGTGCTTTATGGCTCGGGATTTCAGAATTACAAATTTTACCGAGGAGCGGGCATATCATAATACCGCGATACTGATTTTCCTTAAGGCTGTGCGCAGCGCTATGGGCGATGTCGATGTCGAGATCGGCAATTCGCTCAATCAAGGTTACTATGCTTATATAAAAAAGCATGACGGAAACCTGACTCACAGCGATATCCACAGGATCAAAGACAAGATGGACAAGATCATCGCACATGATACGGAGATCGTCATCGAAGAAGATACTGTCAGCCATGCTGCTGAAAAGTGGCGTTCACTCGGATATCAGGAGAAAGCAAGGCTGCTGGAGGGGAGAGATCCTGAAGAGAAGGTTGAGATCGCCAATCTTCACAACTACAGGAACTGCATGTACAGCGATATGTTGCCGACCTCGGGTTATATCAATCTGTTCGAACTCAGACCATACCGGAGCGGATTGCTTTTGAGACTTCCAAACGCGCTCCACGATCATACCATCCCGCCATACAGGGATGACGATAAGTTATATGATGCTTATGCAGAGTGCATGAGGATGCGCAGGCATACGGGTATAGATTATCTCGCCGATCTGAATGAGCAGATAAGAAACGGCAATGCCGATGGAGTCATCAAGGCATGCGAGTGGCTTCAGAGGAAGCAGCTTGAGGAATTTGCTCAGAAGATCTCAGAGGAAGATAAGAAAGTGGTCCTCATAGCGGGGCCGTCATCGAGCGGAAAGACTACCACGGCTAAGCGTTTATGCTCTGAACTTGAGATGTACACTGGGCAGGAACCGCTCTATCTGGGAACAGACGATTACTTTGTGGAGAGAGAGGACAGTCCAATAGGCGCTGATGGAAAGCCAGATTATGAAGGATTGGACGCGCTCGATATGGAACTCTTCAACCAACAGATGGAGGACCTCATTGCAGGCAAAGAAGTCGATCTGCCTGAATTCGATTTTGTGAACGGCACTAAGGTGTTCGGAAATCGGATCACAAAGCTCAAAAAAAACCAGATACTCGTGATCGAGGGCATACACAGCCTCAATGATGTTCTTACTGAGAATATCCCTCGTTCTGATAAATTCAAGATTTACATAAGTCCTTTGACCCATATCGGCATGGACAGACACAACCGCATATCCACTGCTGACGCAAGGCTTTTGAGACGAATGGTGAGAGACAGCCAGTTCAGAGGCTACGGCGCGGAATATACCCTGGAGATGTGGCCTAAAGTAAGAGCGGGGGAGAGTGTCAATATATTCCCTTACAGCTCGTCGGCAGATGTAGTGTTCAATTCCAGCACAGTATATGAGACCTGCATGTTGAAAACATTCGCGGAACCTTTGCTGCAAGCGATACCTGAGACCAGCGAGCAATATGCAGAGGCGAAAAGGATACTGAAATTCATGAAGTACTTCGATAAGATAGAAAACACAAACGCGGTCCCTGATGATTCGATCCTTCGCGAATTCATCGGCCCGAGAAAGTAAGCGAAAAGTGCGAGGAAGAAAACAAGGAGAAAGAAAGCAATGAAACTGATGAAGAGGAAAAACGGGAACGGAACAGTTTATCTTGTGATAATAGCATTTGTCGTGATACTGCTCACAGTCCTTTTGGTTAGACTCAACTGGCAGAGATTCAAAGTTGAAGCAGGGTTCGGATTTACCGTAGCCGTGATAGTGATCATTTTACTGCTGATACTGTTCCTGATGATCAGACGCAGTATCAGAAAGGCAAAAAAAGAAAGAGAACAGAAGAAGCTTGAGGCCGAGCAAGAGAGGCAGGCCAAGATCGAAGTCGGGGAACCTGTACCGAGCATTGGCGATGGAAAATTTGATACAGAGGATATCAAGGAAGCTGCCGGCATCGTAGGTGACAAGCTCGGAGAACTCGTCGAAAAGGGCAAGAAAGAGATCGCCGAAAGGACTGAATCGGATGAGTAATATACTTATTATAGGTGGCTCCCGTGGGATAGGCGCAGAAGCAGTCAGATTGTTTGCGGAAAGCGGGGACCGTGTGGTGTTCACTTACCACAGATCCGAACTGGACGCGGATGATCTCAGACAGGAGACCGGTGCGATCCCGGTAAGATGCGATGTCAAGCATCCCGATTCAGTCAGGATAGCAGTAGATAAAGCGACAGAAGCTCTCGGTCAGATCGATGTGCTGATATGCAATGCCGCTATATCCGATTACAGTCTTATAACCGATATAGATGAGACTCGATGGGAAGAAGTGATAGATACGAATCTCAACGGAGTATTCTATGCAGTAAGAAGAGTACTGCCGGCAATGATAAGCCGCAAGAGCGGGTGCATAATTACAGTGAGCTCTATGTGGGGCCAGGTAGGAGCTTCCTGTGAAGTAGCATATTCAGCTGCAAAAGCCGGCGTTATCGGACTGACAAAGGCACTTGCGAAAGAAGTCGGCCCATCGGGCATTAGGGTCAACTGCATCTCGCCGGGTCTTATAGACACGGATATGAACGCGGAAGTATCTGCTGAAGCGCTTGAAGAGATCGCGGAAGAAACGCCGCTTTCACGCATGGGCAGCCCTCTTGATGTCGCAAAAGCGATGAAGTTCCTTGCGTCAGAAGAGGCGTCGTTTATTACCGGCCAGATAATAGGAGTCAATGGAGGCCTTGTAGTTTAACAGGATCAAAACAGCGCCATTAGCGTTACATATATTGTGGACGTCCATTAAATAACCACTACATATAGTGGTTATTTTTTTATTTTGGGCAAAAACAGTATGCAAAGGAATTGTTTGAGTGGGAAATGGTGGGGGATAAAAACCAAAAACAGGCAAATTTTGTTGATAAGTGGGGGATTGTGGGGTATTATTTAGTTAACCTATATTTTTATTTAGATTGAAACAGAGCTTCAAAAGCTTGAAAAATCAAGGCAAAGCATGTTTTTAGGAACTTACCGGAACTCAATAGACAGTAAAAACCGGATGATCGTCCCTTCGAAGTTCAGGGATCAGCTGGGCGGTAAGTGCATGCTCACAAAGGGCTTTGATGAATGCCTTTACATCTACACGATGGACTACTACGAGGAAATGGCAGCTAAACTCGCGGCTCTTCCTCAGTCGGACAGAGATTTCCGTGAATTCATCAGAGACTTCTTCGGAAACTCGGTCCTCTGTGAACTCGATTCTCAGGGCAGAGTACTGATACCGCAGAATCTGAGAGAGTACGCGAACATAAACAAAGAGCTCATCACCGTAGGGGCTATGAACAAAGTAGAGATCTGGAGCGCTGAATCAGGCGGTACAAGCGATACTTCGGCGATGATGAACGACAAGTCGTTCACCGACAAGCTGAAAGAGTACAACATCTAAGACCGGGAGCTGTTATGGAATTCAAGCACGAGCCTGTGCTGTTCGATGAAGTAATGACAGCGCTGGATATAAAAGAAGACGGTATATACATAGACGGCACGGTCGGAGGCGGAGGCCATTCATCCGGGATATGCGAAAGACTCAGCGACAGCGGGATGCTGGTGGCTGTAGACAGAGATGAAGAAGCGCTTGCTGCGGCGGCCAAGAGACTTGAAGGTTATAAGTGCCAAAAGAGATTCGTCCACGCCAACTACAGCGATATCGACGCGATAGCTGAAGCAGCAGGCAGAAAAGTGCAGGGGGTACTTCTCGATCTCGGAGTCAGCTCATACCAGCTGGACAATCCTGAAAGAGGCTTCTCGTATATGCATGATGCACCGCTCGACATGAGGATGGACGGAAGTGACAGGCTCACGGCGTATGACGTAGTGAACGGATACAGCGAAGCGGAGCTTGCAAGGATCATAAAGGACTACGGAGAAGAACGCTGGGCGGCCAGGATAGCACAGTTCATCGCAAGAGAGCGAAAGGTATCCGCGATCGACTCGACCGCAAGGCTGACAGACATCATAAAGGCGGCGATACCGGCAAACGCAAGAAGAAATGGCCCGCATCCTGCTAAACGGACATTCCAGGCGATCAGGATCGAAGTCAACGACGAACTTGGTCACTTGAGGGAAGCGGTGAGCCAGCTGCCTGATCTGCTGGACAGCGGAGGAAGGATAGCAATAATTACCTTCCATTCGCTGGAGGACAGGATAGTAAAGACAGAGTTTGAAAGAAGACTCGATCCATGCACTTGTCCACCGGAATTTCCGGTCTGTGTATGCGGCAAAGTGGCAGATGTAAAGAGAGTCACAAGAAAGCCGATAATACCGACTGAAGAAGAGACAGAGTCAAATCCGAGGGCAAGGAGCGCCAAGCTGAGAGTCCTCGAAAAACTATAAAACACACTTGATCTAAAGAAAATATGGAATAGCGGGATGAAAAAGAGAGAGAGAAAAGCGCAGTCGAATAATATGAGACACAGAAAGCAGCTCGTCAAACTGCTCTCTGCCGTCATGCTCGGACTCTTCGTACTGATCGGTATGAGATCTTACGCAGCCATCATACAGCATGAGAACAATGTGCTGATGGAGGAAAACGCATACATCCAGGCTGAGATCGATTCACTGTCAAGTCAGATAGTTGAAGAGACCAAGATCACTAAGATAGAACAGGTAGCAACCACGAAGTATGGCATGGTATATCCGACACCGGATAATTGTGTGAAACTCGGTGCCGAGGAATCGGAAGAACAGGGGCTGGCTGCGACTATAAGAAGTGAAGCATATAATTAGATTAAAACGAAAGAAATGATCGGCCACTGATCCGCACGCGGCTCGGTGGCAATTTTTTTAGGCAAATCGGCTCTTATGTTCCTAACTAAATACTGTATTTAGCTTATAAAAATGACACAATATATGGTATACTATATTGAATTTTTATGTATATCTAAGGGATGGCCAACGAAAACAGAGAAAAAAAGGTCAATAGTAAGGCTGAAGCCCGCAGAAACAAGAAGATAGAAGAGAAGCGGGCCAGGATCAGTGAACGTGCGGCAGAATCAAAAGCCGGCGGTTTTGATGTGCCTGCATCATCCTCAACGTCTTCAAGAAAAAAGTTAAGCTCAAAAGACAAGAAGATAGAAAAAAGACGAGCTGCTAACAGGGCGAAGAAGAGTGAATCGGTAAGAAAAACTGAGGCCAAAGCAAGCAGGACCGAAGCCAAAGCGACCGGGAAAAAATCTTCTAAGAAGACAAGGCCCAAAACTAAAAGCAGCAATTCCGTGCGGGAATACAGGGTACCGAAGAACGCTGCTATGGAACAGGCTTTCTTCGCCGAAGAATACGCTGAAACCTATGATACAACGTCAATAACAGCATCTAACAGGAATCGCCTCGCAGGAGGCCTTGCATTCCTTCTGATACTGATCATAGCCTTGATATTCCGAATGGGATATTGGCAGATATATAAAGCCGACGAGCTAAAGCTGATGGCGACCGATATGCAGAAAGTGGATACGGAGATCCAGCCGGTAAGAGGCTCCATCTACGACTCCCAGATGAGCACTCTCGCTGAGTCTGTGACTGAATATGAGCTTTACGCATATACACAGAATATATACAAGGCAGCTGAAATCAGTCAGGCAGAGAAAGAAAAAACAGTAACGACGCTTTCTAAGTGCACAGGGAAAGAAGCAGATGAGATCAAAGAGTCGCTTCAGGATGAAGAAAACCTTGTGCTTATAGCTGACGGACTTACAAGAGAGCAGGTCGAAAAGGCACAGAAGGAATTCGGTACTAATGTAGTAGTTAAGACCAGAACAGCCAGATACTATCCGAATGGCGCATTTGCCGCGCAGATACTCGGAGGCGTTGATTCTGAAAACACCGGCAGAGCAGGGCTTGAGTATGAATACAATTCAAAGCTTGCCGGCATCAAAGGAAGAACTGTGCGTACTACCGACAACAACGGAGATACGCTTTCCAATTCTAAGACCAAGTACTTCAAAGCTCAGGACGGTTACAACATTGTGACGACCGTGGATTCCGTGATCCAGCATTTTGTTGAAGATGCGATCGCCAGAGGAATGGACGATACAGGCGCTGAGGCTGTCACATGCATAGTGATGGAACCAAAGACCGGTAATATCCTCGCAATGGCCTCGACCCCTGAGTATGACCCGAACGATTCATCAGAGCCTTCGGATAAAGCAGAGAAGAAAAGGTTCAGAAAAATGTCGGCAAAAGAGCAGACGGAATACCTTTCGGAGATGTGGAAGATAAAGCCGGTAAGTGACATATATGAACCGGGATCCACATTCAAGCTCATCGCGGCAGCGGCCGCTCTGGAATCCGGAAATGCCAACAGTAAGTCGAGATATGTATGTAACGGTTATATTCGAGTTGATGACAGAACTCTCCACTGCCTGAGAAATCACGGCAAGCAGAGTCTGAAACAGGCTGTCGGTAATTCGTGCAACCCTGCACTTGCCCAGGTCGCACTGGATATGGGCGCGGGCACTTTCTATAACTATATAGATCTCTTTGGTTTCAATGACCAGACAGGTGTGGATCTTCCGGGTGAGGGTTACTCCATAGTCAAGGACCCTGTCGGTCTTCCGAGAGTAGACCTTGCGACCACCGGCTTCGGACAGGGCATCGCCGTCACACCGCTTCAGATCCTTTGCGCCGTCAACAGCTTTGGTAACGGCGGCGTGCTAATGAAGCCTAAGATCGTAAGCAAAATAACGGATTCCGACGGCAATACTGTGGAAAAGATGCCTGATACAAAAGTAAGACAGGTTGTATCCGAGGAAACTGCCGACAAGATGTGCGACATAATGGAATACTATGTATCAGACGCCGGCGGTACGACAGCGTATATACCTGGCTACAGGGTCGGAGGCAAGACCGGAACCGCTAACCGTGTATCGGGTAACCAGTACAGCGCTTCCACCAACACTTCGTTTGTTGTAATGGCACCGATGGATGACCCTAAGATCTCGATGATTTGTATCGTATACAGGCCAACCAAAAAGGAATACGGTGCTAACACTGCAGGCCCTATCGTAAAGGAAATAACAGAGAAGACGCTCCAGTATATGGGTGTCGAGAGAGTGTACAGCAAAAACGAAGAAAAGTATTCGAAGACCAGCACGGTAAAGGTTCCTGATGTTACGGGCATGGACAGCAATGAAGCCATATCAAAAATCAAGTCTGCAGGGCTCAAATATTCGATCATGCCGGAAAACACCACAGCGGAGTCATTCGTCGTGGCTGATCAGTATCCTAAAGCAGGCTCAAAGGTGGAGAAGGATTCCACGGTATACATATATAGTGAATAAAACAGGAGAATAACAGCTCAATGATAAACAGCCATAGTACATTTATATATGCACTCATAGCAGCGCTGGCCTTCGCTGTTTCGATGTTAGTGACAGCGCGCATGATACCTTTCCTCAAAGAGAAGCAATTCGGGCAGTTCATTAGAGAAGAAGGCCCTGAAGCTCATCTTTCAAAGCAGGGCACGCCCACCATGGGCGGAGTAGCAATCGCAGCCGGGATCACGGTAGCAGTGGTGATCAGCATGTTTATGCCGGGAAGCGTCACTGTATCCAAGCTCGCGATACTGCTGAGCATGTTCGCTTTTGGCGCCATAGGTTTTATTGATGATTACAACAAAATAGCTAAGAAGCAGAACGAAGGTCTCACGCCAAAACAGAAAATCGTTCTTCAGGTGTTATTCGGACTGGCTCTGGCAGTATTCATGATGGCCAGAGAGGGCACTGCGGTGCTGATCCCGTTCACAGGCAAAATAGTAGAAATGGGATGGCTTTATATACCATTCGTAGTATTCATCGAAGTTGCTATGGCAAATGCTGTCAATCTTACAGACGGGCTTGACGGACTCGCATCGGGCACATCTGCAATCGTTGCCGCTACTTTTGCTGTCATCGGCATGACAGTTGGCGGCGGAAGCGAACCTATGGCAGTGGCTGGGCAGGCAGTTATGGGAGCGCTGATAGGATTCCTTATATTCAACCACTATCCGGCAAAGATCTTCATGGGAGATACAGGCTCGATGGCGCTCGGTGGAGTGCTATCCGCAATGGCTATCGTAGGCCACATGGAATGGCTGCTTCCTATAGCAGGTCTTATCTATGTGATCGAAGCGCTTTCTGTGATCATACAGGTCGGTTATTTCAAGATGAGCGGAGGAAAGCGTGTGTTCAGGATGGCGCCTATACATCATCACTTTGAACTCGGCGGCTGGCATGAGACCAAAGTCGTCAGAGTATTTTGCTTATTCACATTGATATGCTGCGTGATCGCGTTTCTGTCAGTAAGATAGACACACTGGATATATAAAAAGGAAAAGGCATCAGTAATGACAAGAGGAGAGAGTTACAAAGAATCTTTATCAGGAAAGAAAGTATTGGTCGTAGGGCTGGGCAAGTCGGGCAGAGCAGCCGTTAAAGTGCTCGTCGACGCCGGTGCTGATGTAAGCGTTCAAGATTCAGCTTCCGCGGACAAACTGGATACGGAGTTTTTGAAATATCTGGAAGGCTCAAATGTGGAGGCATATCTCGGGGAAAAGCCTGATGACATGTCTGAGTTCGATATGCTCGTAATGAGCCCGGGAGTGCCTTTGACACTTGACTTCATAGTTGAAGCTCAAAGTAAAGGAGCTGAGCTGATCGGTGAGCTTGAGCTTGCTTACAGGATAGGAAGGGCTTCTTTTGCTGCTATCACCGGGACCAACGGAAAGACTACCACAACGACACTAGTAGGAGAGATATTCAAGGCAGCGGGGCTTGAACCTGCAGTAGTCGGTAATATCGGCAATCCGGTGGTGACAGAGGCAGAGAACAGCTCTGATGAAGACTGGCTCGTTGCTGAGGTGAGTTCATTCCAGCTCGAGACTACGAAGTACTTCAGGCCGAAGGTCTCCGCTATACTCAATCTCACACCGGATCACCTCAACAGACACGGTACTATGGAAGCATATGGTGCAGCAAAAGCAAGGATAGCTGCCAATCAGGATGAGACCGACTATCTTGTGATCAATATCGATGATGACAAGGCTTACGCGCTGGGAAAAGACACTAAAGCAACACTGATCCCGTTCAGCAGACAAAGGACCCTTGAGAAAGGAGCTTTTCTCGATGGGGAGCGGATGATCGTGAAGGACCTCAGTGGCGTGGAGCATTATATATGTGATAAAGGGGATCTCCGTATAATAGGAGACCATAATGTAGAAAATGTGCTCGCTGCTTCGGCTATATGCTTCTTCGCAGGCATCGAAGCTGATGTGATAGGCAAAGCAGTAAAAGAGTTCCCGGGCGTTGAGCACAGGATAGAGTACTGTGGCAGCCTGAATGATGTGGACTACTATAACGACTCCAAAGGAACTAACGTAGATGCCGCTCTGATTGCGCTTAAAGCGTTGGAAAGCGGGATAGTTTTGATAGCGGGCGGAGACGGAAAGAGCCAGGACTTCACAGAGCTTGCGGATCGTCTGGATGGATGCGTAGAGGCTCTTGTGCTGCTCGGAAGAGATGCTCCGATCATAGAAGAAGCTGCCCGCAAAGCCGGATTCAGCAATATATACAATTGCAAAGATATGGAAGAATGCGTGCGTAAGGCATCAGAAATTGCAAGGCCGGGAGAGAAGGTGCTCCTGTCGCCTGCCTGCGCAAGCTGGGACATGTACGATAACTTCGAGCAGAGAGGAAGGCATTTCAAACAGTGCGTCAAAACGATGCTGAAGTAAAAGTTAAAAAGGGAAGAGCTGAGAGAGCTGCGACCAGAAGAGCCATAAGACGTGAGAGACGTGGCGAGACTGCCAGAGCTGCCGCCAACGAGGCTAAGGACTTCGGAAGGGGGCTAAGCAGGGTGCTCAACAGGTACGACTTTATAGTCGTGTTGCTTGTTGTGCTGCTTTCTCTGTTTGGTATCGCAATGGTATTCAGCGCAGGATATTACCAGACCATCAACTCGGCGGATCCGAATCCTACTTATTACCTATTCAGGCAGGCATTCTTTGTAGCGACAGGTTTTGTCATCATGGTGATAGTTGCCAATATCGATTATCACATTTATATGAGATTCGCGAATATCATAATGATCATAAGCGTGGTAGTTCTCATACTCGTAATGGCAGTCGGATCATCTGCAAACAATGCGCAGAGGTGGATAGGCTTCGGTATCTTCAGAATCACTCCGAGCGAGTTCTGTAAGGTCGCAATGATAGTGTTCACATCGTGTTTCCTTGCGTCAGATCCCGACAATATAAGGTCTGCAAAAGGACTTGGAGTGCTCTTTGCAGTTATGGCAGCGCACTTCATACTTATCATTTTGCAGCCTAATCTGTCGACAGCGATCGTAATCGTGGCCATCATGGGAGCTATAATGCTCGTCGCGGGACTAAACATGCTGTTTCTTGCGCTTCCTGCGATCGCAGGTGTGCTCGGATATATGTACATTATGACGGCACGAACGCCGGAACACTGGTACCAGAGGCTTTCAAGCTTTATGGATCCGTTCGCTGACAGACAGGGTGACGGATATCAGGTGACTCAGGGTCTAATAGCCCTGGGAAATGGCGGACTCAAAGGATTGGGATTTGGCAGGAGCGTAGCAAAGAATCTATACCTTCCGGAGCCTCAGAACGACTTTATACTGGCAGTGCTCGGGGAGGAGCTGGGTTACATCGGATTCCTGGTATTAATGCTGGTTTACATCATACTGCTGTTCAGGCTGATAATGGTGGCTCTTAAAGCAAATGACAGGCTGGGCTTTTATCTGGCGACCGGAGTCGCCGTGATGCTGGCACTGCAGGTGATAATAAATGTGGCAGTAGTTACTTCGTCCATGCCTGCTACGGGCATCACGCTTCCGTTTATAAGCTACGGAGGTACGTCCATATGGGCGTTTATGATAGCCATAGGCATAGTATTGAATGTATCCAAAAAACGGGAGGGAAAGAAGCGATGAGGATAGTACTGACAGGCGGAGTTACAGGAGGACATATATACCCGGCTCTTGCCATAGCGGACAAATTCAAGGCTGAGGATCCTCTCTCCGAATTTCTTTATATAGGAAGCGGTGAACCGCTCGAAAGGGATATAATCCCAGGTCACGGATATAAACTTGTAACAGTGGACTCCGATTGGTTTGACAGGAGCAACCCCGTAAAACTGATAAAGACATCGCTGAGGACACTCGCGGGAAGAGGACAAGCGATACGAATAATGAAGCGTTTTAAGCCTGATGTGGTGATAAGCACTGGCAGCTACGTAAGCGTGCCGGTAGTTTTAGCTGCCGCAAAAATGGGAATACCGCTTTATCTTCACGAGCAGAACGGATTCCCGGGAGTTTCCAACAGGCTTGGAGCCAGATATGCCAGGACGGTGTTCCTGGGCTTTGAATCTGCCAGGGAATACTTCGGGGAAAACGGAAACATCAAATACAGCGGTAATCCTGTAAGAGAGGAATTCTCGGGCAGAAGCAGGGAAGAAGATCGAAAGGCTTTAGGGATCCCGGAGAAGGATCTGGTGATCATGGTATTCGGCGGGAGTCTCGGATCTGAAACGACAAACCGGATCGGAGAAGCTGTAGCGAGAGAATACGCGGACAAAGATGGATACACCGTCATATGGGGAACCGGCAAAGAATATTACGAATCCATAAGCGAAAGATTCGAAAAGGAAGGATTCAAGCCTCGAAATGTGAGGATGAATGCGTTCATAAAGAATATGCCTGAGATACTCTCCGCATCTGATATATGCGTTAGCAGAAGCGGAGCGTTATCCACTGCAGAGACAACTATGGCAGGCAGGGCAGCTATTTTCATTCCTTCTCCGAACGTAACTGCAGATCACCAGTATTACAACGCAAAAGCCGTTGCTGATGCCGGCGGCGCAGTGATAGTCAGAGAGGAAGATGATCCATATAAGACTGCAGGCAGAGTTCTCGGCATAGTTAAAGAACTCGATATGGACAGGGATGAAATCAGGAGAATGGAGGAGGCAAGCCTCAGTACCGCTCCGGTGGACGCTACCCGGATCATATATGATGAGATAATGCGCACATATAAATAGTATATTGGAAGAGAACAAAAAGACACTGATCAATAATATCGAAGAGACCGCGGAGACGGAAGAGCAGGCAGCTGCTATAGAGCTTACCGATACGCTTGAAGCGCCTGAAACCGATGAGACAGCCCGGGAAAACGTTCCGGAAGAAAGTGAGACCGAAGACAGGCCGACCGGAGAAGATGATCTTGAAGATGAAGCAACGGATACTGACAAAGAATCCAAGCAATACGGACTCCCGGCCGATCATCCCGAGATGGGAGAGCTTCGCGAGCGGATAGAGAAGCGCAAGAAGGAAAAGAAAAAGAAACAGAGACATTTCAGGACTTGGGTCTATGTAACTGCCTTCGCATTCATGGCGCTGGTCTTTGGGTTCTTTTTTTCCATATCCGGCTTTTTCACTGTTGATTCAATAGAGGTGGAGGGAAACGAACACTACACTTACGAAGAGATACTGAATATATCTCACGCTGTACCGGGGCGTAATCTTATTTACAACACGAACAAGAAAGAGATCGTATCTTATCTCGAACAGAATCCATATATAAAGTCGGCCGAAGTAAGGAGAAAACTGCCTTCGACCATAGTGATAGTCGTCAAAGAGCGAAAGGAAAGGATGGCTTTCATGTATGACGGAGACTATCTCGTTATGGACGGAGGAGGGATACTTCTCAGAAAGACCCGAAATCGCCCTCAGACTACTCTGGTGGAAGGTTTGATAGTCAACAAGATCAAGCTCGGCGAAAAAATAGGGACGGAAGACAAGGACAAGACCAATAAAGCGATCAACCTGATAAAGAGTACTTCCGCAGCGGATCTGTACTTTGTGAAGCTGGATGTATCCGATATAAAAAGGGTAAAGGCATATATTTACGACAATCTGCTTGTGAGGGCAGATTACGACACACTGATGACCAACATCAACAACGGGCACCTCCATCAGGTAGTTGAAAGTCTGTTCAAAGACGGCATCAAAAGGGGAACGATCACATTCGAAGAGGATGGCTCGGCGTCATTTATGCCTATAATCTAGACACAACACAAAGCCAAGTAGTTTACAAGTAATTGTGTCTCGTAAAGCAAATAGCCCCTAAATATTGTGTTTTTTGTTGAAAAACTAATGCAATAAGAGTTTTGTTGTGTTACTATAACTATATATTTTTATGAGTATCTTAATTTGAGGAGGACTAACTATGGAATTCGTTTCCGATTTTGTATCAGGAACAGAAAATGCCGCGATCATTAAAGTCATCGGTGTAGGCGGCGGCGGATGCAACGCTATCAACAGGATGGTGGATTCCGGCCTTCAGGGTGTGACTTTCATCGGCGTAAATACAGACAGACAGGCTTTGTCCAAATGTAAGGCAGAGATCAAGATCCAGCTTGGCGAGAAGACTTCAGGCGGAAGGGGCGCCGGAGCTAATCCTGAGATCGGACAGAAGGCGGCTGAGGAGACTATCGATGAGATAGTTGCACTTATTCAGGATGCCGATATGGTATTCATTACCGCAGGAATGGGCGGTGGCACAGGAACAGGAGCTTCTCCTATCATCGCCAAAGCTTCGATGGACTGCGGAGCTCTTACTGTTGCTGTAGTGACCAAGCCTTTCACATTCGAGGGCAAGAAGAGATGGAACCGTGCTGCAAAGGGCATACAGTATCTGTCCAACTTTGTAGATTCTCTTGTTATTATCCCTAATGACAGGCTCATCGATACCAGCGAAAAGAATACTTCAATGCTTGAAGCATTCGCGATGGCTGATGATGTTCTCAGACAGGGCGTTCAGGGCATCTCCGATCTTATCAGTGAATACGGTCTTGTAAACGTTGACTTCGCAGATGTCAGGACAGTAATGGAAGGCCGTGGAGTGGCTCACATGGGTGTTGGCCAGGGAGAAGGCGAGGACAAGATCGAGCAGGCTATACAGACAGCTGTTCACAGCCCACTCCTCGAGACTTCTATCACAGGCGCCAAGTCCATATTGCTTTATGTTACGGGCGGATATGACATGGGCATGCTCGATATCAATACGATAGCTGACAGAGTACAGTCTGAGGCTGACGCTGATGCCAACATAATCTTCGGAGCAACTATCAGCGAAGAGATGACCGATAAGATCTCAGTTACTATCATCGCTACTGACTTCGGCAACAAAGAAACCATTGATGGCATCACTCTTACTACTCCTTCAAAGGATAGAGAAAGAGACACACTCGTAACAGCCAAGAGGATCACTGTTGATGGTCTTGATGCAGTAGAGGTCGAGCTTGATCAGCTCATCGATGACACTGAGACGATCGCTCCGGGCGAATCGACAGAATTCGATATTCCGGAGTTCCTTAAATAACATATAGAGTGGCTTAACAAGCAATGCTGACAAAGATCACATCAGCTGACAACAGCAGAGTCAAACTCGTCAGAAAGCTCTCAACACGTAAAGGCAGGCTGGAAGAGCATGCCTTTACTGCAGAGGGGAAAAATCTGGTAGAGGAGATCCTCGAAAAAGGTATCAGGCCACGCTTTATTCTCGTATCGGATAAACGCAGCGATGACGACATACTCAAAGAGGCCATTCAGTCGGATGACATAATGGTATGTGAGCTTCCTGAGAAGATCTTCGCAAAGCTTACTGATGCCGAGCATGGGATCGGTATGCTGGCTGTGGTGGATGTTACCGATCCAGGATACGCATCCATCGAAAAGCTCGGTGCCGACGATAACATCCTGGTACTTGATAGGATACAGGATCCGGGCAATATGGGAACACTCATAAGGACTGCCGTTGCGGCCGGGTACAAAGCAATAGTAGCTACTAAGGGCACGGCGGATGTTTATTCCACGAAGGTGTTACGAGCTACTGTTGGTACGGTGTTTGAGATACCGATCGTATATGTGGGCGATCATGAAGAGTTAAGATCGATCCTCACAAAGACCGGCAAACGCGTGGTCGTAACGGAAGTGGAAGGGGGAGTTCCTTACTACGAAGAGGATATCTCAAAAGGCGTTGCGCTCGTAATAGGTAACGAAGGCGCCGGAGTTTCAGACGAGCTGAAGAGCATGGCAGATGTAAGAGTGACTCTTCCAATGAAAGGGCATATCGAGTCGCTCAACGCAGCAGTTGCAGCCGCAATATTAATGTATGAATCAGTGAGAGATCAGAAGGGGTAAGATATGGAAAAGAACAGAGCAGATGTTGTGATCTGCGGAGCGAATTATGTGCTCTCGAGCGAGAAGAGCGAAGAGCGCATCAAAGAAATAGCTAAGATGGTCGATGAGGAAATCAGGACCGTAAGCAAGGCTCTCAACTCGAACCCGAATTACAGAGCGGCAGTTCTTGCATCGCTTAATATTGCCGAGAAGCTTATGGAGCAGAGTGATATGACACTCAAGCTGCAGACTGAAAACTACCAGCTCGACAACGATGTCAAACACTACATCCAGATGTGGGAACAGACTAAGAAACAGGTGACCGATCTTAAAGAGAAGATGTCATCAGAAGCGGGAAAGCAGAGCCAGAACTCTGAAGAGCAAAAGAAACTTCAGGAAAAACTGGTCGAGATGGAAAACGCTTACTTCGACCTTCAGATGGAAAACGTCAATCTCAAGAATGAACTTAAGTCCATGAAGAGACTGAATACTTCAGAAGATGAATTCTAAGATACTCACACTCCTCGAATTCGGCAAAATACTGGACATGCTTGCAGAGCAGGCCGGATCATCGCTCACAAGAGAGCGTATCAAGGAGATCGGGCCTCTGACCAACAGACGCATGATACAGGATGCACAGGCGGAAACCACGGAAGCGGTTTCCGTTATTCTGTCTAAAGGGAATATTCCCATAGGCGAGATCGGAGATATCACGGATATCCTGGGCCTGGCGAAGAAGGGAAGATGTCTCACTATGAGAGAGCTCCTGAGAGTCAGGGCAAGCATCGCTTCTTCAAGGCAGGTGAAGGCATTTCTCTCAAGCGACATGCCTGAAGGACTAAAGGTGATCCCCGAGATCGTCTCTCTTTTGGAGCCCGTAACTAAGCTCGAGAGTGATATCAATGCCGCGATAATCAGCGAGGACGAAATGGCTGACAGCGCGTCACCGGCTCTCAAGAATATAAGGCGCGAGAAAAGCAGCAAAAACGCCATGATCAGGTCGCGTCTCAGTAAGATGGTAAACTCCGGATCGGCGAAGACACATCTCTCTGATGCCATAGTCACTATGCGAAATGGCCGTTATGTGATACCAGTCAAGAGGGAATACATAAATCTTTTCCCGGGCATGGTGCACGATCAGTCATCCACGGGAGCGACGCTCTTTGTTGAGCCTCAGGCTGTTGTCAATCTGAACAACGAACTAAAGCAGCTTGAGATAGAGGAACAGGCAGAGATCACAAGGATACTGGAGGCCTTCAGCAGCCGTGTAGGAGAACATGCGCAAACTCTCGCTAATGATCAGAAACTGCTAACAGACTTGGATCTTATAAGCGCAAAGGGGAAACTTTCGCTTGATATGGACGGTAGAGAGCCGTCTCTGAATGACGAATACAAGATAGATTTGAAGATGGGGCGTCACCCGCTGATACCTCATGATAAAGTTGTCCCTATCAATGTCGAGATAGGGTATGACTTCACCACACTGCTTATCACAGGGCCTAATACAGGCGGTAAGACGGTCACTCTGAAGACGATCGGTTTGCTGTGCCTCATGGCTCAGTCGGGACTCCATATTCCGGCTGATGAAACGAGTTGCATGCCGGTCCTCAGGGATATATTCGCGGATATAGGCGATGAACAGAGCATAGAACAAAGCCTTTCGACATTCTCGTCTCATATGAAGAATATCATCGGGATATTCGAAGCCGCGGGAGAGGGTTGTCTGGTGCTTTTGGATGAGCTTGGAGCCGGAACAGACCCTCTGGAAGGAGCAGCCCTTGCAGTGGCAGAGCTTGAGCGACTCAAAGAAAACGGAGCGCTCGTGGCTGCTACCACGCATTACACCGAGCTCAAGAAATATGCTCTTTCCACTCCGGGAGTGGAGAATGCTTCCATGGAGTTCGATGTTGAGACTTTGTCGCCTACATACAGACTCAGAGTTGGCCTTCCGGGCAAATCTAATGCCTTTGAGATATCCGAAAAGCTCGGCCTTGATAAAAGCATCATCGAAAGAGCTGCAGAGTTGATGGGAGAGGAACAGCTCGAATTTGAGGCGGCTGTTTCAAGAGTGGAGGCCGATCAGGCTATGGCGGAAGCTAAGCTCGCAGAGGCGGGTAAAGAGCGGGAAGCTGCCAGAGAGCAGCTTTCAGAGGCTGAGAAAGAGCTCGTAAAGGCCAGAGAAGAAGCCGCGAAAATAATCGAAGAAGCAAGGTCGAAGGCAGGCACGATGCTTAGAGATGCGGAGACCACTATCGATGAGATAACAGCCGATCTTAAGAGCATCAAAAACAGAAACTACAATGACGGACATGTGGCAGGCGGTGCTGCCGACAGCAGAAGACGCCTCAGAGAAGCCGGGAAGGAGATCAATAAGACAAAGACTCCGAAGCCACAAACCAGGCAGACCGGCAAAGCGGTAGATCCGGAAGATATAGTTGTCGGAATGAGAGTAAAACACACAGGACTCGATCAGACCGGAGATGTGGAAAGCCTGCCGGATGCCAAAGGAAATCTCAGGATCCGTCTTGGCTCCATCAGGATGGATGCGAATATAAAAGATCTGGTATTAGCTGAATCCGAATCAAAGGGAAATAAAGAAAAGAACAGGTCCAAATACGGTAATCTCTCAATGGGAAAGGCAAAGACTGTAAGCCCTGAGATCAACCTTATAGGTATGAATCTCGACGACGCGATAGACAGGATGAACAAATACATCGATGACGCGTTCCTCGCAGGTCTCAAGACCGTGCATATCATTCATGGGAGAGGATCGGGAACACTACGCAAGGGCCTCAGGAATGAGCTCAGACATAATAAACACGTTGAATCATATAGATCCGCCCCATACAATGAGGGAGGAGAGGGCTGCACTGTAGCCACGCTGGTAGAGAAAAACTGACATTAGCGATAAGGACCGAAAATGTATATAGTGAGCAAATGCCTTCTCGGATATGATTGTAAATACAACGGCGGAAATAATAAAAATGATAATGTGATCGAGTTCTGTAAAACTCATGACTATGTTACAATATGCCCTGAGATGGATGGTGGACTCGAAAGTCCGAGACCACCTGCTGAAATAGTAAAGGGCACAGACGGAGAAGTCAGAGTCATCAATACGGTTGGGACCGATGTAACGTTTCAATTTACAGCCGGGGCCGAGAACTCCTTAAATACCGTGATGAAAGAACTGGCATCCAGAGGCAGCGCCGCAAGGATAGAAGGAGCTATCCTGAAGGCAAACAGCCCATCCTGCGGATACGGCACCGTATATGACGGCACATTTACGCATACCAAGGTCAAAGGCAGTGGTATATTTACAGAAGCGCTGTTAAAAGCGTTTGATGCTCATAATTCATTCGCGGAGTATTTTAAAATAGTGGATGAGAATGGCATTTCAGAATTAGTTAACAAATAAATAGTTTACGACATAAAAGGAATAAGCAATGATTGATTTTAAAGAACTTATAGCAGATGCGATCTATGATGAGAGCCTGGGGCTCAGTAAAGAGGAAATAAAGGGCTGGATAGAGATACCGGCCGATGAGACCATGGGAGACTATGCGTTCCCATGCTTCAGGCTTGCGAAGGTACTTCGCAAGGCCCCGCCGCTGATCGCGGCAGACATCGCCGCCAGAGCCGGCGATGCTGAAGCATTCGCAAAAGTACAGAATGTGAACGCTTATGTCAATTTCTTCATCAATAGGGCGTTTTTCGCAAAAGAATTGGTCGATGACGTCCTCGAGGCAGGCTCGTCATATGGCAGGTCTGATGTAGGTCAGGGCCGCAAGGTGATAGTGGAGTATTCCTCTCCTAATATTGCCAAGCCTTTCCACATCGGTCACATAAGAAGCACGGTCATAGGTAACGCGCTTTACAAGCTTTATGATGCTACTGGATATGACACCTTCCGCATAAACCACCTCGGAGACTACGGAACTCAGTTCGGTAAGATGATCGTTGCTTACAGAAAATGGGGAAGCGAGGAGGAACTCGCTAAAGAGCCTATCAAAGCGCTTCTGGGATACTATACCAAATTCCATGAGGAGGCGGAGAAGCATCCTGAACTCGACGATGAGGCCAGAGAGGTGTTCGTAAAGCTTGAGGCGGGAGAGCCTGCAGAGCTCGAGCTTTGGGAGAAGTTCAGGAAATTCAGTCTCGAGGAGTTCAATCGCGTATATAAAATGCTCGGCATCGAGTTCGACAGTTATAACGGCGAGAGCTTCTATTCCGACAAAATGGAGCGCTTCGTGGATGAACTCAAGGAAAAAGGCCTTCTGATAGAATCTCAGGGAGCCCAGATAGTAGACCTGGACGAATATGGTCTCGGCGCCGCGATGATCAAAAAGTCCGACGGGTCCACTCTGTACGTAACACGCGATATCGCCGCAGCTGTGTACAGGAAAGAAACCTATGACTTTTATAAGTGCATCTATGTGGTAGCTTCTCAGCAGAACCTCCACTTCAAGCAGTGGAAGAAGGTGCTTGAACTCATGGGATACGAGTGGGAAAAGGACTGTGTCCATGTTCCTTTCGGTCTTGTCAGCCTTTCAGACGGAGACGATATCAAGATGATGTCGACGCGCGAAGGCAGGGTCGTATTCCTTGAAGATGTTCTCAACACTGCTGTTCAGAAGACAAAAGAGATCATGATCGAGAAAGAAGCTTCCGGAATAGATGTTGACGAAGTCGCCAAAGAAGTCGGCATCGGCGCTGTGATATTCCAAGAGCTTTCGAACAACAGGATAAAGGATTATGTATTCAGCTGGGATAAGGTGCTCAACTTTGACGGAGAGACTGGCCCTTATGTACAGTACACTCACGCCAGAGCGTCGAGCGTGCTCAGAAAAGCTGAGGCCGAGGGCGCGGATCTCAGCAAGATCGATGGATTCGATCCGAAGTATCTCGAAAGCGACAGCGCTTATACACTCGCCAAGCTGATATACAGGGTCCCAAGTGTAGTCATCGAAGCAACGGACAAATATGAGCCTTCCATCGTTACACGTCACCTTGTTGATATAGCGCAGGCATTCAACAAGTTCTACCATGACGAGCACATATTGGTGGATAACGAAGACGAGAAATACGCCAAGCTGGCGCTTGTAAAGGCATCGAAGACCGTAATAGCCAATTGTCTCGGGCTCCTCGGCATCAAGGCGCCTGAGCGCATGTAACCGGATCCAAAGGCAGATATCCCGGAAGAGAGGGTAAGTATCATGAAATTACTACTGACTACAACCAAATCGGATAATAATCATACCGGTCTCGCGATGAAGTATCTGTACAGCGTGGTCGCCGATTCTCCTATGGATACCACCCTGAGGATATTCGACCGTAGCGCAGGGTATATTGAGATGTACGAGGAGATAGCTGGAAATCAGTACAATATCGTCTATTTCCACTGCGATGAATACAACGTAGCAAAGCTTCTGCATGTGGCAGAGATGGTCAAAAAGGCCATCCCAAGCATCGCGATCATATTCGGCGGCATGGAAGTGTCGTTTGCCACTCGCATGTTCATGAAGGATCATCCGCAGGTCGACTACGTGATCAGAGGCGAAGGGGAACGTGTGCTCTTCAGCTTCATTAAGTCGATAATGAATTATGAGTATGACTTTGAAAATATCGCCGGTCTCGCATACAGGGAAGACGATACGGTCGTAGTCAATCCGTATGATGCTCCGATAGATCTGGAGTCGCTTCCTTTCCCTTACGAGAGATTCGAAGCCGGCAAGGGCACAGTCTACTATGAGAGCATCAGAGGCACATCGGACAGATCGGTGTACTCGCAGCATCTGCCAGACGCCAGAGTGAGGACACTGTCGCTCGGTCGTATCTGCACGGAGATCAGGTATTTTCTCGCCTGTGAAGCGCAGAAGGTGGTATTCCTCGACAGATGGTTCAACTACAACAGCGAAAGGGCTTATCGCATATTCGAATACATAATACACAATGACAACGGCGTCACTTCGTTTGAGTTCAATATCAACGGAGATGAGCTCGACGAAGAGACATTGAGGCTGCTTTCTGAAGCAAGAAACGGACAGATCATACTGAACGTGGACTTGGCAAGCACCAATTCCGAAGTGCTGGCTGCGGTCGGAAGGAATGAGAATGTATACAGGCTGATGTATAACATCACAAAGCTCATCCAGAGCGGAAATGTTAAGACGAACATAATTGTCAGAGCAGGCCTCCCGATGGAGAGCGAAGAGATGTTCGCTCGCTCTTTCAACAAAGCATATGGTATGGCTGAAGGAATGCCTGTACATATTGAAGATATACGCGCCGGCAAGGGAACGATGCTCAGAGAAGAAGCAAAGAGGTTCGGTTATTCATATTCTGAAGAGGCCCCTTATGACATCATCTCGACCGGGTATATGAACGCGGATGAGCTTCTCAAACTGAGATTCATCGCCAAGACAGTCGAAAGCTACATAGGCGACGGTGGATTCAAAGATTCGATACCTAAGATGCTCAATGACACAGGGCTAAGGCCATACGAGCTTTTCCGCAGTCTTTCCGCATATATCAGAAGAAACGCTCTAAGCGGCAAAATGAAAAAGAAAGAACATCTCGCGAGGATACTGTATTCGTTTGCGGGAGGGCTTTACGATGAGCTTTCAGACGCGATCAAGCTCGATTACCTGAGAGATGTGATCTATTCCGACCTTTCAGATCAGCTATCTGAAGAGGCGATGAGGAAATTCGACAGGAAGGGCTGGGACATCAGCGTAAAGGCTGTAGAAGAGGTCCCTGAAGAAGAGCCTGATACAGAGGAGATATAGACTTGGCAGAACAAAACACTGACAGGATCAGCAAATACTTGACACCGCGTATACAGGAGATGGTTTTCAATGAACTGTCTCCTGATTACCTTGCAAGAAGCGGGGCAGAGGAGATCCTCAGCGGAGTGCCGGTCCCGGTAGGGTATGAAGGAAGCAGCGCAAGCGGTGCCATCGATATCAGAAGCATAGTGGTCAACATGGCCAGAGTGATAGGCGGCGATCCGACATTTGTGTACTCGAAAAACTATGCCGATTTCATCAGCCACGCTGCAGGAGGGGACAACGAAGGAGCTGCTCTGATGCTGGTATCTGAAGGAGCAAAATCAGCAGATGGCGGTGATCTGGAGGATTGCTGCATGTTGATGAGAGCGGCGCTAAGGCTGTCATCTAAGTGCAGAGAAGCGCTCTATCTCTATGCGAGAGCATGCAAAGAAATATATGAGACCGAACCTGCTCTGTCCGAAGACGGCATGGGAGATGAAGAGAAGATAGGGCTGTTCAAGGCCGAGTCGATCGAGACATTCGAACTCCTTACGATGATCCACCCTGACTTTGCCATGGGTTATTATTTTCTTGGCTATGGTTACCTAAATATGGGACTGTATCTCAAGGCACAGCTGACATGGAAGGAATTCCTTGAACATTCATCCGGAAGCGAACTTGAGACAAGTGAGATGGATAACGACACGCTTTTGGCTCTCAGAGATGAGGTGAGCGGATTGATCGAGGAACTCTCAGAGCCTGTCGAAATAGAAAGAGGCTGCAACATGGTTATGAGTGGCGACTATCAAGGCGGAAGGGCGGTTTTGGATGATTACCGCGAAGGAAAGTACGCGGAGTGGTGGCCACTCTGGTATTATCTCGGCGTTGCGGAATCTGCTCTGGGAAACAGCAGCGGTGCGATCGAGTGCTATAAGAAAGTGCTTACACTTTCCCCGAGCAACACGGATGCTATGGAGGAGCTTGCGTCTATATACGCTTTGACCGGTGATGAAGAGAATGCCTCAAAGTACAGAGAGAAGGCGCGCATTGTCAGAGAAAACGTATACGGCGATGCCTGATAAAATACGTAAAAAAGCCCAATTTTGGGTGTTGACAACGTAAACCCTCTAAACTATAATAATCAAGTCGCAATCAGCGAATGCGCCTCGATAGCTCAATGGTAGAGCACCCGGCTGTTAACCGGTAGGTTGTAGGTTCGAGTCCTACTCGAGGCGCCATTTTATACGATAAGCCGGAGTGGTGGAATTGGTAGACACCCGGGACTTAAAATCCTGTGGGTAGTGATACCCGTACCGGTTCGAGTCCGGTCTCCGGTACCACCTTCCAAAAATAATATGATGACGCGGGATAGAGCAGTTGGTAGCTCGTCGGGCTCATAACCCGGAGGTCGGGGGTTCAAGTCCCCCTCCCGCAACCAGTTAAACCGTTGAATTTCAACGGTTTTTTCTTTTTATAAAGGTAAAGCAGGGGACAAAAAATGCGAGATCCGCCGTCTGTGAATCCAAGTCTCAGCCGGCGGATCTCAATTGTTATGAGTGAAAAAGCTGTATATTGGTGATGCAGCCTATTCTCTGATATCCAGAAACTCTGCGAGACCTCCTTCCGGATTTGCCAGAAGCTCTGTGTATCCAATCACGGCTAGCCCTGCCAGTGCCATTGTGATGAGTGCTGCTGTGTTATTACCGAAATAGCTGAATGCTGCTCCGAGTGCTATGAATGCGAACATGACGATGATCTCTACTAAATTCTTGTTACTGTTCTTCATGATATATACCTTCTTTATATGTAGTATTTTTATGATCTGTATTTGCCTTACTTCTGTTTGCAGTTATAAAATATCATGCTATAATCAATATGTCCAACTAATGATTTTAATGCATATAATTAATTATGCTAATTTAGAAAGAGCATCATGGAGACAAAGATAGCAACAACATTCATAAAAGTAGCCGAACTCGGCAATATAACGCGGGCAGCAGAGCAGCTTGGATATTCCCAGGGAGCAGTCACATTGCAGATCAAGCAGCTGGAGAATGAAGTTGGAGTCCCTCTCTTTGACAGGATCGGCAGGAGAATAAAGCTCACGGATGCCGGGGAGAGATTCCGCGAATATGCGGAGAGGCTAGTTCAGGCGAGCAAAGACGCAGAAGCCTTTGCAATGGATGCGATGAATCCGACCGGTAGCCTTGTGATTGAAGCAAACGCTTCAGTAGCGATAGGATTATTGCCATCGATGTTGCCTGAATTTCGACGCACTTATCCCGGTATCAGTTTAAGGGTACGCATAACCGAGGACATTGATATGATAATCGACCATATCAGGCAAATACGCACGGAATTTGCGATGATCATGGGACCGTTAGAGGACTATGAAGGGTGCAGACTGGTTGCACAAAGGAAGGAAGTTTTTAGATTTATAGCTACGCGTGATGATCCCCTTGCAGAAAAAAAGAATGTGTCGCTTTCAGATGTGCTGGATGAATCCTTCGTACCGTCCTTTGCGACTGATGACAAGGACATGAAGGTCAGCTACGTTGAGGGGCCTCGTCTCGCGGATCTCGGATATAAGATCACCCCGATGGTGGAGTTCGGATCCTGCGCGGGTGTGGCCAATTATCTGAAAGGAGGCTCCGGGAGAGGATATCTTCCACTATACCTTATAGAAGACGAACTCCGGCGCGGCGAGCTCTGCATTATTGATACTGAGGATATAGGAGTACATGAACATATACAGCTGATATGTTCCTCTACAAGGTGGATAAGCCCGCAAATGAAGGTATTTATAGAATATGTGCAGTCGAAACTCCAGGCATCACTGTCATATCCGGAAAAAGGCCATTTCGTCGCTTATTAGCTCGCTAAATAATAGATACTAGGGAGGCATGAGCCTTTAAGAAATGGGGAATCCTTCAAGTTTCCCTCCCACAACCAAAGTAATTGCAAGGCTTTCAGAGAATCTGAGAGCCTTTTGCTTTGCTCCGAAAAAAGTGCCTATGTCCAAGTTTTTTCAACACTTGAACAAACCATGCATTAAGAGATAAAACAGGCTTAATATGATATATTTATGATGTTGTGATACATATCACAACAACGCAACACTTGAATTAAACAGGAAATGACAATGATGAATCATAATAAAAAACTGTCGGTGACACTTATAATTGTGGCACTTATCTGCTGTTTCTGTCTGATCATACCGGAAAAAGCATATGCTGGATCTACAGGAAGAGTTGATGCGCTTTCCTACAAAATGAATTTGAAACTGGATGTAAAAAATAACTCACTGAATGAGACAGTGACGATCAGGTTCAGAAACGGAACAGACAGTACACTGAGAAAAATATATCTCAGGGACATGACCCCTGCGATCCTGAGATATGACATGAAAAATTACCCAGATGACAATAAAGGCCTTAAGACGAATATCGACGCAGTGACGCTCAAAGGATCCTCAAAGAAGTTGGCGCTTACTTACAAAAAAAGAAAGAGCGCAGTCCTTGTTGACCTTGGGAAAAAAGGGAAGGTCAAACCGGGCAAAATCGGAATTGTCAGGGTGAAGCTCAAGACAGAAATTCCTAATCGCAAGGATCGCTTCGGCTATCAGCAGACTGCAAAGGGAAAACTATATGCTCTTTCATTTTGTTTCCCATATCTGGCGGATAATGTCAACGGAAAATGGCAGCTCGACCCTTATTTCGATGATGGAGAGTCGAGAAGCTGGGATCTGGCAGACTACAGCGTGGTATTAAGGGCGCCACGGTCATACAAAGTGGCCGCTACTGGCGCGAGTACCACCAAAGGCGGCAAAACTGTTATCAAAGCTTCAGATGTAAGGGACTTTGCGATAGTAGCTTGTAATTTCATGAAATGTGATAGTTTCAAGGTAAAGGATATTAAGGTAAACAACTATTATCTTGATGGCAAATACAAAGCTAAATATCGCAAGTTGACCAGACTGATATGCAAAGATGCCATCAAATTATATATCGATGAGATCGGCAAGTATCCATATGATGAATTAGATGTTGTTCCATGCCTGTTTGGGTTCGGATTCGGAGGCATGGAGTATCCCGGTCTGGTAATGACTAACGCGTCTTCTACTTTTTCAGGATCTATGCCAGACTACTGGTCTCTTTCGGATGCCCTGAGCCATGAAATAGGGCATCAGTGGTTTTATTCGGCAGTCGGAAATCGCGAGTATAGTGAAGGCTGGATAGATGAAGGTTTCACGACATATCTGGAGAGACAGATATACGCACTGTATGATGGTGATGCCAACAAGTATCTGCGAAAGATCGACAGTATGGTTCCGCCCATCAAACGAATAAAAGCGGATAATGATGATCTAATGAAGACAGCGAGGAAAGATTTCAGGAATATTCACCTGAATGTTGCGCCTAACAAATATCCGAAAGGTCAAGATTACGGAGAGGCCGAATATGAGGCTTCGTTTATGTTCCTTCAGGAGTTGAGAGTTCAGATGGGAGATGAATTATTCTCATGCTTTCTGAAAGATTTCTATAAGAAATACAGGATGACTAGGGTAACAACAAAGAGCATCGTGCGCTTCATCAAACAATACGATAATACTGAGAATATGCAGAAGATAATAGATTTTTATATTCTGTGAAAAGCGATAGATACCGTTAGAATCTTTTCAACAAAACCATATCGCTGTGCTACAATATGATTTAGTTCAGAGGGTTTAACTAATCTATTGTCATCAATACATCAAAAAGGGGATTACACCGGAAGTAAAGCTATCACGTTCAAGATAAATCCGAAAGGAACGAGACTGAAGAAACCTGTGGCTGCGAAGAAGGCTGTTACCATCAAGTGGACGAGACAGTCCACGAAGATGGCGAAGTCTCGCATCACCGGTTACCAGATCCAGCTTGCAACCAATAAGCAGTTCACTACGAACAAGAGGACAGTAAATGTAAAGGGATATAAGAAGGTATCCCAGAATGTCAAGAAGCTTAAGGGCGGAAAGAAATACTACGTTAAGATTCGCACATACAAGATCATAAAAGGAAAGAAGTACTATTCAAAGTGGTCAAAGATAAAATCAGTGAGAGTCGGGAATAATCAATAAGGATATGCTTAAAACAAGCGAGCTTGTTGTACCTTTGCTCCTGGTTAAATCAGCCTTGCCTTGACAAGGCTGATTTTTGGTAAAAAAAAGACAACAGTATATTGAAAGCAAATATGTGGTAAAATGAAAGGCACATTAATTTGTAATATCGAATTAGAAGACTCTCTTGGGACACTATTGGAGGAAATAAAATGTCGTTCAAACTAAAGAGAAATATGATACTGATCGTTTTGATGATGACATTCGTCTTTTTGGCAATTTCATTCATCGATCCTTCAGAGACTTTCGCATATAAAGGCGAAGGCACAGAGCAGAATCCTTACAATATCTCTTCTGCAAATGATTGGGCTGATTTTGTTGTGGATGTCAGGATGGGAGATGCTGACGGATATTACAAGTTGACAAACGATATAACCATCGAGTCGACGGTTGGTACGGCAAATAATCCGTTTACAGGACATTTTGACGGTAGTGGCCACAAGATCACAGCAAACATAAGTGATAGCGGTAATGATGGTACTGCACCGTTTCGTTACATCCGTGGTGCGGTGATCGAAAACGTAACTGTGGACGGTGCTATAGTAGGAAAACAGTATGCTTCGGGTCTTGTAGGTTCCGCACTGAAGGCATCAGATGACTCTGCCAACACTATAGAGAACAATACTGTATCCGCGACCATTAATGGCGGGGTCGGAGAAAATGTCGGCGGTATTGTCGCGCAACAGGCGAAAGGCGCGAAGCTTGTCATCCGAAACTGCCGGTTTGATGGTGAAATCAAAGGTGGCAAAAGCTATACCGGCGGTATCCTGGGCTGGAGCGAAGGCGGTAGTCTGACTATTGAAGATTGCCTATTCAACGGCAGCTATACAGGTTCCGGTAAATTCCACCCGATCGCACTGAAAAACAATTCAGCAAGCGTGCAGGCAGATATCACAGGAGCATACTATGCAAGCACTGCCGCGCCTGACATGCGTGGTGATACATCGCATGTTGTGACCGAAGGAATAATGGCATATGCGAGAAACGATGCAGATGTTTCGAATATGCATTTTTATAAAGCGGTAAAAATCAACGGCAATAATACTAATTACTATTATCCTGTTCAGGTTGAGATCAAAATGGCTAAACTGTTCAGCCAGCGCAGTGATAGTTCTATCGCTTATACGATAAAGGCAGGTAACGAACAACTTGAAAAGAACATAGCATTTTCAGCAACTGTTGTAAGCGCTGATTTCCCAAATATAAATCTCAGTGACAAGCAAGCATTGGAAGTATCCGGAACGTATATGGTCATCATCAACGGAAAGGGTGACTATCTTGGTAAGTGGACCAAACATTTTGTTGTTTCGGATATCGCCGGAAGCGGCACCGCGGCAGACCCTTACCGGATCAGTAATGCCACTCAGTGGAATGAGTTTACTGATATCATCAAGACTTTAAACGGCAATGCATTTGAAGGCCAGTTCGTAAAACTGACATCAGATATCACGGTTTCTACTATGGCAGGAACCCAGGATCATCCGTTCTGCGGAACATTCGATGGACAGAACAAGAAACTGACGAGCAATATAAGCACTGAAGAGCAGGGCGCAGCGCCGTTCCACTATATCAAGGGCGCTATAATAAAGAACATTACTGCGGCGGGAACTGTGAAAGGACATGAATACTCCGCGGGCCTTGTAGGTTTTGCGCTTGGCGATAACTGGGATGTGGTAAATAAGATCGACCATGCTAATGTCACTGCGTCTATCACAGCTAATGATTATGGTTCAGGCGTTGCAGGAAATGGCAAGACTTCAACAGTTGAGATCACCAATACGGTATTCAGCGGCAAGATCACATGTAATATGTTCAACAGGAGATATTCCGGCGCGGGTTTCCTTGCTTCGAATGATGGCGGAAAGTTGTACATGAGAAACTGTATCAACAAGGGCAGTATGGGCTGCGCGTTTTACTGGTGGAATCCTGTCGCTCTTGTTGGAACCAACGACGGGTTTGTTTCAGATGTCGAAACGACATATTTCAAAGAAAATGTTGCAAAAGGTGATGACTACGGACAAACGAGGTATGTAGGCGGAACTTTGGTCTATACTTCCGCGCTCTCGGGTAAGATAAGCACGAAGGTGACCGCAGCAGATAACGCAACATACTATTACGATGGCGGTATCAGGATCGAGGGCATCAAAACAGCTTATCCATATACCGGCTCTGAGGTCGAAGTAGCCTATCAGGTGAAAACGGCCAATAACGACGATTTGGTAAAAGATACCGACTACACGGCTAAATTCAATAAAACTGTAAAGGACAGAGGAAGCTACACACTGACGATCACAGGTAAAGGGAACTATACCGGTTCTATCAGCGCGTCCTTCAAAGTCTCTGATCAGCTAAACGGAAGCGGAACAAGAGGGGATCCATATATCATCACCAGCGCCAGTGACTGGAGCACAAAATTCAAGGTTGCTCTGAACAACGGGTATACATATAAGGGTGAATTCGTAAAGTTAACTGCTGATATTTCAGTTGGAAACAATATGGTAGGTACCGATGCGGCCCCATTCGAGGGTACATTCCTCGGAGATGGTCATACGCTGACAGTAAATATCGATTCATCTTCCGAAGGTGCTGCGCCGTTCGCGTTCGTCAAAGGCGCTAAAATCAATAATCTTAATGTCGCTGGAACGGTAAAGGGCGGTAATTACTCGTCCGGCCTCATCGGAAAAGTAAAAGGTTCCACGGTCGATATCTATGGCGTCAAAGTCAGTGCGACAGTAAAGAGCGGACAGTATCTGGGAGGCTTCATTGGTCATAGTTATGAAGTCAAATCTATCAATATCACAGGCTGTATGTTCAATGGTACGCTCAATTGTACCGGCAGCTCCGGATACGCAGGAGGCTTCGCAGGTTGGTCTGATTATCCGGGATACGTTATACAGAACTGCCTGTTTGCCGGCAATGTGACAGGTAAATTCAAACTGTTCCATCCTGCAGGAATATATAAAGCAAGTACGGGCGGGTACTCGGGAGTTAAATACGGAAAAGTATTATACACATCTTCAGGTGCGCAAAAGGGCTCAGGCGACAGTACCGCAACTCCTTTGCTGGACTGGAACGTTTCGACCGAGAGAGTATATACCCCGAACGAAGTAGAAGAAGGAAGCTTGTATGAGCAACTTTTAGTAGGTCCTTATAAAACGAACTGTTATGTAAAAGCATCGTCTTGCGGGATCAGTATTGATGAGGTCTTTGTCACAACTGAGTATGGCAGAGACGAATACGAAACGATCACTCCTTCTCCGGTAATTGAATGCAACAACCAACCATATATCGATATGAATGAATTCGATATAAAATATTACCGCGACACCGGTAGCGGATATGAATCCGTGGATAGTGATAAAATCGGCGAAGCAGGCGATTATATGGTCAAAGCAAGCGGAAAAGGTTGGGGTTACTGCGGCTCGGTCAGCACAAATTTCAAAGTGGTCAACTTCATGGGAACAGGAACAGAAGATGATCCATACGAACTTTATGATGACAATGACTGGAGCAGTTTCGTTACAGCTGTCAACGCTGGACATAACTTCAAAAACAAGTTCCTGATCCTTCAGAATGACATCGAATGCCACGAATCTGCGGGAGATGAGAAGCATCAGTTTAAAGGCACGTTCTATGGCAGAAGCAAGCCGGATGGTTCGAACGTTGCTTTGACTGCATCACTGGATGATACAGAAAACCAGGGTACCGCTCCATTCAGGTGGGTAAGTGACGGAGCGGTCATACATGATATCAATGTAAAGGGTACGATCAAGGGCGGTCGACATTCCGGAGGTCTTGTAGGCTTCGCGGGCAGCGGAACGGTCAAGATCTATGATGTCAATGTTTCGGCAACGATCTCAAATGGAGATTATATTGGCGGTATCGTAGGACATGGAAAGACCGCCAATCTTTCCATGATAAACTGCTCGTTCACAGGTACCATCAGCGGCGGGAGCAGCTATGTCGGAGGGCTCCTCGGATGGAGTGACGGACAGAGACTGACACTTGAAAACTGCATGTTTGCCGGCCGAAATATGGGATCGGGTTCCTTCCACCCGATCGCTGTAAGAAACAGCAACGAATATATGAATGTGACTTCGAGTAAGGTCTTCTATTTGAACACGCAGGCGCCTAATATAAACGCATCTAATATAGCAGCAAGCGGGACTCCTGTATATAAGAAGACAGACTTCCCTGAAGACAAGTTGCTGAGCAAAGTCAGGGCTGCGGATAATAATGATTACTATGCAACTGTTAAAGTAGGAAAGATAGCTGATAGCTACACTATCACAGGAAGCGGAATTGCCCCTGTACCTGCAGTGTCCGATGTGAATGGCGCTCAGCTGAAAAAAGGAACACATTACACGGCGACATATGCCAGTGCGGCAGGCGGAGACCCGGTGGATACGATCACCCAGGCGGGTGAATACACATTAGTGCTCAAGGGCAACAAGGACGATACAATAGGGGCTCAGGAAGTCGGCACGTTTACAACTGAAGCAAACTCCATACAGAATGTGACGCTGAATAAGGATTCAGTGTCTCTGAGTTTCGATGAAGATGAAAACACAGCGCAGCTTGATATTGCAGTTGAACCTGCCACCGTGGTGATCAAAGAAGTAGAGTGGACAAGCGGTAATACATCAGTCGCGACTGTTGATGAGAACGGACTCGTGACCGCAAAGGGCGAAGGAACAGCGGTGATCACTGTCAAAGCTGTAGACATTCACGATGGTGAAGCGACAGATACTTGTACAGTGACTGTAGCCAAAGCCCCGGCAAAACTGATAATACCTCCATCAAAGAATGTGCTCACATACAACGGCGGGGATCAGGAACTTATGAATCCTGGCGAAGCATTTGGTGGAACCATCGTATACGCATTGGGTGAGAACCCTGGTGTTGCTGATTACTCTGCAAATATACCGAAAGGCAGAAATGCGGGAACTTACAAGGTGTCCTATATGATTAGGGCGAATGATGGGCTTCACACAGATGCAGGTCCATGGATTTCTGAAGTATCTATAGGCAAAGCCGAAGGCGGAGCTACGATCGAGAAACAGGCGGTTGTAACAACACAAAACGATCTGGATCTGAATACTCTTATTACGGGAGATACGAGTAATGGAGTACAATTCGAGATCAAAGAAGACGATGCTTCAAGCACGATATCTTCACAGGGCATATACAGCGCGTCTTCTTATGGCACATGTACTATCGAAGCAACAATCAACGAAAGGGACAATTATAAGGAATTAAAAGAACAGATCGTTATAACAGTAAATCGAAAGACCCTTCAGGATCTTGAAGTATCCATTGAAGACTGGACATATGGAGATACTGAGAAAGAATTAGTTTATGATACTATAGATGATCCACAGGCTTTGTCCATAACGTACCTGGGGACAAAACGAAATGGCAGTTTTTATATCGATGAAGATCCTCCGAAGGATGCCGGAGATTATAAGGTATATGTGATATACGAGGATAATGAGAACATCTACTTCGGAGGAGCAGAATTCACGATCGATCCAAAGGATATTTCGGGCGCAGTAGTCACTCTCGGTAAATCGCTTACATATAACGGCAAGGAACAGGAGCAGACTATCAGCAAGGTCGAACTCAGCGGAGAGAACATCACTGAGTACTGCAGCAACGGAGGAAACTATGCAACGGATGAAGACTACGATCCGGATGCAGATCATAATCAATATACTGTGGTCAATGCAGGTACTTATATCCTTGTAGTGACTGCTGATGAGACAAGCAACTATACTGGCTCTGTTGAGAAGGAGTTCGAGGTCGCAAAAGCTGATCCTACTCTCTACAAGTTCCCTAAGGCAGTGAAGAACCTAGTATATAGTGGATATGAGCAGGTGCTGGTCCAGCAGGGAGAAGTACAGGGCGGCGTCATTAAATACAACATGGGTGGAAGCGGCGGCTTTACTGAGAAACTGCCGGCAGCCATAGACGCAGGAACTTATAAGATCTGCTACAGAATCAAGGGTGATGCAAACCATAACAATATTGATGAAAACATGTACCTTGATGTTACCATAGCCACCCTTACTTGTAGCATTGATAAGGAACCTCAAGCGATTGAGGGGCTTGAATATACGGGTGAAGTACAGGAGCTCGTCGAAGATGGCGATTCATCAAATGGAGATATCGTTTACCGCGTCGGTGATGATGAAAGCGCAGAATTCTCTGCTGTGATCCCTAAGGCAAAGAACGCGAGCGAGTACAAAATATACTACAAAGCTATTGCAAGAGATGACAACCATTCTGACAGTGCAGTATATGGACCGATCACTGTGTCGATCGAAAAGAAAGATGCTGAGATGACTCAAGCTCCGGAGGCAGTTGAAGGACTGGTTTATGACGGCGAAGCTCATGAACTGGTCACAGCGGGTAAGGTTTCCGGCGGCACCATGGTATACAGTTTCGAAGAAAACGGATCATATAGTGAAGAAATACCAAAGGCTGACGAACCGGGGGACTATTCGGTTTACTACAAGATCGACGGTGGAGACGATTATAAAGATTCCGATCCAATGGGACCGATCCAGGCAAAGGTGGATAAGGCTCCATTCCCTGGAAAAGTAACGAAAGGCGTTGTAAGGGCAAAATACGAAGAACAGGTCGATATCAGCGAGTATGTCACCAGCGATCATGAATTGGAATACAGTATAATCTTTGATGATACTGAAAATCATGACTGCAGCCTGGAAGGCAGTGTGCTGACGACCGGAACCGGAAACGGCAAGTGCCATGTCGAGATCGGAGTCATTGGAAACGAAGGCAACTATGAACCGGATTACATAACTGTCAATATAAGCGATATCACTACGACAGATATCGGCGTTTATCAGGACGATGTCATATTCGGCAAGGGTAAGGTAGATCCTAAGTATGATGATTACAGCGGTTCCAGATCGGTCGATGCCCTGACGATCAGCTACTACGGTACTCTCAACAATGGAGAAACCTATGGACTTGCGGAAGAAGAATCTCAGGCAGCACCAACGGAATCCGGATCATATTCTGTGGATGTCTACTATATGGTCGGAAATAATGTTTATTACGGACAGACTGACTTCACGATCAAGCCTGCTGATATCGCTGATGCGAAGGTAACATTTGGAAAGGAACTCAAGTATAATGGCTCTGAACAGACACAGGAAGTCAAGAAAGTTGAATTGAACGGAAAAGACATCACCGATATCTGCATCGTGAGCGATAACACAGCTACGAAATATGGCAACTATACACTTACGGTGAAAACAGACAGAGATGCCTTTAACTATCGCGGAGAAGCGAAGGTTCCATTTACAGTCTATCCTGACGACGCGACTTTGGAAGCCGCAAAGAAAGATGCCATCGAGTCGCTTGACAAACAGTATAAACCGGAGAATTACTCCGGCAGTGAAAAGGCTGCTGTTACCGATGCTCTCAATAAAGCAAAAGCTGCGATCAGAAAGGCGAGAACCCTTGAGGAGATCGAGCAAGCAAAATCGGAGATAAAGAAGTCGCTCTCCGGCGTCAAACTGGCCAACACGCTTTCCGTGAAAGGCAAGACCGCGAAAGTAAAATACACGAAACTCAAGAAGACACAGAAACTGAAAGTTTCTAAAGTGATCGCCTTCAAGAACCGCGGGCAAGGCACGATAAGTTACAAGATCACTTCTGTCAAAAAAGGAAAGAAGAGCTTCAAGAAGTACTTCACGATCAATAAAAAGACCGGACAGATAAAGATCAAGAAGAGCAAGAAACTGAAGAAAGGCACCTACAAGGTGAAAGTCAAAGTCAGAGCAGCAGGAAATGCAAAATACGAAGCGTCGACTTTGAAGACAGTGAAAATCAAAATCAAAGTTAAATAACCAAAAGGACCGGGATCCAAATCAAGGGATCCCGGTCCTTTTTTCCTTTTGTTCGTTATGCAATAAAGCCGCGTTAATATGGTATACTCTATTTTGTATAAGAATGCGCACGCGCATTATGAGTGGTTTCCGCTGATCACAATCAAACGGGAGTACAAGAGACTATGGAAGACAATAGAAAGACGGTGTTCAGAAAAGAGGCTATTGACAGGATATCCTCTCCTGAGCAGCTAAATGATTATCTGCATGTAACAAGCCCGGGTATATGGGTCGTGCTTATATCAGTGATCCTGCTGATGGCAGGAGTTTTTGTATGGTCATGTGTTGGGACTCTGGAGACAAAGTCTCCCGCTAAAATGATAGTAAAGGATCATGTAGCTAAAGTAGTCGTCACGGATGACAGCAATCTCGAAAAGGGCATGATCATCAGAGAAGCGACTCAAGAATTCTATATTGCTTCCGTTGCGGAAGACGAGTACGGAAGGCAAATGGGTGTAGCGGAAGTCAGTCTTCCGGACGGCAAATATGATGCCGTAGTAGTGACGGAGCAGACAAGACCTGTAGAATTTATCTTAAGGGCTGAGGAATGATATCCGGATGGCAGAATCGGTAAATCAGAAAGTCAATAAGGCAAGAGTGAAACCGACTCTGACAAAAGGGGTCGCCAAAGTTCCTGTTGTGATGCAGCTCGAAGCACTTGAGTGTGGCGCTGCCGCTCTTTGCATGGTGATGGCATACTACGACAAGTGGGTGCCGCTGGAGCAGGTACGTAAAGACTGCGGAGTTTCGCGTGATGGATCAAAGGCCAAAAATATTTATCTTGCGGCAGAAAATTACGGATTCAGTGTATCTGCATACCGCATGAGCCCGGAAGCCCTTAAAAGCGAAGGAAAATTCCCGTGCATCTTACACTGGAACATGAATCACTTTGTAGTCCTGAATGGATTCAAGGGAGATACAGCATATATTAATGACCCTGCAAGGGGCACTGTCAAAGTGAGCTGGAAGGAATTCGACGAATCATTTACAGGAGTCGTCATTCTTCCCGTTCCGGGAGAGGATTTTACCTCAGGCGGAAAACGCAGAAGCACAATTGCTTTCGCGAGAAAACGCCTTGAAGGAGCGGGCCCGGCCGTTATATTCGTCATGCTTATCACGGCTATCGCGTATCTCTTCGGCATAGTCAATGCCGGAATGTCAAGAGTATTTATGGACAGGCTTTTGAGCGGAAGAAATCCGGACTGGTTGTATCCGTTCATTTCGGCACTGATCGCGTTTGCTGTACTGCAGCTTATAGTCGAGTGGGCGAGGGCAGTCTACTCGCTCAAAATAAACGGCAAAATGGCAGCCGTCGGTAATTCTTCATACATGTGGAAGGTGCTCAAACTTCCTATGGAATTCTTTTCGCAGCGTCTTGCGGGAGACATACAGTCAAGGCAGGAGACGAATGCGTCCATAGCTAATACCCTTGTAAACACCTTTGGACCGATGCTTCTCAACTCTATCATGATGGTGTTCTATCTGGTGCTGATGCTCAGGCAGAGCCCGCTTTTGACTGCGGTCGGCATATCTACTCTGGCTCTGAACATCATTATGGCACGCATCATCTCTGAAAAGAGGGTAAATATAACACGAGTCGAGATGAGAGATCTCGGGAAACTCGAGTCCGCAACTCTTACAGGCATCGACATGGTGGAGACTATAAAGGCAAGTGGAGCAGAGAATGGTTTCTTCCGCAAATGGGCAGGATATCAGGCCTCTGTAAAACTTCAGGAAGTAAAGGCTGAGAAAACGACACAGTATTTGGGTGTGATACCGTTGTTTTTCAGCACTATTGCAAGCTACGTGGTACTTATACTCGGAATATGGCTTGCTATGAACGGCAAGTTTACTCTCGGTGCAGTCATGATGTTCCAGGGCTTCCTGAGTTCATTCATGTCGCCGGCTCTGACGTTTGTTTCAGCCGGACAGATCATTCAGGAGATGCGAACTGAGATGGAGCGTATAGAAGACGTGATGGAATATCCAGACGATCCTGCGCTAACGGAATCTCCACGTGCTGCTGAGGCGCCTCTTGAGAAGCTTAAAGGAAACGTAGAACTCAAGAATATAACATTTGGATATTCAAGACTCGACGAACCACTGATAAATGACTTCTCACTAACGTTGAAGAAGGGTGACAGGGTGGCCCTGGTCGGAGGATCCGGCTGCGGAAAGTCCACTATATCCAAACTCATTTCAGGTTTATATCAGCCGTGGAGTGGGGAGATCCTTTTTGACGGCAAACCGGGATGCGACTACCCAAGAGACGTGATATCCGGGTCTCTTGCCGTTGTCGATCAGGAAATCACCCTTTTTGAGGATACTATCGCAAACAACATAAAGATGTGGGACGGATCCATAATGGACTTCGAGATGATACTTGCTGCCCGTGACGCCGGCTTGCACGACGATATAATGCAGATGCCGGGAGGATACCAGCATATGCTGACAAGCGGAGGCAGGGATCTCTCGGGAGGACAGAGACAGCGTCTTGAGATAGCTCGTGTGCTGGCTCAGGATCCGACAATAATCATTCTGGACGAGGCGACCAGCGCGCTCGATGCCAGGACAGAATATGAAGTTGTTAATTCCATAAAAGACAGAGGAATAACATGTCTGGTCATCGCCCATAGGCTCTCTACTATCAGAGACTGTGATGAGATCATAGTGCTCGACCAGGGTAAAGTGACCGAGCGAGGCACGCATGCTGAGCTCATGGCGCTTAACGGTGACTATGCAGACCTTGTCGCGAACGAATAGGGAAGGAGGAAGTCATGGGCTGGTTTGAAAATCAAATCGAAGAGCGGCGCAAAGCTGATGACATGCTTCTTGAGGATTCCCTCGTTCAGATCTCGGCGGTAGTATTGGGGCAGGAGAGGGCACGCAAGCTCAGCGACGAGCGCATCATCACTGCCAATGCCATTGATGAGGTCCTTAAATACTTCCATTTCAAGCCGATAAAGATACCTGAAAACATCACTGATTCGATCGAACAACTTGATTATGCTCTCAGACCTCACGGCATAATGTACAGGGTAGTAGACCTAAACAATGAATGGTACAAAGATGGATTCGGTCCGATGCTTGCGCGCACGGTCGACGGCATTCCTATAGCACTGCTCCCTTCAAAAGTCAGCGGATATACATATAAGGATCCTGAGACCGGCAATACGATAAAGGTCAATGCGAATAATGCAAAAAATATCTCAAAGCGAGGTATCGTTTTGTATAGACCATTGCCTCAAAAGAAGCTGAATATCGGGGATCTTATCCTGTATATGAAAAGTTGTATAACGCCAACAGACTTGGCAATGCTTACCGTGACCACTTTTGCCGTGGCGATCATCGGTCTTTTCCTACCGCGGATCACGAAAGCTCTTACCGGGCCGGTCCTCGATAGCGGAAGCACAAGGGCACTCGTAGGAATAGCGATATGCATAATATGTGTTTCCATGTCGAAACAGCTTATGTCGACCGCCAGAGGCCTGATCGCAAAGAGATTCGAGGTAAAGGTCACAACAGCGGTACAGTCTGCAATGATGATGCGGCTGATGGCTCTTCCTGCTGGGTTTTTCAGACAGTACAGCCCGGGTGAACTGAGGAGCCGGGCATCGTCGGTAAGCAATTTGTGCACGATCCTTCTGGGATTGTTGGTAACAACGGGGCTGTCATCAGGCGCATCTCTGTTATATATAACCCAGATATTCAAATACGCGAGTGTATTGGTGATCCCTTCGCTGGTGATCATTCTGATCACGGTCGTCATGTCTATAATGACCACAGTGATCCAGATGAGGATAAATAGAAAAGAGCTGGATCTGGCCGCAAAGGAATCAGGTCTGTCTTATGCGATCATCACCGGAGTACAGAAGATAAAACTTGCGGGAGCGGAGAAAAGATTCTTTGCAAGATGGCTTGATGAGTATTCGCATGAAGCTGAAATATTGTACGATCCGCCGCTGTACATAAAGATCAATTCAGTGATCACTCTCGGCATCACACTCATATCAAACATAGTTCTTTACTATTTGTCCATTACGAGCGGGATAAATCAATCGTCGTATTTTGCGTTCATGACAGCATACGGCATGGTGATGGGCGTTTTCATGCAACTGGCAGGCACCGCTCTTCCTGCAGCACAGATAAAGCCGGTTCTCGAGATGGCTGAGCCTTTCTTGAAAACGGAACCCGAAACTGCCGACAACAAGGAGATCGTAACGAATATCTCCGGAGGAGTAACGATCGACCACGTGTCTTTCCGCTACTCAGATGATGCTCCGTATATCCTGAGGGATATTTCACTCAAGGTGAGTCCGGGTGAATACGTGGCGATAGTCGGTAAGACAGGATGCGGAAAATCTACGCTGATGAGATTGCTTTTGGGCTTTGAGAAACCTGAGCACGGCGCGATCTACTATGATGGTAAAGATATCAACAGTCTTGATCCGAGTTCTCTCAGACGCAAGATCGGAACTGTCATGCAGTCGAGCGGCCTTTTCCAGGGAGACATATACAGCAATATAGTGATCACGGATCCGGAGCTTACACTCAAAGACGCATGGGAAGCTGCTGAAAAGGCCGGGATCGCCGATGATATCAGAAGGATGCCTATGGGCATGAACACTTTCATAAGCGAAGGACAAGGGGGCATTTCGGGAGGTCAGAAGCAGCGCATCATGATAGCTCGCGCCATTGCGCCGAAACCAAAACTGCTCATGTTTGACGAGGCGACTTCCGCTTTGGATAACAAGACACAGAAACAGGTGTCAGAAGCGCTTGACAGCATGGGATGCACACGCATCGTGATAGCTCACAGACTGTCAACCATCAAACACTGTGACCGCATCCTAGTTCTCGACGGCGGAAGTGTGATCGAGGATGGCACATATGAAGAGCTTATTGCAAAGAACGGATTCTTTGCAGAACTCGTGGAGAGGCAGAGACTCGACACTCCTAATGAAAAGTAACATTGTGGGGAAGGAGTAAACGATATGAAAAAGATTCTTATACTCAATACCGGAGGAACGTTTTCATCTGAAGCCACCGAGCATGGGCTAGGTCCATCGATCAAGGGTGAAGAGATCATAAAAAAACTTGGGATACTAAGTGATGAAATCGAGCTGACGGTTGAAGACCTGTTCTCTTTGGACAGCGCCAATATATTACCTGAAGACTGGGCTTTCATGGCGAAAAAGATATCGGAGAGCATTCCGGATTATAACGGATTCGTGGTTATCCATGGTACGGACACTCTGGCATACACTTCATCGATGCTTTCGTTCATGCTTCAGAACATCCAGGTGCCGGTGGTCGTGACCGGAAGTCAGATGCCGCTTAACGCGCCTATGTCAGACGCCCTTATGAACCTTCAGACTTCAGTCTGGATGGCTGCAAGCGGAGTTCCGGGTGTCTTTGTTGCTTTCGACAGAAAAATAATGCTCGGATGCCGCACCAGCAAAGTCAGAACGATCAGCTTCAACGCGTTTGAAAGCATCAACTGTCCTTATGTTGGAGAAGTCAACGCGTTTGGCCTTCAGTTATACACGGACCGAAAGGCAAAAATGGCAAGGCTCAATCTCCAGACAGATTACTCCAATAAGATAGCAGTGCTCAAGGTGTTCCCGGGAATGAACCTGGATGTGTTCTCGTTCCTTCAGGAAGGTGGATATGAAGGAGTATACATCGAAGGATTTGGTCTCGGTGGGCTGCCTTTCCTCAGAAACGACATCACCGCTGAGATCAGAAAAGCATCTGATAACGGCCTGCCTATACTTGTCGGAAGTCAGTGCAGATACGAGGGAAGCGATCTGAACGTGTATGAAACAGGGCAGAGGATACTCGACTGCGGAGGCATCCCTGTATATGACATGACGCAGGAAGCTGTCGTGACCAAATTGATGTGGGTGCTCGGACAGACTAAAAAATACGATCAGGTGAGATGGCTCTTCGGATCCGACCTGGTTGGGGAAGTAACCTTAAAATAGTTTTTTAAAGGAGTGAACAAAGAAGATATCTATGGAAGCAAGCGTATCCAATATTGAAAGAATGCTGTCGACAGTCTCTGATTCAGCTGTCAATATGGCGCTCAGGATCCTGGCCGCGTTGGTCATTTACTTCATTGGCAGGTTGCTCATCAAATGGCTGGTAAAGAACCTGGCGAAAATCAAGGGCTTCGGTAAAATCGATGAGACTGCGCGCGGTTATATTATATCTCTCATCAAAGCGGTTCTATATACAGTACTGATCGTGTGTATAGTTGCGCAGCTTGGAGTGGCCATGTCATCTGTAGTGGCTCTGCTGGCCACTGCCGGAGCAGCAATAGGACTTGCGATGCAGGGCGCACTGTCAAATTTTGCAGGTGGGCTCATGCTTCTTATATTCAAGCCGTTCAAGGTGGGAGACTATATCATTTCCGGAGAGTATAAGGGTTATGTACAGAGTATAAGTCTCGTATATACAACGCTGCGCACATTTGATTACACCACAATATTGATCCCTAACGGGACTCTGATGAATTCAGATATTATGAATTCGACAGCAGAAGATCATAGACGAGTCGATCTCTTTTTTGAGATCTCCTCAGCAGAGCCTTCAGACAAAGTAAGATCAACGATTCTGGAGACTGTTTCAAAATACAGTGAGGTTCTTGATGACCCTGCTCCGGTAGTGGTTGCATCTGAGCCTGTTACAGACGGTATCAAATATGCAGTAAGAGTATGGGTGAACACAGCGGATTACTGGGATGTATATGAGGGACTGACCGAGGATATTCCTGCGGCGCTCAATGAGGCGGGCATAGCGAGGCCTGCCATGCCTGTTCGCATCAAGGGAGAATGACTATAATTATTTCATTGACCATGGAGATGATTATAGAATAAAATAATAGCAATCTATTTCTAAGACAAAGAAAGAGGTGAAGCATGGGTATTTTCGATAAGCTTAAAGGCGAAAAAGCTGAAGTCAAGAAAGAAGTTGAGAAGAAAGCTGCTGCTGTAGAGGAAAAAGTCAAAACTGCTGCGGAACTGGCTGCAGAGAGAGCTGCTGCTGAAAAGAAGGCGCTCGAGGAGAAAGCTGCCGCTGAGAAGGCTGCTGCTGAAGAGGCTGCAAAGAAGGCCAAAGAGAAAGCCGCAGAGGAACTCAAGATCGCTGAGGCTAAATTAGCAGAGAAAAAGGCTGCCAACAAGGGCTTCAAACTCGATGTTGACGGACAGTTTGGTCCTAAGTCCATCAAGGCTGTCCAGCACGTGCTTGGCTGCAAAGAGGATGGTATCCTCGGTCCTGAGACAGTAAAGGCCATCCAGAAGAAAGTCGGCGCTGATGCTGACGGCATCTGGGGCGAGGGAACATCCAAGGCTCTCCAGAAATTCCTCGGAGTTACTGTAGACGGAGTTGCAGGCCCTGAGACATACAAGGCATTCCAGAAATGGATCAATAAGGAGCTCGGATTCTAATAGTGGCTGACGCTGATAAGAAGAGAGTAGTAGTGGGGCTATCGGGCGGTGTAGACAGCTCGGTAGCCGCTTATTTGCTGAAGGAAAGCGGCTATCAGGTGATAGGCGTGACCCTCAGGACGTGGCAGGCGGATAGCGGAGCTTACAGTCGCTGCTGCGAGATTTCTGATGCAAGAAAAACTGCCGCCCAGCTCGAGATCCCATTTTACAATATCAATAGTCTTCCCGAATTCGAAGAGCATGTCACAGAGCCTTTTATAGAAGCCTATCTTAACGGGACGACACCAAACCCATGCGTAGGATGCAACCGCCACATCAAATGGGAAGGCCTGCTGAAATTTGCTGATGAAGTCAATGCAGAATATATAGCTACAGGTCACTATGCCAGAGTGGTAAAGACAGACAGCGGAAGGTATACGGTTGAGCAGGCGAAGACGGCAAAAAAAGATCAGACATACATGCTCTATCAATTGACGCAGCGCCAGCTTGAACGTACGCTGATGCCGCTTGCCGATTACACAAAAGATGAGGTGAGACAGATCGCTGAAGAAGCGGGTCTCGCAGTGGCTTCCAAGAAAGATTCACAGGAAATATGTTTCGTACTTGACGGAGGTTATGCTGAGTATATAGACTCTCACACGGAAGGCTCCATGCCTCCTCCCGGAGATTTTGTGGATATTGAAGGCAATGTGGTCGGAAGGCATAAGGGAATAGTGCATTACACGGTCGGTCAGAGAAAAGGCCTTGGTCTTGCGCTTGGATATCCTGCGTATGTAAAGCGTATAGATGCTCTGAACAACATAGTGGTCATTGGCGACGAGTCTTCTGTTCTTGAGAAGGAGATAGTCTGCAGAGAGCTGAATTTCCAGGCGATCGAGGATATCGCACGCGGAGAAAGCATCAGAGCGGATGTAAAGATAAGATATCATCACGAAGCTGCTCCTGCCGTCATAACCAGAACAGATGACAGCACTGTCAGGATCATCTTTGATGAGCCGGTCAAAGCACCGGCGCCTGGTCAGTCAGCAGTATTTTATGATAGATCCAAGAGAGTGATCGGTGGCGGAGTCATAGTCACAGAATAAAATAATAGGAAGGTATAAACAGTGGATATTTACAAAGAGATCGAACTACATGATTGCCCGTTTTGCGGAGGAGCCGGTCTCCTCGATGATGGAAGCGGATGGTGCTGGACAGTCACATGCATGGACTGCGGTTCACAGACAGGCGAGTTCGCTTTCAGCAATGAAGAAGAAAGAAAAGAAGCCGCAAAGAGCGCAGCAAAAGTATGGAATTTGGGCAAAGTCATCAGGTCGGATCTCGGCGAATAATAAAGATAAAAAAATCGTTGAGATTGTGCTTGCACGGTGCTACAATTGCGAAGATAATAAACGATGAAACGCGAAAATAATAAAGGAATAAATAGTCGTATGACTGTTCGAAAGGAGAAATAAACAATGAGAGTAGCAATCAATGGATTCGGACGTATCGGAAGACTGTCGTTCAGAAAGCTTTATAACGATCCTGATGTTGAGATCGTAGCTATCAACGACCTTACAAGCCCTCACATGCTGGCTTATCTTCTGAGAAATGACAGCGTACAGAAGAGATTCGACGCTGAGGTAGAAGAAGCAGAAGACGGTATCATCGTAAACGGCGTAAAGTTCCCTGTATATGCTGAGGCAGACGCGAGCAAGCTGCCATGGGGAGAGCTTGACATCGACGTAGTACTTGAGTGCACGGGATTCTACACATCCAAGGCAAAGAGCCAGGCACATATCGATGCCGGCGCTAAGAAGGTACTCATTTCCGCTCCTGCCGGTAATGACCTTCCAACTATCGTATATAACGTTAACCATGAAACACTGACAAAGGACGACAACATCGTATCCGGAGCTTCCTGCACAACAAACTGCCTCGCTCCTATGGCTAAGGCGCTTGCAGGCTACAGAGAGCTCAGAACAGGATTCATGACAACTATCCATGCTTACACAGGTGATCAGATGATCCTCGACGGACCTCATAAGAAGGGTGACCTCAGAAGAGCAAGAGCCGGCGCGATCAACATCGTACCTAACAGCACAGGCGCTGCCAAGGCTATCGGACTCGTTATTCCTGAACTCGACGGCAAGCTGATCGGTTCCGCTCAGAGAGTTCCTGTTCCATCAGGTTCCATCACTATCCTCGACGCGACACTTAAGGATATGTCCGACACAGTTTCCGTTGAAGGCATCAATGAGGCTATGAAGGCTGCAGTAGACGAGTCATTTGGATATACCGAAGAAGAGATCGTATCCAGCGATGTTATCGGCATGAGCTATGGTTCGCTCTTCGACGCGACACAGACACTCGCTCAGCAGTGCGGAACTCACATCTTCGAGGTAAGAGTAGTAAGCTGGTACGACAACGAGATGAGCTATGTAAGCCAGCTCTGCAGAACTTTGAAGCACCTCGGTACACTCATCTAGTTTATGCGTCAGATATGATACAAAACTCCGGCAAGTCTGTTGAACTAGTCAACAGAAAGTAGACAGTTTAAAAAAGTCATACAAAGCCCATTTCAGTCTTGTACTGGACTGGGCTTTTGTATTGCAATGCAAAGGCTGGTCGCTCGTTGTTGTAATAGTGGATGTATTCTTTGATCATTTCTTCAGCTGAAGAGAATCTTCTGTGCCACCCTTCAGAATATATCTCGTCTTTGATCCAGCCATTTATCGCTTCAATCACAGGGTTGTCAGTTGGTGTTCCTGCTCGCGACATTGATCGTATTATGTTAGAATTCTTGTGAGCATTGAAGAATGCTTCGGAGGAATAGACAGATCCTTGGTCGGTGTGCAAAATGACGGGAAATGCCTGTTCCTTTGTTTTTTCCATCAAATCTTCCAAACATCGGAAGTATGGACGTCTGTCTCCAACAACATCAGTTATGTGACTGGATATTATTTCATTGTTGAAGACATCCAGAAGATATGTCCACTCATAGCGAGCTCCTTTGTGCCTAATCATTGTCATGTCTGAAGCCACAAGCTTCATCGGCGCATCCACTTCCCATCTTCCTCTTACTAGATTAGGGAATCGTTTATGCTCTTGCCCAAGCTTAGGACGACTCCAGTTGTAGTGAATAACCTTTGCCTTTATCCCTGCAAACTTACAGCATTTGTGGGCTAGATTGTCCGAGAACAGCCAGCCGGTTTCATTTCTAACCATTTGAGCTAACCTATGGTATCCATAAGATCTGTGCTTCTTATGCGCTTCTGTCAGCAACTCTGTTAGCACTTCTCGATCCTTCTCATAACGATTCCTGGTCCCTTTGCGTGCAGCCCACTTGTAATATCCGGATCTGTTTACGTTCATCTCACGGCACAGCTCTGCTACTGGATATTGTTCCTTCAATATGTCTATTATTTGGAATTCAAGTCTTTTGTAGTAACGAATTCCTTGTCGGCACCAACTCCTTTCACTGTGTATCCTTTTTTTAACCGTTCATTCTCAATCTGCAGTTTCTCAACCAACAATATTAGTCGTTCATTCTCATTCAGAGATTTGCTGCTATGAAGTGCAGAAAAACGATTCCCCCTGTGAAGCTTTTCTGGATTCAAGGCTTCAACACCGCCACTTCTGTACCTCCTAACCCAGGTGTGCAATGTTCCGTGTGGTATGCCCAAATCTCTTGCTAATGTGCGTTCAGGTATATGATCTTCTTCACACATGAGAACATATTTCAGTCGCTCCTCGTTGGTCCATTGCCTATTCTTTCCGCCTTTTGGTCTTCCCATGAAATCACCTCCTTGAATAAATCCTAGCATAAGAAAAGTAGACATGCTTTTTTTAACATGTCTACTTTCATCTTACTAGTTCAAAGTCTGTCGGAGTTTTTTAATGCAAAAAGTGTATAATCAAAGTGTACTAAACAAAAGGAGAAATCATAGTATGGCATATAATGGTTGGGCTATAGATGAATACCTCGATGCTGATGCGGTGAACGCCAGCCTCGAAGAACTGAAAAGGGGGCCTGTATACGGTGTAAAGGCCGATGCCCTCGATAATTATGTAAAGAACTATTTCGAAGCAAAATGTAAAGGCTCAAAAGCGCTAACGGATGAAGCGAAGCAATATATCCCGGGAGGGGTACAGCATAATCTCGCGTTCAATTATCCGTTCCCATTGGCGATGGCCAAGGCTGAAAGCGCATATCTATATGACGTTGATGGAAATAAATACTATGATCTGCTTCAAGCCGGCGGACCGACAGTACTCGGAAGCAATGATCCGGTAGTCAAGGCAGCTGCTATGGAGATAATAGAAGAGTGTGGTCCATCGACGGGGCTTTTCCATGAATATGAACTGAAACTGGCCAGGAAAATATCCGAGTGCGTTCCAAGTGTCGAGAAATTCAGGATGCTTGGATCGGGTACGGAGGCCGATATGGTTGCAGCGAGGATCGCCAGGCTCAAAACAGGCCACAAGAATCTTCTTAAAATGGGAGGAGCATATCACGGCTGGAGCGATCAGCTGGCATACGGCATCAGGATACCGGGTACTAAGGGCATACAGTCAAGAGGGATACCGGGATATGTCTTCAGACATACAGATGAGTTCTTCCCGGGAGACTTAGAAGATCTTGAAAGAAAACTTCGAAGAAACAAACTGGATGGAGGCACTGCGGCCGTATTTATCGAAGCGATAGGACCTGAGAGCGGCACACGACCTGTTACAAAAGCATTTGTAAGAGGCTGCGAGAGACTGGCACATGAGTATGGAGCGCTTCTCATATGCGATGAGGTGGTCACAGGGTTCAGGATAGGGCTCGGCGGAGCGCAAGGATACTATGGTATAGATCCTGATCTCACCGTATTCGGCAAGGTGATCGCCGGTGGCTATCCAGGAGCCGGTGGTATAGGTGGTCATGCGGACTGCATGGCTCATCTCGGTGCCGGGCTTGATAAGTCAGGAAAGAAGATCAAGAAGGCCCTTTGCGGCGGCACAATGGCGGCAACTCCTATATCATGCGTTGCAGGATATACCGCCATCTGTGAGATAGAAAAGAGGAACGCCTGCGAACATGCGGGACGCATGGGAGACAGGCTTACGAAAGGACTCCAGGAAAGCATTAAGAGACACGGCCTTCCGTTTATCGCTTTCAATCAGGGCTCCATATGTCATCTCGACAGTGTTGGCACTATGCAGTACGCGATCGACTGGAAGAAGCCTTGGGAACTTCCGACTATATTGAAAGAAACAGGTCGCAGACAGACCGAAATGGAACATATAGGGGCGGCTTATATGGCAGAAGGCATAGTGACTCTTGCCGGTTCAAGACTATACACGAGCGCTGCTTATACTGAAGAGATGATCGATGATGTTATCGCACGTTTTGACAGAGTGTTCGACAATTGCGAGTTGCTTGATAACTAAGAGAGGTAAATATGTATTATAGCGAAGACGAAGCGAGAAAACTGGTTATTGAAGCAGGTCACAAGCTTGTGGACAGCAAGCTCATAGCCAGGACCTGGGGGAATATCAGCGCCAGGATAAGCGAGGATGAGTTTATCATCACTCCGAGCGGCAGATCATATGACAGCTTAGAGCCTTCAGATCTTGTGATCGTGAGGGTGAAAGACGCTTCATACGAAGGGGATGTAAAGCCTTCAAGTGAAAAAGGCGCGCATGCCGCAGTATATTCGCTTAGGAGCGATGTCAATTTTGTCATACATACACATCAGTATTACGCGTCAGCCGTGGCAGCTGACTGCAGGGATACCGATTTCGCTCCATGCGCAGGATACGGCTTGCCGGGAACTGACAAGCTGAAGAAAAATCTGGAGAAAGCTATAAAAGCTAACCCGGACAAAAGAGAATTCCTGATGGCAAGGCATGGAACTATCATACTCGGAAAGGACTTTGACGATGCGTTTAAACGCGCATCCGATCTAGAGGATAAATGCAAAGAGCTGGTTGAAGCGAGGATCCCAAGCCATGATTTCACATTTATCGAAGACTTCGATGCTTCAGAGGTGAAGATAACAGCGCTTCCATTCGTCAAGGTGGTGTCTGACCCGTATATCCTCGAATGCTGCAAGGCCGGCATAACAGTAAGATCATACATAGATGATTTTGCGCAGATAGTTGGCCCTGATATGCAGGTAGTGGATAACGATGCATGGATGGCTCAGCGCGCTCTGCTTGGATATTCGGTAACAAAGCCTCCAAAGGCTATATCCAATATGCCTATGACAGGAGTTCTCCCTCGAATGGGCGGTCAGCAGCCGGCTCTGAACAGCCTTATAGGAAGAAATGCTGTCCTTGTTAAGGGCGTAGGCGCTGTTTGCGCCGGAAAGACAAAGAGTGATGCTGAAGCGATAGCCATGATAGTCAGCAAGAACTGCTGCGCGGCATGCTACGCACGGAACGAGAAACCGCTTTCGGCGATTGACGCAAGGCTTCAGAGATACGGATATCTCACGAGCTACTCTAAAAAGATAGAGGCATAAACTACCAAAAAAAGAGAGAGAATTATGAGCGAATTCATATTGGCATATGATATCGGCACTACAGGGGTAAAGACTTGCCTCTTCGAAGTAGGTGAAAAGATAGATTTGATAGCCTACGCGTCACGAGGATACGGACTTTATATACTTGAAAACGGAGGCGCTGAGCAGGACACCGAGGAATGGTGGAACGGAATGGCTGAAAGCACCGCCGAAGTGTTTGATGAGGCAAAGCATGTAAAGCCTGATATGATATCTGGCATAGCATTCTGTTCACAGATGCAGGGACTCGTACTTGTAGATAAAGACGGAAATGCTCTGAGACGTCCGATGAATTATATGGATCAGAGGGCGACTAATGAGATAAAGAAGGGCTTATCCAACGGAGTTCAGATCGCCGGAGCAAATGTCGCAAAATTGATGCCGAGCCTTAAAATAACCGGCGCGGTAGCCGGCAGTGTCAAAGACCCTGTATGGAAGTATAAATGGGTGGAGGCCAATGAGCCGGAGATCTTTTCAAAGGTATATAAGTGGCTGGATGTGAAGGACTATCTCATTCTTCGCTGCACAGGTAATTTCATCGCGACAGAGGATTCCGCGTTCGGTACTTTCCTTTACGATATCCGTCCTGAAAGCAGAGGCTGGAGCGAAGAGATGTGTAATATCCTCGGTGTAGATATAGCCCATCTTCCGGATGTCATAAAATCCACTGACATAGCCGGAAAGCTTACTTCCAAAGCAGCGGCAGACCTCGGACTGGCTGAGGGCACACCTGTATTCGGCAGCGGTGGGGACGCATCTCTCATAGGAATTGGCGCCGGAGCTGTCGAGGCAGGAGACACCCATATTTACAGCGGTACTTCGGGCTGGGTAGGCACCGTAACGGACAAGCCTGTTACGGATGTCACATCCATGATAGCTGCGATGCCAGGAGCGGATCCGGCAAAGTATGTGTATTTTGCGGAGATGGAGACCGCCGGCAAATGTCTTGAATGGGTGAGAGATCATCTCGCTAAGGATGAGATCGGTATATATATAAGTAAAGAGGGCGTCTCTAATGACTACGAAGAGAGAAGCAGCAGCCTGTATTCATACATGACAGATGTTATAAAGGATGTAGCGCCGGGCTCGGGCGGAGTCATATTTGCTCCTTGGCTTCACGGCAACAGATGCCCGTTTGAAGACCCTGCTTCAAAGGGGGTGTTCATAGGCATCGGACTTGATACAGGAAAGACCGAGCTTATACATGCCGTGCTTGAAGGAGTGTTCTACCATCTGCGCTGGATGCTCGAATGTCAGGACAAAAGAGTAAAGACTTCAAAAGCGATACGCTTCGTAGGCGGCGGCGCTCTTTCGGATGTATCGTGTCAGATGCTCGCGGATATAATAGGACGTACTGTGGAGACCGTGGCATATCCTCAGAATGCTGGATCAGTCGGGGCGTGCGCTGTTGCGTCCGTAGGGCTTGGCCTTATACCATCGATCGAATCTGTAAAAAACTATGTACAGGTATCTGCAAGCTTTGCGCCTGACATGAAAAAACACGAGGCGTATAAGCCATATTTTAAGACATTCAAGAAACTGTATTCTGCAAATAAAGGTCTGTTCGCCCAGCTGGCGAAGGCAGGCAAAAACTAATCGAAGGAACAATTAGGTCATGAACAAAGAAGTAATAAGAGCGATCAAATTCGTACTCATATCGGCATCTGCCGGAATAGTGGAAATTGGACTTTTCACTGTTTTGACTGAGCTCACCCAGCTCCCGTACTGGCCAAGATATCTGGTAGCGCTCATCGCGTCTGTGCTCTGGAACTTTACCATCAACAGAAGGTACACATTCAAATCGACCAAGAATGTGCCGCGCGCCATGGCCATGGTATTCGCGTTCTATTTGGTATTCACTCCGGCAACCACGATACTCGGCGACTACCTTGCCGATACTCTTCACTGGAACGACTATCTTGTAACGGGAATCAATATGGCTCTCAATCTTACTCTTGAATATCTCTATGATACTTTTGTAGTATACAGAGGCGATATGGATAATAACGACATAGCGGCGAAAGAGAAAGAAAAAGAGAAAGAAAAAACCGAAGAAACGGAATAGTTTTGGATTTATCATTGGTTGAATCGCGGGCATTCATCTGATATATTCAGACATGGGAAGAGCAGTCGGTGATTGCTCTGCCAAACAGGGAGAAATATATAATGGATTTTAGCAAATATAAACGCGTACATTGTCTGGGCATCGGCGGCATAGGGCTGTCGGCTGTCGCGGAGATACTGGCAGACAGAGGCTATATCGTAAGCGGTACCGACATCAACCCTTCGAAGGTGACCAGGCATCTTGAGTATTTGGGGATAAAAGTCTATACATCACACGAACCTGAAAATGTTGAGGACGTGGATGCGATAGTGTATTCCGCAGCTGTCTCGGATGATAATCCGGAGGTAATGAGGGCACACGAATTGGGTATCCCTCTTTTCTCAAGAGCACAGGTGCTCGGAATGATAATGGATGACTATGAGAATTCCGTGGCCATTTGCGGTACTCACGGAAAGACCACCGTCACATCCATGACATCGCTTATACTCCGAAATGCGAAATATAAGCCGACCATTCTCGTCGGAGGCAATCTTCCTCAGATCCATGGCAATGTTGAGATCGGAGGAACAGAATACTTCGTTACAGAAGCCTGCGAATATATGGACAGCTTCCTTGAATTAAAGCCGAGTATAGGCGTTATCCTAAATATCGATTCGGATCATCTTGATTACTTCAAGGACATGGAGCACATCGTCAAATCGTTCTCCACGTTCGCACGTCAGATACCGCCTCATGGCATCATGATCGCATTCGGTGATAATCCTTTCGTAAGGAGCATTCTCAAAGATCACAGTAACAGGATCACATACGGCTACAGCGAGTCCAACGATTTCTATGCCGAGAATATAAAGTTCAACGAGAACGGGTTCCCGATGTTCGAGATCTGGCACAAGGGAAACAAAGTCATCGATCTTGAACTGTCAGTTCCGGGCGAGCATAATGTGCTCAACGCGATGGCCGCATTCGTTACGGCTTCATATCTCGGAGTCAGCAACGATATCATAGCTTCCACTTTAAAGGACTACAGTGGCACCAACCGCAGGTTCGATTTCCACGGGACCACAGACAAAGGTGTTAAAGTGATCGACGACTACGCGCATCATCCGACTGAGATCAAAGCTACGCTTGCTGCGGCAAGGAATGTGAAGCACAACAAACTCTGGCTCATATTCCAGCCTCACACATATACAAGAACGAAAGCGCTGTTCAATGAATTCGTCGACGCTTTCGGTGATGCTGATGTAGTTGTACTTACCGATATTTATGCCGCGAGGGAAAAAGATATATATAATATTTCATCGTACAAACTTATGAATGCGATGAAGCTAAAACATCCGGACAAACCTGTCTATTATGTCAAAGACTTTGAGGACATAGTCAAATACATAAACAAGTTTGCCGACAAAGACGATATTGTTATGACTATGGGAGCGGGGGATGTCTACAAAGTAGGTGATATGCTCCTGAACGAAGAAGAATAGTTGATAATGGCATTAGTGAAGGGAGTAAAGAGCCATGATACGAAACATGACAGGAGATGATTTTTCAAACCTCAGACTTTTCACTTGCAATTCACATCCTGAATTAGCACAGGAGATCGCCGAACACATGGGCGTCGATCTGGGAAAAGCCACAGTGACCAAGTTCAGTGATGGTGAGATAAGTGTAAGCATTTGGGAATCAGTAAGAGGAAAAGATTGCTTCATCATCCAATCCACATCTGAACCGGTAAATGATAACCTCATGGAACTTCTTATTATGACAGATGCCTTAAAGAGAGCATCCGCAAACAGCGTTACTGCGGTTATCCCTTACTACGGATATGCAAGACAGGACAGAAAAGCCAAGGCAAGAGATCCGATCACATCCAAGCTCGTAGCCAACATGCTTACAGCAGCCGGGGTAAACAGAGTGATCACCATGGATCTCCACGCGTCACAGGAACAGGGCTTCTTCGATATACCTGTAGACCATATGGTAGGGCAGCCACTTCTGACAGACTACTTCAGACTCAAGGACCTTGATGACCTGGTCATCGTATCGCCTGACCACGGCTCGGTAACAAGAGCCCGCAATATGGCAAAGCCGTTCAACGTGCCTATTGCTATCATCGATAAGAGACGTCCGGAGCCTAACAAGAGCGAGATCATGAACATCATCGGAGATATCGAGAACAAAAACTGCCTTATTCTCGATGATATGATCGATACAGCAGGCACGATCTGCAACGCTGCCAAGGCACTCATGGATCTCGGAGCAAGAAGCGTTTACGCTTGCGCGACCCACGCGGTACTTTCGGGACCTGCGATCGAAAGGATCGAAGCAAGCCCGATCAAGGAGATGGTACTCCTTAATACGATTCCGGTACCGGAAGAAAAGAGACTCAAAAAAATCACCGTACTCTCGACTGGCCACATCTTCGCAGAGACCATCATGAGAGTATATTCAAACAGACCTATTTCAGTAATGTTCGGATAAGCCGGGGAGGCTGATGGGACTTTTCAAAAGACAAAAAAGTGAGCCGGGATACGCCGTAGATACCTATGTGATAATAGGACTCGGCAATCCCGGCAAAGAATATGAGAACACAAGGCACAATATGGGGTACAAAGCCATAGATGTGCTTTCTTATGATGAGAATATCGAGATAAGGAAGAAAAAATTCCACTCGCTCATCGGTCAGGGAAGGATAGCAGGCAAAAAAGTCGTGCTCGTAAAGCCTGAGACTTACATGAACAGAAGCGGTATCGCAGCGAGAGAGACTGCAATGTGGTATGATGTGCCTTCTCAGAATGTAATAGTCATTTATGATGATATCGATCTTCCGATCGGCGCGATCAGGATACGCAAGTCCGGAGGAGCGGGAACGCACAACGGAATGAAAAGCGTGGTCTCTGAACTCGGAACAAAGGATTTCACAAGGATCAGGATCGGAGTGGGCGCTGCGGAGGCTGATGAAGACCTGATCGACAGGGTGATAGGCAAGGTGCCAAAGGAAGAACAAGCCTTGCTTGAAAAGACGGCACGTGAAGCAGCTGAAGCTGCAAAAGACATCATTGTGATCGGGGTGGATAATGCCATGAACCGGCATAATCACACAGAAAAGAAATCAGAAAAGAAACCGGAAAAGAAAGCAGATCAGGCAGAGGATGATAAGTAATTACACCGGCATCAGCGGAAGCAGAGCAGCCTATGTTCTCGCATCCGCTCTTAAAGAGCATGGAAAACTCCTGGCGGTGGTCTCGACCGGGCAAGCAGCCGCTCGTCTGGCCGACGACCTCGTTTTTTGTATGCCTGAATCGAAGGTCATAGTGCTCCCGGAGGATGAAGACTCGCAAATACTATATGAGGCCAGGGACAGAGGTTCTCTGGTCAAGAGGATAGAAGGCCTGTCAGCTCTGGTATCTCCTTGCCGGTCAGACACTGATCCGGAGACCGGGCGTGGCATGGTCGCTCTTATTGCGCCCGTAAGCGCCGCGGTAAAGCACAGCGAAAGCCCGGACAGATTCAGAGAGTCTGTTATCAGCTTAGCTGCCGGAGAACGCATAGCGCCTGGAGATCTGAAAAGAGTACTCGTCAAGGGCGGTTATACTCAGTCTGCTGTCACGGAGTCAGCGGGAGAATTCACATCAAGAGGAGGAATACTCGATGTATTTTCACCCTCGTCCGAATATCCATTCAGAATAGAATTCTTTGATGACGAGATAGATTCGATCAGGATGTACGATCCGGATACACAGAGGTCTCTTGAAAATGTGAGTGAGATCACGCTTTCACCTGCTGTAGAGTTCATTCCGGACAACGCTGAAAAGGAAAAAGCTCTGACCGCGGTCATGAAGGAATATGACCGCATGATAAAAGGATATATCAAAGAACATGCTCATCCCGATGTTGCTGATGGCAGGATAGACCTGATCGAAAAGAACAAGAACAGAATAAGAGATATATTCAAGGAGAGCAGCAGTTCGCAGATCTATGCCGATCTGATAGACTTCTTCGACGTTCCCAAAGCCAGGATGTGGGACTATGCCGGAGGCGGCTGCGCTGTGGCTCTTGTCGATCCGGCAAGGGTAGAAGAAGCTCTTCCTGAATCGCATGATAAAAACGACCTCCACGAGATATATCAGGATCCCAAACGCGTTCTATATATTCTGACACCTTATCCGGAGAGAATATCCGGCGACCCTAAACTGGATCGGATAGTAAATGTAAAGAGCAGACAGATAGCCCCATGGGGAGGCCATATAGAACTGTTCGCGTCTGAAGTATCAAAACTGTTAAAGAGCGGTCACAGAGTTGTTATCGCTGCCGGATCCGAGGAAAAGAACGAAAGAGTCAAAGAATATCTCGACATAGCAGGCGTGGAGGGCAATGTTTCATACAGAAGCGGCAAGCTCTCATCCGGCTTTGTGATGGAAGATGAAAAAGTCTGCTATATAGCCGAAAGCGATATATTCTCGGGCAATATGAGAAGATCGCGGAAACGCGCAAAGAAGAAGAGTTCAAGAGACAGCATACAGTTTTCCGATCTGCATAAAGGAGACTACATCGTTCACGAGGCCCACGGTATCGGTCGCTTTGAGGGGATCGTTCCTGTAACCGCTGATGGAACTACAAGAGACTATCTTCTCATTCGTTACTCGGGGTCAGATACACTGTACATACCTACAGAACAACTTGATGTAATACAGAAGTACATAGGAAATTCGGGCAAAGCACCTGCGCTTTCAAAGCTGTCGGGCGGAAGCTGGAAACGCACCAGAGAGAATGCGCGCAAAGCGATAATGGAGATCGCCGAGGACCTCGTAAAGCTTTACGCAAAGAGACAGGCAGGCGGTGGCTATGCCTTCGGGGAGGATACAGTTTGGCAGGCTGAGTTCGAAGACGCATTCCCATATACCGAAACAGATGACCAGCTCAGAGCTTCGGAAGAGATCAAGGCGGATATGATGCGACCGCTTCCTATGGACAGGCTGCTCTGTGGAGACGTTGGCTATGGAAAGACAGAGGTAGCTGCTCGGGCGATATTCAAATGTTTGTCTGAGGGCAGGCAGGCGGCCATACTTGCGCCTACGACACTTCTGGTCAATCAGCACTACCACAATTTAAGAGAGAGATTCGAGAACTTTCCGTTTGAAATACAGGAACTATCCAGATTCAGGTCAGGCGCAGAGCAGACCCGGACAGTACAAGGGATCAAATCAGGAAGTGTGGATCTGGTGATAGGGACTCACAGGCTGCTTTCCGATGATGTGGGATTCAAGGATCTGGGACTCCTTGTGGTCGATGAAGAGCAGAGATTCGGCGTGAGACATAAAGAAAAGATAAAGGAGATGAGGAGCAACGTCGATGTGCTGACGCTGTCGGCTACTCCGATCCCGAGGACCCTCAACATGTCTCTTACAGGCATCAAGGATATTAGCCTTATAGAGGAGCCTCCGGGTGACAGACTTCCGGTACACACATATGTCACTCCTTACGAAGAGGAGATAATGCGCAATGCGATCGAACGAGAATTAGCGCGGGGAGGCCAGGTGTTCGTGGTGAACAATCGAATTACCGGTATCAATCAGTTGGCCGAGACCATAAGCAGGCTTTGTCCTGATGCTGTTATAGGTATTGGCCACGGCCGCATGAATGAGGAAACCCTCGAGAATACTATGCTGGATTTCGTAGAGGGGCGTATCAATGTTCTCGTAGCCACCACGATAATTGAAAACGGAATAGATATACCTAACGCGAATACCATGGTGATACTTAACGCGGACAGGTTTGGACTGGCCCAGCTCTACCAATTAAGAGGCAGAGTAGGAAGGTCACACAGACTGGCGTATGCATATCTCATGTACCAGCCGGGCAAGGTGCTCACTGACATCGCAAGAAAGAGGCTCGCGGCGATAAGGGAATTCACAGAATTCGGAGCAGGATTTAAACTGGCCATGCGCGACCTTGAACTCAGAGGCGCCGGCAATATTTTAGGCGAAGCGCAAAGCGGGCATATCGAGAGCATAGGCTATGAACTGTATTGTAAAGAAATAGACAGGGCAGTAAGGATGCTAAAAGGTGAAGACGTCGGTGAGGCGAGATCCGAGATCAACATCGACCTTCCTGTTAGAGCATCTATACCGGCAAGCTATATCGATGATGAAACGCTTAGGCTGGAGGCGTACAGGAAGATTGCGGGCATAATGGACTCAGATGATGCCATGGATGTTACGGACGAGCTGACTGACAGGTATGGAGACTTGCCTGACGAAGCGCTCGAACTGATACGTATCGCGGAGATAAGGGCTCTTGCGGAATATGTGGGCGCTGTTCACATTTCGAAAAAAGAGAGGTGGATAGAGATCACATTCTCGGGCAAGGTAAAGATACATCCGTATATGTTTGTGATGGCGAAAGCGGAATACGGCGAGGAATTGTCGATCACCGATGCCAGGGAGACTGTGCTCAGGCTCCATATGGGCAGGACCATAGATTGCGAAAAACTGCTCGGACTCATGAGACAGCTTGCAGCATATAAACGTGAGACACAAAATATGGTACAATAGATTAATTGGAGGTCATACATATGCTTTTTAAAAAGATCGGTATCATAGACGAGAACTACGAATATAAGGCAGACATGTTTGTCGGGACTGAAGGTGAGCATATCACTTATATCAGCAGCGAAGCTCCGGAAGACGAAGCGCGCTTCGGCGATACTTATGACGGCAAAGACAAAGTGCTTATGCCGGGCTTTTATAACGCTCACGGACATTCTCCAATGAGCCTCATGAGAGGATATGGAGAGAACCTTCCTCTGGAGAGATGGCTTTACGACAGGATCTTTCCGTTTGAGGACAAGCTTTACGGTGATGCTGTATATTGGGCAACTCTTATGACGATGGCGGAGTCCATCAGATTCGGCATAGTATCGACTTCAGATATGTACTTTTTTATTGACGACATGGTGAGAGCCATAAGCGAGGCGGGTACAAAAAGTAATGTCAGCAGAGCTATCACCAATTTTGGAGCTCCTGTGGAAGAAAGTGTCTCGTTCAAGGAAGCCAAGGATGTCATAAGATCATATCATGGTACTGAAAGCGGCCGCATCCTGGTAGATGCGAGCGCACATGCAGAGTATACTAACGATCTTGCAATGCTCAAGGCGATTGCAGACATGGCAAAGGAATTCGATGTGAGAATGCACATACATCTTTCCGAAACCGAAAAAGAGCACAAGGAGTGTATTGAGAGACATGGAAGGACTCCTGCGGAAGTCTTCCTCGATGCAGGCGCATTCGACGTCCCTGCCACAGCCGCGCATTGCGTATGGGTCACGGATTCAGACCTCGACATTTTCAAGGAAAAGGGCGTTACAGTTGCCAGCAACCCTGTGAGCAATATGAAACTTGCAAGCGGTATGTGCAAAGTCGTTCCAATGTATGGGAAGGGCATCAATGTAGCCATCGGTACAGACTCATCGGCAAGCAACAACAGCCTTAACTTCTTTGAAGAGATGAAGATATTCTCGCTGACAGGCAAGGTGACATCCATGGATGCTGCGGCAATGAAACCTCAGCAGGTGCTCAGAAGCGCTTCGAGAGCGGGCGCACTTTCCCAGGGGAGGGACGACTGCGGTCTTATCAAAGAGGGCTTCAAGGCTGACATCATAGCAGTTGATGTATCGGGCCCTAATATGTGCCCGGCAGATGATATGCCTAACGATCTTATCTTCTCAGCCGACGGTAAGGATGTTTGCCTCACTATGGTGGACGGCAAAGTTCTCTACAAAGACGGTGAGTATACTACCATTGACATTGAAAAGACACGCGTTGAGACTAACCGTGCCAAGCAGAAGATCCTCAGCAGCCTCTAAGCAGGTAAAGAACAGAAACCAGATCTTAAGATGAACGAAGACAGATTTGAAAATGAAGTGACAAATGCCGTTCCGGATGGATCGAAAGACATGCAGAAAGCGCTCGTAAAGGGTGCCACTATCCTTGCGGTCGCCGGGATCATCAGTAAAATTTTCGGAGCCATATTCAGGATACCGCTGACTAACATGATAGGTGCAGAGGGGCAGTCTTATTATGGCGTTGCTTATCCTGTCTACCAGCTCTTTTTCGCAATAGCAACAGCAGGATTCCCGGTAGCTATTTCCAGGATGGTATCGGAAAGGACTGCGAGGGGCGACTATATCAATGCACACAAATCATATAAACTTTCACTTAAGGTTTCGATGGCATTGGGGATCTTATCATTTGCGATAATGTACTTTGGAGCCGGGGCTATAGCGAAGGCATATGCAAACCCCGGAGCTGAAGCGTCTCTCAAGGCGGTATCTATAGCGCTTTTGTTTACGCCTATCGTAGCTTCTCTTAGAGGTTATTATCAGGGAAGACAAAACATGAGGCCGACCGCGGTCACCGAAGTCATTGAACAGATGGTAAGGGTGATAGTAGGTCTTTCTCTCGCTTACGCATTCTATAAAACGAGCCTTGAAAAAGCAGCTGCCGGAGCTACTTTCGGAGCATCGGCAGGTATCATCGCGGCTTTGATCCTGATGATAGTCATATACAGATTGGATTCTAAAACAAGGAGCAGGCTTGTAAAGAAATCTGTACGTGTGGATGAATCTGACCGCGCGCGTATAAAACAGCTTTTCGCATATCTTATACCTATCACTATAGGCGCATGTATCATGCCTATAATGATCAATATCGACGCGGCTATAATAGTAAGGAGACTATTGGCCACAGGTTGGGATCATCATACGGCCAAGAATCTGTACGGACTGATAAGCGGATACGTCGATCCTATCATCGGACTTCCGAACGTTTTTGTTGACGCTATATGCATCAGCATGATGCCTGCCGTTACTACGGCATTTACTCTCAAACATAAGGAAGAGCTAGACGCTCACGTTAGGACAGGCCTCAAGACCATGATGGTGATTGCATACCCTTGCGCTGTAGGACTGATCGTCCTTGCGAAGCCTATACTCCGTATGCTCTATTTGAAAAAGCTTGACGAAGCAGATATGGCTGTTCCACTGCTTCAGATACTGGCGATAAGTATAGTGACTCTCGCGGTCATGAGGATACTTGCAGCATCACTTCAGGGAATAGGCAAGATGAACCTTCCGGTCATCAATCTCTTCGTAGGCGCGATCGTAAAGGTGGTTCTTACGTTCGTTCTGGTAGGCATACCTGCTCTCAACGTAAACGGAGCCGGCATCAGTTCGGTATGTGCTTATCTGACAGCCGGAGTACTTAATTACAGAGCTCTCAAGAAATACGCGGATGTAAAGCTCGACATAGGGGGCGTATTTATCAGACCGCTGATCGCATCCCTCATCATGGGAGCAGGAGCGTTCGCAACATACAAACTATTTTTCATGCTTATACCAAGTAATGCGATATCGACGCTCATGGCTATCATTATCGCGGTCATAGTATATTTTGTCGCGGTGTTCAAGACGGGTGCTTTGAGCAGGGATGAAGTTGCTCTTTTGCCTAAGGGAGATATGATCTACAGGATCGCTCAAAAGTGCAGGATCGCACGTTGACAAATAATGTTATTTTTATGACTATAATCGCTCGAGAATTGATGAAAAATCAACACTTTGAGCGATTTTTTTGTTGACATGCGGAGAGGCTGAGCCTTATAATTATGGCAGATATAATATCACTGAACTAAGGAGGATTAAACAATGAATAAAGCAGAATTGGTTGCAAAGGTTGCAGATAAGACAGGCTTCAAGAAGAAAGATGCAGAGGTAGCTCTCGATGCAGTTCTCGAGACAATCGAACAGGCTCTCGTAGCTGGTGACAGCGTAAGACTGATCGGTTTCGGAACATTCGAAACAAGAAGCAGAAAAGCCAGAACAGGCAGAAACCCACAGAAGCCTGATACAGTTATCTCCATCCCAGCTTCCAAGGCTCCTGTATTCAAAGCAGGTAAGTCGCTCAAGGATGCAGTTAACAAGTAATTCAAAGAAGAGACATGAAGATGCGGATGGCTTATATGCTATCCGCTCTTTTTGATGTTTGAAAGTATGAGACTGGACAAGTATCTAAAGAATTCAAGAATAATAAAAAGACGTACAGTTGCAAAAGATGCGTGTGAACAGGGACGGGTAGAGGTCAATGGCAAAGTGGCAAAACCCGGGCTCGAGCTTAAGATAGGCGATGAGATACAGATCACATTCGGATCCAACACGCTTAGAGTCAAAGTCCTCGCGATGCCCGAGACGGTCAGGAAGGAAGACGCAGAAACAATGTACGAAGTGATCTCCTGATTGTCTTAGAACCGCCAAAAACTGCCAAGCTGTTTTTTGGTAAAATATTTGCCTTAAATCACACACGAGATATCGAAAAATAAAAGCCGCTCCGCACCACATATTGCCATGATCGCGGAAGCGGTTTTTTGTGTGTGAAATAACATAAAAAAACTGATGTAAGCCCAGCCGCAAAGAGATATGTTTTTCCGTCTACCTGAAAACAATATCGAATATGGCAGACAGCTTGATTTTACAAGGATAGCATATAGGTCAGTTTGTATGCTTTTGTACTCTATATATAAATGTAGACTTTTTTGGCTGTTTTAGGCGGTTTATTTTTCGACAGTTAAGATAGCCTCTTTGATACTATGTAACTATCAACGTTGATAACATGAAATACACTTCTGTTATTGGGACATACAAGGAGGGAATCATGCAACTGGATTATCAAAAGAAAAGACTAAGGGCATTGCCTGAATACATATCGGTGATTAGCGGAAAGAAATGCGCGAAGATAAAGATCGATGAAATCGAGATCATCGAGCAGGATGGACGCAAACTTCATGTCATAACACCCGGAAGAGACTTTGAGTTCTACGGAGAACTCAACACTATAGCGGAGACACTTTGCGAGAGAGCTTTTTTCAGACCGATGAAAACAATGATAGTCAATCTGGATCAAGTGAGCGATATCAGTGGCTATAATATCAATTTCTTTTCCGGCCAGACTCTGACAATAGGGAAGAACGCATTGTCAAATATGAAAAAGGCATTCAAAAAGTATCTACTCAGATATCCTCCATATACATTATGGGAACCGGTTCCGGTGACACACAGCTATGTGGGCGATGCAGGAAATGATTCTTTGGCGGATCGACCCGATGAAAAAACAGTCGGAGAAAAGGCCGACGAAGAGCTTCCGAACTAGTCTGAAAACTGCAAAAAATAAAAACATAAAAAAACAAGAAAAAGTTCAAAAAAAGTGTTGACCGAAGGGACGGGTTTGCATATAATAATGAAGCTGTCGCTGAAAAGCGCAGCGGAACCTTGAAAACTTCATAGTGT
>CADBXM010000010.1 GCA_902798745.1 uncultured Eubacteriales bacterium
TACCATATTTAGATTGTGAGAACAAGCGTTTGCTTTTCGCCATGCAATTCATCCCGCCACCTGTAGAGGATGGGGGAATTCTTGCTAAGATAAGTTAAAAATTGAGAACCCGGAAGCGATAGTAGTCATCGATTCCGGGTTTTCTTTAAAACTACGGGATATTAGAAGTCTACTTCTGTATCATAGTAGCAGCACTTGAGGAGTTTTTCCATTTCTTCCTGGCTTGGCTGCCTTGGGTTGGATCCTGTGCATGCATCAAGAATAGCATTCGCAGCAATATCCGGAAGTCTTTCCAGGAATACCTCTTCAGGAACGAAGCCCTGCTCTGTTGGGTAACTATCAGCACCATAGTTCTTAATGCAGTGAGGTATATTCAGCTGATCATTGAGACCGCGAATGAATTCGATCAAAGCTGCGACCTTTTCATCATCGTTATTTCCCTCAAGATGCATGTAGTCAGCGATGACTCCGTATCTCTTCTTTGCCGTCTCGTCCTTAGCGTTGAAAGCGATTACCTTAGGCAGGTACATAGCGTTAGCAGCGCCATGAATGATATGGGCACCGAAATCAGCAAATGCGGCGCCTGTCTTGTGAGCCATGGAGTGAACGATTCCAAGGAGTCCGGATGAGAAAGCAATTCCTGCGAGACACTGAGCGGTGTGCATGTTGTCCCTTGCATCCATATCTTCATTGTATGAAGCTACCAGATCTTTCTGTATCATTTCGATTGCGTGGATTGCATCTGCATCTGTGAATTCGCTGTTTGCAGTTGAAACATAGGCTTCAACAGCATGTGTAAGAGCGTCCATTCCTGTATGAGCAACAAGCTTCTTAGGCATGGTCTCTGCGAGTTCAGGGTCTACGATGGCTACATCAGGTGTGATCTCGAAATCAGCAATAGGGAACTTGATGCCTTTCTCATAATCAGTGATGATAGAGAATGCAGTTACCTCTGTTGCTGTTCCGGAAGTTGAAGAAACCGCACAGAAGTGAGCTTTTGTTCTAAGTTTAGGAAGGCCGAATATCTTGCACATATCCTCAAACGTTGTTTCCGGATATTCATATTTGATCCACATGGCTTTGGCAGCATCGATTGGCGAACCTCCGCCGATAGCAACGATCCAATCAGGCTCAAACTCTGACATGAAAGCAGCGCCCTTCATTACAGTCTCAACAGACGGGTCTGGTTCGATACCCTCGAACACTCTTACTTCCATGCCCGCTTCCTCGAGGTATGATTTAGCTTTGTCCAAAAAACCAAATCTTTTCATTGAGCCGCCGCCAACACAGATCACAGCCTTTTTTCCTTCGAATGTTTTCAGTGCTTCAAGCGCACCCTTACCATGATAAATGTCTCTAGGATTAGTAAATCTCTGCATAGGTATACCTCCTGATAAAAAGTGAATGATGCGTGTGATTATAAAACAATAATTTCTTTATAAAGTTGTAGAAATACATAATATAGTTAATTTGTTATCATACTTTGTTAATACAATAACATATTTGTCAATGGTACGCAATAATATATTTCCCACCATTAAAAAGACGGGCTGATGAAGACCGAGTATGCAGACTGTCTCAAATGCCCGCCCGTAACACCTTGCGAAAATTGGTCGCAAAGTGGAATGTAACGGCCCGCATGGAGCCGTTATTGGCTAGTTGAAATATCTGAATACGCCTTTTACCTTACCGACCACTGTCACATCTTCGGCGATGATTGGATCCATGTAGTCGTTCTCAGGCTGAAGCCTTATATGATCTGATTCCTTGTAAAAGCGCTTTACTGTTGCGCCTGATTCCATACCGTCATTGACTAGAGCTACAACGATTTCTCCATTAGATGCGTCGCGCGATTCCTGCACGATCAGATAGTCGCCGTCATTGATGCCGACGTTTACCATACTGTCGCCGTGGACAGTAAGTATGAAGTTGTTTCCGCTGCCAACGAATCTCGCCGGTATTGGCATCTCATCGACTATGTTCTGTTCGGCAAGTATTGGTTCGCCTGCGGCTACTCTGCCGACTACAGGGAGCGATATCGTATCGAACGAATCGGATGCAGGCTTGAGATACTCGTTGTTGACAGGAAGCACTGTGCGAGGCTTTGCCGGGTCCTTCTTGACAAGGCCTTTATCTTCAAGAGCTTTGATATCGCTGTGTACTGTCGATGTCGATTTGATCTTCAGCGCTGCGCAGATCTCTCTAACCGTTGGCGAATACCCTTTTTCAGCGATGGTCCTTTTCATAAAGTCCAGTATGTCATTCTGACGGATCTCACTCTTTTTCATAGCATCCTCCCGATGCATCCCCATTTACTTACTAACGTGTGTGTATTTGTGTGTTTCTGAAACTGTATTTCTATTTGTATTTCTGATCAACAAGATCGTTGACATTCAGCTCGTGGCCGTACTCGTTCCAGTCGTCGTAAATGCGGCCCGTTTGTCTGATGATGATATCACCGACTATACCGTCGACCTTGGCGAACGGAAGAGTCTTGTGATATGTGATCTTGCTTCCCTCTCTCTCAAACACGAATCCTGTACGGAATCGCTCCTTTTCGAGCGGATATTTATATTCGCAGATCTCGGATATCAGTTTGAAGAGATTATCATTATCGCTGTCAAACACGTTCTCCAAGGTCAGGAATGAATAATTGGCTCTCAGCTGTATCTCATGCCCTTTGAATCTGTCAAGGAAGGCAATCAGCTTCTCTTTGGTAGACTCCTCTTTTGCATCTTCAAAGACAACGCAGTTGATACGGTGTCTGAATTCGAGCAAATCGAACATCTCATCAGGGCATTCCTTTACATAATGCTTGAGATGCCTGGATACGTTGATGCAGCTGATGCGGTCTTTGTACTTATTGAGTACCGCTGCTACATCCTCCATGCGCTGATCCTCCGCTACAGGGAGAGTCGTATTGATATAGATGTGGTGTCCTTCCTCGATATGATCTAAAATGTCCTGAAGTGCTTCAAGTTCGGCAAGCGGTTCGCCACCTGTCAGCACTATATCATTATGAGGAAAAATACGATGCATCAGATCGAGAGATCTGTAACATCTCTCGAGGTCAAAGGCCGAGGTGTCGCGATACTCCTGCTTGTTTACACAAAATGGGCATGCATTATTGCAGTCATATGGCACGAACATCGTGACTGTCGGACCGATCTTTGGAAAATCCTTTTTCATAAACTCGGTATATCTGTTGTCCGGATCGCTTGCCTAAACGGCAAACCTGTGTGTTTGCACGTGTATTGTAACATTCGAACAACCGTTTGTAAATGATTTGAACAATAGTTTATTATTTATTTAATACGCTCTGATTTAGAGCGATCCACAGCTAAAACAAGGCTCCCGCTCCGTAGGTTATAGTCGTTACAACGATACCAGCGATGATCACGCCGAGAGTGATGGCCGGCATCGCCCTCTTGAGCCTCATATCCATCATTGCCGCTACCAGAGCGCCTGTCCAGGCGCCTGTGCCCGGAAGCGGTATCGCAACCAAAAGAACAAGTCCCCAGAATTCATAGCGAAGCACCACATCTTTGTTCTTGTCGGCCTTGGCTTCGAATTTCTTTACCAAGTTGTCAAAGAACTTGTTGATCGTACGCAACCACTCAAATATCTTCCGTGTGAACACCACCGCGAATGGTATCGGCACAAGGTTTCCGATCACGGATATGATAAATGCCGCAGGCACGCTGAGCCCTGCGATAACTCCATACGGTATCGCACCTCTGAGCTCAACTACCGGCACCATTGCCATCAAAAATGTGATTATTGCTGCTTTGAACATTATCCCTCGATCAAGAAAGCTTTATAGCCTTTGTATGCTTCGTACAGATCGCTCTTGCTGATGGCCTCCCAAGGAGCATGCATCGAAAGGACTGCGATACCACTGTCAATGACCTGCATGCCATAAAGTGAAAGAATGTAAGCGATAGTACCGCCGCCACCGATGTCCACCTTTCCGAGCTCTGCTGTCTGATAAACTACGTCGTGCTTGTCCATCATGCTTCTGAGCTGTCCGAGGTACTCGGCATTGGCGTCGTTGCTGCCCGATTTGCCTCTTGCTCCCGTGAACTTGCAGAATACAAGTCCGTGTCCAAATTTTGAAGCGTTCTGTTTTTCGAACTTATCAGCGTAAAGCGGATCGAGCGCCGCGTTTACATCTGAGCTGAGCATTCTGGAATTCCTGAAGCATCTTGTGAGATTGATCTCGCTGTAAACGCCCATAGCGTTCAGGACTTCCCTCATCATGTCTTCAAAGAAATGCGACTCCATGCCGGTAGCGCCGACACTTCCGATCTCTTCCTTGTCAACGAAAAGTCCGCAGGCTGTTGTCTTAGGATCGGCAACGTCCATCATCGCGATAGCCGAAGGATACGCGCAGCATCTGTCGTCGTGTCCGTATGCCAGGATCATTGAACGATCGAGCCCTGCTTCTCTTGCCTTTCCGGCAGGTACCACCTCGATCTCAGCTGAGATGAAGTCGTCCTCTTCGATATCGTATTCCTTCTTGAGTATATCAAGAATAGCCTTTTTGACAGCATCCTTCTCCTCGCCTTTTACAGGCTTTGAGCCGATCAGGATATCAAGGTCTTCGCCCTTTATAACTTCAGAAGCTGTCAGCTTCATCTGGTCCTGAGCCAGGTGGATTAGGAGATCGCTAACAAAGAATACCGGATCATCGTCCTTCTCACCAATGCTGATCTCGACCTTGCTGCCGTCAGGTTTAACTACAACACCGTGAAGCGCAAGCGGAAGCGTAACATACTGATACTTCTTGATGCCGCCGTAGTAGTGTGTGTTGAGATAAGCCAGCTCGTCAGACTCGTAAAGCGGATTCTGCTTGATATCCAGTCTCGGCGAGTCGATATGGGCTCCGAGAACGTTCATTCCGTCATTGATGATGTCATCTCCGATGTTGAGCATCATCATTGCTTTATTCATATTGACAGCGTAGATCTTGTCGCCCTTGCCGAGCTTGTCACCGTTCTTGATAACGTCCTCAAGGTTCCTGTAGCCGTTTTTCTCGGCCATCTCGACAAGAAGCTTCGTGCACTCGCGCTCGGTCTTTCCGCTATCGAGAAAGTCCATATATCCCCTACTCAGTTTCTCGAGCTCATCCATTTCCTTTTTGCCATAAATGGTCCATGCGTTTTCGTGAATCATATTATCCTCCGAAGATTATTATTATCTTAATTCCATCGAGAGTTCCGCTTCGCCGTCTTCAAATCTGAAGTGACCGATCGCTCCGTTGATGAGCGTGAAAGACGGTTTGGTGTGACCGATATCCGCACCCCAGATCATCGGAACATCAATATCCTCGAATACTCTTTCGAGCTGTTCAAGGTAATCTATGTCTGTTGCATCGCCCGGCATACATGGGCGGCCGAATATCACAGCTTTAGCATTATCAAAAAGTCCCATGTTCCTGAACTTTCTGCAGATGTACATAAGAGCCATTGGGTTCAGGTCGTAGTTATCGAAGAACCAAATGAACCCGTCTTCTTTGTATCGTTCACAGAATCCTTTGAGGTCCTCATACGGAGTGCCAATGACCCAGTCGATGACATCGATGCAGCCACCGATAAGCCTTCCGCTGACATCAAGACTGTATTCTTCTTCAAGTTCAGTGCCGTTCCCGCGGAGAAGTGTCCACTCAACAGGCGTATCCATCATATGCAGCGACTCTTCGTCATCGAAAGCCTCGGAAGCCCACATTTCATAGGATGTCTGGACGGGAAGATCGCCTGTCATTACATCAAGCGCATCATATTGGAACTTATGGAGAGGTCTCCAGTCCCAGGCTCCCGCATTGACGCCGTAAATGGTAGCTATATCCAGAACAGTCGTCAAGAGCATCTCTATGGATGTAGGGTCTGAATAGCCTGCGAACCATTTCGGATGGCTTTTGACCAGTTCCTGGTCTATGTATGGCAGCATCTCAACATTGTAGTCGCCGCCGGATGCAGACATCACAAAATCGATATCATCATCTTCAAACAGCTCGTTGAATTCTGCGCCGCGTATTTCAGCCGGAGCTGACGGGAACGCTTCGTTCCTGACACTCTCAGTCTCGACGACATCAAAACCGGCTTCGTTAAGTGTCTCTATTGAGAGGTCGAACCACTCAAGTTTATGTCCTACGCCAAAACTAGGCGCGCAAATTCCTATCGTATCCCCTTCTTTTAGGAATTTTGGATATATCATTTATTCTTGCTCTTCCTTTCCTTTAAGTCCCAATTCCTCAGCATGCTCCTCCATGCCCCTGATGCAGATCTCCGCCACATCGCGAAGTTCCATACCAAGCATATCGCATCCGCCTTTGATAAGCTCACGGTCACACTTTGCGGCAAATCTCTTGTCCTTGAATCTCTTCATGAACCCCTTCACCTGCATTCCGATCATGCCTTCAGGTCTCAGAAGAGCGTAAGCCTGGATGATGCCCGTAAGTTCGTCCACTGTATAAAGAGATTTCTCCATGTCGGTCAGCGGCTCAACATCGGTACAGATACCGTAGCCATGCGCCATTATCGCGCGAACGTCTTCAGGGTCTACTCCGGCCTCAAGAAGAGGCTGTTCTGTATGCTGTAGATGTTCCTCAGGATATTTCTCATAATCGTAATCGTGCAGATATCCGACAGCCATCCAGTGTTCTTTGTCTCCGCCGAAATGCTCTGCCATTGCTCCCATAGCCGACATCACATTGAGTGCGTGAAGCCTCAGATGCTCTTCGGATACCATCGAATCATTGAGTTCTTTTGCTCTTTCAAGTGTAAGCATTTCTACCTCCTACACATTCAGGTTTTTATTTAAGGATGCGTAGATCGCGCTCCATATCAACGATATATTTTAGCACGCGAAGCGCCACACTACAATTGTTAATGAACTTCGGTGTTTGCCTGATCAAGTTCGTGGCAGGCTTTGCCGACGATGACCTCTACGTCTGATATGTCTGCCTCACGTGTAAGTATCTCCAGTTTGTCACCGCCCCTTAAGAATGTGTTGCCGTCCGGGATTATCTCGGCGTCATCTCTAATTAGTGAGATAATAAGCGTGCCCGGTGGTAGTCTGAACTCGGATACATGACTTCCATCCATACGTGAGCCTACGTGAACCTCCACGTCCAATACTACTTTTCTTTCGCGAAGAGCATCGAAGCTTCTGCTGCGTCTTACCGCCCCTTGGTTTTTCATGCTCCTTTCAAGAAGCTGAGTGTAGATTGGGACTACTCCCATAGCTTCCGCAACCAGATATGCTATAAGAGATGTCAGAACTAGCGGCAGAAGTGTCGTGAAGTCTCCGGTCATCTCGGTTATGAGCACAACGCCTGTGATAGGCGCTCTGACTATGGCCGCGAAGTAACCGGCCATTGCGATGACCGCGAAGCTTGCTATATACGACTGGTCAAAACCGGCGAGTCCGAGGACTCTTGAAAAGAGACCTCCTGTGATCGAACCGATCACAAGGAGCGGCAGGAATATGCCGCCGGGCGAGCCGGATCCGAAGCTTGCGGTCGAGTAAACGAATTTGATCACTAGCAGCAGAGCCAGTGCTGAAAGACCAAACGTCCCGTTGCCGATCTCATCCACGAGAAAACTGCCACTTCCGAGCGCGTCCGGATAAATAAAGAACAGAAGGTATGCAGCAGCGAATATCACCAGCATACGTCCGAACACAGCTGAGCGCGCTGCAAACTTCGTAGGATGAAGCCCGTCTTTTATCACGCTCACGTCTCTGCCCGTAACAGCGCAGATGATCTTAGCGACTCCTTTTCCGATGTGTTCGAAAAGGTCCTGCATCAGGTCTATGGTCCTGTTATACAGAGCACCGAATGCTCCGAGTATGACTCCGAGAAGTATGACCGCCCAGTAGTGTCTGAGCGGAACGGCGCTGGATATCTCTATACCGAATACAGGCTTGAGCCCGAGGACGTTAGCGCATATAAAATCGCTCGCGACGCTCGCGGACATAGTTGTCAGCAGTACATCCGCCGAGAAGTTCCTGTGCATCTCTTCAAGGCTGAATATCGCTCCCGCCAGTGGAGCCCCGAACGCGGCCGAGAGGCCAGCTCCCGCTCCGCATGTTATTAACAGTCTTTCCTCCGTGAGCTTGCGATGTCCGGTCCTCGCAAATCCCTTTCCGACCATCGCGCCGAGCTGCACGCTCGGCCCCTCCCGGCCAAGCGCAAGCCCACCGCCTATCGCGAGAGCGCAGCCTGCCAGCTTGCCTGCTATCACCTTATACCACTTCATGTCCTTTTGCCCGCGAAGCTCTGCCTCTGTCTGCGGAATACCGGAGCCCGCTATATCCGGTTCCCAGATCAAAAGAGCGCTGACTATCGCAGCTATTACCATCAGTATTGCAGCAAGGATAAACGCTCCGCCGTGCACCGAAGTTGCTGCCTCAGTCAGCTTCCCCCTTGCCTCATCGGCATATGTAAGGGCCAGCCTGAACACTGAAATAAGGACGCCTGTTATAAGCCCTATCAGTGCGCCCTCGACTATCAATTTGTATTTGAAACTCTTTCCTTCCTTCAGCACTTGTTTGTGATTTCTCAATATTGTCTTTTGTTTTATATACAGTCACTCCTGAGCGGAGCGGTAAGTTCCCTCAAGAATGACGCTGTGTCTACATCAAGTAGCGGGATCAGTGTCTCTCTCACCCAAGCGTGATAGTTATCGATCCATCGTTCTTCCTCTTCTGTAAGAAGCGTAATATCTATAGCGTCCCTTTCGTAAGGTACGCAGGTGAGTGGTTTGCATCTAAGGCTCCCGCTCTCTGTTTCTTTCCATACGACCAGGTTTTCTATCCTGACGCCATATTTATCCTTAAGATAAACACCCGGCTCGTTCGACATTATCATTCCGGCTTTCAGATCAACTTCAGGCTCTTTCTTGGAAATGGCATTAGGCCCTTCGTGTACAGCAAGCACATGGCCAACGCCATGTGAAAGTCCGTGATTAAAATCAAGACCTTGATCCTGAAGCGGTTTTCTGGCTGCCTCATCGACGTCCTTTCCGTTCATACCTTCCTTCACTTCAAGCATCGCCATCACGATATGCGATTTGAGCACATAAGTATAGTCGCGAATCATCTCTTGAGTCAAAGGTCCGACAGCTATAGTGCGTGTGATATCCGTAGTGCCGTCAATATACTGCCCTCCCGAATCAAGAAGAAGGAATCCATTCGGCATGACCTCAGCATCGGTCTCTTTAGTTGGAGCGTAATGGACGATCGCTCCGTTCGCACCGTAAGCGGAAATAGTTTCGAATGATTCCTCAATAAAGCCTTCCTGCTCACTTCTTAATTGATGCAACTTATCCGCTACATCGATCTCGGTCAGACCATGTTCACTGTTTTTAATAGTTTCTTTCAGCCACTTTATCAGCTTTGTGACTGCTACGCCGTCTCTGATATGTGCGTTTTCAGAGCATGATACCTCAGTATCGTTCTTGACTAACTTCATCAAGCCAACCGGTGTTGTTTTGTCGATAACATTTATATTGTCACATAGCCTTTCAGCCAGCTCATAGTTGCACGACCTGCTGTCAAGCCACAGATTTCCGTATTTGAGTGCGGCTAAATCTTCATAGATCGCCTGATACGACTTTATTTCAACACCTTGAAGTTTCTTTCCAAGCATGTTCCCAAGCCCTTGATCCATTGCATACAGACAAACCTTGTCTGCTGACAACAGAGTAAATGAGTAGAAAACAGGTGTATATTGGATATCATTGCCTCTTAGGTTGAATAACCAGGCCGTCTCCATAAGATTGCTGAGTAGTAAAAAGTCAGCTTCCTCTTCTCTCATCATCTCTCTGACAGAATCTATCTTGCTTTCTGAGCTCATCCCTGAAGAACTGATTGGAAACTCCCATATCTGTGATACTTCCAACGCAGGTCTGCTCTTCCAAATCTTTCCTGCTAAGTCTTCATTGCCTTTTACGATTATCGAGACTTGTTCACTGTCTGTGTATTTCTTCAGCTTTCCTTTGAAAGAAGCCGGTACTGCTTTTCCGTCAAAGCCAAGCACGAATTCACTGCCGGGTTTTGAATTGCGCTTGTCACTTGCCATCCTTGCTATAAACTCTGCCGGTGTCAGCGCTCCTTCCTCCCCGATCTTCATCATCTCGATGCCGCTTCCGGCAAGCTGTTTTTCAGCCTGTATGAAAAAGCGTCCGTCCGTCCACAGCCGTGCGTCATCCTGACTTACTACAAGTGTAGCCGACTCTCCTGTAAAACCGCTCAGAAATTCAGTAACTTTGAAGTAATCACTTACGAATTCCGAGCAATGGAAGTCGCCGTATGGCACATAATACGCGTCCATACCGACTTCCATCATATTCTTTCTCAATTCTTCTATCTCGAATCTCATATTAATCTGTGTCGAATCATTCACATCCAAATCAGGCAATGAATTGGCGTCATTCCCTGATTATTCCCGGAAATGACGCCTTTTCATTCAATATTCAATTCCTAGGTCAGCCAATTAGTTCTTCTTGGACTGGATAGCAGCCTGAGCAGCAGCCAGTCTTGCGATAGGAACTCTGTATGGCGAGCAGGATACATAGTTAAGACCTACTTCGTGGCAGAAGTGTACGGATGCAGGGTCACCACCGTGCTCTCCGCAGATACCGAGCTTGATGTTCGGTCTTGTCTTCTTGCCGTTCTCTGCAGCGAACTTAACCAGCTTGCCAATACCTGTCTGGTCGAGGGACTGGAACGGATCGTTCTCGAGGATACCCTTTTCAACGTATTCCTTGATGATCGCGCCTGTGTCATCTCTGGAGAATCCGAATCCCATCTGTGTGAGGTCGTTTGTTCCGAAGCTGAAGAACTCTGCTTCCTGAGCGATCTCGTCAGCTGTAAGAGCAGCTCTTGGGATCTCGATCATTGTTCCGACCATGTATTTCATATCAACGCCGGCTTCCTTGATCAGTCTGTCAGCTACCTCTACGATAGTCTTCTTAACGAACGCAAGCTCGTTGACGTGTCCGACCAGTGGTACCATGATCTCAGGTACGATGTCGAGGCCTTCCTCTTTGTTGACCTCGAGTGCTGCTGTGATGATAGCCTCAGTCTGCATCTCTGCGATCTCAGGATATGTGATGGCAAGTCTGCAGCCACGGTGTCCGAGCATAGGGTTGAACTCGTGGAGCTCGAGAGTCTTGTTAACGATCTTCTCGTAAGGGATTCCGAACTGCTCGGAAACCTGCTTGATATCTTCGTCTGTCTTAGGCAGGAACTCGTGCAGAGGTGGGTCTAAGAGTCTGATAGTAACAGGTCTGTCACCCATTGCCTTGTAGATGCCCTTGAAGTCTTCCTTCTGATATGGCAGGAGACCTGCGAGAGCTTCTCTTCTTTCCTCTTCGTTCTCAGCGAGGATCATTCTTCTGATCTTAGGGATCCTCTCGTCTTCGAAGAACATGTGCTCTGTACGGCAGAGTCCGATACCCTCAGCGCCGAACTTAACAGCCTGCTCAGCGTCGCGTGGGTTGTCAGCGTTTGTTCTTACCTTAAGTGTACGAGCCTCGTCTGCCCACTCCATGATAGTTCCGAAGTCACCGGAAAGCTCTGGAGCGAGAGTCTTGATAGCCTCTGTGTAAACGCTTCCGTCAGAACCGTTCAGTGAGATGCTGTCGCCCTCTTTATAAACCTTGCCGCCTACTGTAAGAGTCTTTGCAGCCTCGTCTACTGTGATCTCCTTGCAGCCGGCTACGCAGCACTTGCCCATTCCTCTGGCAACTACGGCAGCGTGGGAAGTCATTCCTCCGCGAGCTGTCAGGATACCTTCAGCAGCGACCATTCCCGCGAGATCCTCAGGTGAAGTCTCTTCTCTTACGAGGATGACCTTCTTACCTTCTGCTGCGAAAGCGCCTGCGTCTTCAGCGCTGAATACGATCTGGCCTGCAGCAGCTCCCGGCGAAGCAGGAAGTCCCTTTGTTACGGCTGTGGCCTTTGCGAGCTCATCAGCGTCGAATACAGGGTGGAGAAGCTGATCGATCTGATCAGGCTCTACTCTCATAACAGCTGTTTCCTTATCGATGAGGCCTTCGTTGACCTGATCTACGGCGATTTTAACTGCAGCAGCAGCTGTTCTCTTACCATTACGTGTCTGGAGCATGAAGAGTTTACGATCTTCAACTGTGAACTCCATGTCCTGCATGTCTTTGTAGTGATTCTCGAGTGTATCGGCGATCTTCTCGAACTGAGTGTAAACCTCAGGGAAAGCGTCTGCCATCTCGGAAATAGGCTGAGGCGTTCTGATGCCGGCTACTACGTCCTCACCCTGAGCGTTTACGAGGAACTCACCGAAGAGCTTGTTCTCGCCTGTAGCTGGGTTACGTGTGAACGCTACGCCAGTACCGGAATCGTTTCCGGAGTTACCGAATACCATGGACTGTACGTTTACAGCAGTTCCGAGGGAATCGCTGATGTCGTACATCTTTCTGTAGAGGATAGCTCTTTCGTTGTTCCAGCTTCTGAATACAGCCTTGATAGCCTCGAGCAGCTGATCCTTTGGCTCCTGTGGGAACTCTCTTCCGAGCTCTCTCTTTACTACTTCCTTGTAGCCTGCGATGACTTCCTTGAGGTCGTCTGTTGTGAGCTGTACGTCAAACTCAACGTTGGCTTTCTTCTTCTGTCCTTCGAATACCTCGTCGAAGTTGGACTTCTTGATCTCCAGTACGACATCACCGAACATCTGGATGAATCTTCTGTAGCTGTCGTAAGCAAATCTGTCGTTACCTGTCTTCTTTGCAAGACCTTCAACGGCAACGTCATTGAGTCCGAGGTTGAGGATAGTATCCATCATACCAGGCATCGATACAGGGGCTCCGGATCTTACCGAAACGAGCAGAGGGTTTTCATTGTCTCCGAACTTCTTGCCCATTACCTCTTCGAGCTCGGCAATGTGGTCCCAGACCTCAGCGATGATCTCATCGGCGAGAACTCCGCCGTCCTCTGTGTACTTTCTGCATACATCAGTTGTGATGGTGAAGCCGAAAGGAACAGGGAGTCCGATGTTTGTCATCTCAGCGAGGTTGGCGCCCTTACCGCCGAGTAAAGCTCTCATGTCCTTGGAGCCTTCGTTGAACGAATAAACGTATTTTGCCATAAAATATCTCCTTTTCTTCCTTAGAAATTAAGTCTCTCTTCTATATAATCCTTCACTTCTGTGATAGGAACTCTAACCTGTTCCATTGTGTCGCGGTCGCGGATCGTAACACATTTATCCTCTGCGGTATCGAAGTCCACGCAGATGCAGAATGGTGTTCCGATCTCGTCTTCTCTTCTATAGCGCTTTCCGATCGATCCTGACGCGTCGTATTCTACCATAAAATACTTGCAAAGTTCATCATAAATCGGAAGTGCTTGATCTTCGAGTTTTTTGGAGAGCGGAAGCACTGCTGCCTTATATGGTGCAAGAGCAGGATGGAGCCTCATTATGACTCTCGTATCCTCTTTGCCCTTAGCGTCTGTAACTGTCTCTTCATCGTATGCGTCTACCAGGAACGCGAGCACGAGTCTCTCGACTCCTACCGAAGGCTCTACGCAATACGGTACATAGCGCTCATTGGTCTCAGGATCAAGATAGCTCATGTCCTGACCGGAAGTGTTCTGATGCGCGCTTAAGTCGAAATCCGTACGGGAAGCAATGCCCCAGATCTCGCCCCAGCCAAATGGGAAGAGATACTCTATATCCGTAGTGGCGTTACTGTAGTGCGAAAGTTCTTCAGGCGAGTGATCTCTCATCCTTGTAAGATCTTCAGAAAGTCCGAGTTTCTTTAGGAATCCGCAGCAATAATCTTTCCAATAAGCGAACCATTCAAGCTCTGTGCCAGGCTTGCAGAAGAACTCCAGCTCCATCTGCTCGAACTCTCTTACTCTGAAAATGAAGTTGCCCGGAGTGATCTCGTTACGGAATGACTTTCCAACCTGAGCAATGCCAAACGGAATCTTCCTTCTTGAAGTCCTCTGAACATTCTTGAAGTTTACGAATATGCCTTGTGCTGTCTCAGGTCTCATATAGATCTCAGACGCGGAATCTTCTGTTACGCCCTGGAATGTCTTGAACATCAGGTTGAACTGACGGATCCCCGTGAAGTCGCTCTTACCGCAATTCGGGCACTTGATGGCCTTCTCGGTAAGGAAGTTTTCCATCTCTTCCTTGCTCCAGCCGTCAACTACTACTTCTTCGTCAGGCTTATTCTCTTTATACCAGTCCTCTATGAGCTGGTCTGCTCTGTAACGTGTCTTGCAGGCCTTGCAGTCAACAAGCGGATCGCTGAATCCGCCTACGTGTCCCGAAGCTACCCATGTCTGTGGGTTCATCAAGATCGCAGCATCGAGTCCTACGTTGTACTTGGATTCTCTTACGAATTTTCTTCTCCATGCGTCCTTGATGTTGTTCTTGAACTCTACACCGAGAGGGCCGAAGTCCCAAGTGTTTGCAAGTCCGCCGTAGATTTCCGATCCCGGATAGATATAGCCTCTGTTCTTGCAGAGAGCTATGATTTTTTCCATTGTTACCGCCCTATCGGTTACAGGCATATCAGTTTTGTCAATTGGCATATATTTCCCCTCTATTTCTATGTCTTTATGACATTATTTACAGTTCGTCGTCTTTAAGCCCTCTCTCAGGCTCATCTTCCTTTGATTTATCCGCATCGGCGTTGTCTTTTATAAGGCCCTTCACGGTATTGCCTACCTTCTTTGCCTTGTCATAGACATCGATAACTTTTCCGTCGATATCTATCACTCTTCCTTTGTCGTCAACAAAATCAATGCTGCACTGGGTTCCCATCGCAGCTACCATACCGAGCACCGCACCCCATGGCACCAGCACTGTACCGATAACTCCCACTGTCACAGGGAAGCTGACGACTTTCTTATCGTTCTTGCTGATTATGATCCTGGAGATATTACCCTTTTCAACGATTTCCTTCATCTTAGCAAAGAGAGGACTGTCCTTGAGGCTTCCGCCGTCAACTCTGTCGTGATCGGCATTAGACTTCTCCTCTATGGCTATGATGGCATCCACTACGCTTCCCTCAGCCTCTTCCAGAGCGGCCTTGGCTTCTGCGTAAGTGCAACCTGTTCTGTCTTTTACAAGTTCAATGTTTTCAAGTGTTATTTCCATTAGTTATACCTCCGGTCCTATGCCTTGTCCCAGCACATCAGCGCCGAGATACCTTTCAATATATTCGGCCAGGATCGCCCTGACCTCCTTAGACACTTCAGGTTTTAGATCTATTTTTTCGAAAGTTTTCAGAGGTTTCGAATCAAAATAGACGTACACGGCTATTATATCGAAGGAAGGCCTATAAATCAACGCATTGGTATCTGTTTTCTCCTCTTTGGCGCAATCATCGCAAATGATGCCTCCGCTCGTCACCGAAAAGCTCTTGAACTTGTCTTTATCGAATTCTTCGAGCCTCTTGCCGCAGTTGACGCAGCACGATAGTTCCGGAGCCACGCCCAGCATCTTCAGGGTCTTGAAAAGATATGCAAGAAGAAGCGTTTCCGCGTTTTTTCCCGCCTGTGACACGGACTGCAGGAATTCCAGCGTTAGATCGAAAAGGAGAGGCATAGGTTCGCCCTCTGCCAAAACTTTATCCAGATATTCAATGCATATAGAAGCAGTAAGGAAGCGATCGATGTCTTCGCCTATCGAGTAGAAGCTCTTGTTCACCTGAGCTGAATCTATATTATAGATCTCACGGCCTTTGAAGATATTGTAATCAGCATATGTAAAAGGACGAAGAGCGAGCGCTGATCTGCTCTTGCTCTTCTCGTTGATCGAAGTCCCCGCCGACAGTTTGCCGTAACGTTTGGTGAACAGTACGATCATCCTGCGGTTATTCGCGATCTTCCTTTGTCTGAGTACTATACCTTCTGAACTAATTACCATTACTCGTCTTTGTATCCCCAATTTCGGATAGCCCGCTCGTTGTCACGCCAGCCTTCCTTAACCTTTACGAACAGGCTGAGGAAAACCTTGCCGCCTATAAGATCTTCTATCTCCATCCTTGCGGCCTTGCCGACGCCTTTGAGCTTTGCGCCGCCTTTTCCTATGATGATGCCTTTGTGAGATTTCTTCTCGCAGTAGATCACAGCGCTTATCTCAGTTGCCCTTCCCGGCCTTTCCGGTTCTTTATACTCTTCTATCTCTACAAAGACTCCGTGCGGCACTTCATCTTCAAGATATTCCATCAGTTTCTCACGGATGATCTCGCTTGCTATGAAGCGCACCGGATCATCAGTCACTATGTCATCAGGATAATACATCGGTCCTTCGTTAAGGAAACCGGCTAGCCTGTCTCTTATCTCTTCAACGTTGTCGCCATTTAGAGCCGACACTCCGTAAACATCCTCGAACAGACCTGTCTCGGTGTAGATATTGTAGAGCTCTAGATATTTCTCAGGGCTCATAAGATCCATTTTGTTTATCGCAAGGAGCATAGGCGTGTTGCCGCCTTCATCTTCATCTCTTTTTTTTACGTCTTCAAGAAGCTTAAGTATGCTTTTATCTCCCTTGCCGAAGTCCAGAGTCCCGTCTACAAGAAGAAGTACCGCGTCAACACCTCTTAGAGTATTGATTGCAGTCTCGTTGATAGCGCTGCCCAGTTTGTTATGAGGCTTATGTATCCCAGGTGTATCCAGGAACACCATCTGAAGACCGCCGCCGTCATCATAATCGAGATCGGTGTAAATACCGGTAATGCGGTTCAATGTGGTCTGAGGTTTCGCTGAAGTAATCGCGATCTTCTCTCCCAGCATCTTATTCATTAAAGTGGACTTGCCTACATTAGGCCGTCCTATGATACCTATAAATCCTGATTTCATCTCGTTATCCCAAGCTCTGAAAGTACCTTTTCTTCTTTTTCGCGCATGACTGCTTTCTCGTTCTCTTCCATATGATCGTATCCGAAGAGATGCATCACGCTGTGCACAAAGAGATAGAGCATCTCGCGCGTCATGCCTGTACCGTATTCTTCTGACTGACGAACCGCTTGATCGAAGCAGATCACAACGTCGCCTATCAATGTTGAAGGAGCATCTCCCTCCGCTGAATAAACGAGATCCTCCAGAAGATCTTCATGTTCTTCAAACTGAGGGAAACTGAGCACATCTGTCACTTTATCGTTTCCTCTGTAGTCCCGGTTCAGACTGCGTATCTCTTCGTCGCTGACAATGGTGACACCAAGCTCCGCATTGATGGCATCAACAGCAAAACCGGCTGCTCCAAGCTCCTCCCCGAATTCATCCGAGAGGGCTACGTCAGCAGCCTGTTCCATAAGCGTCTTCGTTTCAGGCGTCAGCCTGTCATATTCATCGCTGTAAACTATATTCATATAAATCGATCGTTGTTCCATCAGCGTCCGCTGACTTTATTTCCTTTGGATGTGTTGCTTCTTACTTTGTTCTTGCTGTCAAAGGAATCGTATGCACGGATTATCCTCTTTACCAGTTCGTGCCTTACGACATCGACTTCTGTGAAACTGTTGAACTTGATACCCTCAACACCCTTAAGAACTTTTTGGGCTTCCTTTAACCCACTCATAGTGCCACTCGGAAGATCGATCTGTGTTATGTCTCCGGTTACTACCACTTTTGAATTGAAACCCATACGTGTTAGGAACATCTTCATCTGCTCACGTGTGGTGTTCTGGGCCTCGTCAAGGATGATAAACGAGTTATCAAGCGTGCGACCTCTCATGTAAGCGAGAGGAACCACCTCTATCACTCCTTTTTCGCGTAGCCTTGCCGCCGCTTCGATACCAAGCACGTCATAAAGCGCATCATAAAGCGGTCTGAGATAAGGATCCACCTTTTCCTGCATATCTCCCGGCAGAAAACCGAGTTTCTCTCCCGCTTCCACGGCAGGACGAGTAAGGATGATCCTCTCGACTTCCTTATTCTTATAAGCGTTGATCGCCATAGCACATGCAAGATAAGTCTTGCCCGTGCCCGCCGGCCCGATACCGAATACCATATCGGTATTGCGTATGTTATCGACGTATTCCTTCTGGGCCTGTGTCTTTGGTCTCAGAGGTCGCCCTGTGTGCGTATAACAGATGATGTCCTTAGGTGTTACCGGCTCGTCAAAAGTCTTGCCGCCCGCCTCGATTTCTATAAGATAGTTCAGCTTTTGCGGATCGAGTTCAGGCTCAGCATGAAGAGCTTCAATAAGCCTCGCTATTATGCGCGCAGCAAGTTCAGGATCTCTTCCTCGGATTGACAGCACACTGTCTCTGAGATTCATCTCTGTCCCGGTGAATTTCTCAACTGAACGGATATTGGCATCGTAATTGCCAAAGAGCCCCTGCACATCTATTTCTTCAGGTATGTTTATTTTGTATTCCATATACTAATATTACTTGCCGCTGAGGAATTCCTTTACAGCTTTGTTGACAGCGGAACCGTCTGCCTTGTCTCTGAGTTCTGCCATCGCGTTCTTCATGAGATTTCCCATGTTCTTCATATCAGCCTCGATGCCGAGTTTTTCTGCGATCTCTTCTACTTTGGCCTTGATCTCCTCCTCGCCCATTTCTTCCGGAAGATACGCCTTAAGGATCTCGATCTCTTTCTTGTAGCCCTCTACCATGTCATCGCGGCCTGCTCTTGCGAAGTCGGCAAGCGCGTCAGTTCTCATCTTGACCTGCTTTTTAATGATCTTTACGATATCAGCGTCCTCTTTGAGTTCCACTCTCTGGTCGACCTCGAACTGCTTGATCGCGGCTCTCACCATGTTGACTGTATCCTTTTTGACTGCGTCCGCGTTTTTCATCGCGTCCTTATAGTCCTGCATCAATTGCTCTTTTAATCCCATCTTCTACTCCTTGGTCTAAAGTCCACAAGGGCCTTCCCCTTGAACAAAACAAATATGATTTGATAAGAAAAATGCGAACCGATAACAGTCCGCACCCTTTTCTTAATATTTACGAGCTTTCTTGCGAGCCGCCTCAGACTTTTTCTTACGTCTGACGCTTGGCTTCTCGTAGTGCTCTCTCTTACGCAGTTCAGCCATGACGCCGTCGCGAGCGCAAGATCTCTTAAATCTCTTAAGAGCACTCTCCAGGCTTTCGTTCTCTCTTACTACTACCTGTGCCATATTCTTGTCTCACCTCCTGTCGTCATGTATTTTGTGACCGTGCGAACTCAGGTCACAACGGTCGGATTATACTACTATCAAAAGATATTGTCAATAATATCTCCCGCCATCATTTTGCGCCTTGCATCGCCATCCTGAGCAAAGCTTTCCGCAGCCTTGCCATGAAGCATTACTCCGTACATGAGTGCTGAATCCAGAGGATTACCCTGTGCGATGAGCGATGCGATTACTCCCGCCAGAACATCTCCGGAGCCTGCAGTCGCAAGGCCTGAATTTCCTACTGTATTAATGTATAGCCTCTGGCCGTGGCCGCCGTCTCTTAACGATATCAACGATACATCTGACTTTACCACCATGCTTACATCGAATTTCTCAGTGAACTTTCTTGTATAGCCTATACGGCGTCTGGCCACGATGTTTATATCCTCTCCGCAGAGCCTCGCCATTTCGCCAAGATGAGGAGTGATAACGCAAGGACATTTTCTTTTGCGAAGCGATTTAAGATTCTTTGAAATAAGATTGAGAGCTCCTGCATCGAAGACTGCAGGAGTCTTGCCTGAAAGAATCTGTTTGACAAGCAGTCTCCCGACGGAATCTTCCCTAAGCCCTGGGCCGATGAGGATGGCGTCAATACCTTGTGAGAATGTCTCAAAGGCTCCAAGTACGTCATCAGGCTTATATGGAACCGCAACGGCTTCAGGAATCGAAACGTTGAAGAATCCGGTGTACTTTGAAGGACAGAATATCTTGACCAATCCGCATCCGGCTCTGTACGCGGCCTTAGCAGCGAGCATTCCCGCACCAAGCATGCCATTTGAACTTATGATCACACCGACAGTACCGAAGGTGCCTTTATGTCCGTTCTCGGCTCTCGGTACAAGAGCATCTTCCACTGTGGAATCGAGGAACTCCCTGTCGAGCACCTCAAGCTTATCCGTCACATTTTCATATCCACCCGGCATAAGGCCTATGTCTACTACCTTTACCTCACCACAGCATTCCCTGCCCGCGCCGAAGAACATACCTGTCTTGTAGCTTCCGAATGTAATAGTGAGATCGGCTCTTATCGATTCTCCCATGATAAGGCCGCTTGTTGCATTGAGGCCCGACGGTATATCGATGGCGATCTTATATCCGGATTTGGAATTGATGTAGTTTACGAGTCTTATGTTATCGTCATCAAGTACTTTATTTAGACCGATCCCGAACATGCCATCAAGTATACAGTCATACTTCGCGTTCAGAACGTTCTTTTCGATGCCTCTGAGCCCATGGATGCCGACTTCGGGATGTGAATTTGCAAGTACGCTCATCTGATGTTTGAAACTGTCGCTTGCTTTTTCGATCTTACCGGCAAAATGGACCTCGACATGTTCATATCCCATCTGCGCCAGCCATCTCGCGGCAGCGACAGCATCGCCGCCGTTGTTACCGTGACCTGCAAGCACCAGGATATTGGCCGATCTGTCAGGTAACCTTACAGCGGTCTCTTCCGCTACGCTTTTAGCGGCGTTCTCCATGAGCACTACGCTCGGAAGACCTGCCTTAATAGCGTATTCGTCCATATATTTCATTCCTTTTGCCGTAAGTGCGTACATCGACGTCTCCTCCGTGTCAGATCAATTTATCCCAAAGAATGATGTTCTTATCGAAAACAGGTCCTTCATCACTGCAATTGAGCCTGCCTTCTGTGGTTTCGATAAAGCGTTCATCGTAGTTTGTTGACTCAGCAAGTATAGTGCCGGAAAGACTGAACTGCCCTTCGTCGACCTTGTCAGCCAACTCTTTCAGCATCTCGAGCGACCCGCTGGCGCATACGTATTCTGCGTGTTTTACCGCATCTGCAGCACCACCTTCTCTTCCGTTGCTTCCATCAAGAGTAAGGACCTCTATCTCATTCACAAGATTTGTGAATGATTCAAGCATATAAATATCATCCCTGCTTGGATAACCAAGTATAAGCTTGCATTTCTTACCGCGTACGACAAGCCTCCTGACAAGGCCGAGCATCTCAGGTACGCCTACATCATCGGCTACCAGGATCACCTCGTCAGGCACTTTATCAAGATCGAAGCCCTTGCCGAGTCCTGTGGTTATTATAGCTTCTTCACCGGGTCTGAGCTCCGCGAGAACTTCGCTTACTTTGTCTATGATCGGAAATACTATCGTGAATCTGTTGCTGTCGAAGTCACATACCTGATATGGTCCTCCGATCCCGCCGGCTTCCAGATCTGCGTATTGCCCGGGTTGTTTGAAATAACATTCGCCCATATCGAACGTCATTCTATGGATATTGCGGCTGAGGATGTCATTTGCGACTAATCTACCTGTTTTTTTCATTTTATTTCTGTATCGTCTTCCTTTATAGAATAATCAGTCTGCTCATCCCCTGCAGTCGTTTTGATTTCTTTTGTTTCAACAGGAACTTCGATTGCTTCCGCTTTGTTCTGTGTTTCAATAACTTCTGTAACTATCGGAGCTTCGAGAGCCTCTACCTTTTCAGGCGCTTCGAGCACTTCCATCTTTTCCGGTTCCTTTGCTTTGAGACCTGCTGCCTCAAGCTGCTTATCGACGCTGTCTTCTTTCTTGACTTCCTTTACTTCCGGCTTCGGCACTGCCGCCGTGGCAGCCCTCTGATACATGTTCGCAGTTTCTTTGAGATCCACTACATACGAATCAAGGATCTTGTCATGCCAACTCCGGTTTCTGTCGTCTAACAGTATCCATATATATCCGAGCAGGAATACACTGCTTGAAGCACTCTTGACGATGCACTCTCTAAGCACCATCTTCCAAAAGCCGAAAGGCTTACCATCTACGCTGGATACCACCTGAAGTCCCAGAAAAGCTTTCCCGATAGACTGTGCCCGCGCAAACAGCACGAATTCCGCAATGATGTACGCTATCAGGAGTATCATTATTATAAAGACTCCTGCGGTCGATCCACCGTTGTTAGGGAAATTATAATTATATCCGTAGCCGAATCCGTATCCGAAAGGATCACCGTATCCGTAAGGGTTTTTCGAAGAAAAGAGGTCCATTCCGAGAATGCTGGTCATATAGATATACGCCACGAAAGGTACCGCCATGTCGATCATTCCGGCAGCAAATCTCTTGCCTCTGGACGCAAGTTTCATACTTTTTTTCATCTAATATCTCCTACTGTCTATTGGCCGTTCCGGTCTGAAGACCCAAAAAGCCATATAGATTATACTACAATACCTCTTGCTAAAATTACAAATATAAAAACTTTTTAACAAGAAAAACCCCGTTGAAAACAGCGGGGCATCGTTAATCGGTATTGGCCTTAGTCCGCTCTATTAGTGTTCGTCTTCATGAGGTTCAAACCCCACAAGGCTTTCAGGCATCTCTCTGCCCGATTTCTCATAATAGTCGACCATCGCGGCCTTTATAGCGTCCTCTGCGAGCACTGAACAGTGGATCTTTCTTGCAGGAAGTCCGTCAAGTGCATCTACTACAGCTTTGTTCGTAAGTTCCAGAGCTTCCTCAAGAGTTTTGCCTTTGATAAGCTCTGTGGCCATAGAAGAAGTCGCGATCGCGGAACCACAGCCGAATGTCTTGAATTTGACATCGGTGATAACATCTCCGTCTACCTTGAGATACATCTTCATGATGTCTCCGCAGACAGGGTTTCCGACTTCACCTATTCCGTCAGCATCTTCGATCACGCCTACATTGCGCGGATTCTCAAAATGATCCATTACTTTATCTGTATAGAGTGACATGTTTATCTCCTTTCATCCTCTGTGATTTCTCTATTTGTTTCCGTTCCAGTACTCAGGAACGCAGTGTTCTCTCTTACCTGTCAGAAGATCTTCCCAATACGGTGACATACTTCTGTAATGATCGATTACATAGTGGACTTTCTCGATTATGTAATCGATTTGCTCCTCTGTATTATCTATATCCAGACTGAATCTGAGCGAGCCATGGGCTGCCTCGATAGGAACTCCCATTCCAAGCAGCACGTGTGAAGGATCGAGTGATTCGCTCGTGCACGCGCTTCCCGAAGAACATTCGATTCCCAGCATATCCAGATGGAGCAGCAGGCTCTCGCCTTCGACTCCTTCAAATGACCAGTTTACATTGCCCGGAAGTCTCTTTACAGGATCGCCGTTGAGCTGAGAGTAAGGAATGTCCTTAAGGCCTTCGATAAGTCTGTCTCTCAGAGCCGCTACTCTCTTCATGTTTGGCTCCATATTGTCGCAGGCCTCTTTGAGTGCCTCGGCCATCGCTCTGATCGCAGGTACATTTACAGTACCGGCTCTCTTGCCTCTCTCCTGAGCTCCGCCCTCGATCACGTTGACGAGCCTGATCCCGTTTCTTGCGTAGAAAACGCCTACTCCCTTAGGACCATGGAACTTATGACCTGACATCGAAAGCATATCGATGTTCATTGCCTGTACATCTATCGGAAGATGACCTGCTGCCTGAACAGCGTCAGTATGGAAGAGCACGCCCTTCTCTTTGCAGATCTTTCCGATCTCAGGTATCGGCTGGATGGCGCCCATCTCATTATTCGCGAACATGATGCTGACAAGCGCAGTATCTTCTCTTATGGCTGCTTCAACTTTCGCAGGGTCTACGACACCGTTAGACTCGGGAGCGATATATGTGACCTCAAAGCCTTCCTTTTCAAGTTTGGCCATAGTATGGAGTATGGCGTGGTGCTCGATATTGGATGTGATAAGATGTTTTTTTCCTTTTTTTACCAGTCCTCTGGCCGCGCTCAGAAGGGCCTGGTTATCAGCCTCGGAACCTCCCGAAGTAAAGTAGATCTCGTTTGGCTTTGCGGCGTTGATACATCCCGCTACTATTTCTCTTGCTTCATCGAGCACTTCCTGTGTGCGCTGGCCGTCGCTGTGCAGGCTGTTAGGGTTGCCGTTATAATTATCAAGGCATTCAATAAACTTGTCTCTTGCTGTTTTGCTGAGATATGTCGTAGCCGCGTTGTCAGCATATACTCTCATTTATTTTCCTCCGTAATCAATATCAGTTTTCGGATCCGCATGTCCCGCAGTAGTCTCCGAGCATCTTCTTGCGGTTTCCGATTATTATGTCCTCAAGCGTGATATCGCTGAGGTAATTCTCTATGACTTTGTCGAGCCCTGCCCAGAGAGGAAGCGTGCTGCATGTCGCTGCTTTTTCGCACTGAACTCCGTCCTGCATGATGCAGTTGACCGGGGCCAATGTCCCTTCGGTAAGAAGCAATATCTCACTTATATTGTATTCTTCGGGCTTTCTTGCAAGTTTGTAGCCACCGTTTTTGCCTCTTAGGCTTTGAAGCATACCGCCCTTGTTCAGGATGGAAATGATGCTTTCAAGATACTTCATAGAAAGATTCTCTCTATCAGCTATATCAGCGAGTGAAACGAATCCGTCCCCCTCTTGCCTTGCAAGATCCACCATCACAGTCAGAGCATATCTGCCCTTGGTAGATACCATCATTTTGGAGCTTCTCCTTTCAATAATCAGCTTGTCTAAACTGAAAACGAAACTCTCTCTTCCAGTTTCCCTGCAAATCCTACCACCGAGGTAGGATTAAGTCAATACATATTTCCTACTATTTTCAGGGGAATTCATCTCTCTCGCTTGTATTCATTTGTGCCTTTATCATTTTGTGCGGTTATTAATACAAGATTTTTTATATTCGAGTATATTGAAAAAATGATGTTACGTGTATGATATATTTGAAAAAATTGGAATGTGATTTAAAGCTATATTAATTGTAGATTAATTGATTCTCTATAAAGAATCGATACACATTTGGGGGGATTATAATAACATGGCAATATTCTATAACGTAATCGCCTTTCTCGGCGGACTCGCAATGTTCCTTTACGGAATGCGCGTCATGGGAGACGGTCTGAAAAGTTCTTCAGGCGGCGCCATGCAGAACGCTCTTTCTAAACTCACGGACAAACCGGCAATGGGTTTCATTCTCGGCATGCTGGTGGCCTGTGTCATACAAAGTTCTACAGCTACTATTGTTATCACGGTCGGACTTGTTGGAGCGGGTATTCTTACCTTCAGGCAGTCCGTTGGAATAGTGCTCGGAGCTAACGTAGGTACTGCCATCACGGCGCAGATCATCCGACTGATGGACGTCAGTTCGGGTATGGACAGCCCTTTCTACTTCTTCAAGGCAGACAATCTGGCTCCTTTGGCGCTTGTCATAGGAATCACGCTCATAATGTTCATCAAGACCAGCAATGCCAAAACGGCAGGTTCGGTAGCCTGTGGATTCGGAATACTCTTCATGGGTCTCATTTACATGAGTAACATCGTTTCCGGATTCGGTGAGTCTCTCAGCAATCTTCTGACCGCATTCTCTGACAACTACATCCTTGGTTTTCTCTCCGGTGTTTTAGTGACCGGTATAGTCCAGAGTTCATCCGCAGTCGTCGGTATCATACAGTCCATAGCAAGCTCTGTGGGTGTAACTTTCAGTGAAGTATTCGCGGTCATCATTGGTGTAAATATAGGTGACTGTCTTACGACTTACCTTGTATGCCGCATAGGTGCAAAGCCGGTACAGAGACGTACAGCTGTAGTACACATTGTATACAATGTATTCGCTGCCATTCTTGTATCTCTTGCAGTTTTCATTCTCAGGAAAAACGGTATCATTTCAGACGAGATATGGAACATGACTCTTCGTTCCGGTGGAGTCGCTAACATCCACGGAATATTCAGACTCGCCCCTGCTGTTATCCTGCTCCCGTTCTCAAAAGTGTTCGAGAACATAGCGTGCAAGATAGTGAAAGAAGAGCCTATTGCTGAAGAAGACAAACATGCTCTCGCGACCCTCGACGCGCTCGATGAAAGACTGTTCAGCGCTCCTTCAATCGCACTGGATCAAGTTGACAGAGTCGTATTTGAAATGAGCGATCTGGCAGAACATAACGTCGATGCCTGCATTAAGCAGATATTCGAATTTGATCCAAAGCGCGATCAGCGCATAGAAGAACGTGAAGACCTGATCGACACCATGACAGACTCAGCCAACAAGTACCTTGTCTCTCTTTCGCCTCACATTGGGCTTGAAAAGGACATCTTAAAACAGAATTATGTGGTAAAGGCTCTTATATGCTATGAAAGGATCGGAGACCTTGCAGTCAATATAAAGAATGAAGTAGCGCGTATGCGTGATGAAGGAAAGACTTTCTCTGAGTCAGCACTTAAAGAACTCAAAATAGCATTCGATGCTATTTATGAGATACTTGGGATCACTTCTGAAGCGTATAAAGAAAAAGATTCAGAATTAGCAGCCAGAGTCGAGCCTTTGGAAGAAGTTATAGATGACGTAGTAGAAGATCTGAACGCAAGACATGTATACAGAATGGTAAACGAGCTGTGTGACCCGATCACCGGTATACGTTTCCAGAACATACTTACTAACGTCGAGCACATCTCAGATAAGTGCAGCGATATAGCTATCTACATTTTGGAACGTGACAATCGCGAGATCTTCGGAAAGGAACACTCTTTCCTCCACGAGCTGCATGTATCTAACAACATGTTATATCAGGAAGAATTTCAGAAGAATTACGACAAGTATTTCAGCCTGCTCTCCGAGATACCGGAAGACGGCATTGAAGATGGCATAGCCGGCTAAATTGTCTTACTCAGCTTTTACTTTCTTCCAGTAATTGCTGTAAAGATCTGTTGTCTTAGGATCGAGTGTAACCAGCGACTCGCATCTTGCTACAGTCTCATCATCGGGGAATACCGCCTTTTCGTTAAGGTATTCCTCATCGATGAGTTCGAGCGCTGCTTCATTAGGAGTAGTGTAATAAAGATAGTCAAAATTCTTCGCAGCAACCTCTGCCTTGCAAAGATAGTTTATCCATGCCTCGGCCTTTTCCTTGTTTACCGCTTCCTTGGGGATGACCCACGAATCAATGAAGAACTCCGATCCCTCCTTTGGGACCACGAATTCAACATCCTCATTCAGTTCTTTTGTATAGATGTATTCTCCGTTCCACACAACGCCTACTGCCGCGGATCCATTCGCAAGCAGATCTCTTGCAGAGTCATTTGCATACTTATAAACAAGTGGCTTCTGCTTTATAAGGTCATCAGCGGCCTTTTTTATTTCGGCTTCGTTTGTGGAATTCTCAGAGTAACCGTTCTTTTTCAAACCTATCATGAATGCGTCCCTTACGCTGTCGGGCATCACCATGCTGCCGGCAAACTTCTTATTCCAGAGATCGTCCCATGAATCGATCTCAACGTCCCCTACCATCTTGGTATTATAGAGGATACCGGAAATACCAACCTGGTAAGGCACCGAAAATCTGTTGTCGGGATCGAAGCTCTCGGATTTTTCCATGTAAACATTATCGATATTGGTTGTCTCAGGCATTGCGTCCTTGTTGAGTTCAGCCAACATGTCATTCTCGATCATGCGTTGTATCATGTAATCGGATGTACAAACACAGTCATATGTGGTCGCGTTGTTCTCAAGCACTGTGTACATCTCTTCAGCTGTATCGTAATAATCAGGGATCACGCGGATACCGGTCTCGGCTTCGAAGTCCTCAAGTATCATCGGATCATAATAATCGCCATAGCAATATACATACACCTCTCCGTTTACCCCGCTACGACATCCGCTTGATACAAAGGAGAACGCAATGGTCAAAACGACGCACATAATCAGCGATATTATTTTGTAATCAGAAACTGTTTTTGTCATTAATTACTCTCTTGTGATCGAACCTTTTTCTCTTAGGGCCAACTTTTCGGAATACATGCGCTTGTCGGCGCGCTCAAATACTTCTTGTATATTTTTATCTTCGCCATGCCTGTACTCAGATAGGCCTCCCGCAACAACCACCTTGCCAAGTGAGATATTTTCCACCGAACTGTCATGCAGCAACTGCATGAGTCTTTCTCTGTGCTCATAGTCATGCCCTTCCAGCATCACCACGAACTCATCCCCGCCAAGCCTGTATACCGGGCTTCGTCTGAAAATGTCGCATACCAGTTCCGATGCGGCGCAAATATACTCATCTCCGGCCTTATGACCTAGAGTATCGTTTATATGTTTCAGGCCGTTGACATCGCATACTACAATAGCAAACTCGTTCAACTGTCCGTCTGATATACCTGCATCTGCCTCGTGTGACATATTCAGAAAAGCGTGTTTGCTCTTGACTCCGGTCAGCGGATCTGTATTTGCGATCTTGTCACTCTCTTTCTGTCTGCTAGACATATAGGCATGGTTGCTGAACATAATGAACATAGCAAACCCAAACATTCCCAGAGCCATGATGATGGCGCGTGTGTCGTCTTTTTCCAGATCATCGATCTGGCCCCTTATGAACTCGAGTTCCTCTGAAGCATTTTCATCAACCTGTTGTTCATAATACTCTTCGATATTTGACTCAAGTCTGGTGTTGGCATTTATCATTGATTGCCTCATCCAGATAAGAGATATCAGAAGCACTAGCGCTAACAGTGAGGCCCACACTATTAATGAATTCCCATACTTCTTCGACTTATCGCGCGAAAGCAGTATCCTGAAGAAAATGAAACCTACTATGACCCACGCAATGAACAGGAAGTACGTTTCTCTTTCTATCGAGCTCTCGGAAATGAGATTCGGAACCAATGTATAAAGAGCATAAAAGATCATCATCACCAGACCGAGCATGCCCGTGAACCGCTCGATCGCGTCGTCTCTCTCCCTGGCTCTCTTCAGAGTGCAGGCAGAAACAATGCCGTAGATCAAAGTCGCACCTATGCATGTAACATCAACGATCCAGCCTATGGCAGTCCTTCCTACAAAAGGAATGATCAGGGCCGAGACAGCTATTATTCCTATGGCTCTGCCCGGAGTTCCGTATTTGCTGATCTCAGCGAATCTCCCGGGGATCATTTTGTCTCGCCCCATGGCGTAGAACAGTCTGGAAGCAGCTGTGGTCTGTCCGATCAGGCTGGTGATTACAAGTGAGAGCAAAGCTGCCATGAGTAAAGCCACACCGGTCGAACCGAGATAATGATTGGCTGCATAAAATGCCGGCAAAGCCTCAAGACCATCAAGATTTCCTCTGTCTCTGATATATTCGAGCCATGAACCGTATCTCTCCGGATATGCTGTCATAGATAGTATTGTGACCAGTACATAAAGCGCAGTCGTTACGACGACTGAGATCACTAACAACCTGAATATACCGGTCCTTTTGAAGGTGAACTCCTCTGAGCTGTGAGAGATATTCTCAAATCCTACAAATGCCCATGGTGATATCACCGCTATATAAATGATCTGCGTGACCGCACTGCTTTCCGGAACGAATGCGTGATCATACGGACCTTTGAAACCCAAAATGGCCGCAAGCGCAGCTATCAAGATGGCTATGCTGAGGATACCAACCATAGCCGTCATGGCGTAAGCGACCGCTTTTCTGCTTATAAAGCAAAGAAATGTTATAAGAATAATACCTGCAGACGTGAGTAGCAGCTCACCTACAAAGACATCATAACCAAATATGGTATAGATTTTGCCTACCTCAAATGCCGAGCCTATGAAATATCTGGCAAACAACGGTAATGAGGTAGCGTTGGCCCATAATATAGACAGGTATGTGAGTATCAGAAACCAGGCAGTCAAAAATCCGTAGTCATGTCCGAAAATCTCTCTTGAGAATGCGTAAGCGCCGCCGGACTCAGGATATATCTGCATTAGATATGAGTAATTCCTCGCAATTACGAGCATAATGGCCATTCCAAGCACAAGCCCAATGATGCTTCCGGCGAGTCCTGCTCTTCCAAGGTAATTACTGCTGGTCACTACAAGAGAACCCCAACCTATCGCGGAGCCGATAGAAAACGCGAGCGCCATTATCGGGGACATGTACGGTTTAAGACCTGTTTGACCCTTTTCTTCCATTACCAACTGATTACTAGAGCGCTTTTAGTCTTTCCAGAGCTTCTTTATACTTAGGCATAACATCTGAAAGATCCGGCATTTCCGTCTGTCCTCTCAGTCTCTCAGTGATCTCACTTACAGGATCGCAGATCGGTGTAAGCGAAAGATTGCCGAGCGCTCCTTTAAGAGCATGGGCAGCCTCAAATGCTGCAACAGCATCTCCTGCCTCCACAGCAGAATCGAGCTTTTCGAAATTGGCATCATTAAGCATGGTACCAACAAGCTGAATGTAAAACTCTTCCATTCCCATACAGCGTGTGAGGCCTTCCTCAGTATTTGCGCCGAATTCTTTTAGTGCATCAATTGTAATCATCTGATCATCTCCTGTTAGTTATTCCCGCTATAATTATTAGTTCTTTTTAGTCTTAAGGGCCCTATCCGCAGCCTTGAACAGGTCGGGTTCATTCTCTTCATCTCCAAACACAAGGCCGTAATTTATACTGATCCCTGATACACCCTGCTCATCAGAAGCGACCGCTTCTTTGAACTGATGTATTTTGCCTTCGATGATCTCGCGATGGCTGCTGTCGATCCTTGACAGGATAACTCCCACTTCATCATTCTTTAGTCTGCAAATAAAATCTGATGCTCTGAAAACATCGCGAAGCATCTCCGCCGCTCTTATCACAGATCGATTAGCCGCTGACGAGCCTTTTGCCTTGCTGATTTCATCATAATTACTGAGCTCGATAAGCAAGAGAGCAGTATGGTCTTTATCCGAGTCATAAATCAGAAAGTCGAAAGCGCTGCCGTTATAAAGCCCCGTAACAGGGTCATGCATCGCGTCATAAACATGTCTGTCGTGAGCCAGCTTGCGATACTTGTTTCTTTCCACACGTATCTCATCGCTGCCCTTCTCCTGTTTCTCGATAAGGAATTCCTCGAATTCATTTTCAGGAACAGGCTTGGAGAAATAGTAACCCTGAACGATATCGCAGCCCATTTGTTTCAAAGTGAAGAGTTGTTCAGCGGTCTCCACTCCTTCAGCTATAACCGGTACGTTGAGTGACTCCGCGATCTCAATAACTATTTCGAGCATCCGTGTGTTCTTTCCGTTCTTGAACGCGCTCCTAATAAACTGCATATCGAGTTTTAGAGCATCTATCGGCAGATTGGATAGCATATTCAGTGAACTGTATCCGCTGCCGAAGTCATCCATTTCAATAAAGAAACCTCTATCCCTGAGTTCTTGCACAGTGCCTATAATGTGCTCAGAATCCTCGGTATATGCCGATTCGGTCACCTCAAGTATCAGATCTCCGTGGTTCAGATCGAATTCAGCAATAAGGCTGTCAATATCATCGACCAGCGACGGATCGAACATATCCACCCTGGATACGTTGACCGACACAGGAACCGATATCCCAAGAACATTTTTCCACTCGCTGATCTGTCTTGCAGAGCTGCGCCATACATAACTATCCAACTGCTGAATAAGACCGTTTTTTTCAAAGAGATCTATAAAGACCCCCGGGCTGACAAGCCCAAATTCCGGGTGTTTCCAACGGACGAGTGCTTCGGCGCTTGAGAGAACCATTTCATCGCCTCTAATATCGTATTTCGGCTGATAGTGAACAACGAACTGTTCCTCCTCAATCGCGCGCGAGAAGTCAATAAGAAGTTGTTCTGAGAATTGCGAGGACTCATGCAAAGCGTTGTCATAGATAGCTATCGCCTTGGTAAAAGTGCTTCTTACCGTGTCTGAGGCCATCTTTGCCCTGTCAAAGCGCCTCTCTATCTCAAGATTTTTATCGACTTTTGGATATACGCCCATTCTGAGCCTGACTATGCTCTCATCCTTGCCATCACCGGAAGCGCCTTCAGATATGTCCTCGAGCAAACTCGTATAATCAGTGATATGAGGCGTATAGACAACAAAATTGTCAGCTTCTCTTCTGGAAGCAAGACCACCATGCTCATCTACATGAGCTTGTATCTTTTCGGCAATGCGCTGAAGCACTTCATCGGCGTATTTTCTTCCATAGCGTTCATTGATGAAATGGAAGTGATTTATATTGACCACAAGCGCGTCCATCTCGGTATCCGGATGCTTGGTGTCATACCGGTCGCAGTAGCTGTAGAAATACTCTCTGGTATAAAGACCTGTAAGACTGTCATTCTCAGTCTGGCCGATTATCATGCGGCCCTCTGAAAGCTCGATGGTACGATTGACTCTGGCTTTTATTACTTCAGGCCTCGGATATGGCTTTGAAATGAAGTCTGAGGCCCCTATATTAAGGCTCTCGACTTCTGCTTCCTTTTCGGCAGTAAGTACTATTACAGGGAGATTATCAAGCTTTTCACTCTCACTCATTCCCTTAAGTATGTCCATGCCGCTCATGTCAGGAAGATTAAGGTCGAGCAGAACCAGGCTGAGACTGCTTTCATTATCGATCAAGTCAAGAGCCCGGGTCCCGTCTTCGGCAGTTAAAATCTCGTAGTCGTTTTGAAGAACAATCTTAAGAAGCTCAAGATTGACTCTTTCATCCTCTACGATAAGTATTTTTTTCTTTTCAGATTTGAAATCTTTCATTGATGACTACCCTTTTCTGTGTTTTAGCCACTTAATACATTTGTTGCGGGTTTTGCATATACACAATTATTATACACTAAATCCAGCATATGATGACACCCTCTCTAATGCATAAGAAAAAGACTGCCTAAAGGCAGTCTCAGTTGGAGGCGACACCCGGATTTGAACCGGGGATGAAGGTTTTGCAGACCTCTGCCTTACCACTTGGCTATGTCGCCATATTGCGAAGGGACTCTCTCGAGCCCCCTCGTTTTCTTGGCTAGGGTAGCAGGATTCGAACCTGCGAATGACGGAATCAGAATCCGTTGCCTTACCGCTTGGCTATACCCCATCAATGGGGTGGGTAGTGGGATTCGAACCCACGCATACAGGAGCCACAACCCTGGGTCTTAACCGCTTGACGATACCCACCACGACGTAACGTGACTATTTATAAAAATGGCGACCGGGAACGGGCTCGAACCGTCGACCTCCAGCGTGACAGGCTGGCATTCTAACCAGCTGAACTACCCGGCCGCATTCTTTCTTCATAATTCCTTAAAAAAGGAATTAATAGAATGGTGGGCGCAATAGGGCTCGAACCTATGACCCCCTGCTTGTAAGGCAGGTGCTCTCCCAGCTGAGCTATGCGCCCGTGATTGGTAGCGGCGACTGGACTTGAACCAGTGACCTTCCGGGTATGAACCGGACGCTCTAGCCAGCTAAGCTACGCCGCCAAATAGCGCGCTTTCCAATCGCGCTTGATTAGTTTAACAAAAGCATATTGCCTTGTCAACAATTATCTTCCTATCTTTTTAAACAATTTGAATCAACCGCATTTGAATTATACTTTGATATGTGCATATGTTATACTTTACACGTTATGTTGCAACCGGATCCAATTGCATTCGAAATACTTGGAATCGAAGTCCGCTGGTATGGCATTCTGATAGCATTCGGAATGTTTCTTGCAGTGCTTATATCGTCCAGACGGGCTCCAAAGCACGGACTCACCGACGATGACGTGCTCGATCTGGCCCTGTGGATGCTCCCTGCCGGAGTGATAGGAGCCAGAGTTTATTATGTTCTTTTCAACCTCCGTTATTACCATACTTTAGGCGAAATGCTCAACATCCGCGGAGGCGGTCTTGCGATACATGGCGGACTGATATTTGGTTTTATCGCTGTATTATTAGTTTGCAGACATAAAAAGATACGCACTCTTAATATGGCCGATTTGATCATACCTTCAGTGGCTCTGGCTCAATCCATAGGCCGCTGGGGCAATTTTTTCAACGGCGAGGCCCACGGCGGTCCTACTGATCTTCCATGGGGTATCATCGTTGATGGGGTCAGAGTCCACCCTACTTTCTTGTATGAGTCGATATGGTGTCTCATTCTTTTCATAGCTCTTTCGTATTTCGATATGAACATGCGTATTGCCGACGGTCAGACCCTATCACTATATTTTATATTTTATTCACTCGAGCGTTTCTTTGTAGAGGCTCTCAGGACCGACTCTCTGATGATAGGTCCATTCAAACAGGCTCAAGTCATCAGCCTGTGTGCTATAGTCCTCGGACTGTGTCTTTATGTCTATGTAACACGAAAAGCCAATAGTCAAAATACCCGCAAATGAAAAAGACTGCAAGGGGTGCAGTCTCTTTCGAAAAAGGGTATTGGGACTAGAGAAGGGATCGAGGTCGATCCCTCGGCGGCATTATATAAAACGTGTAACTCAATTTCAAGTAGTTGCCGCCAAAAGATTAATTTCTGATTAAATCTTCGCCTAATTGTCGACTAAATAATGACTAAAGATTGACTATACATTAAAGAGGAAGTGCATTACATCTCCGTCTTTAACTTCATATTCTTTTCCTTCTGACCTCAGCCAACCTTTTTCTTTTGCGGCCGAAAGTTTTCCATCCACTTCCATTAATTTTTCATATGAAATGGTTTCAGCGCGGATAAACCCTTTTTCGAAATCTGTATGTATCCTGCCTGCAGCCTGAGGCGCAAGCGTTCCGCGTTTTATAGTCCAAGCTCTCGTTTCATCCTCGCCCGTGGTAAGGAAACTGATAAGATCGAGCAGTGCATAAGATGATTTGATCAGCTTATCAAGGCCTGATTCCGTGATACCGAGCTCAACAAGGAACATCTCTCTTTCCTCATCGTCAAGCTCTGCAAGCTCAGCCTCGACCTTTGCGCATATGACCACCACCTCTGATCCTTCCTTCGCAGCATATTCCTTTACGGCTTTTACGTAATCGTTATCTCCCTGTGCCACGTCATCCTCTGACACATTTGCAGCATATATGACCGGCTTGTATGTCAGAAGGTCGAGTGTCTTAACGAAGGCTTTTTCTTCATCGCTGAGGTCTTCCACTTCTCTTGCCGCTCTGCCTTCCGCGAGAAGGTCGTATATACGTTTTAGAAGTTCCAGTTCTCCTCTTGCGGACTTGTCAGCTTTTGCTGCTTTCTCTGTTTTGGCTATCCTTCTTTCGAGGACCTCCATATCCGCGATTATAAGCTCTGTATTAATGACTTCTATGTCACTTACCGGATCTATCCTGCCGTCCACGTGGACTACATTATCGTCATTGAAACATCTCACTACATGGACAATGGCCTCCACTTCACGTATATGTCCGAGAAATTTATTTCCAAGGCCTTCGCCTTTAGACGCTCCTTTTACCAGACCCGCAATATCGCTGAACTCTATAGTCGTATAAATCGTCTTCTTTGAGTTGTACACATTTGAAAGTGTAGTGACTCTCTCATCAGGAACAGTCACTACCCCGACATTCGGTTCTATGGTACAGAACGGGTAGTTGGCGGCTTCGGCGCCGGCTTTAGTGATCGCGTTGAAAAGAGTGCTCTTTCCTACATTTGGAAGTCCTACGATTCCGAGTTTCATGCTCTGATGATCTCCTTTATCTCATTAAATCGCCCTCCACTCAGGAGGGCTTTGTCTTTACAGGTTTTTCTTAAGTGTCAGTATATTACTGCCGTTGATATATTCATATGTCAGATCGTCCATAGTATTCTTGACAAGGAAAATACCAAGTCCTCCGATCTGCCTTTCCTCCGCTGATAGGTTAACATTAGGATCTTCTTTGGCGAGCGGATCGTATGGCACGCCGTGGTCGATGAACGTTATCGACACATGGAGAGGATCATCCCCGACCTCTACTCTGACCTTTGCCATGCCCTTGTCAGGCGAATATGCGTAGTTCGCTATATTGACAAATATCTCTTCTGCTGCAACATCTATCTGCATCTGGGTCTTGAGCGGACATCCGACAGCCTCCAGTTTACTGTCTATGAATTCGAGAACTTTAGGAAGGTTTTCTGTTATAGCTTCAATGTCCAATTCATTTGGATCGGATCCGTTTACGCTCTGATCAGGATCAAACGCGAGCGTTTCAGTTCTATCAAGCAGCTCCATCAGATTCTTCCTCCAGATTTCATATTCGGCCTTGCCTTGCCCCTCAAGATTAAGACCTCTCTTTACGGATCTAGCGATAAGTCGTGTATACCCTATGATTCGCGCCTTGTCCTCTACATCTCTGATAGCATCTTCATCCTTAGTCCCAAGATATAGTTCAAGAACCCTTCTCCAGAGTCTTCTTCCCGTCTCCGCGCTGAAGCCTTGGAATGACTCTATACCGTCAGTATCTACTTCAAAAAAGCCGATAAAAGCATTGAAAATTGAGCCTAATTCAAATACAGGATGTCCGACTGCCAGAGTATCCATATCGATCAGAAGAACCTCATCATCCTGAAGTTCAAGATTCTTAGTGTGATAGTCACCGTGTATCATGCGATTGACTTCAGGAATATCGTTCATCAGCCTTATGAGCTTTTCTGAGTATTCGGCAGGAAGATGCTCTTTGAGCCTCCCGGCTCTCTCGACGAATTCAGATTTGATGCTCGGGAGTTTTCCTTCCGGCACTTCGGTGCCATGTATCTTCTTGAGCATCTCTACGTATTCTTCTGCGCACCATTCGAATTTCTCAGGCTCATCCGCAAGAATCTTCGCAAACGACCGTGCGTTGAGGAACTCGAACACCGAGCCATAGCTATCGCCCACTTTGACTACATCGTAGGATATAGCAGTAGGTATGCCAAGAATAAGAGCTAGTCTGGCGACTTCTCTTTCATGTTCGATATCCTCGAGCGCATCAGCATTATTATATACTTTTACGACATTGTCCTTGTCTATTCTGTATATAGTACCGTTGGCGCCCTTCCCGATCTCCTCGCAGCCTTCGACAGATACTACTTTGTAAGCTTTTTCGACCTTCATCATCTGATTGAATCCGGTCATATCAAAAATCTCATAAACCTCGGAGTTCACATTGATAACTCTGAGATCAGGATACTTCTTGCGAAGGCGAAGTATAACTCTGAGTCCTGCGCTTGAAATGTATTCGAGTTCTTCTGCATCAAGTATCAATGAGCCGGCGTCTACGGCATCGATCTGTGCCTGTATTTCCTTTTCTATATCCGCCGCGTTTCCTGAATCGATCCTACCCTTTAGCGCAACAGTCAAAGTATCGTTAGTGGCCATAATGAACCTCCTGAATGATACTGGTCTTGATCAATTACTCGATAGTAAGAATGTCAACGAATCCTGTCACGTCAAAGATTTCCATTACAGTATCATTTACGTTGATCAGCTTCATGGTGCCTTTCTGATTCATGCTCTTCTGAGCAGTGAGAAGAACTCTTAGCCCTGCTGAAGAAATATACTCAAGATCCTTCATGTCCATAATGAGCTCTGTAACGGCATCCAAAGAATCCTTCAGCTCTGTTTCGAACTCAGGAGCAGTTACTGTGTCGAGTCTTCCTTCAAGAGCGACCATCAGCTTTTCGCCATCAAGATTTTTATTGATATTAAGCATTTTTATTCCTCCGTTTAACAGAATTTTATATACCCTATTATTTTAGCACAATCTGTGATAATTTTTGAGAACAACATTCGGAGATTACACAAAAAATGAAAGTTTTTACAAGAGATTACAGGATCACAGGTGAATACCACCCTTTGTGGAACGAATACTTCGGCGGAATGAATCCATGTGTACTCGATATAGAGGCAACCGGACTTGACCGCTCACGCTGCAAGGTAATACTTGTAGGACTTATGACGCGTACAGAAAGCGGTGTCAGGATCACTCAATTCCTCGCTGAAAACCACTACGAGGAATCGAAGGTGCTTGAAGCATCGATGGACATGATCGAAGAAGAAGGCATAGACTATCTGATCACATTCAACGGATATGCCTACGATATTCCGTTTATCAACGCAAGGTTGGATGCGTGTATGGACGGGCGCCATATTCATATGTATCATTTTGACCTTTACCGTTTCCTCAGAAAAGCCACCGATATCAGGACTCGAGTCGATTCTATGAGCCAAATGTCTCTGGAAGATCACTATGGCATTTTTTCGGATAGAGGAGATACCATTACCGGTAAAGAAAGCGTTACACTCTTTGATCAATACGCTATCAGCGGCAACAGCACTCTCGAAAAAATCATACTAACACATAACCGTGAAGATGTTCTCCACCTCCACAGGCTCATGTATCTCGCACTCGCCGATATCCCGGGAGATTCTTCAAATGCAAAGGAATCCAGCATAGCACCTGATATCCATACAGCGCTTTCGGCATACGGCTTTCCTGCAGCAGAAGGAAGATTCAGCGTGCGTCCTTATATACAACAAAGGAACAATACTCTCCGTATCACCGGAGAACAGATCATCGATCCTTTCTCGGGCGCTTATTTCCCTGATACAGACAACCCTCTCACTGTCAGTTTCAGCGCGTCAACATCTTCCTTCGAAATCGACGCCCCTATCTCGCGCCACGGCGATGATTTCTATATGGATCTGCATCCTCTTCACCTTGAAAATCTAAATGACGAGGATAATATAAACGGCTACCTGATATTAGGTAGCCGAAGCATCAATCTTATCTCACGTATTCTTATAACCGATTATGCATCGCGCTGATCGATCAGCCGTCGATCTTTGTGATATCCGAGAAGCCCTTTCCCGAGCCCCAGACTGAAGCAACAGAAGTAATCGATACAAAAGCTCTAGGGTCATGCTTCGCCAGATATCTTTTGATTATAAAGCTTTCGCGAGGTGTACAGATAATTTTTATCTGTTCCATTTTCTCCCCTGTATACCCTCCGGTTATCTCAAGACTTGTAGCACCTCTTCCAAGATCGGTGATCACGAACTTCTTAAGTTCTTCCGGTTTATGTGTTACCACATTGAGCTCAACTATACGCCCGCCTATGCCGTACATCACGCCTTCTCCCACCTTAGTGGATATGTATGTTATAACGACTGCGTACATCGCGATATTTACACCGAAAACAAAAGCGCTGGCGATGATGACCACTACATTTATAGCAAAGTTCAGATAGTTGAGACTTATATGTGGCATCATGCGGTACTTTATTATCTTTGCTATTGAATCAGACCCGCCTGAAGAAAAGCCGGCTTTGAACGTGAGTCCGTTTGATATACCAAATAAACAGCCGGTCACCAATGCCACGAGAAGCAGATCGTCACTCTTTATTATCACAAGTCCCGACAATTCGAATAGAAGCATCACTAGCGGGTATGCAAATGACATGAATATGATCTTTCGAAGCTCTTTTACGCCAAGAGAGAACCATACCACTACCGCTACTATCATAGCTAATGCGTAATAAATCAGTGAGTAGTTCCAGGCCGTATAGTGCTGTATGATCCTGCTTATACCACTGAGGCCTCCGCAAGTGAGATCATTTGGGATCATGACAGAGATCGTACCAAGAGACCCGATGATGACACCGAGCAACGCAAGAGCGTATTCTTCTGCCCTAACTCTCAGTTTTGAATGACCGTGGAACTCCGGATCATCCGCGTATATATTGTTGGCTTCTTTTGTGACTTCAGTATCTTTTTCAAGCTTTTCATCCAAAGCCTCTATCGCGGAATTATCATCCGGAATAATGTCATGTATTATGTTGTGATGCTCCTTCATGTGAGCATTTTTCAGTTTTTTGCTGTGTTTTTCTTTGTTATCTGCCATTTCAGTTTACCTCTGCAGCATATTCTCTCCCGAATATATCCACCACTGTAAGTGCAGGCCTACCATCCGAAATAAATGTTATCTCTTCCGACTTTATATCAAATATGTATTTGCATTCGAATTTTCCGTCGAAGTCAGGATCGACCATCACATGATCGGCAAACTGCAGTCTGTCCGATACTATGGCTTCGTCCACATATGCCCTGTCCTTCATTCGTATCGATCCTGTTTCTATATCGGGTACAAAGTCCGTAAGACTGCATCTGTAGAGATATCTACCATCTGCAAGCTCGTCCCTGCTTATAACCGTTATATCTGCCCTACCGGTCCGTCCTGAAGCTTCTGTTTCTCTCAGAAATCTGAATTCAGCGCCAGCTTTTTTAAGGCGTTTACGGCTCATTGCCGCGGCGAGTTCCTCCGAATCGCAACCCGCGAACACCCTTCCGAGCTCATATGACGCCTCGAGAACGCTACCGCTGCCGCAGAAGAAATCCCCTACAAGATCGCCTTCCTCTGTAGAAGCTTCGATTATTCGCCTAGCCAGTTCCAGCGGCTTCTGAGTAGCATAGCCTGTCCTCTCTGCTGATGTCCTTCCGACCATGTCTATGTTCCAGACGTCTTTCATATTCACAAGTGTATACCAGCCTTTTTCATCCTGGTATTCCTTGACGCCTTTGAATCTGTATGCCTTGTAATCTCTGTTATACGATTTCTCGGTAGGTACGTTTATATGATAAGCCTTTGTCTTTGAGTAAACCAGTATCGTATCATGCTTTCTGGCAAAGTGCTTCTTTCCCGAGCCTCCGGATTTATAGCACCAAACGATCTCGTTTACGAAATTCCCGGCACCCATAAGTTCATCTAGAACAAGCTTGATATAGTGAGATGAATGCCAGTCGAGATGGACCCACATCAAACCGTCATCGGCAAGTAGATCTTTCATCATCAGGAGCCTCGCAGTCATGTTTTCAATATAGTACTCGAGGTTTCTGTCAAACTTATCGTCGTATGCCAGATGGTGTATCCTATATGACTTCCCTTCAGCCCCAGTGACTTTGACGGAGGCGTTGAAAGAAGATCTGGTAAAAAACGGTGGGTCGATATATATCAGCTTGAACGCGCCGGAGCACCCCCTCTCGAGGAGTTCCTTCATATACGTCAAATTGTCTCCGAGGAACAACTCGTTACCGGGCAATTCGGTGGAAAGCGAAACAGAACCCCGCACGGATTCGTACAGGGCTCTTCCTTTTTTTATTCCTTCAAGTATCTGCTCGATGGTCGTCATTCCTTAATTGAGTACTTCCATATCGTCAAAGTTGACACCTATCATTTCCTCAAGCTCTGCACTCACGCTGAGTATGAAGTCGATGCCGGATTCTTTGGATATGGTCTTGATCTTTTCAATAAAGCTTGGGAGAACCTCGAGCGCGAAGTCTCTGTGCCTCATGATACCGTCAAGGAAGATGGTCTCTATATCGTTGTCGCTGCTCATTATTCCAAACAGGAAACCGATATACTCATCTTCATTTGTAATGTGCGGGAAATCTTCCATGCACACGACTCTGATCTTATAGTCTAGGTCGTAAATAAGTCTGGAATTCTTATTGATAAAGACGATGCTGCCTCTGGCGGATCGGACCGCGTCGTTTGCGAGCTCGATCATCCTTTTGGTCTTACCGCTACCTTTATGTCCTATCAAAAGTTTTACCATTGGACTTACCCTCCTTTGTTTTCCCCCCTGAAGTTATTTCAATTATAATATAACACAAGTCAAAGTTGTTCAACAACTTAACAGGCTTTTTTGAAGATGCTTCTCATCTCTCCCGCGATATATATCGAACCTGCAACAAGAACACTGTCAGCACCGCTGTTCATTGCTGCCCAAAAAGCTTCTTCGAGTGATCTGCAGACTGTGCTTTTGCATCCAGCAGAACTTATCATCTCTGAAATCTTTTCAGCGCTTTCAGCTCTTCCGTAGTCTATGGAGACGGCCAGATACTCGCAATCTTCAATGCCGGAAGTGAGTATATCGACCATGTGTCCGGAATTCTTATCCTTCATGCATCCGAAGATCATAATAGTTCTGCCGATGCCTTTGACCTTTGAAAACTCATTGTACTCGTTCACGAGCGCCTGCATAGCGTCCGGATTATGAGCTCCGTCCACTATAAACAAAGGACCTGACTTCTCGTCACTCGCCCCAATGGTCTCATTCAGTATCTCAAAACGTCCCGGAAGGATAGCTTTTTTGATACCGCGTTCCAATACGTCGCGCGGGACATCTATGCCAACTGCTTTTACTGCAAGCGCGGCTGTCACAGCGTTTTTCTTCTGGTATTTGCCCTGCATAGCAGGCATAAGGTATCCGTAATCATCTAACGCTGAATTTACATCAATAAACTCTGAATCGTTATTTTCTGCCACTTTTTTTATAACATTTCTTACGACTTCGTCATCTGACTGGGAAACCACCGGGACTCTGCGCTTTATGATGCCGGCTTTGTTTTTTGCCACCTCTTCTACGGTACTGCCAAGTTCTTCGGTGTGGTCCATTCCCACCTGTGTGATAACACATGCCACGGGATGATCGATAGTGTTAGTGGAATCAAGCATACCGCCCACTCCACATTCCAGCACAACAAAATCAGGCTTTTTCTCGGCAAAGTAAAGATACGCAATAGCTGTGTAAACCTCGAACACTTTCAGATTCTTCATCTCATCTGTGTGCAAAATGTTCTCTGCGACACTATTTACCTTTGCGCGGAGCGCATCCATATCTGCCTGCTCTATCATGCAGCGGTCAGAGCCGTTCCATATCTGTATCCTTTCACACTCTGTTTCAAGATGCGGAGAGGTATAGAGACCCACGCTATATCCTGCCTCCTCAAGTATGGAAGCTATCATTACGCATGTTGAACCCTTGCCGTTGGTTCCTGCGACATGTATCACTCGGAGATCTTTCTGCGGATCTCCGAGTTCACTCAGCAGTTGATTCATTCTTTTTAATCCGTCAGCATTTGCCATCGACTCTCTCCGTTATTTCTCCCAGCGATACTTATCCATATCGACACATCCGTTTTTCTTAAACCCGACGCCTTCCGACTCCAGAAGTTCGCGTTGCTCAGGCCATCCCGGCACTGTCCTTCCGGCGCTGTTCACTACCCTGTGGCAAGGATACTCTCCATAGCGATCAGCCATACTCATGATCCTGCCAACCATGCGCGAATTCTTTTCTCTTCCGACTATCCTGGCTATCTGGCCATAACTCGCGACCTTTCCCGGAGGTATGCTAAGAGCGACATCAAGCACTTTTCTAACAAGTTCCTCGTCCATAACCGATACTTTTCCGGCGGTCAGTTCAAAACTGCGTTTTATCAGTGCCTTCACTTTTTCATCAGGCAGAGCGTCGTCCAGTATCACCGATATCCAGGTCCTGTGATTCATGTGCCACGCCGGATAAATGTTTTTCATCCCTCTGAACGATGCGGCGCTTCCGTCTTCGATCTTGAGATTCATCACATCTACAAGTTCTGTGCTGTTAGTCTTCTCCACCTGCCCTCTGCGGATATTCATAAGAAGAGCGAACCAGCGGCGACTACCATGATGTCTGAATACTCCGGCATCTTTTGAATTCTTATCATCCCATGGAAAATCCGGATTCACTCCATACTCGCTGAGTATCCAGGCTGCAAGGCGATTGCTCTGGTCCGAGGCGAAAGTCACTTCACTGCAGCATTCATGAGATATGCCCAGGAGTATCTTCTCATAAGCATCCCTGACTGTGTTTACGAATGAACCGGTATAATTCTGATTTCTCAGCTGATCGAATTCCTCACCGCTTTCTTCATCTATCACTTTTCCGGTAACATCGCCATCAATGCCGACAGTTATCTCAGCCCTGAAATCTCCGTCTAAAAAGCTGCGGACGAGCGTCATGCCGTCCGCGCTTTCAATGAATCCGCAAGGTCCCATCCTTTCGGGATCGAATCTCAGTCTTTTGAATATCTTTTCCTCAATAGTCATGAACTATTCTATTTAAGTGATTCGAGACGGGCTATCACGGTCTCGAGCATACCTTTATACTTCACGCCCTTTTCGCGCTCAGCGTCGACCAAATGCGCAGGAGCCTTATCGGTAAAGCCCTTGTTAGCGAGCTTCTTCTCTACTCTTGCGACCTCGGATTCGAGTCTCGCCTTCTCTTTTGTAAGTCTCTCGATCTCAGCATCCCTGTCGACAAGGTCGTCAAGTTTTACCGCTATCTCTGCTCCGTCTATGACTGCTGTCATAACATCATCAGGCATCACATAGTCGCTTCCCTCGATCTTGATCTCAACGACATTGGCAAGCTTCTTGATTCGCTCCTCGACACTCTGTATCTCTCCGGCGAGTCTATCTGTCTTGATGATAAGATTGAGCTTCTTGCTCGGTACCGCTTCGGCCTCTGCCCTTATATTACGAACAGCTTTTGTGACAGCCATAGTGGCATTTATCCTCTTGACCGACTTCGCGTAGTCCATATCAGGATCATATACCGGCCAGTCTGCGCGGATCAGCATGGCATCGACACCGGTCTTTCCCTCTTCATGAGGCAGAACTCCCCAGATCTCTTCAGTGATGAACGGCATGAACGGGTGCAGGAACTTGAGCAGATCTTTGAGCACTTTTGTAAGTACGAATCTAGCGATCTTCTTGTCATCCTCATCGTCGCCGTAAAGCCTGCTCTTGACCATCTCGATATACCAATCGCAGTATACGTCCCAAATGAGTTCATAGACCCTCTGGCCCGCGAGACCAAGTTCGAATTTGTCGAGCATATCAGTGATATACTTTGCGCCTTCATTTACCATCTGGAGTATCCACTTGTCCTCATGTCTGAGCCTTGACTCATCGAACTCCATAGGCAGCCAGTTGCCGTCTTCGTCCTGAAGGTTCATTATAGTGAATCTGGAAGCATTCCAGAGTTTATTTGCGAAATTACGCGCAGCCTCAATTCTCTTTGGGATATAGCGAGTGTCATTTCCCGGGCTTATTCCCGTACAAAGCATGAATCTTAAAGCATCCGCACCGTACTGATCGATAGATTCAAGCGGATCTACTCCATTTCCGAGCGATTTAGACATCTTGCGTCCCTGTTCGTCTCTTACAAGACCGTGAACGAATACATAATCGTAAGGCGCGTCTCCCATACACTCGTATCCACTGAATACCATACGGACTACCCAGAAGAAGATTATGTCATATCCCGTGACCAGAACATTGTTTGGATAGAAATAATCGAGGTCTTTTGTCTGTTCAGGCCATCCAAGTGTAGAGAACGGCCATAGTGCAGAGCTGAACCATGTATCGAGAACGTCTTCATCCTGATGGAAATGTTTACCTCCGCATTTTGGACATACTTCAGGCATCTCCGCTGCAACCACTACTTCGCCGCAGTCGTCACAGTAATATGCCGGTATCCTGTGTCCCCACCATAGCTGTCTTGAGATGCACCAGTCGCGGATGTCGTATAACCAGTTTAGATATACCTTGCTGAATCTCTCAGGAACAAACTTCATTCGTCCTGACTCCACTGCCTTGATGGCAGGCTTAGCAAGCTCGTCCATTTTTACGAACCACTGGTCGCTCATCATAGGCTCTACAGCACTGTGACATCTGTAGCACTTGCCGACTGGAATAGTAAGCTCTTCTGTTTTTACGAGGTATCCGGCTTCGTCGAGATCCTTTACCCACTGTTTTCTGCACTCATAGCGGTCCATACCTTCGTATTTTCCGCAATGCTCGTTCATCGTGGCATCATCGTTCATGCAGGATATGATCTCAAGCCCGTGTCTCTGTCCGACCTCAAAGTCGTTAGGGTCGTGAGCAGGAGTGATCTTTACAGCTCCTGTTCCCTTTTCAGGATCAGGATAAATATCCGCAATAACAGGTATCTCTCGTCCGACTAATGGAAGGATCACGTTCTTTCCTACAAGGTCCTTATATCTCTCATCGGATGGATGCACTGCGATCGCGATATCTCCGAACATTGTCTCAGGCCTTGATGTAGCTACAGTGATGCCCTCGCCGCCGTCAGCCGCAGGATATCTGAAATACCAATACTTTCCGTTCTCATCCTCGTGCTCCACCTCTGCATCGCTGAGAGAAGTCTTGCAGTCAGGGCACCAGTTGATCAGACGGTTTCCTTTATAGATCCAGCCTTTCTCATATAAATTGATGAAGAATCTGACGACAGCCTTGTTGCATGTCTCATCCATGGTAAAGCGCTCACGGCTCCAATCGCAGGAGTCGCCAAGCTTGCGGCACTGCTTGGTTATGCGTCCGCCGTATTCTTCTTTCCATGCCCAAACGTGTTCGAGGAATTCTTCTCTCGTGAAGTCTCTCTTGTCCTTGCCGGTCTTTTCGTAAAGCTCGTTTGCGACCTTGACTTCTGTCGCGATCGAGGCATGGTCAGAGCCAGGAAGCCAGAGCGCACTGTAACCCTGCATTCTTTTCCAGCGTGTCAGTACATCCTGCAGAGTTTGGTCGAGAGCATGTCCCATATGCAGCTGTCCTGTAATATTCGGTGGCGGCATTACGATAGTGAACGGTTTCTTGTTTTCGTCCACCTCGGCTCTAAAAGCACCGCCCTTTTCCCACTCTTCGTATATGCGGTCCTCGAATTGCTTTGGATCATACGTTTTCGCAAGATTCTTCATTTACATTCTCCTTAATAATCACTGTATTTATTTTCATCTTTGAGTACTTCATGACGGACGCGTGACATCCTCTCGTCCACATTGTGGAGGATGTCGGCGCACTCCTTGAGTGTGTTTTCAATGTCCTGCGCCAGCTCGCCCTTGTTCTTATATCTCAGCTCGTGCTCCAGGCTCGCCCACGCGTCCATCGCAATGCTTCTGAACTGGACTTCCACCGGAACCATTTTCTTTTTGTTTACCAGGTATACGGGCACTGCCACTACCACGTGGAGACTTCTGTATCCGCTCTCTTTAGGACTGTTTACATAGTCCTTCACTCGGATCATCTCGATATCCTCCTGCTTCAGCAACATGTTGGACATGGCAACGAGATCCTCTTCATAGTTGCACACGACTCTGAGTCCGGCAATATCCAGAACCTCGCGCTTTACGATATCGAGATTGTTGATCGGATCCTCGATACCATATCTTCCGGCTTTCTCGATTATAGCGTCAAATGCCTTGAGTCTGGAGTTGTAATGATGGATCGGCATATAAGAATGCTGCTTGTCAAAATCATCGGATATTATCTTTATCCTTGTCTCAAGCACTTTTATAGCCGAGCCATACAGAAGCGATATTTCATCGATCGCCACCTGGAGCTCTTCGTCTGTCCCTTTGAACTGCGGCATCTTTTCACGGATGCGGTCTGCGTAGTAATACCTGAATGCCATTTTGTTTTAACCTTCCATTAATCTATATATGTGAATCGTCCGCTGCTCAAGCAGTCTGCAGCGTATTATCCTCACGATCCGCCCTGCTCTGTCTGACGTTTACTGCCAGCAATACTGCCAGAGCTACCACGAACACTATAGTGGAGAGAGCGAACAGGCTCGGTCTGATACCTATCTTGACCTCGCTGTATATTAGCGTGGAGATAGTATTGATGCCTGCGCCTCTTGTAAAATACGTGATTATGAAATCATCGACCGACATAGTAAAGCTCAAAAGAAAGCCCGATGTGATGCCCGGCCATAATTCCGGGAGCACTATCTTTCTGAATGCGTATCTCTCAGAGGCACCGAGATCGAGCGCCGCCTCATACAGCCTGTCAGTGCTTCTGTTCACCCTAGGCCTCACCGATAATATCACATACGGAATGCAGAATGTAGCGTGACTGAAGAGGATCGTCATATATCCGCGCGGCGCTCCCACCATTAGGAAGAAGAGCATCAGCGCTATACCCGTAACTATATCCGCATTGAGCATCGGGATGTTGTTTATACCGAGCAAAGTATTCTGTGTCCTTGGCTTCATAGCGGCCATTCCGAGCACCGCCATGGTACCAACTACGGTCGCTATGAGCGCCGCTAATATAGCGATCGAGAATGTATTGACGATCGCGCCCATCATCAGACGGCTTTGGAAGAGTTCCTGATACCATTTAAGGCTGAATCCGCCCCACACCGACATCGACTTGACTTCGTTGAAACTGAGCACGATAAGAGTCAGTATCGGCAGATACAGGAACAACATCACTATCAACACATATATCCGTCCGAAAGATCTTTTCATTTAAATCAGACTGGCGCCTCCCGTCTTGTCGAAACGCTGCAATATAAGCATGCTCGCTATTATGAATAACATCATTACCAGAGACAGTCCCGATCCGAGATACCAGTTAGAATTCACTGTGAATTCCTGTTCGATGATATTCCCTATCAGGTTGATCTTGCCTCCGCCGAGCATGTTGGAAATAACGAATGTCGTCAGAGCCGGTATGAATACCATAGTGATCCCGCTCACGATGCCCGGCACCGAAAGCGGCAATATGATTTTTGTATATACTTTGGATCTTCCGGCTCCGAGGTCATAAGCAGCCTCTATCAGATGATCGTCGATCTTTGAGACCGTGTTGTATATCGGGAGTATCATGAACGGCAGGAAGTCATATACCATGCCGAGCACTATCGCTCCAGGGGTATTCATCATCTCCTGACGCGGAAGCCCTATGGCCGATATCACTGCGTTTATCACTCCCTGGCGTTCAAGAAGCACCTGCCATGCCATCGTGCGAAGCAGAAAGTTCATCCACATTGGCAGGATGATCACGAAAATGAGAAAGCCCTGCTTTCCATACTTGCTCTCACGCAATACCATCGCCATAGGAAAAGCGATGACAAGACATATCGCAGTGCTTATCAGCGCAAGCAAAAGCGACAGGCCGAGAGCCTGCATATGATCGCTTCTGAACATCGCAAGAATGTTTTCGAGTGTGAAATCTCCGTCTCTGTTCGTAAAGCCATAAAAAGCAATCGAAGCGAGCGGCACCAATGTGCCGGCGAATATCCATATTATGAATGGTATCGAATATGCTTTGCTTGCTTTCAACTTTATAAATCTATCTCTATCGCCGCTTCAGCTTCGCTCTTTGGCTTATGCATTATCTGGATGTTCTCGGGATCGACATACATGCCTATCTTCTCGCCTACTTCGTGCTGATCGTAATTCTGAAGCAGCCATTCTATTTTGCCTGTCTCACTCTGCACAAGCATCTCATAATGCACGCCGATAAACAGCTTAGATGTGATGGTGCCATTCCAGAGGCCTTTGCCATATGGCACGATATCTATGTCCTCGGGACGTATAACAACATCGACTTTGCGACGTGGAGGAAAGCCCTCCTCAGTACCATCTATACAAGGGTAATCTATGCCGTCTATCCTTACCACTTTCTCGTCTGACATGACCCCGGACAGTATATTGCTGTCGCCTATAAAGTCTGCCACGAAAGCGTTGACCGGCTCATCGTAGATCTCCTGAGGCGTACCTTCCTGCTGAATGTAGCCCTCGTTCATGACGACAACTTTATCCGACATTGTAAGAGCTTCTTCCTGGTCGTGCGTGATATATATGAAAGTAATGCCGAGCTCTTTCTTGAGACGCACAAGTTCATACTCCATCTCCTGGCGGAGCTTGAGATCGAGCGCGCCAAGCGGTTCGTCGAGAAGCAGAACTTTAGGCTCATTGACGATCGCCCTCGCCATAGCGATCCTCTGCTGCTGACCGCCTGAGAGCTGATCGATGCGTCTTTTCTCAAATCCTTTAAGGTTGACCAGTTCGAGAGCATCAGCTACCTTTTTCTTTATGGTTTTTTCGTCCTCTCCTTTTACGCGAAGACTGAACGCGATGTTCTCACCCACATCCATATGAGGAAAGAGCGCATAGTTCTGGAACACAGTATTAATAGGGCGCTTGTTGGCAGGCATATCGGTGATGTCTACACCATTGAAATACACCCGCCCCTGATCGGGCGTCTCAAAGCCGCCGATGATGCGAAGCGTGGTTGTCTTTCCGCAGCCCGACGGGCCGAGGAGAGTCACGAATTCGTTCTCATCGACGGAGAGGTCTATACCGTTAAGCACTATATTGTCATCAAAGCTCTTGACGATACCTTCGAGTCTTATGAGTTCTGCCATTCTATTATTCTGCTTTCAAACCAAGTTGTTCAAGTACGCCAATGATCGTTTCCATCTGATCGCCGTCGTTGAGTTCGATATCCCCCGCGTCTGCTTCTCTGGAAAGAACAGGATCGATAGGAAGCTGCTCAAGAAGCGGTATGCCGAATGCAGCGGCTACATGCTCTGCCTGGCTCTCGCCGAAAACTTCTATTTTCCTGCCGCAGTCAGGACATGTTACATAACTCATGTTTTCCACAAGTCCGAGCACAGGAATATTCATCAGTTCCGCCATATTTACTGCCTTGGCTACAATCATGGAAACGAGATCCTGAGGAGAAGTCACTACGATAATGCCATCGATCGGAAGCGACTGGAATACTGTCAGCGGCACGTCCCCTGTTCCCGGTGGCATGTCGATGAAGAGCACGTCGAGTCCTCCCCAGCATACATCTGTCCAGAACTGCTCTACCACTCCACCGATGACAGGACCTCTCCAAACAACAGGGTCGGTCTCATTATCCACAAGGAGATTGATGGACATCAGTTTGATCCCTCTTTCTGTTTCTTCAGGCATGATGCCGTAGTCACTGCCATAAGCCTTTGTATGTACTCCGAACATCCTCGGGATCGATGGACCTGTTATATCTGCGTCCATGATACCGGTCCTGAATCCGCTGCGAGATGCCGCGATAGCTGAAAGTGCAGTTACCATTGACTTTCCGACGCCGCCCTTGCCTGATACTACAGCGATCACTTTCTTGATCGAACTGTGCGGATTGAGTTCTGCCTTCTGGATACCACCGTTTCTCGATGGACAGTCTGTGCCGCAGGTGCTGCAGTCATGAGTACAGCTTTCAGGGTCCTGATTCTCCAGTTCTTCGTTTACTTCGTTTTTGATTTCCTCAGCCATTAACTTACCCTCCGAAATAGATTTATGTTTATTATTCGTCCGCAAGCTCTGTCATCTCAGAAAGCAGTCCTCCCGAGATCGCGTTTATCAGCTCCGGATTCGTTTTAAGATCAGTAGTCCATTTTCCTTTTTCGTCGCGCGTGCAGGTTATCGATGCCTGTCCTGTATAGTCTTTGACAGACAATGAAGCGATTCTCGTAAAAAGATCGTTGAAGAACTGACTTTCATAGCGCAGCCCCTCCTCCACCTTCATCCTGTCATTCCAGGTCTCAAGATAGACACTGCCGAAGTCATATGTTGTGATATCTACTGTGACAATCACAGATTTTCCATCTTCTGACTTCCCGCTACCCGTGATCATGTAGTCAAAATCTCTCAGTTTCTCGGCATAAGCATTCAGCATCGTCTCCGATACATTTTCGGAGAAGTCTGCATTCACCGGGATCTCCCCACTCCCGCTTTTTATTGCGTCAAGTTCTCTGGCAACCTCAACTTCCGCTTCGGCGAAATCGTTGGTCACACTATTGCACGACACAAGCACTGCCGGCATCATGGCCAGCAGCATCATCAGAATCATTATTATCGACCTATATTTCTTGCCGCGTTGATCGATTAAAGAAATGGATCCTTTATTTTTTCGCATAGTCCATATATTACCACAAAGCAGAAATAAATAACCCGCTTTTCAGCATTTAGAATATCTTGTTTCAGATAAAGTCGCCGAAAAATTCTACCTCGTGCCTACCTCTGATCCTCTCCTGTCCGCACGGTTTAGACGTAATCGTTTCTCCGGCGTCCAGTGAATGAGTGAGCCATACGTTACCACCTACCACGCAATTATCACCTATTTTAGTGTCACCACCGAGTATGGTGGCTCCTGAATAGATGACTACGTTGTTCCCGATATCCGGATGGCGTTTTATACCCTTTATCGGTGTGCCGTCCTCAGCAAGATCAAAACTCTTGGCTCCAAGTGTTACATGCTGGTAAAGCTTGACATGATCGCCAATAGTAGTGGTCTCGCCCACTACCACTCCTGTACCGTGGTCAATAAAGAAATAGCTGCCTATAGTAGCTCCCGGATGGATATCTATACCTGTTGTCTGATGCGCCAATTCGGTCATTATCCTCGGGATCAGCGGAACGTTCATTTCATATAGTTTGTGAGCGATCCTGTATATCGCTATAGCAGTAAACGCCGGGTATGTGATTATCACTTCATCAGGGCTCTTGGCAGCAGGGTCTCCCTCGTAGCCTGCCTGAATATCCGTTTTGAGGATCTCAAGTATGTCAGGAAGAGCGTTTACCAGTTCGTCGGTCTTCTCCTTTGCTTCCTCGTGGTCCTTGCAAACGAGTTCGAGCGTCTGATCAAGGGCGTCATACGCTTTCATCAGTTCGTAAGTTCTCTTCTCAGTTTCGACAAATCTGGCTCTGGCCTTGCCGAAATGATAAGGAAACATCGCTCGCAAAAGATGCTCTATCGCCTCGGAAGCTTTATCCTGCATACCAAGAAGATGGCCGTCGTTTGGCCTTGTGTCGATTTCTGTCATCCTAAAAGCCAATTCTTCGAGGTGAGCCGCTCTGGCTCCGGTTTTTTCCATCGTCATTTTGATTTGATCCTCCGTGTCTTCTAAATCTCGATTGCAAGGTCCAATACTTTCGAAAACGATTCTTGCACTGCCACTGCGGCTTCAGTGACTTCTTCACCGGAAAGAGGTTTGTCAAGGACTCCCGCAGCCATATTTGAAAGGAAAGATATCCCGATGATCTCGATTCCGGCGTGATTTGCTACTATTGCCTCCGGTACAGTCGACATTCCGACAGCATCGGCTCCGACAGTCCTAAGCATCCTTATTTCAGCCGGAGTTTCAAATGAAGGTCCGCTCATCATGCAGTAAACGCCCTCGTCCAGTTCGATGCCTTCGGCTGCTGCTCTTTTCTTTAGTTCCTCTCTCAGCTTACGTGAATAAGTGTATGTCATATCAGGGAACCTCGGACCAAACTCGTCTATATTTTTACCAATAAGAGGATTATCACCCGAGAGATTGATATGATCGCTTATCAGCATCAGATGTCCTGCACCAAAATCCTGATTTACACATCCGGCAGAATTGGTCAGTATCAGTCTTTTGATACCGAGTCCTATCATAACGCGTGTAGGATAAGCTGCCTTATCCATATTACGGCTTTCATAGTAATGAAAGCGCCCGGCCATTATCACGATCTTTTTCCCGTTATATTCACCGTAAACCAACTCTCCTCTGTGGTCTGATACCCAACCGGACTCCATATGAGGAATGTCGTTATATGCCAGAACGACCGGATTATCTATCCTGTCGGCGAAATCATTGAGCCCGGAACCAAGAACGATCCCTATTTCAGGATCAATGACTCCTTTTTCATGCAAATACGTCAAAGAATCTGCAACACGTTCTATAGGTGGTTTGCCTGAATACTTTCTAAGTGACATTATATTTACCTCTTAGTTATTAACCAATGGACACTGCGCCCATATAGAATCAATTATACGTTTTAAAGATGCCTATTTCCACAAAACTGCAAAATTTCATCTGCCTTCAAGCCCTCTTTCCGATATCCGGGCACAAATCGACAAAAACAATCAGGGGACGGGCTTTGCCCGTCCCACATAACTTCCTATATTCAGTTTGTTTCCGCCACGCGCACCTCTGCGTGGCACCTATATATATGATCTGCCTATTCGGATTTGGTATCCTGCGTGGCACTCTGCGCTTCTTTCTTTCGTTTGGGCTGATCCCGGTTCATCTCTACTGCTTATTCAAGACGTTGGTGTTCGGCTATCATTCACACCACCGGTGCCGCTAAGTCGGCCAGCCTTGCAGTGTTTCTATACCGAGACAGCCCCTCTTTCAAATGCTCCCATTGGTCTGTCCTCCTGTTTCTGCAGTCCGCACATCTCTGCGCCCTGCTGATATCTATATACCGGATACTTCCTTCGCTTCCCGTATACTCTTAATACGATCCGCTGCATCTGCCTTCATCGCGATGCTTACCCGGTTGATCAACAGTTCTCTCTGTTGTTGTCTGGATTATATAACCTCAACGAAATGATTTCAAGTGGTTTTTTGTATTTAATAAATACAAAATTTATGATTTCTTTGTGATTGTTAACAAATGTTTACGTTTTGAGTATATTTGTAAACACATCCATTTTCTTTTGTTGACATTTAGATGCAAAAAAACAGGACCGTTCCTGCCTTGGGATCCGGTCCTGTATAAGCGTTTTATATGCTAGAAACAGAGCCTTATTCTGCGTTAACGAGAAGCTCGGCTATCTGCACTGCGTTTGTAGCAGCTCCCTTTCTTACCTGGTCTCCGCAGCACCAGAGGTTTATACCCTTTTCGTTAACCAGGTCTTTTCTTACCCTGCCGACATATACGATGTCCTGATTGGATGTTACAAGAGGCATAGGATATACCGAGTTGTCAGGCTCGTCATACAGCTTTGCTCCCGGAGCCTCCGCGATTGCTTTCCTTACTTCCTCAAGATCAAGAACATCCTCTGTAATGACGCAGGCGCTGATCGCGTGTGATCTCTCAACAGGCACTCTTACGCATGTGCAGCTCACTTTGAGTTCAGGCAGATGCATGATTTTGCGGCCCTCGTTCTGCAGCTTCATCTCTTCACTCGAATACAGATTGTCACCGAATCCGCCGATCTGCGGGATAAGGTTGTATGCTATCTGATGCTGGAATATCTGCGGATCGATGTCTGCCCCGTAGGAATTACCGCTTCCGCCTGCTTCCCTTGCTTTGATGATGGCTTCTGACTGGTCATACATTTCTTTAGGACCAGCAGCGCCCGCTCCGCTCGTTGCCTGATATGTCGACGCATAGAGACCTGTGATTTTCGAAAGCTTGTTGATCGCGTTGATAGCAACAAGAGTTATGATAGTCGAGCAGTTTGGATTACTGATGATACCTTTGTTCTTAAAAGCATCTTCCGGATTGATTTCAGGCACCACGAGTGGAACTTCAGGATCCAATCTGAATGCCGAAGAATTATCAACGAACACAGCGCCGGATTTCTTGATATACGGAGCCATAGCTTCAGCGATATCGTTCTCGGAAGCACCGAGCACTATATCAAGGCCCTCAAACGCGGTCTCGCAGGTCTTCTGAACGGTCACATCTCCGAACGGTGTTTTGATCACCTTGCCCTCAGATCTCTCGCTCGCAAGGCATCTAAGCTCGCCTATAGGAAAGTTTCTCTCCCCGAGCACCTTCAACATTTCCTGACCGACTGCGCCTGTAGCACCCATAATACCTACGTTGTACTTTTTCATTTGTTCTTCCTTCTTTCCTGTTCTTCCTTCTTTAATAAAACTTACAGCGAGAACTTATCGTAAAGCACCCGGATAGCTTCCTCAAAGTCTTCATCGAATACGCCTACCATGATATTTATCTCGTCAGCTCCCTGCTGTATCGTTCTGATATTGATATTGTTGTCACCGAGAGCTTTGAATATCCTTCCCGACATTCCCGTCTTGTACGCCATGGTACGTGACACGATAGCGATAAGACTTATACCCTCGGTGAGAGCACAGTTGTCGATGCCGTCGAAGTCCGCAAGTTCATGCATCAGTTCGTGCTTTCTCATTTTGAGACTGTCACTTGGGAAAACGACCGAGAAGCTGTCGACTCCGCTTGGGATCTGCTCCACAGGGATGTCATAGCGGTCGAACACCGCAAGCACATGCCTCAGCAGCCCTATCTTGGCCTCGCCAATTCTGCTTTTATAAATATTGATTATCGAGAAATGTCTCTTTCCCGCGATACCGGTAATGAATCTCTCGCTTTTTTCTTCCTCGAGCACCTCATCAAAATTTTCTCTGATGATCGTTCCCGGATTGTCAGGATCGTTCGTATTTCGGATATTTACCGGTATATCCTTACGCCTTACAGGGAACACCGTGTCCTCGTGGAGCACCGACGCTCCCATATAACTCAGTTCTCTCAGCTCGTCATATGTTACTCTGGCGATAGTTTTAGGATTGTCTACGATGCGTGGGTCTACCATGAGGATGCCCGAAACATCTGTCCAATTCTCGTATACATCTGCGTCAAGATATGCAGCAGCGAGGGCTCCTGTTATATCGGATCCACCTCTCGGGAAAGTATGCACGTCACCGTTTGGAAAGATGCCGTAAAAGCCAGGTGTCACTATCCTGCCGTATATACCCTTCAGTTCCTTCAGTTTTTCTTCCGACTTCGAGTTGTTCACTTTGCCGTCGTAGTCGAACATAAGCCATTCGGAAGCATCTATAAATTTATAGCCAAGATATTCAGCCATCAGAATGGCATTGAAGTACTCTCCCCTTGAGACGATGAAGTCAACCGCTGTGTCCTTGTTTATGCCGGCGAACGTCTCATCTACCAGACTGCCTATGTCGGTGCTGAGCCCGCACTCTTCTTTGATCTCGACATATCTGCTTCTGATCATGTCGAGTACACCTTCGTGAGAAACTCCGTATTTTAGATGAGCTCTTATCAAGTAGAGAAGATCTGTTATCTTGTTATCGTCAGAGTCTCTTTTCCCCGGTGCGGAAACGACCACGACCTCTCTGGACGGGTCGCTGTCTACTATATGCTTTACCTTAGCGAAATGCGAAGCGTCCGCCAGGCTTGAACCACCAAATTTAAGTACCTTCAGCATTTAATCTTCCAATGCCGCAAAGAACATCTCACGGCCCTTTTCCTTTCTGTGTTTTCCTATTTTGTGCATTTCCACTACGCTGATCGGCTTTGATACGCAGTAGAAAATGCCGTCTTTCTCTTCATAAGTATCTATCAAAGGCTCTATGTGCTCACACATCCTATCGTGTCTGATGTAGTATCTGTGGACCGCCGAGCTGTTGTCCACCTTAGCATCCGCGCATGCGCCGGCATTAGCATACATATCGACACCGTCTTTGATGTCTATTACATCCTGCACTACAGACTGTCCTGTAGGCATCATGCCCGCGCCCTGTCCGTAGAAACTTAGAGTTCCGACGTTCTCAGCTGTAAGTGTTATCAGATTATTGTTGGTCTTTACGTTGGCTTCAAGGCTCGTCTCACGGAAAGCTACAGGCTCAACATATACGCTCACAACACCATCATGAAGTTTTGAGTTCATCATTAGTCTCGGGACCAGGCCCTTTTCTTTAAGGTATGCTACATCGCACGCCTTGATCGTATCGATACCATAGCAAGGAACGTCCTCTTCCTTTATAACAGTGCCATACGCGAGATTCGATGAGATCACCGTCTTACACAGTGTGTCCGTACCCTCTATATCCGATGCCGGGTTAGCCTCGGCATATCCAAGCTCTTTTGCTGTAACCAGCATTTCGTCGAAGTCTGCTCCATTATCATGCATAGCGTCAAGGATATAGTTACACGTGCCGTTTACGACGCCTCTTACTTCAGTCACTTCATCGCAGCGCTTTGTCCTAAGCAGATTGTAAAGCCATGGGATACCACCGCCGGCGGTTGAAGTGAATCTAAGCTGGACTCCATTTTTCTTTGCTGCCTCAGTCAGTTCCCCAAAGCACGAGCTGATTAGATTCTTATTCGGTGTAACGACATGCTTGCCGGCATTAAGGCATTCCAGAACATACTTCCTCGCAATGTCTACTCCGCCAATAGATTCTATGACCAAATCGATTTCAGGATCGCCGGTTATATCATTGAGATCTGTTGTGAACCTGTCATCTATATCCTCATATCCTTTTCTTACGCGCCTGCTGAGTATCCTCACTACTTCGATGTCCGAAGCAAATCTGGCAACCTCATAAGCACCACTTCCCACTGTACCAAATCCCAAAATCGCGATCTTCATAATGTAACCTTCTCCATATTCTTACGGCAATCGTAGAATCATACCAAGAAACTTTGTGATTGCCGTCAGTTTCCGTATATTACAGACAAAAAGTTTTTTGTGTCCGTGTATCGAAAACACTTGTCTTTCGAACGGATATAATGTAACATGAACGAGGTGTTTTTTCAACCACCATTACACTAATTATCAATAAAGATACAACAGAGGAAGAATACATGATCGAATATGTAAGTACAAGAAATATCAATATCAAAGTAAGTTCAAGCAAGGCGATACTCGATGGCCAGGCCGAAGGCGGCGGACTATACGTCCCTTCCGATCTTGACGCGATAAAGCTCGACTACCACGATGTCATAAAAGGCAATGATTTCCGCAGTATGGCGAAAGCTGTGTGGAACGCTTTCTTTGACGACTATGGCAGCGAAAAGATCGACGAGCTGGTAGAGCTAAGCTATAAAAATAAATTCACACCTCCGGAGATCACTCCTTTAGTCAAGGCTGCAAGTGAGAAATCCGAGGCTTTTGTTCTGGAGCTTTATCACGGGCCTACTTCAGCATTCAAAGACGTAGCTCTGTCAGCTCTTCCAAATCTCCTTACCGCCGCAAGATCCATGAATGATTTCAAAGATGACATCATGATCCTCACCGCGACTTCGGGCGATACGGGAAGCGCGGCCATTGCGGGATTCAGCGATGTTCCGGGGACTTCCATCACTGTATTTTTCCCTCACGGCGGTGTTTCGGATACTCAGAGACTGCAGATGGTGACAGCCACAGGTTCTAATGTCACAGCATGCGCGATCCGAGGCAATTTCGATGATGCACAGACGGGCGTGAAGAAAATCTTCAGAGAGATCCCTAAACCGGCTGAAGGCGTTTCCATTTCGAGCGCCAACTCCATCAATATAGGCAGACTCGTGCCTCAGGTCGTATACTACTTCTCCGCTTACGCCCAGCTTCTTGAAAAAGGCGCGATAAATGACGGCGACAAAGTGGATTTCGTGGTCCCTACCGGAAATTTCGGAGATATCATGGCTGGATGGTTCGCTCTTAAAATGGGGCTTCCTGTCGGCAGACTCATTTGTGCTTCCAACAAAAACGATGTGCTCACCGAGTTCTTTGAGACGGGACACTATAATAGAAAACGTGAGTTTTACAAGACAACTTCCCCTTCCATGGACATTCTCGTTTCAAGCAATTTAGAACGCCTTCTCTTCTACATCTGTGGATCAGAGAACACTCTCAAATACATGAAGCAACTCGAGGAAACAGGTGAATACCAAATCACGGATGACGAACTCAAAGAGATCAATTCTGTATTCACTGGTCTTTGTGCAAACGACGATGAAGGTGCTGCAGCTATAAGAGGCGTTTTTGAACATGACCGCTACCTCATGGATACTCATACTTCCATCGCATGGTCTTGCATGGAAAAGTATAACGGCAAGGCAAAAGCCACTGTCGTACTTTCAACAGCCTCCCCTTACAAGTTCTCAGCCGCTGTTTTAGAAGCTCTCGGTGAAGAACTCACGGGTTCCGATGAAAGCAATATGAACAAAGTCAAAGAGATGACCGGCGCTCCTGTGCCTGCCGGGCTTGCAGGGCTTTTCTCAAGACCTATAAACCATAATGATGTTATCGACGCCTCAGATATGAGGTCATATGTTATCGAAAAGAGTAAGCGGGGTTAAGTGAAATGCAAGGAAAATACCTGATAGTGGACAAAGCTCTCCTGCCTTCGTATTATGAGAAAGTCTCCCTTGCAAAAGAACTGATCGATGAGGGCAAGGCAGCAGATGTGAGCGAGGCTGTGAAGATGGTCGGCATCTCCCGTTCCACATTCTATAAGTACCGGGACATGGTAAGAGATATCAGCACAGTATCCATGGGACGCCACGCTATAATATCGATGATGATGCGACACAGTGTCGGCACCCTTTCATCGATGCTGAACATCATATCCCGTTATGGATACAGCGTGTGGACCATAACTCAAAATCCGCCTGTTGATTCAAAAGCCAACGTTGTAGTAACACTTGAGCTTGGGGACGATGCCGGTAAACTCGATGAGATGGTAAATGAGATCAGAGCCTTGCAGGGGCTTTCAAGGGTACAGCTTCTGGGAATGGACTAAAGTCCATTCCTTTTTTATATTTCTTTTATACAAAAATAAATACAATATATTGTGTCTTCGCTATTGTTATGACGGCTCATGTAGTTTAAAATAGGCGTGATAATTTTTTAGGTATATAAAGAAAGCAGGTTATTATGGCTAAGCAGAGACAGATCATCCAGATCGACGAGAGAGTGCCTCTCGGTAAAGGCATTCCTCTCTCTATCCAGCACACATTCGCTATGTTCAGCGCATCGGTGCTCGTACCTTACATCCTCGGGATAAGTCCTTCCATCGCCCTCCTTATGAACGGCATCGGAACACTTATCTTTATTTTTGTTACCAAAGGCGGAGCTCCTGCCTACCTCGGATCGTCATTCGCATTCATCTCACCGGCTCTCTTGGTAATCAATACCGAAGGGCTTGGCTACAGATACGCGCTCGGAGGATTCGTAGTTACCGGACTACTGATGTGCGCCATCGCCATCCTGATAAAATTCGTCGGGACCAAATGGATCGATGCTATACTGCCTCCTGCGGCCATGGGCCCTGTAGTTGCGCTTATAGGGCTTGAGCTTGCGGGCTCTGCAGCTCAGACCGCCGGGATCCTTGACGGTGAGGGGCATATGGTAGCTGATCTTGACCCTAAGGTGCTGATCGTATTCCTGGTGACACTGCTTCTCGCGGTATTTGGCGGAGTGCTCTACAGAGGATTCGCAAGTGCCATCGCGATCCTGATCGCCATTGTTTCAGGTTATGTACTTGCACTCGTGTTCGGTCTCGTGGACTTCTCCACTATTGGCGGAGCCGGCTGGCTTGAAAAACCTGACTTCCAGTTCCCGTTGTTCAGCGGACAGGCGATCGCGATCATAATCCCGGCCACTCTTGTAGTAGTGTCCGAACATATCGGTCACCAGGTAGTTACTTCTGAGGTAGTCGGAAAAGATCTCCTCAGAGACCCTGGACTTCACAGATCGATGTTTGCTGACGGTTTCTCAACAGCTCTCTCGGGATGCCTTGGATCCTGCCCTACCACTACTTACGGCGAGAACATCGGCGTTATGGCCATTACAAAGGTATACAGCGTATGGGTCATCGGTGGAGCTGCTGCATTCTCTATCGCGCTCTCTTTCATCGGTAAGGCCTCGGCTCTTATCCAGACCATTCCTGGCCCTGTAATGGGCGGCGTAAGCTTCCTGCTCTACGGCATGATCGGAGCTTCCGGTATCAGACTGATGGTAGATGCCAAGATAGATTATTCCAAGGCCAAGAACCTCGCTCTTACTTCAGTCGTATTCGTTGTAGGTCTCTCGGGTATCGCAGTCAACCTCGGTGATGTATCGCTCAAGGGAATGAGCCTTGCTGCTGTAGTAGGCATGCTTCTCGGACTGATCATGTACCTGCTCGATAAGTTCAAAATAACAAACGAGTATGAAGGCGCTGAAGAAGAGCCTGAAGAGGTAAAAGACGGAGCAAGGACTTTCACGAAATAGTTCAGTCTTACACGAACGATTTAGGTGGGATGTATTACAAACATCCCACCTTTTTTAATATTTACTCTTTCATATTTATGATAAAATCTCTACATAATTGATTAAGTCTTAAGACAGAAATAAAGGGGGAAACAATGGCTACTGAAAGGATACTGGTAATGAACCTCGGCTCTACATCCAGCAAGATAGCAGTCTACGAGGATGATAAAGAATTATTCAGTGATACTCTCCGTCACAGTGCAGAGGAACTGGCCGTCTTCGATGATGTTACCGAGCAGTTCGAATTCAGAAGAGATATGATATATGAGTCACTTGAGAAGAACGGTGTTCCTGTCGATTCGCTTACAGCCGCTGTATCGAGAGGCGGAAACATCATTGCCTGCCCTCACGGCGCCATTGGCATCGATAAGGCTATGGTCGACTATCTGACAAGACCTGAAGACATGGCCAAGCACCCTTCTCTTATCGGAAGCATGATCGCTTTCGAACTTCACGAAGACAAGGGGATCCCGGTATGCATCTATGATGCTATCGGAACCGATGAGAAGATTCCTCTCTGCAGAGTAAGCGGCGTGCCTGAACTGCCTCACTTCACTGTTGGACATACTCTCAACACCCGCGCTATGGCAATCAAATGCGCCGAAGAAAGACTGGGAAAGAAATTCGAGGAATGCACTTTCATCGTTGCACATCTTGGCGGAGGCAGCGCGATACGGCTTTATAAAGATGGCGTCAACATCGACAGCGTAAATGATGATGAAGGCAACTTCACACCTGAAAGAGGCGGCGGCGTAGGAGCCAAGGGGCTGGTCGATCTCTGCTACAACGGAAAGTATTCATATAAAGAAGCTATGAAGTTGTTCCACGGCAAAGGCGGACTTATAGCTCACCTTGGCACAAATGATGCCCGTGAAGTCGAAAAGATGATAGCGGATGGCGACGGATATGCCAAGATCGTATACGAAGCGATGTGCCTCAATGTAGCCAAGGATATAGCAAAGCTCGCCGCGACTGTATGCGGTAAAGTGGATCGCGTAATCCTTACAGGCGGTATCTCCTATTCAAAATATGTGTCCGAGTATATTACGGAACATGTGGACTTTATCTGCCCTGTTGAGGTAATGGCAGGCGAATACGAGATGGAAGCTTTGGCCGCAGGATGCCTGAGAGTGCTCAGAGGTGAAGAAAAACTTCAAGACTTCGGAGAAGTCATGGCAAGCGCGAAAGATCGCATAAGGATCTACCCGGGAGTGGAACCGGGCACAGCACCGAAACGCTGATAGTTCGCCACGGCAATTCAAATCGAAGCAACATAAAGACACGCTTTCAGAGAATCGTTCATCTGAAAGCGTGTTTTTCAGTAGTTTATCGGAGAACGGTAATCAGTCGATTAGACCGAACTTCCTTCCCACATTGTACCAATGCTCTTTGGAATTCTGTATGGTCTCATTCTTTCCGCAGAAAGCGGCCCTAGCCCAGCCCGGGCCTTCGAATCCACTTCCCGGAGTTATCAATATCCCCTCTTCTTTTGCCGCATTGACGAATTCGTACTCATCTGGTACAGGCGATTTGATCCACATATAGAACGCACCCTGAGGATAAATGCACTCAAGCCCCGCCCCCGTCACGATCTCGTACAGATCGTGGGCATTCTTTTTATAGTAATCAAGATCTGCTCTTTTCTTGAGACATTTCTCAACTATCAGTTCCTGGATAGACGGGCCGTTTGTCAGGCCGATAATTCTGCATGCGATGACCAGAGCGGCAAAGAGTTCCTCATGGCCTTCGGCACACTTAGGAACGGCCACATATCCTATGCGGTCTCCCGGAAGCGACAGCGATTTTGACCACGAATACGCGATGAGCGAATCTGCATAGTAGCTGCCCGGAAATGGCACTTCAGAACCATCATATACAAGCTCTCTGTACGGTTCATCACAGATAAGGTAAATCGTATGACCGAACTTCTCTTCTGCTTCTCGCAGAACATCAGCGACAGCATCGAGAGCCTTTCTGGTATAAATCTTCCCGGTAGGATTGTTTGGATTGTTGATCAGTACAGCCTTGACCTCAGGCACCAGTATCTCTCTGAGAGCCTCAGCATCAGGATCGAAGTTGAGTTCCTCATTGGCCGGTACCACAAGTGTCTCTACTCCCCAATTTCCGACCCAATTTCCGTACTCAACGAAATAAGGAGCGAACACTACCATCTTATCACCCGGATTGAAGATGCACCTGCAGATCATATTTATTCCGTAAGCGGCACCACAGGTCATGACTATGTGGTCAACGTCGAAATAGTCGCCTCCCGCCCTCTCATTGAGGTCGTCAGCGATCGCCTTTCTTGTCGATTCATATCCGGCATTTGAGGGATAACCGTGAACAAAGAGCGGATCAAGTTCGTGATTGATCTCATCAATGGCGTCAAATACTTCCTGAGGAGGTTCAAGGCCCGGATTCCCTATGCTGAAATCAAAGACATTTTCAGCTCCGCGTTCTTTTGCCATCCTTTTGCCTTCCTCGAACATAGCTCTTATAGCTGAGCCGCGCTCCATATAAGGCCTCATTGTTTCAGAAATCATCTAACTACCTCCGAAAGTGTGATCAGGAATTCCACAGCAACAATATGCACTCTTGCCGATCCTGTTCTCTATAATTATTGTAGCACAATCGCCCTTGCAATAAGGCGTCATTTATTCGATAATAGCAAGAGGGATTGTATTTTGTTTATACATGACAAAATCACTGCAACAATCATTTTCACACTTATTTTGGAGGAAATAAAATGTCAACATATGACTGGGGTAAATTCGGATTTCATATTCCAAAGATCATGCTTCCAAAGGAAGGCACTGACTACTACAAATGGGCTGTAGTCGCATGTGACCAGTTCACATCCGAGCCTGAATACTGGGATCAGGTAGAAGAGATCGTAGGCGATGCGCCATCAACTCTGAGGCTGATGCTGCCTGAGCTCTATCTCGATGGTCCTGATGAGGCTGAGAGGATCAAAAACGTACGTGCTACTATGGATAAATACCTTGAGGACGGCACTCTCAGTCTTGTGATCGCTACAGATCTCGAAGCTTACGATTTCAGCAAGGGTTCCACTTCACTCACAAGAGCGACTGAAGGCACAGTTGTTGAACGTATACCGCCTCGTCTCAGGATCAGAGGAGACGCTCCTATCGAGATGCCTCATATCCTCATCCTTATTGACGACCCTGATAAGACAGTGATCGAACCGCTCGTGGATCAGCCAAAGGAAGTCATCTATGATACAGACCTTATGATGGACGGCGGACATATCACAGGATCCTTCATCAAGGAAAAGGATCTCGAGGGCGCTAAAGAAGCTCTTTCCGCACTCTTCGACAAAGCTGAAGAAAAGTATGGCGAAGGCCATGTGATCTTCCAGGCAATGGGAGACGGAAACCACTCGCTGGCTACAGCAAAGACAGCTTGGGAAAACATCAAGAAGACTCTCACACCTGAAGAGATCGAGAACCATCCTGCAAGATATGCACTCTGCGAGATCGAGAATATCCACGATGAGGGTATCGTATTCGAGCCTATCCACAGAGTCGTATTCGCGAAGAATGGTCAGAGCGGTATGGATATCGTAAATGACACAGTCGCCAAGCTCGATGCTGCTAATGGAAAGGCATATCTCGCTGACGCTGATGCTTCTGCTCCTGAAGGCGCATTTGAGATCCCTTATATCACAGCTGAAGGCAGAGGAAAGATCATCATCGAAGATCCTGCAAATAAGCTTGAGGTCGGCGCTCTTCAGAATGTCCTCGACGTCATGGTCAAAGAAGAGAAGACTTGTGACATCGACTACATCCACGGTACAGATGCTGTTGAAAAGCTCTCTGCAAAGGAAGGAAATGCCGGATTCATGCTTCCTTCGATGGACAAGTTCATGCTCTTCCCTGCAGTAGCTGCAGATGGAGCTCTTCCGAGAAAAACTTTCTCCATGGGAGAAGCAAACGAAAAGAGATACTACATCGAGGCAAGATACATCGCCAAATAAGACATTTGTCAAGTCAGGTACCGGAGGCTCGTCCTCCGGTATTTTTTTCTTACGCAAAAGCGGCCTTGGGAATCATTCCCTGCGGCCGCTTTTGCAGAATTGGATGCTTATCGCTTGCGAAGATAGATATCTGAACTAATAAACTGTAAATTTCTTTTTCACAAGCGTTTTGGATTTTACTGTATCCGATGCTTTTATTTTGTAGTAATATGTTCCCTTCCCAAGTTTTCCGAACCTGATCTTTCTATCAAGTTTTTTTACATTATAAGTTTTCTTGCCCGGTTTTGCGCTTGCCTTGCACTTCACCTTGCCTTTACTATTCACGACCATGACCGTGACTTTTGTCAGTTTATTATTCGAACTTATCTTGCCTTTAATGGAATATGCTTTTCCCTTTTTGATCTTTTTCGGATAGTTATATGATTTTATCTTCAGAGTGGACTCTCCGGTGACGGTGAATGACGCATTTACCAAAACCGCAGAAGCCTTCTCATCCGTGGCAGTTATCTTATACTTGAATGTTCCGACCGGGACAGTACCGAATTTAATATCATAGTCGATCTTTGAGAGATCATATGACCATGCATCAGGATTTACCGTCTTAGATATCATTGCCTTGCCGGAAGAATTATATACACCGACTACGACTTTTTTGATTCTGTAGTTAGAGCTGATGATCCCCCTTACGCTGAAGCCATAGCCCTGCTTCAATGAATCAGGTATAGTCTGATCGCTTATAGATAGTTCTGAGGCATAGTTCACGTTACTTGCCGAGAGCGGTTTTATAGGCTGACCTGCTTTAGGCTTTGGCGCATTCTTTGCAAGCCCCACTTCTTTTATGTACCAGTATTTAGTGACCTTTGAAGGCCCTTTCATAGATGTATCCGACCATGTCTGTATCCCTTTGGCAGCGTTACCTGTGTTATGGAGCGAGTCAGCAGCATATACTACGCCGTTCCTCAATCCGGTCACAAGGACTCCATGGGTCCCATTCTTGGATGCATCTTTCCCCCATACAACAAATCCTTCGGGATGCTGCTTAAGCAGCTTCTCGAATTCCTTTATCCTTGCCGCGTCTCCATTTCCACTGAATTTTCCGCAACCGATACTGAACGAAAGCCCGTCCGCCTCATAAGTGTATGAATTCCGGAGCTGCCCCAGTATTGTCGCGTGGCCCCTCAGCGTTTTGTTGGTCACTTCGGCCCATGCTTTTGAACCTCGCATGATCAGTGATCTTCTGATCATGTATTTGCTTGCAGTCAGTATGCAGTCGCCGCTTTGATAATCACTCTTAGGTGTGTGATATACAGCAGGATCAGCTATATTAATGACCTCAGCAAATATACTCTGAGCAGGCGCCGCGCTTATAATCATCGTCAGCACCAGGAGTATGGCCGCAAGTCTTTTTTTCATAAACACCTTTTGTATAACAAATCCCAATAATATGTGCTAAAGTCGCACATTACCTAGTATGTAAACACTACCCCACTTGGCGCCACAGATGTTCGATTCTAACTAACTGTTAAGCGCAGTCTTTACAAATATTTATAAAAAAGAGCAAAAAAAAACGGGCCTTACAGCCCGTGTCTCGAACATTAGTTGTTGTATACATCCTTTATATTGGAAAAATGTTTGCCCCAGACCGTCAATACGGAGCTCATAGCAGAGAATGCATCCGGATCGTTCTCGGCGATGAACCTCTTGATCAGTAGGGCCTCCTGCGGAGTGCATACCACTGAAAGTGTCCGTTTTTCATTTTTTGTGTACTCTCCCCTTGATATGTGAGATGTCACATCACGCTCAAGATCGTCCAGTACATATCTTGTAATAGTTTCTCCTTTTTCTTCAGAACTCGGAACTATTTCAAATTTCACAGTCCTTCCATTGTATCCTGTCAGTATCGCCGATATAACGCGGGCTGTTACTATAGATGTGATCACGGCATACATCGCGACATTAGTGTCGAACACAAACGCCGAGATGATGATGATAGTGACATCTATAACCAGCTTGATATCCGCAACTCTTAGGAAATTGAACACTTTATACTTCAGCACTCTGGCAAGAGTATCGGTCCCGCCCGAGGAATATCCTCCCACATATCCTATGCCGGAAGCCAAGCCGTAAAACACACCCATGATCAAAGAAGCCAGCAGACGGTCTTCCGAATCGAGCAGCTGAAAGTCGATATGCTCGAAAATAAAAAGCAATACCGGATATGTGATAGCAAGTGCGATGATCCGTTCCAGTTCCTTTTTACCCATCGTTATCCAAGCTGTTATTACGATCACCATGGATATCGAATAATAAACAAGTGAGTAATCCCAAGGGAACACATGAGTGATCATCCTTGTGATACCCGGCAGTCCGCCCGATGTCATACCATTTGGGATCATGACGAACATCTGAACGAAAGTACTGCAAAATGCCGATAATAGTATTATGAGGAATTCTCTGAGTATCTTCCCCACTTTAGTTGTAGGTTTGCGAATATGGTCCATTAGATATCTCTATTGTCAGTTATTCAAGTTGTCCTGTTTTTTATCTCCGGACGATTTGCTTCGAGCCGTCTTTAGTGTCTGCGCGTATGCCCTTATCTCAGAATTGTTTATTCTCATGATATGGGAATGTTCACCCGGCATACATTCCATAACTTTGTCGTAACAGCTTATGAATGTTTCAACCGCCTGTCGAATTAAATTCAGTCTCTCGCTTACATCGCCTTCTTTCCTTCCAAAACTTTCTACGGATTCTTCTGCATGATTAGTCACGTTTCTCACATAACCTATCACATTGTAAGCGAAAAGAAGTCCATAGAGTGTCTCTTTGTCCGAACATAAGGTGTGCGCGCGAATTACCGCTTCATCATCTATATCGAGGTCTGAGATCCTTACTTCAGCATACGCCCGCTGGAAAGGAATGCCACTTCCCTTTATATCCATTTTGTCAGTGCGGTCTCTTCCGTAGAACTTGACGAAGTAATGATCTATGTCATCGAGTTTGTATTTTTCAAAGTGCCTGAGATTGTAATATATCTCCCCGAAGATGCTTACTACTTTCTCTCTGTCTTCATCTGAATCAAGATAGTAATAGATGCCATTGTGGACAAAATCACGAGGAGCTCTTGACTCGATCAAAGTCAGGGTCTGTTGCCAGAAACCTTTTCTGTATGCCCACTTAACGAGATCGATAAAGTTGACTCTGTCTCCCGTCACTAAAACTCCATAATCATCTTTGATTCCGTTGATGATTATATCGAAATAACTCTCGATCAAATTGTCACTAGGTATAAAGTCTCCCTCGTCAAAGATTGCTCTCAGGGTGTTTATGCCACGCTCGATGTCGGTGATATCGCATAGTGATATGCCGACATCTATGGTCCTCATGGCGTTGAGCAATCGCTCTATATATACATTCTCCATATTCTGCTTTTTCCAGTAATCCATAAGAAGGTCGGTCTTACCATATTGAAGAAAGGCTCTGGTACCGGCGAGCAGATCGGATATCCCGTACAGTTCTGTGTCATCTGTGATGGCGTTGGTAAAATCATCCGACATATGCGTCGCGGTTGCGATCTTTCTGATCTTTACATGGCTGTTGGAGATAGCCTTAAGTATATCTATGAAGTTGATCAGAGCAAACGAGTCGGTGGCATCTTCGCTCAAAATACAAATATACAGATCGATGTCTATTTCTGTACCTGACTTCCTGATGAGCCTGTTGAATCCGTTTGCCAACTTATCACCAAATGAAAGGCTCCCATTTGTATCCGTAGGAATGAACCTGATCTTAACTTCTTCGTTGCCATTCAGGAGCTCCAGCTTGGCAGTGTCTTTCATCTCGCCATATAGATAATTGAGTGTCCATGCTCTGTATCGCATGGGATCATCCGAGACTTCAGGCAGAGCCTCCATTATTTCTTTCATAAAGAGCTTCCTAAGATATTCATCACTTCTCAGCAAATCAAACATTCGATTGAATCTGATGTTCATGTCGGGCTTGATATGTTCACTGTAGAACATACGGCAAAAGTCTTTTATCTTGCTTTGTTCCTCTTCAGTGAGAAGATCCCTTATGTCCTGGTCCTCGATCCTTATCTCATCGATATACTGGGCCAGCCTGTATCTGAGCAAACTGTAAGTGGAAAGATTCCTGATATCCGATGAATAAAACGACGAGCCTTCGCGGAGAACGATCTGTTTCATCTCGTCGCCCGGATCGTATGTGGTCTTGCTTCCGAGAGTTATGATCTCATCGATGTGATGATTGGCAAGCATGTACTTCGAGCTTGCTTCAGCTGCGAGAATAGCGTCGCAGTACAATGTCCTCTCGGAGTCAGACGTGTAGTAGTAGTCAACATCCGGATTCGCTTTTCCTCCAAACAGAGACGTGATCATTATGCTGTATTTCATATTTTTACTTCCCTTCTTCAGGATCTTGCTGAGCAACAATGATCTTGCGGACTTTGCGCTTGCTCAAAAGATTGAAATAATTTTATCACATAAGCTCTGTGCTTGTAATTGCAGGGCAAAAGAAAAAAGTCCTCAGAATTGAGGACTTTCGTGGTAGCGCATCAGGGAATCGAACCCTGGATTCCGCCGTGAGAGGGCGACGTCTTGACCTCTTGACCAATGCGCCACGTTTATCGCGCAGAAGGTATTATAACTTAATTATCAGTCATTGTCTATATGAAATTTGAAAAAACCTTCTGCCGATATACGCTATGTTTTATCTTACTTCAATAAGCTCGATTTTGAAGTTGAGTGCTTTACCTGCCATCGGGTGGTTGAGGTCGAATGAAATGCTGCTGTCGTCTACAGCGGAGACAACCGCTTCGAAAGGCCTTCCCATCTCATCCTGGAGCATCACCTGATCGCCTTCTTCCAATTCCTCTGTATCAGGAATATCATTCTTATCCATAGTGATCACCAGATAGTCCTCATGCATGCCGTAAGCTTCTTCAGGCTCAAGGTGGATATTGGTGATCTCACCCGGCTCCAGATTTGCAACTGCATAGTCAAATCCACGAAGCATGGTCCCGATCCCGCAGGTGTACTCGAGAGGATCCCTGTTGTAGCTGGAATCGAATTGCTCGCCGTTATCGAGAGTGCCTTCATAATGCACTTTAACTACCCTGCCTACATTCCTGCCTTCAAAGATGTACTGAGGCTCACCGCATCCAGCGCAGCCTCCGCAACCTGACATATCGGTACCACATCCTCCGCATCCTGCTCCACATGCATTATCGTGGCTGTGTGTATGCTCATGTCCATGCTCGTGATCGTGATGGTCACAGTTGACGCCTGTATCTACAAGCTCACCATCGAGATAGGCTACTATTGCCTCATCAGCATCACCCGATGCGCCGGCATAAACCTCAATACCGGCAGCGTCAAGAGCATCTTTTGCGCCCTGTCCCATTCCTCCGCAGATAAGTACATCAACATCATTATCGGCAAGACAAGCTGCAAGGGCTTCATGCCCTGCCCCGTTTGAATTCAACTCACGGGTCGCCTTTACCGCTCCGTTTTCCACTTTATAGAGCATGAAAGTCTCGGTGTGTCCAAAGTGCTGAAATACTTTTCCATCTTCATAAGTAACTGCTATTATCATTATTTCTCCTTTTGATCTACGATCTATTTATACATAGCGTTCGATTATGATCCACGTGCGGTTTTTCTTCGACTCTCCGCCGACTTCTTTTAGGACAGCTTTGCCCTTGCCCTTGAGCACTAGCACAGCACCCTCTTCGAGCCTGGCATCAGGCTTCAGGCACTCGATATGATCGATCGAAACTATCCCTGATCTTATCGCTTCCGCAGCCTTCGCGCGAGATATATTAAAAGCCGAAGCAATCACATTGTCAAGCCTTAGCGAATTGACCGTGTCTTTTATTACTTCAATCCTGGCATTCGGTATTATAAGTTCTTCGATAGGTACTGTAGAAGTCTTGATGTTTGTTCTTCCCACCTGCTTGTATTCCTGAATCAGAAAATCTGCGATCTCGGGCATTATGATTATGTCTGCCCCGTCATCCCTTACGAGTATATCTCCGGTCACGCTTCTGTCTATACCAAGGCCCAGCATCGAGCCGAGATAATCGCGATGTGAAAGCTCACGGGATATTGCGGGTTTTTCTACTCTCAGCACTTCCAGAAGCTCGGAAACGGCTTCTTCATCTGTCATGGGAATCTCTGCCGGTATGCATACAAGCATCCTGCGCTCAGCGCCTTCGTAACCTCCGTACATGAGAGTCCTTACACCGGCGGATCCCTGTCTTACCGCTGATAATGTTATGGCTTGCTCGTGTGAATCAAGCAAGCCTGTAGATGTCACATACCAACCGTCACGGCATTGCGATATGCGGTCTTCAACTTTTGCTTTTACCAACTCGTCCGCGTTCATTTACCGTGCCCTTCTGTATCAGTATTTTTAATATTCATCACGGCTATCGAGCAAAGAACAAGAGCGATGCCGGCTATCTTTCCAGGTCCGAGCGTCTGCCCGAAAGCAATGAAGCCTACCAAAGCAGCTATAACGGTTTCAATCGAAGCGAGCACCGGAACTATAGTGGTTTCTTTGATCCTTGTCAGTCCCGAGTAATACAAACTGTATGTCATAGCTGATGGAAACAGCCCAAGGCCTATAATAATCGGCAGCATCTGCCACGCGAACTCCGTTCCAATACCGTTATACGGACGTATTATGAAAAGCAAAATGACCATTCCGATCACTTGTCCGTAGAATGCAGCGGTAAAGGGGTCTTCTTTGTCGGCGCCTGTCCTCGAAAGTACAGGAAGCAACGCGTATGTGAAGCCCGCGAGCACGCCCATAATGACTGCGAAGCCCGATATTTGCATTTGAGAAAAGTCCCCGCCCGTCGCGGCCAACGCACAGCCCACTATATTGATCAGAATGGCGATGATCTTATTTCGCGTTAAAGCTTCATGGAAAAACATCCTTGACATGATCGCTACAAACGCAGGCGATGTGTAGAGGAAGACCGCTGCTGTAGCCATCCCGCCGTGCTTTATGGCGTTCATATAGAAGATATTGAACAATGCCTGAGAAAACAGTCCAACCAAAGCACAGGAGAAAAGACCTCTTTTGCTTATGCGAAAGAGCCCGGGTCCTTTGCCTTTTACCAGCATGATCAACGACAGTAAAATAGACGACGTAAACAATCTGAAAAAAGCAACACAACCGGTATCTACACCCATATTTGACAGCAGGGTCGAGAAGAGACCTATGGTCCCCCACAGAACACCTGCTGCCAGTATCATCAAATAGCCTTTATTTTGTTCAGACTTCACTTCTTTTTCCGTTTATGTGTCATCCTTTGAAAGCCATCGTTGCTTTAACAGCTCTGTGCCAGCCATCAAGCTTTTCTTTTCTCTCCTTCTCACCGAGAGCCGGAGTGAATGTCTTTGCGATCTCTTTGCTCGCGACTATATCCTCCAGACTGTCGTAATACCCGACAGCAAGGCCTGCAAAGTATGCCGCTCCGAGAGATGTGGACTCGATCGAAGCATATCTGGTGACTTCGACATCGGATATATCGGCCTGGAACTGCATCAGCAGATTGTTCATCGCAGCTCCTCCGTCCACCTTAAGTGTCTCTATATCCTTGCCTGTATCCGCTCTCATGGCTGACATCAGATCTTCATTCTGGAATACCAGAGACTGGAGAGTGGCTCTCACTATGTGTTCTCTTGATGTGCCTCTTGTGATACCGAACATAGCGCCTCTGGCTTCAGGGTCCCAATAAGGAGCGCCGAGTCCCGCGAAAGCCGGAACAACATATACCCCACCGGCATCAGGTACCTGCTTGGCGATTTCCTCTGTCTCAGCTGCGTTTCTGAAGAATCTCAGCTGATCTCTCATCCACTGCACCGCAGCTCCGCAAATGAATACCGATCCCTCGAGCGCGTAAGTAACTTTGCCGTTAAGGCCCCACGCGATCGTAGTAAGAAGTCCGTTCTTAGAAGCGACCGGCTTGTCGCCTGTGTTCAGAAGCAGGAAGTTACCTGTGCCATATGTACTCTTTATATCTCCTTCATTGAAGCATGCCTCTCCAAAGAGCGCGGCCTGCTGGTCGCCTGCCGATCCCGTGATAGGAATATGGCCGCCGAAGATCTCCTCCGCGGTGTCGCCATAATGTGCAGAACATTCTACAGGAGTTGGAAGCATGCACATAGGGATATTCAGAAGCTCGCAAAGCTCTTCATCCCACTGCAGCGTATTGATGTCGAAGAGCATCGTCCGGCATGCATTGGAATAATCGGAAACATGCACTTTTCCGCCTGTCAGTTTCCATATCAGCCAGCATTCGATAGTTCCGAAGAGAAGTTCTCCTCTCTCGGCTCTTGCTCTGACTCCTCTGACGTTATCGAGTATCCACGCAAGCTTTGTCCCACTGAAGTAAGGATCTGCAAGAAGGCCTGTCTTCTGCTTTATCATCTCTTCATGTGGTTTGAGCTTCGCAGCATAATTCGCTGTCCTGCGACACTGCCATACGATGGCGTTATATACAGGCTCTCCTGTCTCCTTATCCCATACTACCGTGGTCTCACGCTGATTGGTGATCCCGATGGCGGCGATATTTTTGTATGTAAGGCCTGCCTTCAGAAGTGCCTCCTGAGCCGTTCCCATCTGGGACGCCCATATCTCCATAGCGTCGTGTTCTACCCAGCCTTCGTGAGGGAATATCTGCGTGAATTCTCTCTGTACTACAGACTTGATATTGCCCGCCTTATCATAAATGATCGTTCTGGAGCTTGTCGTGCCCTGGTCGAGCGCCATAATGTATTGCTTCATAAGTCATTGCCTCCTATACAAAAAGTGACATTATTGAATTACTTATATCTATGCCTTGCTCTGTAAGCCTAAGGCCATTCCCATCGATCATAAGAAGTCCGCGTGAAGCGTAGTCTTCTGCCTCCTCCTTTGCTTCCTCGAATATCTCCCAGAAAGCTTCTTCAGGTTTTTTTGAGTCAAGGAACAAATCAGCGTCTTTGGCTCTCATATAGGCGTCCATCGCGTCTTCGTAAGTAATGCCCTCTACTCGTCTGAGTCCTGTGAAAACCGCCTCGCTGATGTTGTCAAACGCTGTGTTGACGTGTTCTTCCTCTACAGGGAATCTTCCTTCATCTATCGCTTTGAAATACTCGTCAAAGTCTGAAGTGTTTTTATATCTTACACCGTTCACAAATCCGCTCGCGCCAAGACCTATGCCTATGTAATCGTCCATGTTCCAGTACAGGCTATTGTGCTGAGATCTGTAGCCGGCCTTCGCAAAATTGCTTATCTCATAATGCTCATATCCTGCTTCTCTGAGCCTTGCGCATATCTTATGATATGTGTCTCTATCTTCTTCATCCGGGATCTCTGAGATCTCACCGCTCTCCATCATAGCCGCGAATGGAGTACCCTCCTCGATCTGCAGGCTGTAACATGAGATATGTTCCGGGTCAAACCTTAGTATCTTCTCAAGATCTTCCATCGCGTCTTCCTTGCTCTCGCTAGGCACCGAGAACATCATGTCGAGATTGACGTTGTAAAAACCTTTACGCCTTACAATATCCATATCGCGCTCTATATTCTCGGGAGTGTGGATACGCCCGAGGAAATGCAACCTGTCATTGTCCATAGACTGAACGCCCATAGACAGCCTATTGAACCCCATGTATTTATATGCCTGCATCTTGGCAAGCATCACTCCATCTTTGCGGCCTAGGGTCGCAGGGTTGGCTTCTATGGTGATCTCGGCCCCTTCTTTTATCCTGAAAGCTTTGCCCACCTCGTGCATTATGTCGCGCATCTGAGATACGTCGAGTACCGATGGTGTTCCTCCACCCACGTAAATGGTATCTATATCGGGATGACCGAGTTCTTCACCTCTTCGCGCTATTTCTTTTACCACTGCTTCAGCATATTCAGTTCGCGGGGATGTTTCTGCCTCGAACGACAAAAAAGCGCAGTAATTGCACTTTCTTACACAAAACGGTATGTGGATATATATGCCCCGGCGGTTTCCCATCTATGCGTCTATGCTCTTTCGGATTATTTCTGTAGATTATTTTACAAATATCTTATGGCAATGTCACTATCCTTATTAGATACAATACTCATCTTTACTGTCAACAAAAAAATCCGCAGCCTCCTGCGGATTATTGTACTGTATGATTATATTCGTTTACTTTCCATCATCAAGTTTGAGGACTTCAGTGAATGCTTCTTGAGGCACTGTCACTGTTCCGAACTGGCGCATCCTCTTCTTCCCTGCTTTTTGCTTCTCGAGCAGCTTCTTCTTACGTGAAACGTCTCCGCCATAGCACTTTGCAAGCACATCTTTACGATAGGCTCTTACAGTCTCACGCGCGATTATCTTCTGCCCTATCGCCGCCTGCACAGGCACCTCGAACTGATGTCTCGGTATGATCTCTTTCAGCTTTTCACATATGCCTCTACCCTTTGCCATCGCCTCTTCTTCAGGCACGATAGTCGAGAGAGCATCGATCAGTTCGTGATTGAGAAGGATATCCAGCTTGACCAGTTTGGCGGGCTGATATCTCAAGAATTCATAGTCGAGCGACGCGTATCCTCTGGTGCGGGACTTAAGCGCGTCGAAGAAATCATATATTACTTCGTTGAGCGGCATCTCGTAATGGAGCTGTACCCTCTTCTCCGTAAGATATTCCATATGCACCATATTGCCGCGACGGCCCTGACATAACGCCATTATGCTGCCCACATAATCGTTTGGAGTCATGATGTCACATTTGACTATAGGCTCCTCGATGTGTGCTATAAGCGTAGGATCGGGCAGATTTGAAGGATTCTGTATATCGAGGATCTGCCCGTCCTTCATCACGACCTTATATACCACGGATGGAAGGGTCGTGATGACATCGAGGTCGAATTCCCTCGCGAGCCTCTCCGTGATAACATCCATATGCAATAGACCCAGGAAACCGCATCTGTATCCGTATCCGAGAGCCGCCGAATTCTCGGGCTCGAAGTTGAAGGCAGCATCATTCACCTGAAGTTTTTCGAGAGCGTCCTTTACGTTTTCGTACTTCTCGCCCTCAGCCGGGAATATGCCGCAGTACACCATCGATTGCGCCTTCTTATATCCCTTCAGAGGCTCGCTCGTAGGATCGGCCGCCAAAGTGATAGTATCGCCGACCCGTGCGTCAGCTACCTGCTTGATGCTGCCGCAAATGTAGCCGACCTCGCCGGCTTTAAGTTCACCCGACGGCAGCATGCCCGGAATGCAGTAGCCGACTTCGGTCACCTCATAGTTCTTGCCCGTATTCATCATGCGTATCATATCCCCGCGCTTTACTTTGCCGTCGAAGACACGGGTATATATGACTACACCTTTATAACTGTCATAGTAGGAATCGAATATAAGAGCCTTGAGCTTCCCATCGGGGTCTCCTGACGGAGGAGGAATGACCTCGACAAGCTTTTCAAGCATCTCGGCGACTCCCTGCCCTGTCTTGGCAGATATCTCGGGAGCCTCCGAGGCGTCAAGGCCTATGATGTCCTCAATCTCGGCCCTGGCATCATCAGGCCTTGCCGAGTCGAGGTCCATCTTATTCAAAACAGGAAGTATCTCCAAATCCTCGTCAAGCGCCAGATAAACGTTGCCCAGTGTCTGTGCTTCTACGCCCTGAGTCGCATCCACCACAAGCACAGCCCCATCACAGGCCGCCAGGCTCCTTGATACTTCATAGTTGAAGTCCACATGTCCCGGAGTATCGATGAGATTGAGAATGTATTCCTCACCGTTTTTAGCCTTGTACGAAAGTCTCGTCGTCTGCAGCTTGATCGTGATCCCTCTCTCACGCTCGATATCCATATTATCGAGATACTGCTCTTTCATATCGCGTGATTCGACCAGACCGGTCATCTCAATAAGCCTGTCGGCCAGAGTCGACTTGCCATGGTCGATATGCGCGATTATGCTGAAGTTTCGAATATTATCCAAATAACTCATTAAAGATCAATTTCCTCTCATTAAGTTCATAGTTCTGCAAGGAATGAACAGGCAAATACATCAATCGATTAAAAGCCTCAGAACCTGAAATCCCTCCGATTCGATTCCCGGATCGCCTGTATGTTATCTTCAGCGATCTGACGCACCTTGTCCTTCGGGATCCGATCTAATTCTTTTCTGATCAGTTCCCAACCGATCTCACGGGTATCCGGAGAGGCATAATCCACCAGATACTCGGCCAATGTCATCAGCGCATTAGGATGACAGCAATTCAGGATCTGCCCGTTTTTGCAAAGCGCCATGAACCGGTCGCCGGTGCGGCCTTCGCGATAGCACGCGGTGCAGAATGACGGTATGTGTCCGCTCTCCATGAGCCAGCGGACCACCTCATCAAGCGTGCGCTGGTCGGACACGTCAAACTGCTCGGTGTCATGAGGGCGCTCCTCTTCTGTGTAACCTCCCACGGAGGTGCGGCTCGCGCCGCTGACCTGGGAGATGCCCACGCGCAGCATCTTTGAGCGCACATCTTCAGACTCGCGTGTAGAAATGATCATGCCTGTATAAGGCACAGCCAGACGGATGCACGCGGCGATCTTGATGAATGTATCGTCGTCGATGCCGTTATCGAAGACGTCAGGATCGATGTCGTCGGCACGTTTCACGCGCGGCACACTGATGGTGTGCGGACCCACACCATGCACAGCCTCCAGATGCTCCGCATGCATGATCAATCCTGCAAACTCATATTTATATAGTTCCAGTCCGAACAACACGCCCAGTCCTACATCGTCGATACCGCCTTCCATGGCACGGTCCATGGCTTCGGTGTGGTAGTTGTAGTCGTGCTTTGGACCGGTAGGATGCAACTTCAGATAGCTATCCTTGTGATATGTCTCCTGGAACAGGATATATGTACCTATGCCCGCGTCCTTCAATTTACGGTAGTTATCAACGGTAGTCGCGGCGATGTTCACATTCACACGGCGGATGTCTCCGTTCTTGTGATTCACCGAGTAGATCGTGTTGATGCAGTCCAGTATATATTCGATCGGATTGTTGACCGGGTCCTCGCCGGCCTCGATGGCCAGCCTCTTATGTCCCATATCTTGAAGCGCTATTACCTCTGCGCGCACCTCGTCCTGAGTCAGTTTCTTGCGGGCAATATGTTTATTCTTCAGATGATATGGACAGTACAGACAGCCGTTCACACAATAGTTCGACAAATAAAGCGGCGCAAACAGCACGATACGATTGCCGTAGAAAGCCAGCTTGATCTCCTCTGCGATCTCATATATACGCTCGATCTTATCCGGAAGATCACAGGCCAAAAGCACCGAAGCCTCCCTATGGGTCAAGCCCCGGCATGTGCAGCCCGTGCCGTTCTCGTTCTTGACAGGACGCGCCTTCTCCAGTATCTCGTCAATCAGTTCGGCGTTGCTTTTGTTCGCCTCGGCGTATTCCAATGTTGCGCGGATCTCCGCGTCATTTATGAATTCATCAGCGATCAGCGATTTTGGGTCATACTTATACATTTGAATTTACCTCTGTTTGTCTTTTTATATCGCCCCGATCCACAACGAGCCTATATCCAATGGCACGCATACGCGTATCGAGACACTGTCTGCACTGTGCGGATTCCTCACCGGTGCAGATCTTGTTATCGTAAAGTTCGTATTTTCCCCTAACCTCTACAGGGGAAAGGTTTGGCATCACTACATTTGCTCCGGCCTGTATACCCTTTTCCCGGCCATTAGGATCAATGGTGCCCAGCGCTGTAGTAGCAGGAAGCAGCACTGGTGGATGTATGAGACGGATGATGGAAAGAAGGTATAGCGTTTCTTCCACCGTCCCCGCAGGCATGTCTCGGAATGCCGTATCGTGATGCGGGATGAACGGCCCTATGCCACACATATCGGGTTTGAATTCTTCGATGAACTTCAGGTCCTTTGCCAGTGTCTCCGGAGTCTGGAATGGCGAGCCGACCATGAACCCGCAACCCACCTGATAACCAATGTCACGAAGGTCGTAGAGGCATTGCATGCGGTTTGCGAATGACATCTCCTTTGGGTGAAGTCTCGCGTAGTGCTCAGGATCAGCCGTCTCGTGCCTTAGCAGATAGCGATCCGCTCCGGCATCGAACAGCTGCTTGTAGCTCTCCCTGCTGCGCTCACCCATCGAGAGCGTAACGGCACAGTCGGAATGGTTTTCTTTCAGTTTATATACTATGCCGCACAAAACAGGATCGGTGAAAAACGGATCATCACCGCCCTGCAGCACGAATGTGCGAAACCCAAGCCGGTATCCCTCTGCGGCGCAGCTCAGAATGTCATCTTCCGTCAGCCGGTAACGGTTGGCATTATGGTTGTCCTTGCGTATGCCGCAGTACAGGCAGTTGTTTTTGCAAATACTGCTGATCTCAATGAGGCCCCGCGTGAACACATCGTTGCCGTATATGGCACGGCGCGTTTGCACAGCCAAGCCGGCGAGCTCGGCAGTTATATCCAGGGCACGACCCCGTATCAGCGCTGCATATTCCGATTCGGACAGGCTGTGTTTTTCCGAAAGCTTGTCAACAAGCTCCTTCATTCCATGCCCTCCTATATCACTCCTCTATCAGCGCGTGCAGTTCGGGAAACAAGCGTAGACTTCGCTCCAATGTCCCGGTCATACGCGCGATGGCAATACCGTAGTTGGTAAAAGCCACGCCCTGTGAAAGCGCCGTTTGCATGCGGTACTTCAGCACCGTATCTGTGAGCATGCAACCACCGCAGTGAATAACCAAACTGAATGGTGAAAGGTCTACCGGAAAGTCCCGTCCGGAGCATGTCTCTATCAGTATATCCGCGCCGGTATACTGCCGAAGCCAGCGTGGGATCTTAACAGTTCCTATGTCGCCGCACTGCCGGTGATGTGTGCACCCCTCTGCCAGCAACACCTTATCGCCGTCTTTAAGTTCATCCACTGCTGCGATGCCTTCGACCGCAGCTCGCAGAAAGCCCTTATACCTCGCCATCAATATGGAAAATGAGGTCAGCGGCACTTCATCCGCAACTACATCGTTCACCATGCTGAAAACCTGACTGTCGGTGATCACCAGCTTCGGAGGTTCCGAGAGTCGTTCGAATGTCTGCATAAGTTCTGTTTCGCGGCACACCAGCGGCAGCGCTCCTGCGTCCAACAGGTCACGGATGGTCTGCTGCTGGGGCAGTATCAGACGGCCTTTTGGCGCGGATTCGTCCATCGGGCACACCAGTATGACCACATCGCCGGTCTCCACCAGGTCGCCCGCAAGTCTTCTGCCGGCACCTTCCGGGATCGCACGTGCAAGTGCCTCTTTGAAGTCATACACGCCGGCTCCTGTCAGCGCGCTCACCGGAAAAGCGTTCTCCACCGGTGATTGCGCACCCGGGAGATCAGATTTATTCCATGCTATCAGATATGGAAGACCTCTCTCTCTGATTCGTGAAAGCAGTGATTCGTCAAATACAGACATGCCACGCTTGGCGTCCACTACAAGAACCACCACGTCAGCGCGGTTCAGCGTGTCTTCAGCGCGTTTGACGCGAAGATCGCCCAGTGAACCTTCGTCATCCAGGCCCGGGGTATCTATGATGACCACCGGTCCCAGTGGCTTTAACTCCATAGCCTTCTGCACGGGATCCGTAGTAGTCCCCTCGATTTCCGAGACGATGGAAAGCGCCTGATTGGTGATGGCATTGACCAAACTGGACTTCCCTGCATTACGACAACCAAAGAATCCGATGTGTGTCCGCTCGGCAGATGGGCTTACATTCATACTCATGCTTTATGCTCCCATATCAGGTATCACAAAAATGCCGTATCCTCAAAAAAGACGGCAGTTCGCCCGCTCGGATCAAAATATCCGAACGAGCGAATTTTTCGTGTGTTTTAATTAGTATTTACAGAGTCCACACGCTCTGGTCAGTGTGCAGCAACTCGTGAGACTTATGTGAAAGTGGCTCTCCGAAGTATTCATCGTAAAGCGCTATCACATCAGGGTTCTCATGTGAGTAGCGGATCGCATTGGCTTCATCGAGCCTGTCGAGCATGGAGCCTCTGCAAGCTGCGTACTCTTCGCCATCATGTATAGGCTGTCCACCGCCGCCTGCGCAGCCGCCCGGGCACGCCATTATCTCAACGAAGTCATAGCTCACTTCGCCTGCTTTGATGGCTTCGATCAGCTTGCCTGTGTTGGCAAGGCCACTCGTTACAGCAGTTCTCACTACAGCATCGCCTACATTATATTCAGCTTCTCTCCATGGTCTGCCTTCTCCGGCCGATCTTCCTTCAGGCCCCATGTCGCAGAACACTTCAGGCGCAGGCTTTTCACCTGTTACCAGGAAATAAGCGCTTCTGAGCGCAGCTTCCATAACACCGCCTGTACGTCCGAAGATGACAGCAGCGCCTGTGCCTGTACCGAGAGGTGAATCGAATTCGATCTCATCGAGCTGATCGACATGTACCGTGCGCAGCAATCTTGAAAATTCGCGCGTTGTAAGCACCATATCGACATCCTTTGCCGCCGCATCCTGAAGTTCCGGCACATCGCACTCATACTTCTTGGCTGTACATGGCATTATAGAGATGCAGAATATCTTCTCCGGATCTACTCCTATCCTTTCGGCGAAATATGACTTTGTGACCGAGCCGAACATCTGCTGCGGAGACTTGGCGCTCGAAAGCTGAGGCACCATCTCAGGATACTTCATCTTTATGTACCGTACCCAGCCCGGACAGCAGGACGTGAACATCGGAAAATCTCCGCGGCGCTTTCCGGCTGCGAATTCTCCCTTCGGCAGGCCGTCCCTCTCACCGAGGAACTGAAGCAGCTCACTTCCCTCTTCCATAATGGTGAGGTCGGCGGTGAAGTTAGTGTCGAATACATAGTCGACTCCCAGCGCTTTGATAGCAGCCGCCATTCTCTTTTCTGTTGCGACCTCTTTAGGGAGACCAAGCATCTCGCCATAGGCAGACCTTACAGCCGGCGCTACCTGTACCACAGTGATCACATCAGGGTCATCGACTGCATTATAGAATTTGCTCGTATCGTCTCTTGCCGTAAGCGCGCCGGTCGGGCAGTGAGTGATGCACTGTCCGCAAAGAGCGCACATCGTATGCAGCTCGCCTCTTCTCGGATCCAGTCCGATATACGAGCGCCTGCCTGTTCCGAGTATGTCCCATACAGACAGTTCCTGTATCTTATGACATTCGTTGTAGCATCTGAAACACGTGACGCACTTCGAGTCATCGCGGATCAGCGGTTCCGTTAAGTCCCACTTGAGTGTCGCATGAGGATTCTCAACGATCTGACTCGTTATATTGAATTCCTTCGCGATATCCTGGAGCGCGCACGAGCCGTCTCTTATGCATGATGTACACGAAGTATTATGCCTCGTGAGTATGAGTTTGACGTTGTTTTTCCTGGCGTTTCTTACTCTACGGGAATTGGTTTTGATTACCATCCCGTCAGAACAGACTGTATTGCAAGCCGCAAGCAGTCTGTCTGCGCCTTCTACTTCTACTACGCAGACCCTGCAGGCAGCCACTTCGTTGATTTCTTTGAAGTAGCAGAGCCTTGGGATCCTTATCCCCACAGATTCGGCCGCTTCGAGTATTTTAGTGCCCTCAGGCACTTCGGTCTTGATTCCGTCTATTGTGATCTTTACCATGATTCACGACCTCCTCTCACGCTGCCCATGCCGTAGTGATCGCACCTGAGGCATCTGGAACACTCCTGTTGTAATTCCTGATCCGTCATTCTTCCTTCGATAATGCTGAAGTCGCCTGCTCTGTCAAGAGCTTCTCTTTCAGGCAGATTGACCCTTCCTGTCTTGTACGGGATCTTCGCATTAGCATAAGGTATCTCAATATCTCTCGGCAGTCTATGGTTGTAACCAAGCGCCTGGTCGATATTAGCAGCGGCAGTCTTGCCGGCCTCGACCGCCCTTATTACTGTAGATGGGCCGCTCGTTACGTCTCCGCCCGAGAAAACCAGACCTTCAGTGTCTACCAAAGTATCATCTCCAGCGCTTATCCTGTTTCTGCTTGTAGGCACACCTGCAGCTTCAAACGCTTCACTGTCTATCTTCTGGCCTATCGCGGCAACTACTATGTCACATTCGATCCTGACTTCGTCCTTTTCGGCACTCATCGGCATCGGTCTTCCGCGATCGTATTCGCCCGGGATCTGAGGCTGGACTATAAGGGCGGACACCTTGTCGTCCGCATCCGTTTCGATCCTCACAGGAACTGCCATTGTCATGAACCTGCATGTTTCAGCGATCGCGCCGAGCACTTCCTCAGGCTGAGCTGTCATGTCCTCCTGCCTTCTCCTGTATACGCAGGTGACATCGGCGCCGAGCCTCTTCGCTGTCCTGGTGCAGTCCATCGCGACATTGCCGCCACCTACTATGGCAACTCTCTTTCCCTTTAAGTCAGGGGCTTCGTCATCGCCCATCGCTCTCAACAGTTCTACGGCCGAAAGCACACCTTCGGCATCCTCTCCCTCGATTCCGAGCTTGTTGGCCGCGTGCGCTCCGATCGAAATATATACCGCATCGTACTCCTGCTTTATCGAGTTAAATTCGGTATCAGTGATGTCACATTCAAGCTTTACCTCAACACCTGTTGAAAGGATAGTGTCTATGTCGTATGCAAGATATTCATCCGGGAGGCGGTATCTTGGAATGCCGTAGCGCATCATGCCTCCGAGTTTTTTGCGTCTTTCAAACAGCGTGGTCTGATGGCCCATAAGCTGCAGGTAGTATGCGACAGTGAGTCCCGAAGGACCTCCACCTATGATGGCGATCTTCTTGCCCGTCGATGGCATGCATTCAGGGGGATCTACTTTGCCCGCTCCGTCAACAGCCGAACGTTTGATGCCGCGTATATTTACCGAATCATCTATCATGTTCCTTCTGCAGTAGCGTTCACACGGATGCTCGCATACGAGGGCACACGAAGCCGGGAACGGGTTATCGTAACGGATCACTCTTACAGCATCCGCATATCTGCCTGCTTTGGTAAGTGCGATATAGCCCGGCACATCTACATTCGCAGGGCAACCCTTCATACATGGGACAGATTCCACTACCGAACTGCACACGCCATTGTTGACATGGGATTCGAGATCGGTCCAGGCTTCCTGTATCGCTTTGGACAGATCATCTGCCGCGGAAAAGCCTATCGCACAGTCGGCGCTGTCTCTGATCGTATCAAGCAGTTCCTTGATGTCTGTGAGATGCTTAGGCGATCCTTTTCCGTCTTCGACTTCCTCAAGCAGCTCAGCCACTCTTTCGAGCCCGACCTTGCATGGAATGCATTTGCCGCAGCTCTCGGAGAGGCACTGTCTTGCGTAGGACGCGCACATGTTGACCGGACAGTTGCCTGCAGGAGCAACGTGGCTTCTGCGGATACGGTCATTCAGGAGTCCTTTCATCGCAATGACAGTTCTTGAGTCATTGTTGATGCTCAATCTATTCATTTGATTTCTCCTTACAATATCTATATATCTACTGTTCTTTAATTATAACCCATTTTTAATGTAATAGCACGAGCAAAGATGCCTGCATTTATCAACAAAAAGGCGATGAGCTGACAGCTGTCAGTTCGCCCCTCTTGCAAGCTCCCATCTGCATATTTATGTCTGCTCTACTGTAGTACAAAAGCAAAAGACCGGAAGACCCGGTCTTTTGATATGTTTGATTCAAATGCCTGCCAATTTACTTAATTTTAACTTTTGCACCAACGATCTTCTTGGTGAAGATCTTTTTGTAGGTTTTGACGTACTTTTTGTTGGTTTTCTTATTTCCGACTTTGATTTGTACAGTTTTGACTTTAGATCCCTTAAGGCACATCTTTATCTTTGTCTTCCTAAGAAGCTTTGTTTTTATTATGACCTTTGTAACATTTGATCCTTTGAAAGCTTTTGCCTTGATTGTAAGTATATTAGAGCCAAGGGTAACCTTCTTGATCTTCTTACCTTTGAATGCCTTTGTCCCTACCTGTGTAACCTTAAAATCTGTTCCATTGATCGTTACTTCAGCAGGTACGGTCACCGAGCTCTTGTTTGGAGCTGCTGTATAAATGACACATCCAGGAGCAGAGCTGCTGACATTTTTCACCACCTTGACAGTAGCTCCGTTGACTTTTGCTGTAGTGCCGGGTTTGGCTCCGGTATTCTGAGTCTTTTTTTCAATTTTGGACGCTAAAATTGGATCTACCCGAAATCTTAATGTGACGGGAGACTCTGATTCATTGACAAACACGAATAGGTCATCCATATTATCGTAGCACCCAAGCAAATCAGTTGCAGTGTCTACGCTTGGATTGCTTTTGCAGATCCCGCTGAGTATATTGTTAGATTCTACTCCGCCATCAGTAAACCAATGCTCAATATCCGCCTTTCCGTCGCCCGATACATAAAAAGCAGTAACCATGTAATCATATATACAGAAGTAAGTACTGGTCTCCTTTTCGCGTTTGTCCTTGAATCTGTAATATATTTTACCGCTCTCTGTCTTGGCCGGGACAGTTACGGTATAGTCCTTACCGCATTCAATAACTTTTGCATCTTCATAATCAGCAAATACTTTCTCTGAATTCAATGAAAACGTCACTGCAAATGATAGTATGAATGTTATTATTGCTGCAATTAAAAGATATGCCTTGTTGTGGCAAATCACTGATTGCCAGAGTTTCATCTTATCCTCCTTATATCTCCATTTTGAAAGCCTTTCCGGCTGGTATTTATTTGTCAACTCAGTAAGTTGATATTAAAATAATGATATAAAATGATTTCTGTAGAATCAAGTGGATGCTACCTTTTCACAGAAATCAGGCGCTCTTATCTATCTCCCATCTGCATTCTTTATAGAAAAAGAGCAGCTGATATTCTATCCTACGGCCTTCACATACTGTGAGGCAATCATAAACTATGCGAGTCATTCCACCCGCGCCATACCACTCTATATTCTTTATATCCGTAACTCTGACCGTCTTTTTTATGCCCCGCTCCACCACCTTAAATCTTATAGGTCTCGGTGAAAGAGCCCCTACATCGAACACGGCCAGCACATCTACCGCCTGTCTCATAATCCTCATTATGCGTCCCGGTAATATAATAATATAGAACATGCGTTCGGATATCAACAGCCACCATGCGTGTTTTTTATAAATACAAAAAAACAAGCGGGAGACACTCCGCTTGTATGCGCATTTAACTTATACGCTGTGTGGGGACGGGTGAGTTTACTTTGCGCTGAGCGCGTTCAGTTTACTCTCGAATCTGCTGATCTTACGGGAGACAGTGTTCTTGTGGAATGTGCCCTTTGCAGCTGCCTGCATGAGCTTCTTCTCAACATGCTGGAAAGCCTTCTTTGCCTCATCGGCGTTGCCGGCTTCGATCGCAGCGAGGAATGCCTTTTCAGCTTCCTTGATGTGATTCTTAACTCTGATGTTTCTTGCTGTCTTCTTGTCGATTACACGGATTCTTTTCTTTGCGGATTTAATGTTTGCCATTTTTTACCCCACTTTCTTAATAAAATGCATTAATTCGCAACGCTTATTGTATAGAAAAGCCCCTGCCAATGCAAGGACTTTCTGAACATAATATTTGATCATGTAAATGAATGCATAGAAGCGTATATTCCGCCCTTTTCCATCAGCTCGTTGTGAGTGCCTTCCTCGGCTATACCATCGTCTGTGAGAACTATGATCCTGTCTGCGCCCTTTACCGTGGATAGCCTGTGGGCGATGGTGATCGTGGTGCGCCCCTTAGCAAGCTCGGAGAGCGATTTCTGCACATAGTGCTCGCTCTCATTGTCGAGAGCTGACGTCGCCTCGTCGAGTATCAGTATCGGAGGATTCTTCAGAAATACTCTTGCTATACTGATGCGTTGTTTCTGACCACCGGAGAGCTTTGCGCCTCGCTCACCCACATACGTGTAGTAACCTTCAGGGAGATCTCGTATAAATTCATCCGCGCCTGCCAGCTTCGCTGCCTCGATTATCTCGTCCATCGAAGCGCCCGGTCTGCCATATCCTATGTTTCCTGCCACGGTGTCTGAGAACAGATACACATCCTGCTGCATCATTCCTATCCTGCCGCGAAGAGACCGAACTTTGTATTCTCTAATGTCACGCCCGTCTATGAGCACAGCACCGCCGCTCACATCGTAAAAGCGCGGTATAAGATTGCAGAACGTGGTCTTGCCCGAGCCACTTGGACCTACTATCGCGACGTTCTCGCCACTTGCTATCTTCAGGTTTATGTGACTCAGTACGTTTTCATTGCCGCTGCTTTCGCTTTCTTCACCGGGCTCTTCATAGGTCTTTTCAATATATGAAAACGAAACGTCCCTGAATTCGATCTCGCCTTCTACACTTTCAGGCATATCGACGGCTTCCGGTGAATCTTCGATTTCTATCTCGGTGTCCATTACCTCGATGAATCTCTCGATGCCGGTGATCCCCTTCTGGAACTGTTCTGTGAATTCAACGACTCTTCGAACTGATTCGAGCAGCACGCCCGTATACATAAGATATGCGACAAAGTCACCGGCGTTGATATGTCCCCGTATGAGAGCAAGCGAACCGAAGAACACTATCGAAATATACATCAGTCCGTCAAACAGACGTGTGACGCTGCGGAAGCCCGCCATGTTTTTGTAACTCACTTTCTTGGTGGTGAGAAATCTCGAATTGCCTTTTTCGAAACGCTCCTCTTCTATATCTTCGTTTGCAAATGACTTGGAAACACGTATTCCGAGAAGGCTGTCTTCAACATTGGAATTGATCTCCCCGAGTTCGCTCCTCTGCCATTTGAAAGCGCTCCTCATTTTCACCCTGAATTTCATGGCGAAATATATCATCATCGGTATGAGGGCAAATAGAAGTAAGGTCAAAAGCACGTTCACCCTTATAAGCACGCAAAACGCTACGACTATCTTTACCGCCGCGATGAAGTATTCTTCCGGGCAGTGATGCGCGAATTCTGCTATGTCAAAGAGGTCTGTCGTGATGCGGGATATCAGCTGGCCTGTTTTGTTGTCGCTGTAGTATCTATATGAGAGTTCCTGGAATTTCTCAAAAAGATCGCTCCGCATATCTGTCTCTATGCGGGCTCCCATGACATGACCGGTGTTCTGCATGTAGTAATTGGCTGCCACATCCACGATCCTGAGTGCTATATAGAGCACCGTGATCTTAACCACCATCTCGATGGTTAGATCTGCCGGCGAGCTCGTCACAGTGTTGGTGATATGCCTCACCATCAGAGGAAGCACAAGATCGCAGGCGCTCGTCAAAGAGGCACATAGCAGGTCGAAGACCAGTATGTGCCAATATGGTTTGAAATAAGGATAAAACCTTTTCAACAGATATTTAGTTGATATAGATCTTTGTTCCATCTCTTATCAGATGTCCAGTGTGACGCTTACCGGGCAGTGATCGCTTCCGTAGATCTCTGTTAGTATTTCCGCGTCTTTGAGTTTGTCTTTCAGTCGGTCGGATATGATGAAATAGTCGATACGCCACCCCGCGTTCCTCTCCCTGGCTTTCATACGGTATGACCACCAGGAGTACGTAACGGTGTCGGGATAAAGGTGTCTGAACGTATCCGTGAATCCCGCGCCGAGAAGTTCTGTCATCTTGCCTCTTTCCTCATCAGAGAATCCGGCATTCCCTCTGTTTGGTCCCGGGTTTTTGAGGTCGATCTCGTTGTGAGCCACATTCAGATCGCCGCAATAAATGACCGGTTTCTTCTTATCCAAGGCAGACATATATTCTCTCATCGCGTCCTCGAATTCGCATCTGTAGTCTATGCGCTTGAGGCCATCCTGAGCGTTTGGCACGTAGCAGCATATGAGGTAGAAATCAGGATACTCAAGAGTTATGACCCTGCCTTCATCATCGTGCTCTCCGTCGATGCCATAAGCTACCGAGAGAGGCTCTCCCATGCTCTCCTTTGCGAAGACCGCGGTGCCTGAATAGCCCTTCTTCTCCGCGTAGTTGTAGAACTCAAGATATCCCTCGGGATGAAAGTCCGCCTGCCCTTCCTGCATCTTTGTTTCCTGCAGGCAGAAAAAGTCGGCGTCCAGTTCCGCAAAAATATCCTCAAAGCCCTTCTTTAGCACTGCTCTGAATCCGTTTACGTTCCAGCTTACAAATTTCATAATGACCTCTATTCGATAGTGAATGGGACTGTTGTCCAGTCCTTGTATTTGCCGATACCGCGTATGACCGCGTAGCCTGTGCCCTTCGTCGTATTTTTGATGAAGGATATCTCGTAGTGTTTGCCGTTTTTAAGCTTCTTTCCGTCCTTCGATGTAACAGTCACCTTAGGTACCGCTCTGTGATTCTTCAGTTTATAGCTCTTTTTGTTGAACTCCACTTTGAGATCGCCTACAGATGTCTGGCTCTTTGAGCCTCTTGCCTGTGTCGGATACACTCTTCCCGGCTCAATGTACCAGATATCGTGATCAACAGGTCCTTTTATGCCGCTTATTTCCGCGTCTTCAGCGCACTGCCAATACATATAATTTCCTTCAACGTCACAGTGCCCGCCGTACTGCGCTGCCCAAACCGTCGCTTCGTCTCCTATCATATTGGAGTCCATATAGTTGGTCAGCATGCTGTAGTTTGCGTATACGCAGGATTCATAACCGGCCTTTTCCACTTTGTCGCAGAAAGCAAGCACTATGTCGTGATACGCCGAAGCATATGCCATGTCGCCGGTCTGTATGGCCTTATCGAGTCTGCCACCCTCGTATATCTCAAAATCTATAACAAGAGGTAACTCTATATTGTAGGGCTTTACAAGTTCCAACAGGTATTCCGCTTCCTCCTCGGCCTCTTTAGCGTTCAATGCCTGCGAATAGAAATAGACGCCTTTCATGACTCCGGCTTTGTCCGCAGCTTTCATGTTCTTTTCAAACGTCTTGTCTTCATTAAGCTCGCCTGTTTTAGCGCTCCTGTATCCAGCACGTATAAAGGCGAAATCGGCTTCAGATGACTTTGCTTTCTTCCAGTTTATTTCGTCCTGGTAAGATGATACATCGATCCCATGCACTTTGAGAGAATTCGAAAAGCGCTCCGCATGCTTCAGACCTTCATCGTTTAAGTGATGCATGGATGTGCTCCCTATAAACACGATCAGGCGGATAATCAGTACCAGAACTACGAGAGCTATGACTCCGAACAGTATAAGCTTCGTCTTTTTCACGCTTTTTTTCGGAGCCTGCTTTTTTGTTCCCGCGCCGGTCTTACCTGCATTCGCTCCTGTCCTTGCAGCCCTTCTCTCGGCGTTCCTGCGTCGCTTTTCCTCTATTCTGGCATCCGCCTTGCTGTCATTTTTATAATTGTCTATACTCGCCATTTCTTCTCACGTGACTTTACGCGGCGGTCCCTGCCGCATCGATGATGCCCGTCGCCTTGAGAACTTCTCCTACATTAGACACCAGAGAGATGTCTATCTTGTCCTTCACCTCTTCAGCGACATCCTTGAGATCAAAGTCGTTTTCAGCAGGTATGAATACCTTTGTGATCCCTGCTCTCTCAGCCGCCATGAGTTTTTCCGGAAGTCCGCCTATAGGCGTCACGGCTCCGCGAAGCGCAACCTCTCCGGTCATCGCTATGTGAGGATCTACCGCATGTTCTGTGACAAGAGAAGATATCGCTGTCGTAAGAGCTATTCCGGCTGAAGGGCCATCCTTAGGAACAGCACCTTCAGGCACATGGATGTGAAGGTCATTATCGCTGAATTTGTCAGCCTTGCCCGGGAATATCGTCTTGACCAGACTGACGGCTATCCTTGCCGACTCTTTCATTACATCGCCGAGCTGACCTGTGATTATTATATCACCCTTGCCCTTTGTGAACATGGTCTCTATATAAAGTATCTCCCCTCCTACCGGGGTCCACGCAAGGCCTGTCACTACTCCCGGTCTCGGATCCTTGAGCACCATATCATGTTTGACCGGTCTGTCCTCCAGCTCTTCTCTTAGGCTTTCAGCTGTGACGACGAACTTCTCATCCGGCTTGCTCGCTACTTTTACGGCAAATATCCTGCAAAGATTGTCTATCCTTTTCCTGAGTCCTCTTACTCCGGCCTCCATAGTGTACTCGGAGATCAGAGTTTTGAGAGCATCATCGGTCACTTCCATTTGATCAGGGCTTATCCCCATGGATTCCATAGACTTAGGCACCAGATGTCTCTTTGCGATCTGAAGCTTTTCGATAGGAGTATATCCGCTGAACTGTATGACCTCCATACGGTTAAGGAGCGGCTCCGGTATCGTGTCGGCGGTGTTGGCCGTACAAATGAAAAGCACATCCGAAAGGTCGTACGGAACATTCATATAGTGGTCGGTAAAGGTATTATTCTGCTCAGGGTCGAGCACTTCAAGAAGAGCGCTCGCCGGGCTTCCGTGGAAGGAATCCGAGAGCTTGTCCACCTCATCGAGCACCATAACAGGATTGGACACACCGCTCTTCTGGATTCCGTCCATGATCCTGCCCGGCATCGCCCCTATATATGTGCGGCGATGTCCGCGAATATCCGATTCATCATGCACACCGCCGAGGCTCACCCTTACATATTCGCGGCCGAGCGCTCTCGCGATGCTCTTTCCTATACTTGTTTTTCCTGTGCCCGGAGCTCCCACAAAGAGGAGGATCGAGCCGGATTGCTGCTTTCTGAGGTTCATCACGGCGATCTGCTGGACTATGCGATCTTTGACCCTCGAAAGCCCGTAATGGTCTTCATCGAGTATACGTCTCGCGTCCTCAAGATCGATATTTACGGATTCCTCCTTCTTCCAGGACAAACCTGTGATGAAGTCGAGATAGTCATAGAGCATGCCGGATTCAGCGCTCTGCTGACCTTCCTGTTTGAGACGGTTGAGGACTTTGTCCGCTTCCTTTCTGGCGGTCTCATTCATGCCCGACTCTTCTATCTTCTGCTCGAACTTACGGATATCCGTTATGTTCTCAGGATGCATCTCATCGAGTTCTTTTTGGAGATGTTCCATCTGGCGCTTTATGGCCTGCTCACGGTACATCCGCTGATGGTCCTCTTGCTGTGAAGTCATCGCCTCATTCGTGATCCTGCCTACCTCGAGGAATCCGTAGATCATCTCTTCGATCAGATCGGCCCTCTTCGCCCTGCTGTCCTCAGCGAGTATGGCATAGCGCTTGTCATTAGGCTCGTCGAGCCAAGGGGACATAGCGCTTGCTGCCATACCAAGGGTGCTTATCTGCTTCAGCCAGTAATCGACTGAATCACCCCATTCAAAATTGGAAGCAAATTCTCTGATTTCCTTCATGAGATCTTCGAGCTTGCGTTCCTCTTCAGAGAGAGGAAGATCCTCTATATCATGGCGCCTCGACATGCTGAGGCTGATCGTGTGATCGGGTCTAATTTCGATGTTCTCTACATTCACTCTGTAGCCCAGGTGGAGCAACACATAGCCCTGCCTGTTCACCTCGGTAATAGTGCCCGACATTCCTATCGGATAGAAACTGTCCTCATTAAGATCGTTGATGTTTATGTTTTCCTTCGCAACGATCAGGACCACACGCTCGCCCTGAGTGATATTCTTGTCGACAGCGCTTCTTTTTACCTGATCTATGTTCATATAAATAGAAGCGCCCGGTGCCAGTATTATGTTGTATACAGGTACTACTATCATATTTTTTCCTTTTTTACACGTACAGACGGGTAGTCCGCCTGCACCATTTGGGTATAAAAATGGCGCATCACAGAGCAATTGCTTTTTCGCTCCTGCGATGCGCCTTGTCTGTTACTGTTAAAATCTCAGCTTATCAAATTTTGTTTTCTTAGGATGCGCGTCAGCTCCGAGACTGGCAGCCATTTCCTCGACCGCCTTCTTTTCCTTGCGGGACAGTTTTGTAGGTACCTCGACCACCACCTTTACGTAGAGATCGCCCTTCCTTCCTGTCCTTACGTCAGGCACACCTTTGCCTTTGAGTCTGAATGAAGAACCTGTCTGCGTGCCCGGTGTTATCGTGTAGCTGTAGCTTTCACCGAAGCCCGGCACCTGCACCTTCGCTCCGAGAGCAGCCTGCGCAAAAGTTATAGGCATCTCGAGGTAAAGGTCGTTTCCTCTTCTCCGGTATGTGCTGTGAGGTCTTACATTGACCACGATATAGAGATCGCCGTCCGGGCCGCCGTTTGCTCCCGGCTCGCCCTGTCCTCTCAGTGTTACGATGCTGTCGGTATCCACTCCCGCAGGGATGTCCACCTTGAGCTTGACTGTTTTTCTCTGTCTGCCTGTGCCGCCGCAGTCCGAGCAAGGAGTCTCGACTACCTGGCCTGTGCCGCCGCACTTAGGGCATGTGCTGACATTCTGGAATCTTCCGAACGGAGTGTTGCTTACCTGTGTTACCTGGCCGCTTCCTCCGCACTGATCGCAGGTCTTCTTTGAGGTGCCCGGCTTGGCGCCTGTGCCGCTGCAGGTCTTACATTTCACATCCTTTGTCAGTTCTATCTGTTTGCTGCAGCCAAAGAGAGCATCCGTGAAATCTATAGTCACGGTCTTCTGAAGATCACGTCCCTTCTGAGGGCCGCCACGTCTTCTCCTGGAACCGCCTGCCATGCCTCCGAACATATCGAATATGTCATCGAAGCCCATGCCACCTGCGCCACCGAAGCCGCCGCCGAAATTACCGAAACCGCCGAAGCCGCCAAATCCTCCCTGGCCTGCTCCGTAGCTCGGATCCACTCCTGCGTGACCGAATCTGTCATATCTGCTCTTTTTATCAGGGTCCGACAGTATCTCATAAGCCTCGTTGGCTTCTTTGAATTTCTCTTCCGCGGCCTTATCTCCCGGATTTTTATCCGGATGATACTTCATCGCAAGCTTGTGATAAGCCTTTTTTATATCCGCGTCCGAAGCGTTTTTGTCGACCCCAAGGACCTCATAATAATCCCTTTTGTCTGCCATCTTATATGGTTTCCTTCCGATTTTCGCTGAGCCGCGGCGATGCCGCGGCTCGATGTTTTATATTCTTTGACGTCTATAACCCGTCACTGCATTTCAGCTTACTTATCGTCGTCTACTACTTCGTAGTCAGCGTCGACTGTGCCGTCATTAGGCTGCTGTCCACCCATGTTTCCAGGATTGAATCCGCCCATGTTGTTAGGATCGAATCCCATGCCTCCCATGTTGTTAGGATCGAAACCCTGAGCGCCTGCGCCGGCCTGTCCTGCCGCAGCCTGAGCTTCCTGATAGATCCTTGTGGAGATCGGATAGAAAGCGTTTGTCAGAGCTTCCATCTTTGTCTTCATGGCTTCAACATCGCCTGCGTCAACGGCAGCCTGAAGTTCATCCTTAGCAGCGTTTACTGCAGCTTTCTCGTCTTCAGTCACCTTGTCGCCGAGCTCACCGAGCTGCTTGTCGATCTCAAAGATCATGCCCTCGGACTGGTTCTTTGTCTCGACTGCTTCCTTCTGCTTCTTATCTTCCTCTGCGAACTGCTCAGCCTCTTTGATCTTAGCGTTGATCTCGTCCTCGGAGAGCTTTGTCGAAGAAGTGATAGTGATCTTCTGCTCTTTGCCTGTAGCCATATCCTTGGCGCTTACATTTACGATACCGTTTGCGTCGATGTCGAATGTTACCTCGATCTGAGGGATCCCGCGTGGAGCCGGTGCGATGCCGCTGAGCTGGAATCTGCCGAGTGTGATGTTTCCGGCAGCCATCTCACGCTCACCCTGCATTACGTGGATATCTACTGCTGTCTGGTTGTCTGCAGCTGTTGAGAAGATCTGGCTCTTCTTTGTAGGAATAGTAGTGTTTCTCTCGATCAGCTTTGTAGCTACTCCGCCGAGTGTCTCGATGGAGAGTGAAAGCGGTGTTACGTCGAGGAGCAGGATATCGTTGACCTCTCCTGTGAGTACGCCTGCCTGGATAGCAGCTCCGATAGCTACGCACTCATCAGGGTTGATGCCCTTGAACGGCTCTTTACCTGTTACGTTCTTTACTGCTTCCTGAACAGCCGGGATACGTGTGGATCCGCCAACGAGGATGACCTTAGCGAGGTCTGCCGAAGTAACGCCTGCGTCCTTCATGGCTTTATGCATTGGCTCGATGGTCCTGTCTACGAGACCCTTTGTGAGCTGTTCGAATCTGGCTCTCGTCACGTCCATATCCATATGGAGCGGACCTGCTTCGCTTGCAGCGATGAACGGCAGATTTACCTTTGTGGTCTGAGCCGTAGAAAGCTCCTTCTTAGCCTTCTCTGCAGCTTCTTTCAGTCTCTGGAGAGCCATCTTGTCCTGACGGAGGTCGATGCCGTTCTCCTTCTGGAAGCTGTCAGCAAGGAAGTTCATCAGAGCGTTGTCGAAGTCATCTCCACCGAGATGTGTGTCGCCGTTTGTAGCGAGAACTTCGAATACTCCGTCACCAAGCTCGAGTACGGATACATCGAATGTGCCGCCGCCGAGGTCATAAACCAAGATCTTGTGGCTTCCGGTGTCCTTATCGAGTCCATATGCGAGTGATGCAGCTGTTGGCTCGTTGATGATTCTCTTTACGTCGAGTCCGGCGATCTTGCCGGCGTCCTTTGTAGCCTGCTTCTGTGCGTCACTGAAGTATGCAGGGACTGTGATAACTGCCTCTGTTACCTTCTCGCCGAGATATGCTTCTGCGTCAGCTTTGAGCTTCTGCAGGATCATAGCCGAGATGTCCTGAGGTGTGTAGTCCTTGCCTCTGAGATTTACTGTGTAGTTTTCACCCATATGTCTCTTGATGGATGCTACTGTGCCCTCAGGCTCAGTGATAGCGATCCTCTTCGCTGTCTCACCAACGAGTCTCTCACCGCTCTTTGTGAACGAAACTACCGATGGAGTAGTTCTCATTCCTTCAGAGTTTGTGATAACTGTAGGCTCGCCGCCTTCGAGTACTGCTACGCAGCTGTTTGTTGTTCCTAAATCGATTCCGATAACTTTGCTCATTATTTATGTCCTCCTGTATATAAATGGGATTTATTAACTAATTTGTGATTATGTGCTTGCTTATATGTAGCGGCAGGGGCTCTGCGGTAGCCGGCACTTAGCGACTGGCAAGCCGTAGGCGCCGACAGAGCTTAGTACCGCTGCGTATAGCCGCAGCGAGGCGAGAGCCGTACCCTGCAGATGCATATAAGCAAGCGCCATGCATGCTATTGATTACTTTTTATTTACAGCTACCATCGACGGTCTCACCACTTTGTCGTTCAGCTTGTAGCCCTTCTGGAGCACCTTGCTGATCTTGTCATTTTCGTATTCATCGGTGTTGTCCGTCATAACGGCATTGTGTACGTTTGGATCGAAGTCGCATCCGAGGGCTTCTATCTCTTTGACACCGGCTTTATCAAGCGCTGCCTTCAGCTGTTCGAATATCAGCTCCATGCCCTTGGCGTATGCTTCAATATCATCTGTTTCTGTATCAAGCGCTCTTTCGAAATTATCGAGCACCGGCAATATATCGTTTACTATGCGCTCGTTAGCGTAAGCGTGTATATCTGATTTTTCTCTGGCGGCCCTTCTCTTGAAGTTCTGGAATTCCGCCATCAGTCTCATGTAACGCTCAGACTCTTCGGCCTCAGCGTCCTTTTCGTCTTCAGCAGACGTCTCCTCTGTCTCAGCGCCGCTTTCCTCTTCGCTTTCCTCAGCCTTTTCTTCTTCCTTTTCAGGCTCTTCAGTGGTCTTTGCCTCTTCTTCAGCCTCTTCCTTTACTTCCTTTGACTCTGCCGCAGCCTTCTTTTCTTCAGCTTCGACATTGCCATCTTCAATGTGGATCTTTTTCTTATGGTCTTCTGCCATTATCCTTCGTCCTCCGTGTTATTAGTATTATCTACGAGCCTGAAAGTCTCGCTGAGATTGTTTGTAAGATATTCCATGATGGATGTTACTTCATCGTATTTCATCCTTGTAGGTCCTATGACTCCGATCTTGCCTACAAGCTTGCCATCGACATGGTAGCTTGCTGTGATCAGAGTGCAGTCCTTCATAGTATCGTTTTCATCACCTATCGTGACTACGACGCCTTCTCCTCTTGCGAGCATCTTCTGGGTGAACCAGTCCTTTTGCGCGAAGAGTTCCATGAAGTCTCTCGCCCTGTCTATGCTCGAGTACTCAGGCAGATCGAAAATGTTCGTCATTCCCTCCATGTAGAGGTTTACGTTGAGCATGTCTTCGAGCGTCCTGATGAAGCTAGGCATTACATTGCCCTTGAGCTGGCTCATTGCCTCGATATCCGACCCGACATCTTCTATGATCTCGCTCTTGAGCACATCGTCGAGCGTCCTGCCTTTGTAGTTCACCGTCATGTTCTTGCTGAGAAGGTCGAGCGCTTCCTGTGTGTACGGAACGTTCAGTCTCAGCGTGGTGTTTGTGACATTGCCGCTTTCTCCTACTATCATGAGGATTATCGTGCCTCTGTCTACCGGCAGCAGCCTTATGAAGCTGATCTGCTCCTCGTTGGTCGCCGGTGTCATCGCGAACGACGCCAGATTGGTGATCTCGGAGAGAAGCTCGGCAGCATGTCTTATAGTCCTGTCGAACTCATCACGGCTCGCGGCAAGACGGTCGTTTATCATGCGCTTGTCTTTGGCGCTCAGGTTCTTCTTTTGCATAAGGGTATTTACGTATAGTCTGTATGCCTTATCTGAAGGAACTCTGCCCGCCGATGTATGAGGATGTGTCAGATACCCCATCTCTTCGAGGTCTGACATCTCGTTTCTTATGGTCGCAGGGCTGACACCGAGATCGTACTTCTTTGCGATCGACCTGGAACCGACCGGCTCGGCGTTTTCTACATAGTCTGTTATTATCGCCTGCAGTATCTGTAATTGTCTTTCGCTCAGATCCATTGTCCGCCTCCTTGTTTTTATTATTTGTTAGCACTCGTCACATCAGAGTGCTAATCGCTACGCATAGTGTACTCGTTCCTCACGCCTCTGTCAACACTTATTTTTCAGTTATCCAGCCTTTTTTTACAAACAAAAGAAGCCTCTTTTCCGAGGCTTCAAATTTGTTCCTTTATGATTTGCTTAGTGCTCAGTGACATGCTCCCACCACTTATAGAAGTGGGGGCTTCTCGCTCAACAAGCCTAACGACTTGAGTATCAACGAGCTATCCCCGTGTGCCCCACGGTTCCT